>DBFAQQ010000038.1:0-36345 GCA_048236535.1 Collinsella sp. | reverse complement strand
AGCGGTCGGCGGGGCCATTGTGGCTCTTGACAGTGGATTGGGTCATATGAGCGAAAACGCCCCTAGGCGAGCAAGGTGACGTGAAAGAGGAGGGAAGCGTACTTCGGTACGCGACCGACGGTTGAACGTCAGATTGCCGCTCTGGGTCGTTTGTAGCGTCGAGCCGTTACGCGGTTTGGTAAAACCGCGTAACCCTAGAGTTGACGTAAGCCCTCTTCCAGGCCGGTCTTGCTGTCGGTCTTCTCGTCGCGCATCTTGATGACGCGGGCGGGGACACCGGCCACGACGGCGCCGGCGGGGACATCCTCGACGCACACGGCGCCGGCGGCAACGACAGCGCCCTTGCCTACGTGCACGCCCTCCAGGACCACGGCGTTGGCGCCGATCATGACATCGTCCTCGATGATGACGGGCGTGGCGCTGGCGGGCTCCACAACGCCTGCCAGCACGGTGCCGGCGCCGATGTGGCAGTTCTTGCCCACGGTGGCGCGGCCGCCCAGCACGGCGCCCATATCAATCATGGAGCCTTCGCCAATGACGGAGCCGATGTTGATGATGGCACCCATCATGATGACGGCGCGATCGCCGATCTCGACGCGGTCACGGATGATCGCGCCCGGCTCGATGCGGGCGTTGATGCCCTTAAGGTCGAGCATGGGCACGGCAGAGTTGCGGCAATCGTTTTCAACGTCGTAGTAATCGATGGAGTCGGCGTTGGCGTCCAGGATGGCCTTGAGCTCATCCCAGTCGCCAAAGACGGTCTTGCCGCGACGGCCGCCGTAGACATGTGCGTCGCCCCAGGCAACCTTCATGCCGGGCTTCTCGCGCACGTACAGCTTGACAGGTGTCTTTTTGGGCGCGGTGGCGATGTAGTTGATAATCTCCTGGGCATCCATCTCGGCTGCGTTACTCATATGCTGTTTCTCCTTTTCGTGGATACGGTTGATACCTGGTTAGGCAAACATGACCTGGTCGAAGGTGTAGAAGCCGGGGTCGCGGGTGACGAGCTTCTGAGCGGCGGCCAGGGCGCCGTTGACGAAGATCTGACGGCTCGTGGCGCGGTGGGTGAGCGTGACCTCCTCGTCCTGGCCAAAGAAACTCACTTCGTGGACGCCGGCGACAGTGCCACCGCGCAGCGAGTGCATGCCGATCTCCTTGGGATCGCGTGCTCCGCACATGCCCTCGCGGCCATAGACGGGGTGGTAGCCTGCCTCGGGCTCGGCTTCGACGACGGCGTCGAGCAACAACTTGGCAGTGCCGCTGGGGGCGTCGACCTTTTGGTTATGGTGCGTCTCGACGATTTCGCAGTCAAAGCCGGGCAGCTCGCGTGTAGCCTGCGCTACCAGATGGCGCAGGGCTGCGATACCGATGGAGTAATTGCCCGAGTGCATAACGCGGGTGTTCTGGCCCAGCTCACGCAGGCGGTCCATCTGCTCGGGGGTGTAGCCTGTGGTGCCTGAGACCAATGCCGCGCCCGTGCGCTCGATATAGGCGACGACGGCGTCGAAGGTCGCGACGTTCGAGAAGTCGATAATAACATCGGCAGCCGGTGCGTTCTCGAGCTTGCTCAAATCGAAGCCAATCTGGGCCACGATATCAAAAACGGATTGACCGGCGGCGTCGACAACGCCCTCGGCGGTGGTGCGGATGAGCGAGCCCATGCGGCCCGTTCCCATAATGACGGTCTTAATCAAGCAGACCAGCCCCCTTCAGAGCATCGGTAAGTGCAGGGCGCGTGTCGTCTGCCATGGGGCACAGCGGCATGCGGTAGTTTGCCTCGATCATACCCATCTGGGCGAGCGCCTCTTTGACGGGGATGGGGTTGACCTCACTAAAGAGGGCATTGATGAGCGGCTGGCCGGCAATTTGGATATCGCGGGCACGCGCCACGTCACCGTCCAAATAGGCGCGGCACATGTCATGCACGAGCTGCGGCTGCACGTCTGCCCACACGCTGATGGTGCCCGAGGCGCCCAGGCTCATGAGCGGCACGGTGAGGGCATCCTCACCCGAGTACATGCGGAAGTCGTCTGACAGCAGGTGGGCGATCTTGGCCGCGTAGGCGACGTTGCCCGAGGCCTCCTTAATACCCATGATGTTGGGGTGCGCGGCCAGGCGCTCTACGTTGCGCTCGCTGATACCGCAGCCGCAGCGGCCGGGGATGTTGTACAGGATGCAGGGGATGTCCACGGCATCGGCGACGGTCTTAAAGTGCTGATAGATACCCTCTTCGTTGGACTTATTGTAGTAGGGGGTGATGATCAGCAGGCCGTCGGCTCCCAAGCCCTGGTAGGTGAGCGACTTGGTGAGCATGGTTTGCGTGGAGTTGGAGCCCGAGCCGGCGATGACGGGGACGCGTCCTGCAACATGCTTGACCACGGCGGCGACGACGGAGTTGTCCTCGTCGTCGGTCATCGTGGCGCTCTCGCCGGTGGTGCCCAGGGCGAGGATGGCGTCGGTGCCGTTTTGCAGGTGGAAATCGATAAGGCGCTCGAGTGCGTCAAAGTCGACACTGCCATCCTTTTTAAACGGCGTGACGAGGGCGACGATTGAGCCCTCGAGATTGCGGATGTCCATGTTCTTCTCCTTCGCGTCCGCGATCTGGATGCGTTTGTTCCATTGGGCGGCGACTGCCAGGCGCTCGTCTTGGGCGCGGCGGCGGGCACTTTCGGCGTGCGACCTGGCCAGCAGCTCGCGGCCGCACGGCAGCACGTCGAGCGTGGCAAAGTAATCGCCCGGGCGCTCGGCGCGGCGGATGAGGTCGGCCGCGCCATCGGGGCGCAGCAGGACCTCGGCCGAGCGCAGCCGTCCGTTGTAGTTGTAGCCCATGGAGTAGCCATGCGCACCGGTATCGTGGATTACAAGCAGGTCACCCATGTCGATATGCGGCAGCTTGCGATCGATAGCGAACTTGTCGTTGTTCTCGCATAGGTTGCCCGTGATGTCATAGGTGTTCGTGACGGGCGCTGTGGCCTTGTCGGCGCCGCCCGGCTGACCCATCACCGTGATGTGGTGGTAAGCGCCATACATGGCGGGACGAATGAGGTCGACGGCACTGGCGTCCACGCCGATATAGTCCTTGTAGATCTGCTTCTCGTGGATAGCCTTGGTGACCAGGCAGCCGTAGGGTCCCATCATAAAGCGGCCCATCTCGGTGCAGATGGCCACATCGCCCATGCCGGCGGGAACCAGGATCTCGTCGTATGCCGCGTGTACTCCCTCGCCGATGGCGTGGATGTCGTTAGCCTGCTGCTCGGGCAGGTAGGGGATGCCGACGCCGCCGGACAGATTGATGAAGGCGACGTGTGCGCCGGTCTCGCGCTCCAGGCGTACGGCAAGCTCAAAGAGGATGCGCGCGAGCTTGGGGTAGTAGTCGTTGGTGACAGTGTTGCTGGCAAGGAATGCGTGGATGCCAAAGTCCTCGGCGCCCTTGGCCTTGAGCATGCGGAAGGCCTCGAAGAGCTGCTCGGTGGTCATGCCATATTTGGAGTCGCCCGGGTTGTCCATGATGCCGTTGGAGAGCTGGAACAGGCCGCCTGGATTAAAGCGGCAGCTGACCGTCTTGGGGATGGGCCCCGCAACACGCTCAAAGAACTCAATGTGGCTGATGTCGTCAAAGTTGACGATGGCACCCAGCTTGTCGGCGAGCTCAAAGTCGGCAGCCGGCGTGTCGTTGGACGAGAACATGATGTCGTGTCCCGTGATACCCAGCGATCGGGCGATCATGAGCTCGGTATAGCTCGAGCAATCGCAGCCGCAGCCGTATTCGTTGAGAATGGAGATGAGCGCCGGGTTGGGGTTGGCCTTGACGGCAAAGTATTCCTTAAAGCCCGGGTTCCATGCAAAGGCGTCGCGCACTTCTTGCATGTTGCGGCGGATGCCCGCCTCGTCGTATAGATGAAACGGCGTGGGGAACTGCTCGACGATATGCTCGAGCGTCTCCTTGTCCACAAACGGCTGCTTGGCCGCATACGCCTCGTTGGGGGTCAATGCCATGTCCCGTAAACCTCGCTATCCAGACGGCGCCATCTGCGCATCGAATCCGCATAGCGTGGACCCAATGTCCGGATAGCGCTCCCGCATTGCTGCAGACAGTCCTGCGGGTGTTTCCCGCAGGCCCACCAGGTTGTTCGTGCCTGAAAAACCCAGTTCGGCGGGTTTCGCCTCCCCGCGGGGTCAAAGCCTGCCGGCTCGCCCGCGGCTCTTCGTGCCCGCGCCTCTATCAAGTGGTAACGACCCTACCACGTTGCACTTTAGCAAACAAGAGTATTCGTATATAACGTTTAAAAAATGCAGGGATATGCTAGAAACAAGGGCGTCACAATTCTGCATCACAATATTGTGTGAATGGATATGCCCCATGAAAGGATCCTTTATGACCGAGCTCCAAGAACTTCGTCGCTATCGTCGCGACCTGCATCGCATTCCGGAGCTCGATTTCGATCTTCCTCAAACCATAGCCTATATCGAGGGCGTGCTCGCTTCGCTTGCCTGTGAAGTGACCCATCCCTGCCCCAGCTGTGTTTGTGCTTTCTTCGACGCTGGCACGGGCGCCGCGCATGCCACGGCGATTCGCGCCGATATGGACGCACTGCCCATCGCGGAGGCGACGGGTGCGGCCTTTGCCTCGACGCATCCCGGAAAGATGCACGCTTGCGGACACGATGGACACATGGCCATGGCACTTGCGGCGGCAACCTTTGTCGATCGCACGATTCGTGAGCAGCCAGGTGCCATCAAGCGCAACGTGCTCTTTGTGTTCCAGCCTGCCGAAGAGACGACTGGTGGCGCCAAGACAGTTTGCGAGAGCGGTGTGTTCGAGCGCTACGGGGTCGACCGCATTTTTGGCTTTCACGTGTGGCCCGATCTGACTGCGAACACATTGGCGAGCTGTTCCGGCCCGCTGCTGGCGCGTTCGAGCGAGACGCATATCCATATTCACGGTACGAGCATCCACATCGCTAAGACCTATGGTGTGCCGGTTGGGGAGTCGCACGATGCCGCGTTGGCGGCAGCAAAGTTTTTGGTTGCCGAGCGCGAGCTGATGGACGAGCTGGGCACCGACGAGCCCTGTATCGGTAAGTTTGGTCTGCTGCAGGCCGGTACGGTTTGTAACACGGTGGCGGGGGAGGCCCATGTGGCCGGAAGCCTGCGTGTGTTTACGGACGACATGTTCGACCGTGCGCGCGAGGGCGTACGTCGCGTGCTCGATGAAGCGTGTGCTTCAACGGGTTGCACGTACGATCTTGACTTTGCCGAGGGCTATCCACCGGTCGATAACGACCCTGAGTTGTTTGCCCGAATCGCGCCCGCTCTGCCCGAATTGCAGCTCGTGGACGAGCCGCTGCTAATCGCCGAGGATTTCGCGTTCTATCAGCGCCATCTGCCGGGCGTGTTCTTCTTGCTGGGCACGGGCGTGCCAGAGGCGCAAGAAAACCCGATCGACGCAGACGGCTGCTCAGCTTATGCGATGAGCGCCCTTCACACCGATACCATGCTCTTTGACGAGGAAATCCTACTCAAAGGCCTCGATGTCTACAAACGATTGCTTTTGCTTGACTGAGGCGCGAAGGACAATTTGTTCTAGAAAATACGAACAAACGTACGATATAATAGAGATGTAAGTCTATAGAAACGTTTGACGTTACTAACGTAAGGCGATACTATGATTGCATCGTATAAAGATGAGGATACCGAACGCTTTGCCATGGGTGTGCGGGTCAGGAGGTTCGTGCCCTTTGAGCGTGTTGCGTTGAGGAAGATTCGCCAACTGCAGGTCTGTGCTTCGCTTGATGATCTACGCGTTCCACCGGGCAACCGCCTGGAAGCTTTGAAGGGCGATCGTGCCGGTCAATATAGCATCCGTGTTAACGAGCGCTATCGGGTCTGTTTTGAGTGGAGACAGGAGATGGCTTGGAATGTCGAAATCGTCGATTATCACAAGTGATGAGACTTCGGCCGATTTGCTGTCGCCGGTGACTCCTGGTGAGCTTCTCAAAGAGGAGTTTCTTGTTCCCATGGGCATTTCTCAATATCGCCTTGCTAAGGAGACCGGGATTCCGGCTCAACGCATTGGACAGATTGTCTTGGGAAAACGTCGCGTGACGGCCGACACCGACCTTCGCCTTTGCCGCTACTTTGGCCTGACGGATGGTTATTGGCTGCGCGCTCAGGTGGCGTTTGACCTTGAGGCCGAGAAAAGGCGGATCGAACCGGAACTCGATAAGATCGTTCCTGTTCAGCAGGCCATTGCACTGTAGTGCTCAGAGATGATGGGGGTGGCGTGGCGATGAGGCGACGCCGACAGCCTGCCGTATATAGTCCGGGTGGATGCGGGTGCGGTTTGCTGCTGCTTCCGGTCATCGCTGTGAGCATTGGCGTTATGTTTGCGCTTGCCGGGCTGGCGGCGGCAGCGCTTGTGCTGTTGATTGTGGCCATTGGTGTGACGATTTGGCTCTGCCACAATCGCGAGCGACGCCGTGCCGACGGTAAAACCAATGTCGGCTGGGTCGTATTCCTGGTCATTGCGTACCCGCTGAGTGTCAGCTACCTGGTGTTCTTTGTCCTGTTGATGATTAGCGCCTTTACTGGGGAATCCGTAACGGTGGGTTGACGCACTGCCAGCAGACGGTCGCGCAAAGTGCGTTTGCTCGGCGTTTGGATAACTGCATTGGCCGTTTACCGCAACCTTAGCTCTCAGCTAATGAATTCAAGTTTAATCCTTCCTACGATGTGCTGTGTGCCGGCACGGTAGCCGGATCGTAGGAAGGATGAATAATGGCAAAAGAGGGAAAGAAGCCGATCGGCAAGATTGTCCTAGGCATCATCGTGGTGCTGGTTATTGTCGGTGCCGTGGGCTCTATGGGCGGCAACTCAACCGATTCGTCTGCGAGCGATTCGGCAAAACCTGCCGAGACGACACAGCAGGCTGAGGAGCAAAAAGAACCGCAAGAACCGTATACCATTGCTGACGAGGCTGAAGACACTTCCAATCAGTTTACCTATAAGATCACGGGTACGCTGACCAATAACACGGACAAGGAAAAGAGCTACATTCAGATTGAATATGTTCTGTATGATGCCGATGGCAATCAGGTTGGAACGGCTCTTGCAAACACCAATCATTTGAAGGCGGGCGGCTCCTGGAAGTTCGAGGCACTGGGCACGGTGTCTCCCGACCAGGTTGCTAGCTGGGAGCGTTCGGACGTAAGCGGTTTCTAGCATGTTGCATGCACTGGGGGAGGTGAGGCCGAATGCCCGATAAAAAGCTGACTGACGAGTTACTCAATGAGCTTCTCGACGCGCCAAACATCGATGGCTATATCAAGGAGCACGACTTTGCCACCCCGTCGTTTTCGGACTACCTGAAGCAGCTGCTGCAGGAAAAGGGCTTGGAGCGCTCGCGCGTGGTTCGTATGGCCGATCTCAATGAGACCTTTGGCTATCAGATCTTTACCGGTGCGCGTCATCCGAGTCGCAATAAGGTGCTGCAGATTGCCTTCGCCATGGCGCTAACGCTCAAGGAGACCAACCGCGCCTTGACGGCGGCGGGTGCCAACATCCTCAATTGTAAGGACCGCCGCGATGCGATTATCATCTTTTGCATCGATCGCGGGTGCAGCCTCCAAAAGGTCAACGAGGAGCTGTATCGCTTTGGCGAGGAGACGGTGAGTTAGCGGCTGATATCTGAGCTGGCGGAGCTGTCGAACAACGATGCAAACGAACGGGGCGCGGATGCCATGGGGTGTCTGCGCCCTGTGCTATGATGGAGGCTATGGATACTCAGACCCCAACATATTCCGATGACGAGCTGACCGCAGCGCTTGCCGAGCACCTGGTGTCGCTCGATCGCGACGACAGCTATCGCGTGGAGCGTGTACTTAAGCGCTCGTCCGTTGAAGCAACCGAGCTCGTGTACTTTGAAGGAACCGGCGGCGGCTCGCTCGGCCCCTTTGTCCGCAAACGCATCGATGCTTCGGCTCAAATCGGCGGGGCATACGAGCGTCTGTTTGCCGCTCAGCGGGCAGGCAGGCGTTTTGAGCACCTGCCCAGAATCGTCGATTGTCGTCGTGTGGGCGACGAGCTCAACGTGGTTATGGAATACATCGAAGGGGAGACACTCGGGGCGCTGGTGGACCGTCTGGGAGCCACCCCCGATTATGCGTGTGAATTGTATCCTGCCCTATGCGATGCCGTGGGCGAGCTCCACGCCGGTTTTGCAATGGCGGGGGAGACTTCGGCGCCGGTGATCCATCGCGACCTCAAGCCGTCGAATATCATCGTGACAGGTGCCAACTATACGCCTGATGACGGCCTGACGTTTTCATCGCTGGTGATTATCGACTTGGGGATCGCGCGCGTATGGCGCGATGGCGCGGATGCCGATACTGTCAAGTTTGGGACACGGCCCTATGCGCCGCCCGAGCAGTATGGGTTTGGGCAGACGAGTGTGCGAAGCGACGTCTACGCACTTGGCGCCCTGTTGTTCTTCTGCTTGACGGGAGTCGACCCTAAACCAGGGCTCGACATGCGCGAGCAATGCGAGGCGAGCGGCATTTCCACTCCACTTGCCGATGCCGTCTGCATGTCGATGGCACTCGACCCGGCCAAGCGTTTTGCGAGCGCGGAAGCGTTGGGACGGGCGACGCGCGCGGCATACGATCTGAGTCGCCCCGTGCGGCCTCCTGCGCCTGCGCCTGTCCGTACTCCGGCCTCGGAGGCGGTGTTGACGCCCCAAGGGCTCCAGAACCCTGCAGGGCTTCCTGGGCCTGCCGCCTCCGCTGCATGCGGTCTGCTCTCTCGCGTTCCGGAGTCTCTGGGGCGCATTTGGAATACGCTCGTCTGCTTTTCGCTGCTTGTGTTCTTTGCCGGAAGTCACTTTGCCGTCTTTCACCCTACGGGAGCAAACCAAAGCTACCCGACGTGGCTTCTCATAATCGAGTATTTTTTCTTTGTCGATGGCCTTATGGTGCTTATGCATTTTGCGCTGCTCGATAAGCGCCGTCTTCGTCGGCGATTCGCACTGCTCGACAGCTATCGCGGCAAGAAACTCGCGAAACTCTGGCTCAAGGCATTGGGTGTGCTGCTCCTATGCATGATCGTCATAGTCGCGGTTGCCAATGCGACCGGCGTCGTCGATACCTCCGCTACCTAAAAGAAAAGGGCCCCGTTGGGGCCCTTTGCAGTTGCACTTAGATCCGGTTCATCTGAGCGGCGACTTTGTTGTACCAGTCCTGCCACGTGGGCGGGCAGTACTTTTTGGCCGCAGCCGGGGTAAGGGTGGAGCCGTAGTTGGCGCCCAGATAGGCAACGTGAGCGGAGATGCCCTCGCTCCAGCTGCCAAAGCTGCGCCAACCGCCGCCACGTGCACTCCAGCCCCAGGCGTTATAAGAATTGGCGCAATAAGCACCCTTGGTGCTCTCGATGCAGGCGATGGCGGGGGACCAACGGGGGTCGACACCGGTATTCCAAGCGGCGACGGCAAAGTTGTAGCCCTGGCCTGCCATGGGGGAGCCGGCGAGATAATTGTCGATGCGGCTCGTCCACTCATTAATGAACGAATCGTAATCGGAACTACCGGTATTGGAGTTGTTCACCGTGGTGTCGATGGTGGTGTTGGTGTTGGTGGCCTGGCTGCTGGAATTGCTGCCGCTTACGCCCTCGCCTGAGAGCTTCTCGGCGGCAGCGGCCTTATCGGCCTCAAGCTTGGCAAGCTCGGCGGCATTTTCCTGCTCGGCTTTTGCCTGTGCCTCGCTGCGGAGCTGCTGGGCCTGCGCCAGCGCATCCTCGGCGTTTTTCTGCTCTGCCTCAAGCTGAGACTTGGCCTGCTGGAGCTCGGCCTTGTTCTGCTCGAGTTCGGTTTGCATATTATTGAGCTCTTCGATCTCGTCGACGCTCGAGCTCGTGATCTGGTTGGTGTATTTGCAGGTCGTGATGAACTCACCCAGGCTCTGCGCGTTGACCAGGAAGCTCACGATGGGATTGGTGCCCTTCTGATACTTGTACAGATCGCGCATGGCGGAACTTGCCTTGGCCTGCTGCTCAGGAAGCTTAGCCTCGATTTCCTCGATGCTTGCCTCATTGGAGTCAATCTGCTTTTGCAGGTCATCGAGTTTGGTGCGGGCGTCGTTGTAGGCGCTCGTGGCGGCTTCGATCTTCTGCTGGGCTGCGGAAAGCTGGTCCTGCGTTGCCTGCGAGGCGGCATACGCCGCAACGGGGGAGAGCATCGGCGAGGCCGTCAACGCAACGGCGAGCGCGGCGCTCGTGATGATACGAGCCGGCTTCGACGCAATGAGCGCTGCGGTGCGATGATTCGAATGCTGCATCCAGTCCCTCTGCAATCAATCGTAGGTTTTGGTTCGAACGGTATTCTACTACTGCTTTCGACCTCAACTTGAACCTTAAAGGTTCCAAAGGGTCAAGTTGAACTTGAGGCTTTGGCTTTGACCTGCGGGAATGGTGAATTGTTGAGAAACCATAGAGTTCAACTTTAACGTTACGGCACCCTGTTGCAACGGGATTCTTAGCTGTAAAAGCTACTTCAACGTGGGGTTTTACAACTGCAGGGTTCCTTCGCGACGAGCCTGTTCCACCTCTTTGAGTGCGTCGGCGGGAGTGAAGGAACAGGTGCCATCGCCGAGCTTGACCACCTGTATGTCGTCGCCGGTATGGGCTTCTCCGCCTTGTAGCACCACGCCGAAAATGCCCTCGTGGGGAAAGATACAGTCGCCGGCGAGATAGTAGATGGCACAGCGGGTGTGGCAGACCTTGCCGATCTGACTGATTTCGACCAGGACATCGTTGCCAATCTTGAGCTGCGTTCCCAGGGGGAGCGAGAGCAGGTTGATGCCCTGGGTCGTGAAGTTCTCCCCAAAGTCACCCTTGCGCACATCGAGCCCGCGCGCCTGCGCCGTCTGGATGGACTCTGCAGCTAAAAAGGAAACCTGGCGGTGCCAATGCCCGGCGTGCGCATCGGAGGCGAGGCCAAACTGCTCGATGACGGTGTCGTGCCCGTCGGCGACGGGTGACTTACGCGTGCCTTTGTGCTCCGACGTGTTGATTGAGACGATACGGGCAGGCCCGTTGTAAGCATCGTTTGCGGTGCGTAGGGGAGCTGCCGTTTGTGTGCATTCCGCCAGCTCGCGCTTCGCGGCATTGAGGATGGGATTATCGGTCGGATGGTCTTGGGGCACGTGTGCGCCTTTCGTTCGAGGATGTCAATATACTGAATCCTACAACAATGGTAGGTTCATTGCCCATTGTCGTACAACGGTGAGCGCCGTCTTCGTGCTGGACGATTACGTCGATTGCCATAGATACGGTGGAGCTTTGGGCGCCGGCGGCTTGGCACGCTAGAATAAACCAGTTGCGCAAAGACCGCCCGTTGTGTGGGCAGTTCATGATAGGAAGTTTCCATGGCATTGCAGTTTACAGAGCGCGAGTTCATTCCCGTGCTGCTCGGTGGCGACATCAACGCCTATTCGGTGGCGCGCGCCTTCTACGAGGAGTACCAGGTCAAGAGTCTGGTCTTTGGCAAGTACCAGACGGGTCCCGCGTACCGCAGCCAGATTATCGACTACACACCCAACGTGGATATCGATACCATGCCCGTGATGCTCAAAACCGTCAACGGCATTGCCCAAGCGCATGCCGACAAGACGATTGTCCTTGTGGGCTGTGGCGACAACTATGTTGCCCTCGTGGCTCAGGCCAAGGATGCTCATGAGCTGGCGGATAACATCGTCGCTCCCTACGCGCCCTACAGCATGCTCGAGCAGTGCCAGAAGAAGGAGATCTTCTACGAGCTGTGCGAGAAGCATGGCGTGCCTTATCCGCATACCTTTACCTTCACCATGGCGATGCTGAACGCCCAGGGTGAGGCGCCTGCCGAAGTGCTCGACCAGATTGATTTTCCCTACCCGATGATTCTGAAGCCTTCTGACGGCATCATGTGGTGGCAGCACGAGTTCGAGGGCCAGAAGAAGGCCTATGAGATTGCCGACCGCGCCGAGCTGGAACAGGTCATTCGCGATTCGTATGCCAGCGGCTACACTGACGACCTGATCTTGCAGGATCGCGTGCCCGGCAACGACGAGTACATGCGCGTGCTCACCAGCTATTCCGACCGCAACGGCAAGGTGCGCATGATGTGCCTGGGCCATGTGCTGCTCGAGGAGCATCAGCCTCACGGCGTCGGCAACCACGCCTGTATCATCACCGAGCCCAATGACGAGCTCATGGGCGGCGTGCGCAAGCTACTCGAGGACCTTCACTTTGTGGGCTATTCCAACTTTGACGTTAAGTACGACGAGCGCGACGGCTCGTTTAAGTTCTTCGATTTCAACACGCGCCAGGGCCGCAGCAACTACTATGTCACTAACAGTGGCTTTAACGTTGCCAAGTATGTGGTGGACGAGTATGTGTTCAACCGCCCGTTTGAGCCGGAGTTTGTGACGGCGCAGGACGAGGCGCTGTGGATGGTCGTCCCCATGGGCGTCGTCGACAAGTACGTCAAGGATCCCGAGCTGCGCGCTAAGGTGCATCGCCTGGACAAGGAAGGCAAGGGCGCCGACCCTTCGTTTATGAAGGGCGACTTTGTCTTTAACCGCTGGCTGCGCATGTGGCACACCAAGCTGCGCCACTTTAAGCTGTTCAAGACGTATTACAAGTAGATGAGCGCGGCGCCCGTCCGGTTTGCATCGGGCGGGCGCGGGTATGATACGCGCAATTGCGCAAGCGTCACCAAGGAGGCGGCGATGGAAAAGCTGGGAGTTATCGGCGGCATGGGCGCCGAGGCCACGTCGTATTACTACGACCAGGTGGTGCGTCATACGGCTGCTGCCTGCGATCAGGAACATATCGACATGGTGGTACTCTCCAAGTCGACCATGCCCGACCGCACGCTGGCCATTAAGACCGGCGAGCATGCCAAGCTGCTGGCGACCATGAAAGAGTGCGCCCAGGCACTCGAGTCGCTGGGCTGTGCACACATTGCCATTCCCTGCAACACGTCGCACTACTTCTACGACCAGATCCAGTCGTTTACGAAGGTGCCGATTATCCACATGCCGCGTGAGTCGGTGCGCTATGCCCTTGCGGGTGCGGTGATGGGGGAGTGCGAGTTCGACCCCAACCTGAGTATGCCGGCCGAGCCGGTGCATAAGATCGGCATCATGGGCACCGATGGCACCGTGGGCGCGGGCGTCTACGGCCGCGAATGTAAGGCTGCGGGTGTTGAGGTCGTCTATCCCAGCGAGAAACGTCAGAACGATGTGATGTCGCTTATCTACGATGATGTGAAGGCCGGACGTGAGCCCGATATGGATAAGTTCGACCGCGTGATGTGGGAGTTCGCCCGTAGCGGCTGCGACCGCGTCATTCTGGCCTGCACCGAGCTCTCGGTGCTGCAGAAGTACCGAGAGATGCCTGAGATCACCCTCGACGCCATGGACGTCCTGGTGCGCGAATCCATCATCCGCAGCGGCGCCCCCTACCGCCTCTAGCTTCCGACCCGCCAAAAAGGGACAGGTTAATTTTGGTAGGTTTTATCTGTGAAACAGTAAAGGCCTCGGCTCGTTTGGTGCGAGCTGAGGCCTTTTGCGTTGGGCGGTTGCTGTCGGTGGTGAACTAGAACAGGAAGCCGATGGCGATGAGGGCGATGCTGACGATGAGCACGGCGATGTCCAGACCCTTGATGGGGTAGCGCTTGTACGAGCTGGTGCGCGTGCGCAGATAAAAACCGCGCTGCTCGGCTGCCAGGGCCGTGGCGTCGGTCTTGCCCACGCTCGAGATGAGCAGCGGAACGCACAGTGGCAGCATGAGCTTGAGCTTCTTGATGGGGTTCTTGGTGTCGTACTCCACGCCGCGCGCGGTTTGCGCCTCCATGATGGCATTCATTTCCTGGCCGAACACCGGCACAAAGCGCAGGGCCGTCGTAAAGGTGAAGGCATAGCGATACGGTACGTGCAGCACCTCGACGCAGGCGTTGGCAAGGTCGTTGAGCTTGGTCACCATGAGCATGAGGATGAGTGGTAACGCCACACCCAGTAGGCGCAGACAGGCCTTCGATCCTGTGATGAGGCCCGTGTCGGTGATAAAGCCCCACACCACGTTGCCATCGCGCATAAAGGCCAGCTGGAGCACCAGCATGATAAGCGCGAGCGGGATCAGCAACTTGAGCAGCGAGAACAGACGGTCGACGACGCCGGCATAGGCGCCCAGCGCAAGGGTGAGTGCCAAAAAGCCCAGCAGCGCCACGTAGGTGTCGGACAAGAAGATGCCGACGATGATGGCGGCGGCGAGGCCCAGTTTGACGACGGGGTTCAGGCGATGCAGTAGCGTATCGCCCGGCATGTAGTCGATGACGTTAACCACGGTGGACCATCTCCTTGGTAATTCGAACGACATCGGTGACCTCGCTCACCTGCGCAAAAGCGGGCGAGACGGAAGATGCCAGACGGCGCGAGAGTTCAATAACCTGGGGAGGCTCCACGTAGGCACGCCGCATGAGATCGATGTTCGAGAATAGCTCGTGCGTGCGGCCGCGGTCGAGGATGCGACCGTCGGCCATTACCACAATGCGCTCGGCAAAATCCGAGACGACTTCCATATCGTGGCAGACCATGATAACGGCGCAACCGCGCTCGGCCATGGTGCGCACCGTTTCCATGACGGTCATGCACTCGCGGTAGTCAAGGCCGCTCGTGGGCTCGTCGAGCACGACGATCTTGGGCTCAACCACTACGACGGAGGCAAGTGCCACCATTTGTCGCTGGCCACGCGAAAGCGAGAACGGTGCCTCGTCGGCGGGCAGACCAAAGCGGTCGATGACCAGCTGGGCGCGACGCAGAGCCTCGGCACGGTCCATGCCGCCCAGCTCCAAGCCAAAGGCGACCTCGTCGAGCACGGTATCCTTGCAGATCTGGCGGTCGGGGTTTTGGAAGAGCGTTGCGACCTCGCGGGCGATACGGCTCGTGGGGACCGCGACAGTATCCAGTCCCGTGACGCGCACGCTGCCCGAGGCGGGCTTAAGCAGGCCTGTGAGCAGTTTGGTGAACGTGGTCTTGCCGGCGCCGTTTTGGCCGACGATGCCCACGAGCTCGCCAGGATAGAGCGTCAGGCTAAGGTCGTGTACGGCGGCGCCGCCATTGGGATAGGCAAACTCAACATGGTCGAAGGTGAGTACGGGTTCGGCGTCCTTGGCATGAGGACGCAACGACGGTGCATGCGGGGAACCGGTGGGCGCCTGGGCTTCGATGGCCGCGTGTGCGGGGTCGACGATGCCCGAAATCAGGCGCTCAGCCTCATCGACATCCAAGCAGGGGGTACCGCTTACCAGGCCATCGGCCTCGAGGCTATTGAAGATACGCGTGACGCGAGGGCAGTCTACGCCGATGGCACGGAGCTCGTCGGTATGCGCGAAGACCTCGTGTGGCTCGCCCTGCAGCGCAATTTCGCCATGGTTGAGCACGAGCACGCGGTTGCAGTACTCCGAGAGCAGGGCGACCTTTTGCTCAACGACGACGATGGTGATTCCAAGTGCGCGGTTTGCCTCACGTAGCGTCTCGAAGACCAACGTGGAGCTGGCGGGGTCGAGTGCCGCGGTGGGCTCGTCGAGAACCAAGACGTGCGGGCGCATGGCGAGGATGGCGGCGATGGCTACCTTTTGCTTCTGTCCGCCCGAGAGCGTGGCGATCTCGCGGTCGCGCAGGTCGCTGATGCCGACGGTCTCGAGCGTTTCGCTCACGCGCTGCTCGATCTGGTCGTGGGGAACGCCAAAGTTCTCGAGGCCAAAGAGCATCTCGTCCTCGACGACCGAAGCGACCATCTGCGTGTCGATATCCTGCAGCACACTGCCGACGATTTGCGACACGTCGGTGAGCGAGACTTCGCAGGTGTCGTGGCCGTCGACCATGACGGACCCAAAGAACGCGCCGGTGTAGTGGTGGGGCACGGCGCCCGACAGGCAGGCGGCAAGCGTGGACTTGCCGGCGCCCGAGGGCCCGATGATGCCGATGAAATCTCCCTTGTTCACGCCGAGCGAGATGTGGCTGAGCGCCTGTTCGGTCTGCGTGCCATAGGAGAACGAGACATCGTCGACGTTGATGATCGTTTCCATGGATACCTTTCATAGTCATTGGGGACGTTCTTACATGACTAGTCGTTTAAGAGCGTCCCCAAGAGCTCCCAGGTTGGCGCGAAAGAGGAGCGAAGCGTACTTGGGCACGCGAGCGACGAATGAACGCCAAGATGGGGTGGCTCGTAAAGCCGAGCGGGTTAGTTGAGCTTAAGGGCCTTCTGGATGGGCAAGTAGAGGGCACCGACCAGAATGGCGTTAAAGACGGCGGTCATGGCGACGACAGGCAGCATGGCGGCAGCGAGCTCGCCCACCACGCCGAGCATTGCCATCTTGATGATCATGAAGATAACGCCCGAGACAAAGGTGGTCACGAAGGTGGCGACAATGGCGACGACAGGCTTAACTTGACCGTTCTTGCCGGCGGCGTTGACGATGGCGGCCATAAGCATGGCGGCGATGCCCTCGGCGGCAAAATCGATGAACGGCGAGGTGGTGGTGATCTGGATCACGGCGGCCGAGATAAGGCCGATCACGAGCGCCTGACCGATGTTGGGGCGAACGACCAGGATGGTGAGGCAGAAGGCCGAGATGATGAACTCGGGGCTGATCATGCCGCCCGAGATGCCCGAGATGGCCTTACCGACGGTGAAGTTGAGGATGAAGCCGGCGGCAAGCAGGATGGCGAGCAGGACGAGGGCGCGGACGTCAAGCTTGCCACGGTCAGCGGCCTGGACGGTGCGGGGCTGGGTGGCGTTGGTGTTCTGAGGCATGGTGAAAATCCTTTCGGAAGGGGAATGCAAGAGAAAAGCGGAGGCGCGTGATGCGAATGCGATCGGGCTCGAGATAGAAAAAGGCCCCCGGTCGAAACCGGAGGCCTTCCAATCACCTAGAGCGCAAGTGCAGGCGTGAGGGACTCACTGTCGACCGATCGTATTCGCATCACGCCACCACCAGTTGTTGAGAGACTTCATCGTGTTCTTCATGTTGGTGGCTCCTTTCGTGATGCCGTGGCGCGGTCGCACCTAGTTGCTGTTGCGCTGCACTATAGCACAGCGAAGTGTGTACTGGGAAATCTTTTTTGAAAAGATTTCGACGGTGTTTCCCACCGGTCAAAAAGGCGGGCTGGTGCGGGCGGGGCGACCCGTGCCGTCCCACCCGCACCAGCGAGGGATTACTCCTTGTTGCGGCGATAGAGGATATAACCGCCTGCGGAGATGACGGCAACGCCAGCGATGGCGAATACGGCCACCATGCGGCCATCAAAACGATCGCCAGTGGTGGGCAGGCCGCCCTTGGTGTTCGTCTTGTTGGTGGTTACCGTGGTCGTGGTGTTGTCCGACTTGCCGGGCTTCTCGGGCTTGGTGGTGGGCTGTTCGGGCTTAGCGGGCTGCTCAGGCTGCTCGGGGGTGCCGGGCTGCTCGGGCTTGCCGGGCTGCTCGGGGGTGCCGGGCTGATCCGGGGTGACCGGGTCGGTGGCAAGAGCGTCCTGGGCGTAGGTAATGGACACCTTGAGGCCCTTGGTCTCGGTGTTCAGATCGCTTGGGGTGAAGGGCTGTTCGAAGTTTCCGGCCTTCTGATAGGCGCGCATCTCCTGGAGCAGGGCCTTGCACTTCTTGTAGGTGTTCTCGGTGGCAGCCTTGCCGGCCTTGTTGGCTAGGGCAGTGCGGCCCTCGGTGGTCGTTTCGGCCAGCATGGCGGCGTCAACTTCCTTGTTCTGCTCGATGAGCTCATTCTGGAGGGCGTCAAGATAGGCATGGACGCCAGCACCGAGGGTGGCACGATTCTCGAAGGCAAGCGAGCTGATGTCCATAAAGACGTAGTTGATGGAGTTCTCAGGCTCTTCGTTGTTTACAACGTCTGTTTCGTCGCAGTGGTCGAAAGATACGGTCTGGTCGCTGAAGTAGGGGCTGACCTCGGTCATCAGGGCGGAGTACAGCGGGATGGCGATGGAGAATTCAGCTCGAGAGAGCATCTCCCATTGGATGGTCGCAATTTCAGGGTTGAGGCCGTTGCGAATCTGGAAGAGATGGGCCTCACCGTTGCGCTCGGTGCCGATGTAATAGGCGCCATCGGTGTTGGCGCTGAGGCCGGGAACGTTTTCGCCACGATTGCCAAAGGCGCGAATAAGTTCAAAAGTATTCCAACCGGACTTTTCGGGTTGGAAGAACAGCGGCTGCATTTCATTTACCATGGCGCCAACCTTAGCGCGCGGTTTTTCGCTAGTGTCCTGGACGATTTCATAGTCGGTGCCCTCAGTAAGCGGAGCCCCAAGGTAATCGCGGCCCTGGACGTAGCGCGACCAAGCGTGAACGGAAGTTTTGTCGATGGGCGAACCGTAGGTCTGGGCAACATCGAACTGTCCGTCGTCGAAATACTTGGCGAAACCCTTTTCTTCAGATAGGGACTTAATGCCTTCGGAGTGAATGCAGTTTACGGTGTCATCGAGGTTAACCTTGAAGTTGAGATTGCTGATATTGGGATTGAGCGATGCGATATCATCGGTCAACTTCATGGCAATCCACTGATGGCCGGAAAGCGCGGCGAACAGCCAGGTCTCATTGTTGTCGGCAATGATGAGCTGGTCGTTGGCGTTGGCGCCCTGTTCGTTAATGAGCCTGCCGATGAGCTCGACTCCCTCGCGGGCCGTGCCGCTCTCGCCAAGGATGACGCCGGCGTAGACGTATTCGCTGATGCCTGTTTTGGTCAGGGGATCTGCGGCCTTTGCTTCGTCATTCATGCTCGTGCTCAGCGTGGCAGAGCAAGAAACGCCCTTCTCGTTAATTCCCGCTTCGGAGTAGGCGTCCCAGCGTCCGTGCCACTGCGAAGGGTGGTCGCGCACGTAGCTATAACGATATGTGGTCTTGGTCGAGGTGTATGCGAAGTCGGACTCGTCTGAGCCGTAGATTATGGCCGGGACCATGCGAGGGTTCAATGCCATAGTGCTTGAGGTAACGTGTGCCAACGTCCTCGGTGCGGCCATAATACGTATTGCCATCGGCCGTTAGGTTTTTGCCCATGTAGATCTGCGTGCAGGCGAGCGCAGAGGTCGGCATGGACATGATGGTTGCAGCTCCAAAGGCGAGGCCTATGCCTAGCTTCTTGAGCGCGTTGACGGGGTGAGTTTTCCTCATAATCCCTCCCAGCGTGCGAAAGCCCTCTGTCGCCAGAGGGCTTCAGCCAATAAAGACACCCCACTAGCGTAACGAACTGGAAACAATATTCATCTATGAAAGATACTTACTCGATAAGCGTAATGAAATATGCGATGAGTGGTTAATTATACTCAGTTTGTAGCTTTAGCCAAATAAAGACTCCCTGCAATTACTGCACCTGAATAAAGCGTCTGGAAATACCCGAAATGAAAAATCCCCCGCTGTTTGGCAAATGCATAAACAGTAGGGGAGACGAAAATTGGATGAATATCATACCAATGTGGAATTACTTCTTCCGACGGTGGATCACGTTGATTGCATAGCCTACGAGCATGGCCAAAACAATGACGATAAAGCCGAGCAGGGGATTGTCGTTCATGGGGTCCTCCTATTTACCGAGTGGCGAGAATTCATCGACGATCAGGTCGAGACATTGCGGGAGTGCGCGGGCGCCAAAGACGCCGGAGTTGCTGGAAATAATCTCGCCATCGAACTGCATGCCCAGCGACGGCGTGCAGGTGATCTTGGCTTCCTTGGTCTGGATGATCTTGAACTGCGGGCGACCGAGCACCTTGCCGGCGGGGTCAAGCGCAGCGGTGATCACGGTGGGCAGCAATTGCACGGTTTTTACGGGCTCGATAACCGCGATGTCGACCATGCCGTCGTTCATGCGACAGTCGGGGAACAGGTTGATGTCGTTTTGGATGACCGAGGTGTTGCCTGCCATGCAGCAGATGCCGTCGAGCTCCTCGACAATGCCGTCATGCTCAATCGTAAAGTGCGCTACCGTAGGGTTGGGCGTGGCGAGCGCAGAGAGGAAGTAGGCGATCTCGCCGATGTCGTTTTTGGTGGGGGCGGCCTTCATCATGATCTCGGCGTCGAAGCCCGAGCCGGCGATGATGATAAAGCCGTGGCGCTTCTCGTTGCCGTTCTCGTCGAGCCAAAAGAGCTCGCCCATGTCGACTTTGACCGTGCGACCGGCGCGGCAAGCCTTGGCAAGCGCCGCTGCCTCGGGGGCATTACCGATATTGTTGAAGAACAGGCAGGCTGTGCCGGAGGGGAAGACGAGCGTGGGGACACCGCATCCGCGCATCTGATCGAGCACGTTGGAGACGGTGCCGTCGCCGCCTGAGACCACCACGCGATCGAATTCGCGCACGTCCGCCACGGCGTCCTCGGGCTCCATGCCATCGCCGATAAAACGCATCACGACCTCGTCGCCGCCCTGCGCGAGGGCGTGCGTGAATGCGTAGATTTCATCTGAGCTGGGGCCCGATGCCGGGTTGTGGATGATAAGGCAGCGCATACTTACGTTCCCGTTCTGTGACTAACCGAGTATAGTTGTAAGGCAATGCCGATATCCTACCCGTGTTTTTCGGGCCTAACCTTATTCGATGGGTTGATATGTACATTTCCACACATCAGGCTCTACTCGACTTTTGCCAGCGCGCCCGTGAGTTCGACGCGATTGCCGTCGATACCGAGTTTTTGCGCGAGCGCACGTTCCATCCGCGTCTGTGCTTGGTTCAGATTGCCACCCCTGCCGAGAGCGTCGCGGTCGATCCCCTGGTAATCGACGACCTATCGCCGCTGGCCGAGCTTATGGCCGACGAGAGCGTGACCAAGGTCTTCCACGCGTGCTCGCAAGATATGGAGGTCATGCTCCATACCGTGGGCGTGCTGCCGCGTCCGATTTTTGACACGCAGGTGGCCGCCGCCTTTTTGGGCGAGCGCCAGCAGGTTTCGTACGGCGCACTCGTGCAGGCGTTTTGCGGCGTATCGCTGCCCAAGACCGAGTCGCTGACCGACTGGTCGCGCCGCCCGCTGACCGATAAACAGATCGAGTACGCGATCGATGACGTCAAGTACTTGATCGTCGCCTATACCGAGATGATGAGTCGCCTGCGCGAGCTGGGCCGTGTGGACTGGGTGCTCGACGAGCTACGCCCGCTGGCTGACGAGTCGCACTATCGCGCCGACCGTCACGAGGCATTCCGCAAGGTCAAGCGCATCAACTCGTGCAGCCGCCACCAGCTGGGCATCGCGCGCGAGCTCGCCGCCTGGCGCGAGGACCGCGCCGAGCGCCGTAACATCCCGCGCAAGTGGGTCATGTCCGACGACACGCTGCTTGCGCTCGTCAAGCGCAATCCCGTGCGCGTTGAGGAGTTCCGTAGCATTCGCGGTACCGATCAGTTGGGGGAGCGCGACGTGGACGGTGCGCTCATGGCCATCAAGCGTGGCGCAAGCTGCCCGCACGATCGCCTGCCGCTCATGGTGCGCGGGCATCGCCAGATCTCTCCGGAGTTGGAGAGCGTGACGGATCTCATGTATGCGCTCATTCGCCTGGTTGCCGAGCGCTCGGGCGTGGCGACCTCGGTCATCGCCTCGCGCGATGACCTGGCCGACTATATTGAGCATCCCGAGCAGAGCCCCTTGCGCGAAGGCTGGCGCTTTGAGCTTGTGGGCTCGCGCCTGGACGATCTGCTCTCGGGCAACATGGGGTTGACGGTCAAAGATGGCAAAATTGAATTGCTGTAAGGAAGCCTAGCCGCTTGAGTGGGTAGAATGCCTCCAACGTGTAACTCGATTCGGAGGAATTCGCATGCCTTATTACTATGGATACGGCTTTGGCATCGACCCGCTGTACCTGCTGGTTGTTCTTGTCTGCACGGTGATCGGTCTTGCCGCACAGAACTATATCAACTCGACGTACAAAACCTGGTCCAAGGTTCGCTCGGACGGCGACACGGGCGCCACGGTCGCTCGCCGCATGCTCGACGCCAACGGCTGCAACGCCGTGGGTATCAAGGGCGTCGCTGGTGAGCTCACCGATCATTACAACCCGCAGGACAACAACCTGTATCTCTCGGATGCCAACCGTTCGGGCGGGTCGGTCGCAAGCGTTGCCGTTGCCTGCCACGAGGCGGGCCATGCCGCCCAGCGTCAAAGCGGTTACGCCATGATGAAGGTTCGCACCGCCCTCGTGCCGGTCGTCAACTTTACCCAGAACACCTGGACCATCGTGTTGCTCTTGGGCCTGTTTATGAACATTGCCGGGCTCACGACCCTCGCGCTGATCTTCTTCTCGTTTAGCGTGCTGTTCCAACTGGTTACGCTGCCGGTCGAGATTGATGCTAGTCGGCGCGCCGTGGCGTATATTGAGCAGTCGGGTATGAGCTCCAAGCAGGTCAACGGTGCCAAGAAGGTGCTGACGGCCGCCGCGCTTACCTATGTGGCTGCGGCGCTCACCTCGATTATTCAGCTGCTCTATCTTATGGCTCGCTACAACAGAAACTCCAACCGATAACAAATTGGGTCGCTGGGCGCCGCGGGGATTCGTGTCCCCGCGGCGCTGTACTATGTGTTGGACTTGAATTTGCGCAGGGCCGAAGCCCTTGTGCACGATGACGAAAGGAGGCTGCGTGGCAGGCTGGAATCTAACCGGCAATGCCGTTTCCGCCGAGTTCGACGGTTCGGACGATCAGGAGCGCAAGGAGCTCAGCGTGAGCCAGGCGGTGGAGATTGCCGCCGGCGCGCTCGATGCCATTCCGCAGCTGAGCGTTCTGGGCGAGGTCACGGGTTTCCGTGGCCCCAATGCCCGAAGCGGTCACTGCTACTTCCAGATTAAGGACGACTCGGCCGCCGTTGACTGCATCATCTGGAAGGGCGCCTACCTTAAGCGCACCTTCGACTTGCGCGATGGCATGCAGGTGAGCTTTAAGGGCAGCTTCAATCTCTATAAGGCCACGGGCCGCATGAGCTTTGTCGCTCGCTCATTTTCGCTGGCGGGCGAGGGTCTGCTGCGTCAACAAGTGGCGCAACTGGCCGAAAAGCTACGCCGCGAGGGCCTGATGGACGAAGCGCGCAAGCGCCGCATACCGGTGTTCTGCTCCCGCGTGGCGGTCGTCACCTCGCTTTCGGGTGCCGTAATCGACGACGTCAAGCGCACGCTGCGTCGTCGCAACCCGCTCGTCGAGCTCGTCTGCGTGGGCGCCAAGGTTCAAGGCGAGGGTGCGCCGGCCGAGCTTATTGAGGGCCTGCGCCGTGCCGCCGCCATCACGCCAGCGCCCGACTGCATCTTGCTGGTGCGCGGCGGCGGCTCCTTCGAGGACCTCATGACCTTCAACGACGAGGAGCTTGCCCGCGCAGTGGCTGCCTGTCCCGTGCCCGTGGTGACCGGTATCGGCCATGAGCCCGATACCTCGATTTGCGACATGGTGAGCGACCGCCGCGCCTCCACGCCCACGGCGGCGGCAGAATCGGTGGCGCCGGCTATGACGGAGTTGGCCGATGTGCTCGAGGCGCGCCATCAGCGTCTGGGTGCCGCGATGGCATCGATGATTGGGTCGGCCCAGGTCGACCTGGAGATGCTCGATCAGCGCGGTCGCCGCGCCTGGGATACCTATACGGCCCGTCTGGGCGATGCGCTCGATGCGGCTGCGTGCCGCCCGTGCCTCAACGACCCCACATTTATGGTTGAGCGTCGCGAATCGGAGCTTGCGCTGACTGCCGATCGCCTGTCGGGCGCCATAGTACGCTCGGTCGGGGCATTCCGCTCCAACTTTGAGCGCCTGCCCGAGCGCCTGGTTGCAAGCACCTCGGGGCTCGATGGCAAGCGCCATGCGCTCGCGCTTGCGAGTTCCCGTCTGGAGCATCAGGGACGTACGATGCTCAACAAACCCGCGTCCGACCTGGGCCGAGCTGCCGCGTCGCTCGATGCCCTGTCGCCGCTCAAGGTGCTTGCCCGCGGTTACTCCATCGCGTACAGCGATGACGGTGTGGCTACGAGCGCCAAGACCTTTAAGCCGGGCGACGCCATCCGCGTGCGTATGGCAGACGGCAACGTGGCTGCAACGGTCGATACGGTCGAGTAACCCGCGTTTCATAGCGATAAACCTTTAGGAAAGGAAACAGATATGGCAGAGAAGACCCCGGTCGAGCAGCTTACGTACAAGCAGGCTTCGCAGGAGTTGGAGCTCATCATACGCAGCTTGGAATCGGGCGATATGGAGCTCGAGGAGTCGCTCGAGAGCTATACCCGCGGCGTCGAGCTCCTCAAGAGCCTGCGTACCCGCTTGTCCGATGCCGAGCAGAAGGTCTCGGTGCTCCTGAAGGACGTCGACGGCAACGACGTGCTCGCCGACGGCGAAGCCGCCAACACCGACGACAACCTTTCGTTCTAACCACCCCGACCAAATATAATTACCTTGGTCTGCGAGAAAGGAACCAACCATGTGTGATTGCATCTTCTGCAAAATTGCCAACCACGAGATCCCCTCGACCGTCGTTTACGAGGACGACCAAGTCATCGCCTTCGACGACCTCAATCCCCAGGCGCCGGTCCACACGCTCGTGATCCCCAAGAAGCACTACAGCGACATCGCCGATAACGTGCCCGCCGAGACCATGGGCGCCATGGCCCACGCCATCCAGGAGGTCGCCAAGGTCAAGGGCTTGGAGGACGGTTTCCGCGTCATCTCCAACAAGGGCGTCAACGCCGGCCAGACCGTCATGCACTTCCACATGCACGTCCTCGGCGGCAAGAACCTGGGCGAGAACCTCATCTGAGGACGCACGGCCCGTCGCCTTGGCTGCCTTTGGAGTAACCTATGCAGCTTTCTCAACTCGAATACCTTCAAGCGGTAGCGAACTATGGCGGCGTGCGCAAAGCAGCTCGCGCCGTTCACGTGAGTCCGCAGGCCGTTTCGTCGGCAATCAAAAAGTTGGAATCTGAGTATCAGATTGTTTTGCTCGACCGATCGGCGGGGGAGGCTGTTTTGTCTCCGGCGGGCAGAGAATTTGCGCGTCGTGCACGCGTGATCCTGGCGCAAGTCGACGATCTCAAAAAGTACGCTCAATCGGGGAACGGCGGCGTTTCGCCCGACGGCCATTTCCGTCTTTACGCCCCCTGTCTTCACGGGCGGGGGCGCCTTTTTTCCGAAAACTGGTACGACTCGTTTGAAAGCTCGCACCCTCAGATTCATCTTGATGTGTGGCATCAGCCAACGGCAACATGCTTTGAATCACTTATACTTGGAATTTCGGACGCGGCTATCTCGTTTGAGGAACCACGGGACAGCGTCCTTTCTTCAAAATATATGGGTGAAAAGGAGCTCAGGGTTCTTTCATGTCCAGCTGGTCATCAATCTGTTGACGCTATGACCATTCGTGAGTTACTGGGCGGCAGGCTCGCTGTTCCCATTAATTTGTCACCCTGTCTCAATGCAATCAATCAATGTCCCGAAGCTCAGCTGGTTAATTTCCGCTTTCGCGATGTCGAATACGGAAACAGGGCGCAGGCTGAGTTTCTTCAAGCCGGGGGATTGATATTGAGTTTTTCTGGCTCTTCTCTCGCATCAAATGGATTGGAAGTAAGCGAGTGCTCCATCGAAGGCTCGCATGACGTAGCCTTGCCTATCTACTTTTGCTATCGGCAAAATGCCTGGACCGATCGACACCAGACGGTATTTCTTCACCTATTGCGTCATCTCGCTTCGTGAGGCCATTTGGCCTCAAGGCGTCAAGTGAATGTTGACGCCTTGTAACACATGACTGACGGCTTTGCCCTCATGCTTTTCCAAGATTCCGATTTAGATTGCTGACTCTTGGAGGGCGGAGCATGAAAAACCGTACGGTTTTGCTTTATATGATGTTCGTTTTCCTGTCGAACTTCAGCACCATCTTGTATTTTCTAACCGTCTACCTTGAGTTCGTCGGGCTTTCGATGGTAGCGATTTCTAGCATGATGGTTGCATATCAAGTGAGCAAGTTCATCCTTGAAGTTCCCACTGGCTATATTGCTGATAGGTTTGGACGAAAGACAAGTGGTCTCGTTGGCGTCGTGGGAATGCTTGGATACTACGCCGCCCTGCTTTTCATCCGTTCTCCTCTGCTTTTAATCGGCGCGTTTGCTCTCAAAGGTTTTGCCGTTGCATGTGTGAGCGGATCCATAGAAGCAATTTACATTGACAGCGTCTCTCAGGACCAGCTCGTAAGACTTAATGTCGTTGAGCGATTTGTTTTCTATGCCTCTTATGCCATCTCCGCTTGCGTTGGCGGTTTCATTTCGTCTGTCGGTGCATATCTCATTGGTCTTTCGGCAGATATCATCGCAATGGTGTTGGCGTTGGTTGTCGTTGTCTGCATTCCTGAGATGCGAAGAGGGGACACTACAGCGACACCTGAGCGTGGAATTAGCCCGAAGATGATCGGTGCCGCTATTGCGCGTAACGGCATTCTTCGTTCAGCGTTCATCATGGACTGTTCTCAGGCATTTGCTTTTGTCGCCCTGGAAGACTTTTTCTCACTGCTGCTTGCGGGCCGCGGAATGAATTCCGTCGCTTCGGGTGTGACCATTGCGGTCCAGCTCCTTGCCTCGGCCTCCATGGGGCTTATTGTGCCCAGTGTGATTGCTCTTGTCGACAAGGGCCGTTTTGCGCGTATTTGCGGCATCATTCGCTTAGTATTGACAGCTTTGTTTTTGATCCCCCTTACTCCGGCTAATTTGCTGCCCGTGTTCTATGTGCTGCAGACGGTTGCGTACTCGTTGTTTGCTCCAATTAAATACTCAATTTTTCAAAATGCTGCTGATTCTTCGATGCGCTGTTCACTGATTTCGGTTCAAAGCCAGATGGTGGCGGTGGGTGCTGTTCTTTTCTATCTGCTCAACGCTGTGTTGAGCAGCGCTGCGGGCATTCGAGTCGTATTGCTTGTCGCGCTCGGGATTTCTTCTTTGGTGTATATCCCCGCGCTATTTCGTCTTACAAGCCAAAGGACATGAGTATTTAGACACCGATAACTTATATATCAACGCCAATAAACCCGAGCGCGAGGGCGTTTGGGTTTATTATTGAAGCGTATGTAACCTGGCGGCGCCACACCGCCTGTTAGTAGGGAGACACATGAACGTTCTGGTCGTCAACGCGGGATCTTCGACCCTTAAGTATCAGGTCATCGACACCAAGTCCCACAAGGTGTCCGCAAAGGGCTCCTGCGAGCGCGTCTGCTTTACCGGCGGTACCTTCACCCACGCTGCTAACGGTTCCAAGAAGGTGACCGAGAACATCGAGTTCCCCGACCACAAGGTCGCCATCGAGGTCGTCCTGAAGGACCTCGAGGCCAACGGCGTCAAGATCGAGGGCATCGGCCATCGCATCGTTCAGGGCGGTTGGTACTTTGGCGATTCCTCCCTCGTCGACGAGGACGTTCTCGCTAAGATCCGCGAGGTCGCCCCGCTGGCGCCGCTCCACAACAACCCCGAGGCCAACGTTATCGAGTTCTGCCTGGAGCAGTATCCCGACCTGCCCAACGTCACGGTCTATGACACCGCTTTCCACTTCAACATGCCCGAGGTCGCCAAGACTTACGCTCTACCCAAGGACGTTTGCGACAAGCTGCACATCCGTAAGTACGGCGCCCACGGCACCAGCTACCGTTACATCTCCAAGAAGGTCGCCGAGATGACCAACGGCGAGGCCCGCAAGGTCGTCGTGTGCCATATCGGCTCCGGCGCTTCCCTGTGCGCTATCGAGGACGGCAAGTGCATGGACACCACCATGGGCCTCACCCCGCTCGATGGTGTCATGATGGGCACCCGCTGCGGCTCCATCGACCCGGCTACCGTGTGCTACCTGCAGCGCGAGGGCGGCTATACCTTCGACGAGGTCGACGAGATGATGAACAAGAAGTCCGGCCTTTTGGCTGTGACCGGCGGCAAGACCAACGACTGCCGCAACGTCGAGGAGCTCGCCGCCGCTGGTGACCCCGATGCTCAGCTCGCCTTCGACATGTTTGTCTACAAGATTGCCGCCAAGGCTGCCGAGATGGCTACTTCCATGTGCGGCATGGACACGCTGGTCTTCACCGCTGGCATCGGTGAGCACGCTCCGGCCGTTCGTGCCGGCGTTGCCGACCGTCTGGCCTTTATGGGCGTCAAGATGGATCATGCCCGCAACGCCCTGCGTGGTGACGGCGCTTGGTGCCTGTC
This sequence comes from Collinsella sp., assembly GCA_048236535.1. GTDB lineage: Bacteria > Actinomycetota > Coriobacteriia > Coriobacteriales > Coriobacteriaceae > Collinsella. The sequence continues at coordinate 8,129 of DBFAQQ010000038.1, read as the reverse complement.
TGCCAAGGATTCCAAGGTCAAGATCTTCGTCATCCCCACGGACGAGGAGTTCATGATCGCTTCCGACGTCGAGCGCATCGTCAACGGCAAGTAATTGCAAGAGGGGAGGGGCTGGACGACCGAGCGCCGTTCGGCCCCTCTTTTGCGCTCGTTGGGCGATATGCTGATAGCTATTTATCAAGATATGATAACTTCTTATTAAAATGCGGCCGCCTTAAGGGGTCTGCGTCGACCGTATTGCACTGCAAAGGAGTCTCATGAACGTACTTGTTGTCAACGCCGGCAGCTCAAGCCTTAAATATCAGCTTTTGGATACCGATACCCGCGAGGTTTTCGCCAAGGGCAACTGCGAACGTATCGGTTCGGACATGGGCATCTTTGGCCACTCCGAGAACGGTGCCGCCAAGCAGACCGAGGAGGTCCCTTTCCCCGATCATCGCTCTGCTATCGCTCGTGTGCTCGAGGAGCTCGAGAAGACCGACTTTACGATTGATGGCATTGGTCATCGTATCGTTCAGGGCGGCTGGCACTTCGATGATTCCGCAGTTGTCGACGACGAGGTTATGGCCAAGATTCTCGAGGTGGCCCCGCTCGCCCCACTGCACAACTACGGCGAGGCCGCGGCGATTGAGTATTGCCGTGAGAAGTATCCGGAGCTGCCCAACGTGGCGGTCTTCGACACCTCGTTCCACATGACCATGCCCGAGGTCGCCTATACCTACGCGCTGCCCAAGGACGTGTGCGACAAGTACCACGTGCGCAAGTACGGCGCCCACGGCACGAGCCACCGCTATGAGTGGATGATGGCCAAGGAGATCCTGGGTTCGCGCTGCCACCGTCTGCTTTCGTGCCATTTGGGTAACGGTGCTTCGCTCGCTGCTATCGAGGACGGCGTGTGCCGCGACACCACGATGGGCCTCACGCCGCTCGACGGTTTGATGATGGGTACCCGTTGCGGTTCCATCGACCCGGCTACCGTGTGTTACCTGCAGCGCGAGGGCGGCTACAGCTACCAGGAAGTCGACGACATGATGAACAAGCAGTCCGGCCTGCTTGCCATCTCGGGTATCTCCAATGATGCCCGTGACATCCGTACACGCGCCTCCGAGGGTGACGAGCGCTGCCTGCTCGCCTTTGATATGTTCGCATACAAGGCCATGCAGCAGGCCGGTTCCATGATCGCTTCCATGGCGGGCGTGGACACCATCACCTTTACCGCCGGCATCGGCGAGAACGATTGGTCGATCCGCAAGGCCTTCTGCGACTGCTTTGAGTGGCTGGGCGTACGCATCGACAACAACAAGAACCGCGAGGCCGTGGGCAACGGCCCGCAGGTCATCAGCGCTGCCGGTTCCGCCGTCACGGTCATGGTCATCCCCACCGACGAGGAATACATGATCGCCCACGACGTCGAGCGCCTGACCAAGAACAACTAACGCGCGTATTTGCAAGTAAACGAAAGGCCTCCAGAGCAACAGCTCCGGAGGCCTTTTTACTAGCAGGCGGAAATTTCAGTCCCAAAGTGATCATCATCAGCAATGCCTGTGCTCCCAGCAACGGCACCCGATCATTCAGATCCTCAGCTCCAGCTTGTAGCCAAGCCGCCGTCCACCCCAGATACCCTGATTGCTACGTGGCGGTAGAAGGCCGTACGGGCTAACCCCTGAAAACAATCCGCAGACCAGAAACGCCCCCGTTCGTAGCTCCGGAGGAGCAGAACGGGGGCGTTTCATTGGTCGAGGACGTTTTCAGGGGTTAGCCCGTACGGCCTTCGGGCGAGTGCGTGCGCTACTCAGCCATCTGAGCCTGGACGGCGGTGATGGCCACGACACCCACGATGTCATCGGCAGAGCAGCCGCGCGAAAGGTCGTTAACCGGCTTGGCGATGCCCTGCAGGATGGGGCCGTAGGCGTCGGCGCCAGCGAAGCGCTGGACCAGCTTGTAGCCGATGTTGCCTGCCTCGAGGTCGGGGAACACGAGCACGTTGGCCTTACCGGCGACGGAGGAGCCGGGAGCCTTGAGCTGGGCGACGGTGGGGACGATAGCGGCGTCGAGCTGCAGGTCGCCGTCGATGGCGAGCTCGGGAGCCTTCTCCTTGCAGAACTTCACGGCCTCTTGGACCTTCTTGGCGACCTCGCCGCCGGCGGAGCCCATGGTGGAGTAGGAGAGCATGGCCACGTGCGGCTCAACATTGCCCATGAAGGTGGACCAGGAGTGAGCGGAGGCGATGGCGATCTCGGAGAGCTCGTCGGAGGACGGGTTGATGTTGAGACCGCAGTCGGCGAAGATCAGAGTGCCGTCGGTGCCGAACTGCGGGGTGTCGGTGCACATCACGAAGAAGGCCGAGACCAGCTTGGTGCCCGGGGCGGTCTTGAGGATCTGAAGCGCGGGGCGCAGGGTGTCGGCGGTGGAGTGGCAGGCGCCGGAGACCAGGCCGTCGGCGTCGCCCATCTTGACCATCATGGTGCCAAAGTAGGTGGCGTCCATCACCTGGGCGCGAGCCTGCTCGATGGTAACGCCCTTCTTGGCGCGGAGCTCGGCAAACTTCTTTGCGTACTCCTCGTGCTTCTCGGCATTGCGCGGGTCGATGACGGTAGCGCCGGGAACGTTGATCTCGTCGGGGTTGCCCAGGATGACGATCTTTGCCAGGCCCTCCTCGATGATTTTGGTGGCCGCGACGATAGTGCGCGGATCCTCGCCCTCGGGCAGGACGATCGTCTTAAGGTCGGCCTTGGCGGCAGACTTCATACGGTTTAGGAAATCGCTCATGTTACTCCTTACAAGCGTTTCGCTAAGCTCCAGGCGCCCGGCTGCACACGAATAAACCCGCTGCTAGCGGGTTTACCTTTCAATAATGTACGCCGCGGTGCTTGAGCTTTCCTTGTGTGGCAAGCTCATTATAGGACGCATTAGCGCTATAATCGCTCTGATAAATATGTCTCGACGTATGTTCGAGAAAAAGCCCAGTTAAAAAGCGTGTGGCTTTTGACAAGGAGTATCGATGCAGATTACCTCAGGCCTGCCTGAAGGCTTTAATGCCGGTGCGTACGACATGATCGTTGTCGGCGCCGGTTATGCCGGTGCCGTTTCCGCCCGCCGTCTTGCCGAAACCATCGGCTATCGTGTTGCCGTTTTGGAGCGCCGTAGCCACATTGCGGGCAATGCCTTCGACTGCACTGACGAGGCGGGAATCCTGGTCCACGAGTATGGTCCGCACATCTACCATACCTTTAACGAGCGCGTCCACAATTTCCTGTCGCGCTTTACCAAGTGGACGGACTACCAGCACAAGGTGCTCGCCAACATCAACGGTACCCTTATGCCCGTGCCCTTTAACCATGCGAGCCTCAAGCTCGCCTTTGGCGATGAGCGCGGCGAGGAACTGTACCAAAAGCTCGTGGAGACCTTTGGCAAGGACGTCAAGGTGCCCATCATGGAGCTGCGCAAGAAGAACGACCCGGATCTTGCCGAGGTCGCCGATTACGTCTACGAGAACGTCTTTTTGCATTACACCATGAAGCAGTGGGGCCAGACGCCCGACCAGATCGACCCCTCGATCACTGGCCGCGTTCCCGTCTTTGTGGGCGATGACGATCGCTACTTCCCGCAGGCTCCTTTCCAGGGCATGCCGCAGGATGGCTATACCGCGCTGTTCGAGCATATGCTCGATCACGATCTGATCGACGTATTCTGTGACGTAGACGCCCGTGACCTCTTTGAGATTGACGAGACTACCGTCAAGATCGACGGCAAGGTCTATGGTGGCGAGATCGTCTACACCGGTCCACTCGACGAGCTGTTCAACCTCGACCTGGGCGCGCTGCCGTACCGCACGCTCGATATGAAGTTCGAGACGCTCGATATGGACCAGTTCCAGCCTGTGGGCACCGTCAACTACACCACGAGCGAGGACTACACGCGTATCACCGAGTTCAAGAACATGACCGGTCAGGTCTTGCCCGGCAAGACCACCATCATGAAGGAGTACTCCAAGGCCTATACGCCCGGCTCGGGCGAGACGCCGTACTACGCTATCCTGGAGCCCGAGAACCGTGAGCTCTACGAGCGCTATCTTGAGCGTGTCCAGAACCTGACGAACTTCCACCCGGTGGGTCGTCTGGCCGAGTATCGTTACTACGATATGGACGCCGTGACCAATTCCGCCCTCGATCTTTCGGATGAGATTATCGCCTGCCATGCATAAAGTCATAACATTCGGTATTCCCTCGTATAACGCCGCCAAGGACATGGACCATTGCATCACCTCCATCTTGGAGGGGAGCAATTACGCCACCGATATCGAGATTATCGTGGTGGACGACGGCTCCAAGGACGAGACGGCCGCCAAGGCCGACGAGTGGGAGGCCCGTTATCCCGGTATCATCCGCGCGGTGCACCAGGAGAACGGCGGCCACGGTATCGCCGTCCTTTCGGGTCTGCGCGAGGCGCAGGGCACCTACTACAAGGTTGTCGACTCGGACGACTGGCTCGACGGTGCGGCACTTTCGACCATGCTGTCGATTCTGCGTGGCTTTGAGGAGCGCGACCAGCGCGTCGACCTGTTTATCTCGAACTACGTGTACGAGAAGGTTTACGAGGGCACGCATACCGCGATTGGCTACAAGTTTGCCCTGCCGCGCAAAAAGATTTTCTCTTGGGACCAGATTGGACACTTCCGTCCCGATCAGAACCTGCTCATGCACAGCCTGTGCTATCGCACCGATGTACTGCGCGAGTCCAATCTGCCTATGCCGGCACACACGTTCTACGTGGATAATATCTACGCTTACGTGCCGCTGCCGCGCTGCAAGACCATGTACTACGCAGACATCGACCTCTATCGCTACTTTATCGGTCGCGAGGGTCAGAGCGTCAATGAGGCCACGATGGTCAAGCGCCTGGGTCAGCAGTTCCGCGTAACGCGCATCATGATGGAATCGTTCCATCTGTACCAGGACGTCGAGTCCTCGCGTCTGCGTTCGTACATGATGGGCTACTTCACCATGATGATGGCGATTTGCTCGGTGCTCACCAAGCTTTCCGAGGAAGATTGTGCCGATGAGCGCCTGAAGACGCTGTGGAAGGATCTGAAGGAGTACGACGAGCGCATGTATCGTCGCGCTCGCTACGGCGTGGTCGGATTCTTTACCAACCTGCGCGGACGGGCCGGAGACAAAACCACACTCGGCCTATACCATCTTGCCTCAAAGATCTTCAAATTCAACTAACTGCTGAGTAATCGCTGCTGATAGGTTGACTGGGCCCCTTGGCCTTTAGTCTGCTACTGCGAACAGTCCTGCTCGCACGGAAAGCACATTAAGTGCTTTCCGGCTCGTGCGGAACTTGTATCAAACTAAAGGCCAAGGGGCCTCTGCTATAAATCGATTGTCAGATAGGTGAATTTGAAGATCTTCGACGCGCGGTACACAGGGGCCTGGGCTGAAAAGATCTTAGTTGGTAGTCGGTCGGGGACGGGCGGGCATTACGTTTGTCGCGAGTTCCGCATGCAAAGAAGGCCACTTAATGTGGCCTTCGTCTTGCATGGGACTGTAGAGCAGCAAACATAACCAAGACCCACCGGGCAACCGGTCGAGTAAGGTTACTTCGCGGCACCCGGGATTCCGTGGGAGGTTTTGGCGGTTTTGGCTCCGTTTACGATGGCGGTCTGTAGGGCCCTTACGGCGAGCATACCCAGCAGGTCTAGGGGTACGGCGGCGCTTGTCTGAGCGTCTAGTTTGCCGCTGGCGAGGGTGTAGATGGTGTCGCCGTCGTTGGTGGTGTGCGTGGGGCGGATGGCGTGCGCATAGGCGTCTGCGGCCATCTGGGAGACCTTGGTGGCCTGGGCTTTAGTGAGCTCAACGTTGGTGACGATGCAGCTGATGGTGGTGTTGGTGCGGTCGAGCGGCATCTGCATAGAACCGGCTGCGGCAAAGGCTGCGAGCTCCATGTCGACGATCTGGTCGCTATCTGCTGCAGCGCGCATACCAGCGACCCATTCACCGGTGAAGGGGTCGACGATATTGCCGCAGGCGTTGACCGAGACCACGGCACCCACCTTAACAGGGCCGAGTGCCACGGCGGCAGCGCCTAGGCCGGCCTTCATGCAGGTGGCGGGGCCCATGAGCTTGCCCACGGTGGCACCGGTGCCGGCACCTACATTGCCCTGCTCGAGCATGGTGGGGGTGTTGTCGAGCGCCTCGCGCACGGCGGAGATGCCAGCCTCAATGTCGGGGCGTACGGTGGGGTCGCCAAACGCGAGGTCGAAGATGCAGCTAGAGCACACGATGGGCACCTGAGTGGGGCCGACGGGAAGGCCGATGCCGCGGCTCTCGAGCTCGCGGGCGACGCCGCTTGCGGCCTCCAGACCAAAGGCCGATCCACCCGAAAGGCAGACGGCGTGGACCTTGTCCACGGTGTTCTCGGGACGCAGCAGGTCGGTCTCGCGCGATGCCGGTGCACCGCCGCGAACGTCAACACCGCCGGTGGCGCCCTCGGGTGCCACGATTACGGTGCAACCGGTGCCGGCCTCCTCGTCCGTATAGTTGCCAAAGCAAAAGCCATCGACATCGCAAACGTCAATGGCCTCAAGCAGTGTATCCATGTTTTACTCCTATCGGTTTTCCGCTGGGCCTTATGCCCGGTCGGGATCCGTACGGTACGCCGAAATTGTAGGCGCTGGGGGATACCCAGCGCCAGATGCAATTACGATAGTTTTTGAATCGCGCGTGCGACGCGTGCGATGGGCAGGCCCACCACGTTGTAGAAGTCGCCCGAAATATCATGCACGAGCATGCGCCCGCCTGTGCCCTGGATGCCGTAGGCGCCTGCCTTGTCCATGGGCTCGCTCGAGGCGACGTAGCGCTCAATCTGCTCGTCGGTGAGCTCATAGAACGTCACGTCGGTCACATCGACAAACGACAGGCTCTCGGCGGCGTGCGGGGCTGTTACGTCTCCGGCTCTAACGATGCAGACGCCGGTTGCGACCTGGTGCGTGCGCCCCGAGAGCTCGTGGAGCATGGTGCGGGCTTCGTCCTCGTTTGCCGGCTTGCCCAAAAGCTTGCCATCGAAGGTGACGATGGTGTCGGCCGCGATGGTCAACTCATTGGGCTCGGCGTGCTCGGCGGCAACGGCGGCAGCCTTAGCGCGAGCTAAGCGCTCGACAAGCGTAAGCGGGGTTTCGTCATCAAAAGGAGTCTCGTCGATGTCAGCGGGAATGACGCGGATGTCGTAGCCCGCTTCGCGCATCAACTCGATGCGGCGCGGTGATTGCGAAGCCAAAATCATAGCTGAATGCCCTCGGCAACCTTCTCGACAGCCTTGTCGCCGGCGAGCGTACGCAGCAACTCAAGTGCAAAGGGGAGCGACTGGGCCATACCGCTGGCGGTGATGATGTTGCCGTCGTGCGTGACCTTGTCGCCGGTATAGGCGCCCTCGGGGAAGCTCTTCTCAAGGCCGGGGAAGCACGTGGCGTGGCGTCCCTCGAGTAGGTCAAGCTCGCCCAGGATAAACGGGGCGGCGCAGATGGCGGCAACATGCTTGGTCGCGGCGAACTCGCAGACTACGTCGCAGACGCGCTGGTCGGCGCGCAGGTTGGTGGCGCCGGGCAGACCGCCGGGCAGCACGACGCAGTCGTACTCGTCAAAGTTAATCTCGTCAAAGAGTGCGTCGCAAGTTACGGGAATCTGCAACGAGCTTACGACCTCGCGCGTGGGCATGATCGAGACGAGCGTGGCACGCACACCGCCGCGACGCATGACATCGACCATGGTCAGGCATTCAATCGTTTCAAAGCCATCGGCGGCAAGAACGGCAACGCTGGGCATAAGGGTTCCTTTCAAAAAGCGGCATACAATTAGCCGTCTTATACCCCGAAGACATACGCTTGCCACGCTCCATTCCCCAATGATTTTGATCCTCGCCCCAGAAAATCATGCAGGGTGGATGGGTGTTGCGCACTAGGAGGGGCTTGCGGCGCGGCGATAAAATCTGAGGCTTCGGTAGTTTGTGTGACAAGGGGCTAGCCTAGGCAGCAACGCTCTTCGCTCCCTTCACGCCCTTCTTCCTCGCCTTCACCGGGCGACCCGGGAGCTGGGGCTGGCAGTCGCCGCACCTGAGCATGAGCAGGGCCA
>DBFAQQ010000037.1:0-85089 GCA_048236535.1 Collinsella sp. | reverse complement strand
CGCGCAGCGCTGCCACGCGGCGCCCTGGAAGACCTCGCCGAGCGCCCGGACGAGCCCCGGGTGGGCGTCCGAGACGACGAGCCGCACGCCCGCCGCCCCGCGCGAGCGGATAGCCCGCAGGAAGGCGAGCCACGAGTCGTAGGACTCGGTGTCGACCACGTCGACGCCCAGGACGCGCCTCCAGCCGCCCGCATCGCAGCCGATGGCGGTGACCACGGCGGTGGAGGCGACACGCCCCTCGCGGCGGCACTTGACGTAGGTCGCGTCGAGCCAGACGTAGGGCACCGGCGAGCCGCCGAGCGGCCTTGCGCACAGGTCCTCGATGTCTGCGTCCAGGCTCGAGGCGATGGCGCCCACCTGGTCCTTGGAGAGCCTGGACACGCCCGTCTTCTCGGCGACGCGCTGCACCTTGCGGGTGCTCGCGCCGGTGGCGTACATCTCGGCCACGGCGGCCACGGGGGCGCGGTCCACGCGCCGGTGGCGCTCAATCACGTCCTCGGGGAAGAAGCTGCCCGGGCGCAGCTTGGGGATACGAAGCGTCAGCGTGCCCACGCAGGTGGCGAGCGCCCTCTCGCGGTAGCCGTTGCGGCTGTTCGCCCCGCCGCCGCACAGCTGGTCGGCCTCCGCGTCCATCACGGCGTTCACGACCTGCTCGGCGAGGCGCCTGAGCAGCCCCTGCATGTCGATGGCGCCGTCGTCGAACCGGGGCATGGCGAGCATGTCCGGCGTCGGGTCTGATAAGATTTCCATAGCGGCCTTCGTCCTTTCCTAGAACCTGTTGTTGTGGTGATTTCAGATTCTAGGACGAAGGCCGTTCTTCGTTAAACGGGCGCTAGGGCCGTCACCCTTACACCAACATTTTCGACGCGATCTCTCCGTACCAGTTGTCGCTGGTGTCGTCCCAGGTTAGGTCCATCTGGCACCATTTGCCGTCGATCTTTACGGCGTTCCAGGTGTGGCCGTTGCCGGTGATGCGGCCGTTGGCGATGCCCGCTGCGTCAAGGAGCTTGGAGTAGATGCGCTGGTAGCTCTCGCAGGTGCCCTGGTGGCGCGTGAGGCCGCTTTCGGCCGAGCACCAGTCGAGGCTGTGGTCGTACCCCGGCTGGTCGAGCGTCCAGTCGTGGAGCCACAGCGCCATGTCGTATTCCGAGCCGTCTGTCTCTTGCCTGCACGGGTCCACGGCGTTGTCGACGATCTGCGTGACGCTGGGGCGGGCGGCGTCGTTTAAGGTCTCCTCCGCCGTGGTGCGCAGGTAGTAGATCTCCTTGTCGTTTTGGGGGTCGTATCTGTCGTTGTCCATAAAGTAGAAGTGGATGCGGTACGTGCCCGATGCCGTGAAGTCAAAGGTAAAGTCGTGGCCCGCGGTGCCCAGGCTGTAGTAGCTGGCCCATGCCTGGCGCGACGGGTCGCAGACGCTTTCCTGGCTGCCGCCGTCCCGATATGTGGGCACGTCCATGCGCGCCTTGGCCTGGGACGAGCCATTGGCCTGGGTTACGCGGAAGGTCGTCGCGGTGCCCGCGGGGGCGTCGTTCCACGAGGCGGTGAAGGTAACGCCGTTTTGGGTTGCCGTGGCGGAGTGGGCGTAGGCGGTTTGTGACGTGGCGGAGATTGCGGCGGGCGTGGGGTTGGTCTGGGCGCGGAGGGATGGGGCGGGGGTGCCGGTTGCGGCGGTGGTGCCTGTTGCGCTTTCCGTGTTGGCTGCGCTGATGCCGGTGGATGTTGCTGTGCTGTCCTCTAGGTTATCTGCTGTCGCATTTGCGTTGGTGCCGTTTTCGGCCTTGGTTGTGTCGCTGTTCGTGTCGGCGGCTTGCGTCTGCTGCTCGGCTGCTGGCCGAGGCTGGATGGCTTCCGCGATGGCCGCCATGGGCATCGTCGCGCTGACCATGGACGTGCACGCGATCGCGCAAAGCAGGTAGTAAAGGGGTCGTTTCATAGCGGAGCCTCTCGGTGAGCAGCCAATAGGGTCCGAAGGCAGCTCCAGGCCAGCACTCCGCACATATTTTGTTGCGGTTTATTTTACGGGAACCCCAGTCAACATCAGCGAACTTTCTGGGGGATGTTGCGGAGGGGGGCGGCGGTTCGTCGACGACGTTGTGATTTGCGCCGCGAGACTCGACACGAGCATCTTCTAGAAATAGTCTGTAAGGCTACGCCCTGGGTCTAGCCCTGTACGCTTGCGCTCTTCGATTATGCAGTCAGGGTTGTATTTGTCGGGCCTAAGGCGCCACCCGATCGATCGCTTACGTTGGTGCGCTGAATGTAGTTGCCAATTGGCAACTATACGAATATAGTTAGCATCATGCTAACTAAGGGGTGCTCATGAACCGAACCAAGTTTCGGCCGACATATTCTCTAGACGAGGCCAAATCCTTGGCCTGCTCGGGAGAGATGGTTGTAAACGGCAAGGTGCGCAGGCACCTGATCAACCACTATGGCTATTTGGATATTGATCGTTTTCTCGCCGATCTATTTGATTACCTAAAGCCCAGCGATTTTAGGAAATCCATCGCACTCGATATGGATGGGCCTTTGCACGATGTTTACGCAGACGTCTATGTTTGTCGGGATTTTGAATGTGAGGATTGGTACGTTAAGTTTTCAATCGATTCTGAAGGCAAGGCGCATCTAAACGTCTTGTCTGCGAACATCGATGGATATATTCATTAAAGGAGGAGTCATGCGTTGCATGGAATGTGGCAAGGAAATGCAATTTACCACGGCGCCAATGACTGAAATTTACCGTGGCGAGAAAATTACTGTTGAAGGAATTGGGCATTATATTTGTGAGTGCGGCAATGATGAAATGACCGCTGCGGAGGCAACTAAACTCGCCCATGCGCTTGCCGCGCAATACGCCAAGGCCCATGAGCTTCTATCTCCCTCGGAAATAAAGCATTTGCGCTCAGATCTAGGCTTAACTCAGCATGAATTTGAGTCACTTTTAGGAGTTTCAAAACCAACGTCATCTCGATGGGAGAACGGAGCGTCTCAGCAGACTGTTACTGCCAATACCCTTATGAGGCTCATTCGCGATGTTCCCGAGGCGCGCGAATACCTGGGCTTGGCTCTCCATGAGAGGACTGCAACTCTTAGCTCGCCGCTTTTGTCTGTAATACCAGGAGGAAAAGCCCCTGCTTATAGGGATTCTGATCCTTTGGTTGATGAGAATTCCTTCCGATTGGAGATGTAAATGGACTCGTTGAAGAAGCAGCGCATTGAGTCTTCGTCGATTACATGCGTGTCTAAAAAAGTCGATAGGTTTTTATTTGATGGCGGAATGGCCCCGAAGGAGGGAATTAATAAGTCAGACGGTGAGTTTAACGTTAGAAATGACATAACGAGTGCCTTCTCTGATGAAAATGGAGTTAGATTTCGGCAGCTCAACCTTGTCATAGAGCTCATTCCCAGTGATGAGGGCCACTATTATCGTTCCGAAATTTCCGTGTCCGGTATCTATCGTGCTCCGTCTGATTTAGACGATGAGGCATTTGATAGGGAGGCGCTTAGCTTCGGCATACAAGACCTGTATTCCTTTGCAAAGGGCATCATTGAGAATGTTGCTGCCGGTGGGGTATGGGGGCCGCTGTATCTGCCACAGATCAGCTTTTCTATGTAGCTCGACCTTTGTCCCCAAACCTGAAAAATGATTGACCACAGCCTGACTCTTCCGTAAAGTAATCTTTGATGAGGCCTAGCGACGGTACGTCCGGCTTGGTCCGTGGGAACCGCCGAAAGGCGGTTTTTGCGTTTATAGGGCCGTTTTCCAAGGGGCGTTCGGTGTATTCTTCGCTTCCGGACGCTTGGTTTTAGCGCGTTTCCGGAAGTGCGGGGGTCTGTCTGCACTTTTGCCGGACAGCCTAGACGTGCCCTTCCGTCTCATTGAGATGGTGTAGGATATCGACATGTAATACAAAAGCTCTTCCGGAGCTTTAAGGGTGACGCTTTCGACAAGAGAGTGTTGCCCTTTTTTAATGCATGTAATGTTTGACGTGCTGGCTAAGCGCCATTCAGGCAATGGAATGCTTGAGTGTGGGTGGTTCGACACTTTACGTCTGCTGTCGCGGCTGCAGCAAGCGCTTGATTTAGCATACTTAAAGTATATAATCAAAGAAAAATTCTGATATCCTTTTTAAAACAATGAAAGGAATGTTGAGGACAATGCTTTGCCAGTTCACCTTCAGGAACTATAGATCCTATCGCGACGAGGCGGAGCTTTCCATGCAGGCGACTCCGATGAAGGAGTTTGATCGTTCCCTCATCGAGTGTCCAGATGGACAGAGTTTCCTTCCGGTGGCTGCGGTGTACGGGCCCAACGCCGGCGGCAAGTCTAACCTGCTTGAGGCTCTCGACTACGTTCGTTCGGCGGTGGCCAGACCGATCAGATTACTGTTCGCCAGCGCTGATGCACCAGAGGGTGATCGTCCATCGATACCCCGTTGTTCTGCGTTCGGGTTCGATGACGTGTCTGCTGCCGAGCCCACTGAGTTCGAGCTCTACTACCGCGCTGGTGACCACGAGTACCGCTATGCCTTGTCCGTACACGCCGATGAGATCGTGTCCGAAGGGCTGTGGCGGCGTAAATTGGGAGCGTCGCGTACGGCGATGCTGTTCGAGCGCGAGGGTGCAGAGGTTTTGCTCGGTCCCACGCTGCGCAAGCTTGTGACGGCAGCGAAGCTCAACCCTAGTCTGCCGTACCTATCGTTCCTTTGCATCAACTTTGATGTGCCGGTGGTCAAGGAGGCGGCCAGCTGGTTTCTCAACGCAGTGTTTCTGAACTATAACAGTTCCTATCTGGAGCGGATGCTCGAACAGTTGCTCAACGAGGATGATTCGCCCGAGGTCACGCGTTTTCTGCGCGCCGTTGATGTGCGTATCGATGGCTTCAGAGTGGAGAGGGCGCCGGAATGGCGCGGCCAGCGCCTCTTCGTGAGGCACGAGGTGAGCGGCAAGGCGTACGAGTTGCGTTTATCCGAGGAATCTGCCGGCACTCAGAAGCTCATGGGGTTGGCTGCGTATCTGATGACAGCGCTTGAGCGTGGAGGCACCGTTGTGGTAGACGAGCTCGACGCCAAACTGCACCCGAAGCTTCTTCGCTATGTGATTCTGCTGTTTAAGGATCCTGAGGTCAACAAGAGTGGCGCGCAGCTCATCTTCTCGTCTCAGGACGTGTCAACCATGCGAAACGACGTGTTCCGCCGCGACGAGATATGGTTCGCTGCACGCGGCGAGGGCGAGGCGAGCCAACTGTGGTCTCTCGCCGACATCCACGAGGCAAACGGTAATCTGGTAAGCAAGAACGCGGCTTTCGACAAGCAATACCTGTCCGGTCGCTACGGCGCCGATCCGTATCTCACCCGCATCGAGGAGTGGGATTAGCATGGTGGCGAAGAAGTCGAAGGGCTGGCGCAGTGGCAAGCGCGAGGGCCGCTCGCGCATGGTTCAGATGACACGTCATCTCGTAGCGAGCGAGGGCAAGGAGACCGAGCCTCGCTACTTTGAGGGCGTGCGTGCGGCGTTGGGCGCGGCGAATGAGCGCAAGGTTGCCATTGTCGTTAAGGGAACCGGCAAACACACGCTTGACCTGTTTGACTTCGCCGTCGAACACTGCCGCTATGCGCCCGAGACGTTCGATCACGTGTGGCTCGTGTATGACAAGGATGACTTCCCTGCGTCCGACTTTGATGCGATGGAGCGCAAGTGCAACGAGCTCTCTGATGGTTCGAAGACTTTCCACGCGTTGTGGTCCAACCCCTGCTTCGAGCTGTGGCCTCTTCTGCACTTTCGCTACACGACCGCGCATATGTCCGCGTCCGACTGCCAGCATGCCCTCGCGCAGGAGATGTTGAAGAACTTGGGTATCGAGTACCGCAAGAACCTGGACGGGATGTTTGGGGCAGTGGATGATAGGCGAGGCGAAGCATTGGAGCGTGCTGGGCGCCTCGTCGCGTACCATAGGGGGCTGGGTAACGTTAAGCCATCTGCGCAAAACCCTGCAACCAAGGTTGGCGAGATATTCGATGTGATTGGGCCGTATCTGGTTGGATAGCCGAGTTCGATCGGGCTTGATAGGACTGGAGATTCATGAAAGATGTTGTTTTGGGCTGCCTGCCGTCTTTAATTGGATTGACCTTTTGGGACTCGATAGGATACTAGAGTGAATCTAGCGGTATTGACGCAGTCAACCTACGGGCTCGCACGTTGCTGCTGCTAGCAGCGGATCGGGTGAGGACTGCTGCTTCTTTGGCCTGTACGCCTCCGATGGTCAGTTTGCCGTGGACGCCTCCTGGGTGGACGCGACCGGCGCCATAGCCGATGCTGCCTGCGAGAGTGGCTCACTTACGTCGGCGCAGTTTGTGACGCCGATGAGCGGGGCCTTTGGTACCGCCTGTGCTATGGATGCCAGCGGGGCCGTAGCTCAGCATGTGGTAATTGAACCCACAAGCGCCCAGCCGCCGGCGGGGAAGACCCAGCCCGATACCGATGAGCCCACCGGCGGCAATCCCGCGGGGGATACAAAGCCCGGTAGCGAAGAAAAGCCCGGTGATGAGACCAAGCCCAGCGAAAACCCGCCCCCCCACGCTGATTCGTCGCCCAAGTCGGACGCCTGCGACCAAGACTGCCAAGAAGACCTAGCCCGCAACAACGCAAACCGCCGCGCTCCCTAAGACCGGCCACGGTGACTGGGTGGTTGCGTGCCTTGCCTTCGTCTTCTAGGTATGTTGTTGGTCACCATAAAAGTTCGGGCACTTCGCTGGGGACTTTATTTGACAATGTAGTTTCTGCCGCTTCTTTCCCACATTTCTCTGAGTCAATAATGCAGATTGCTTGAACACGGCTTGGGGCTTGCCATATATTTGAATTTGACTAAACTTAACTTATAAGTTAACCATATTTGGTTTCTTCTGAAGCGGAGGGGGTGGCCTTTGGCTAGTGACTATGAGCTTGTCGAATATGCTGATCCCGAGGGACGACCTTTTTGGGAACTAACCACCTCCCCTGAGAACTCTCAGTTTCAGAAGATGATGTCTGATCCTAAAACGAAGTTTACCGCCCGTAAAATGATCAATCAGATTTCAAAAATCTATGATTACGGGCTTAAGGATGTCACTGGAACGTCAAAGCTTCGATGTATCGAGCCTAAGATTGGGCTATACGAACTCAAGGGTTTTGATGGGGTTAATCGAGAAATGGTCTACGCGATTTGCCAAGGCGTGGACAAGATTGTTTTGCTTTTTTGGTTTAAGGGCCATCAAGGCTCGGGAAATATTTCCAAAGAAATTAAACGCGCAAAACAGTTGGCCCCGATAGCAAAGCAGCTTTTGGAGTCATAGCGTCGGCTTTTTGCCCGCTTACGAAATGGAGACTTGTAATGGTTAAGGTCGATTTATCAGACTTTTACGCGGAAACGGAAACGAGCGAAACCCGTGCCTATGAGCACGCACTAGATATTGAGTTTATTGTTCATCGCGAGATGCAGCGCTCGGGCTTGAGTAAAAGCGAGCTGGCAAAGCGTATGGGCGTGAGTCTTCAGTCGCTTTCGAAATTGTTGAATTCTCAGCCCAACATGACGCTGAAAACAATCGCAAAGTTTGAGCTTGCGTTGGGTATCAAAATTATTCCACAGGTCATTTCCAGTTATTCGAATGAGGCGCCGTTTTCTTCGTCTAATAATTCTGTCCGAGAACAATGGTCTTCATTTAACAGCGACTGCTCGGCGAAACGATTGAACTTTGAGATGATTCCGGGAGGTTTGGCTGCATGAGCAAGGATTTCATTGCGCCTATTCAGGTTGTTCATTTGTTTGTTGTCGACTCAACTTTTCATATTGAGAATGATCCCTCCCAGAATATGGATTTAAAAGTTGACGTTAGCTATCAGGACGTCCATCTATTGAGGAACAAGGCGGGCGAGCGTGCAGACTTAAAGCTGTATGTGTGTGGCAGTCTGATTGATAGAGACGATGCAAAGGAAAAAATGCGCGCTGATGTGACGGTTGCTATTTCGGTGTCAACAAAAATGCCGTTCGACATTTCAGACGATGAAGCGCGCCGTTATCTTCTCTCTAATGCGATTTCCATGGCGTATGGTCACGCTAAGAGCTATCTGATGGTCGTTACTGGACTTTCGCCCATGGGGGCTTTGACACTGCCGGCAATTCTTCCTTCGGAATTGGCAGCGGACAGCGATGCCTCTTTCCAAAGTGAGTAAGTTGTTCCCGAGTTGGATTTTGCATGCCACTGTGTGCAAATGTAACGGGGTGCCGAATCGGCAGTTTGACTGATTCGGCACTTATATTTCGAAGCTTCTAGTTGAAGCCCTGCGATGCCCGTGATACGACAGCTAAATTGACCGTGACGTCCTGTCTTGCGACGCGCATGTCGCTCCTCACGGGTATCATGGTGAAAGCGATTTCAAAGACAGGGGTGCTCGTGGTTAAGATGAAGGATGTGGCCGAGTTGGCCGGTGTTTCGAGCGCCGCCGTCTCGCGCTACCTCAACGGTGGCTACATATCGACGGACAAGGCCGAGCGCATTAAGAAGGCGATTGAGCTGACTGGATACGTGCGGTCCAGCCAGGCTCGCGCGCTGCGCACCGGCTCCACCAAGCTCATCGGCGTCATCGTGCCCAAGATCAACTCGGAGTCCGTGAGCCGCATTACCGCCGGCATTGGCCAGGTGCTCGGTCACCGTGGCTACCAGATGCTGCTTGCCAATACCGACAACGCGGCTGATCGCGAGCTCGAATACCTCGATTTATTCCAAAACCACCCGGTCGATGGCATTGTGCTGGTGGCAACTATGATTACCGACGAGCACCGTCGGGCGATTGAGTCGTGCCGCGTGCCCATCGTGCTGATCGGCCAGAATGTTGAGGGCGCGGCGTGCGTCTATCACGACGATTACGAGGCCGCCTTTGAGCTGGGCTATGCGCTTGCGGGCCGCGTGGACGGCAAGATTGCCTATATTGGAGTTACCGAAGAGGACCGCGCGGCCGGTTATGACCGCCGTCGCGGTTTTGAGGCTGGCTTGCGCGCCGCGGGCGTGGCGCTTGATCCGAGCCTGATTCGCCAGGGGTCCTTTACGCTCGACTCGGGCTATTGTGCGGCGCGTGAGCTGCTTTCCGTCGCTCCCGATGTTTCGTTTATCGCCTGCGCGACCGATACCATGGCGGCGGGCGCGCTGCGTGCCATCGATGAGGTTCGCGGCATGGGCGAGGGTATACACCGCGTGAGTGGTTTTGGCGACAACGCGTTTTTGCGCGCGCTGACGGGCGGCATTCCCACCGTGCATTATGGCTACCTGACCAGTGGCGTCGAGGCGACCAATATGTTGCTCAATACGCTCGATGGCGAGGAAGGGGAGAGCGGTCTCAAGACGCTCAAACTTGGGCATCAGCTCATGAATGTCTAGGCCTTGGACGCGTCTGCCTGCCTTTGAGTCCCCAGTTTTTGTCTCAAAACTACCATTCGCCGGCTTTTTCCTACCGTTCACCCTACTATGAAAACGATTACAGACATATGAAACTGAAAACGATTACAGTGTAAGTGTCAAAGATGGCCGGGTGCAGATGCGCCCGTTGGAGGAAAGGGAAGTCATGGACTACCGCAAATCAGCCCAAGAGGTGCTCGTCAACATCGGTGGCGCCGGCAACGTTGTTTCGGCCGCACACTGCGCCACGCGTCTGCGTCTGGTGATTGCCGATAACGCCAAGGTCGACAAGGAGGCCCTTGAGAATATCGACGGCGCCAAGGGCGTCTTTGAGGCCCAGGGCCAGCTCCAGATTATTTTTGGCACCGGCACCGTCAACAAGGTCTACGACGAGTTCATTGCGCTCAGCGGCGTCGAGGCTGCCACCAAGGCCGAGGTCAAGGAGGCCGCGGCGCAGCAGCAGAACATCTTTATGCGTGCCATTAAGGTGCTCGGCGACGTCTTTGTCCCCATCATCCCCGCCATCGTGGCTTCGGGCCTGCTGCTGGGCATTATGAGCGCCCTCAACTTTATGGCCTCCAACGGCTTTATCGCGCTCGATACCAATAACTTTATCTACAAGATCGCCGACCTGGTCTCGGGAACGTCTTTTGGCATTCTGCAGATCCTGATCGGTTACTCCGCCGCTAAGGCCTTTGGCGCCAACCCGTATCTTGGTGCCGTCGTCGGCGGTGCGTTCATCAACTCCTCGCTGCAGAGCGCCTACACGGTTGCCTCCGAGGGCGTGCAGACCATGGTCACCGTCATCCCCGGCGTGTACAGCTTTGAGTGGGTCGGCTATCAGGGCCACGTTATCCCCATCGTCATCGCCTGCGCCATTCTCGCCTTCCTCGAGAAGCGCCTGCACAAGGTTGTCCCCGAGATGTTCGACCTCTTTGTGACCCCGCTTGTCTCGGTGTTCGTGACCGTGCTCGTGACCCTTGTTGCCGTCGGACCCGTCTTTGTCTGGGCCGAGAACGCCATCCTCGGCCTGATTCAGGCCCTGCTCACCCTGCCCTTCGGCATCGGTTCCTTTATCGTCGGCCTGTTCTATGCTCCCACGGTCGTTACCGGTATCCACCAGATGTACACCGCCATCGACCTGGGCCAGCTTGCCCAGTACGGCGTGACCTACTGGCTGCCCATCGCCAGTGCTGCCAACATCGCCCAGGGTGGTGCCGCGCTCGCCGTTGCCTTTAAGACCCGCGATGCCAAGATCAAGGGCCTGGCGCTTCCTTCGGCCCTGTCCGCCTTCATGGGCATTACCGAGCCTGCCATCTTCGGTGTGAACCTGCGCTTCTTTAAGCCCTTCATCGCCGGCTGCATCGGCGCCGGTTGCGGTGCCCTGGTCTGCGCGCTCACTTCGCTGGCCGCCTCCGGCACGGGCGTTACCGGTATCTTCGGTATCCTGCTGTGCCTGGCCCAGCCCTTGCAGTACGCGATCATGTTTGCGGTCGCCGCGCTGGTTTCCTTTGCCGTCTCGTTTGTCCTGTACCAGGACGAGCCCAAGGCTTCCGAGCAGGCCTAAGAGCTTTTGATTAAGGGAATGCCCGCGGGCTGTATGCCCGCGGGTGTTTCCCGCATCTGGCGCCGATCTCTGGTGCTTTGTTACTTTCGATCCGTTAGGACTTTGATATGTCTAATGCACTTGGTCGCGACCTTGCAAAGCTGGTTGCCGCTGTTGACGCTGCCGCCTCTGAGTGCGGTCATGGCGCGTATGGCCAGCATTTCCACATTATGCCGCCGGCGGGCTGGCTCAACGATCCCAATGGTCTTTGTCAGGCGGGCGGCGTGTTCCATGCCTATTTTCAATATGCGCCGTTTGATGTCGGGGGTGGCGTTAAGGCCTGGGGTCATGCGACGAGCCGCGACCTTATGACGTGGGACTACGTTGGCGCCCCGCTGTTGCCTGACGAGCCGTTCGATTGCCATGGCGTGTATTCGGGCTCCGCGCTTGCCGAGGACGGTCGCATTCGCGTGCTCTATACGGGCAACGTTAAGCTTTCCGATGCGGACGGCACATACGACTACGTCAATACCGGCCGCCGCGCCGATACTGTTTATGTCGAGAGCGTTGATGGCCTTGTCGGTCGGGAGTTCAGCCAAAAGCGCGTGGTGCTGGCGTCCGAGGATTATCCCGAGGATTTGACCTGCCATGTGCGCGATCCCAAGGTGTGGCATGACGCGGACGGGCGTTATCACATGGTGCTGGGCGCGCGTCGTCGCGTGGATGGGCCGCATGTCGATAGTCGATTTTGCGCCATGCACGGCGAGGGTGCCGGGCGCGATGTGGGCGAGATCCTGGTGTATGGCTCGGCCGATATGCTGAGTTGGGAGCTCGAGAGCCGCGTGTCTACGCCCGAGCGTTTTGGCTTTATGTGGGAGTGCCCGGGGTATTTGGAGCTCGAGGCGGATTGCGGCGTACCGGCGAAGTACTTGTCCTTCTCTCCCCAGGGGCTCGAGGGCGACCGTTGGGACCGCGGCAATGTGTATGCAGCGGGCTACATGCCCGTTACGGGTAACATTACGGGAGGCAAGGGCGCTTATGAGCTGGGCGAGTTCCGCCTGTGGGACGCCGGCTTTGACTTCTATGCTCCGCAGGAGTTCACGGCCGAGGATGGTCGCCACATTCTGATTGGCTGGATGGGCATGCCCGATGAGCCGACCTATGACAATGCGCCCACCGTGGCGTGCGGCTGGCAGCACTGCATGACAGTGCCGCGTGAGCTTACGGCCGGTCCGGACGGCAATGTACTGCAGCAGCCGGCGCGCGAGATCGTGCGCCATTATGCTTCGGTGCGTGTGGGGGAGGGCTCGTTGGAGGTTGCCGGCGATACCTGCTTTGACGTTGTTGTTGACGGTGTCGACGGTGCGTTTTCCGCAACCGTTGATGGCGAGCTGAAGCTGGCGTTTGTGCCCGCTGGGGGCGAGCTGCCCTCGCGCTTTGAGATGCGATTTACCGATGAGGGCCGCGCTTCTGCCGGCTGCGGTCGTACCGTGCGCTGGGAGCCCGTCGATGAGGTGCGCAACGTGCGTATTGTTGGCGATGTCTCGTCGGTCGAGGTGTTTGTGAATGATGGCGCGCTCGTGTTTTCGACGCGCATCTATCCCGAGGCCTATGGCGTGACCGTTGACGCTCCGGGTGCGAGCGTGAACTATCACACGCTCAACATCTAGGTGATTCGTCGCATATCGGCGCTATACTGCAGCCGTTGCCCACGATGCGGGGAACACCCGCATCGTGGGTTTTTGTTAATGAAGGGAGGTTGCCGTATGGGCGTACAGCAGCTAGAAGAGGCCTGGGCTGCAAGGACTGGCGCGCGTGGGGCGCGTCTTGTTGCGGCCCTGCATGTGCCGGCGGCGCTGTCTCTGTTGGGGATTGTGCGTCCCGGCGATCGGCTGGTTGCGTTTGCCGATGACTTTGCCGATGCGTTTGCGCATGGCTTTGATGCCTGCGACGTGGCTATGGTGGGAGAGCCGTCGGTTGCGGCGTTTGCTGCCGCGTCCGAGGGCTTTGATGCTACGTTTGATGCCGAGGGGCCGCACCTGTGGTGGCTTGTCAACTCAATCGGCGGGTTTGGACTGCGTGTGCCCGATCTGCGTGCGCTGGGTCGGGCGGCTCGTGAGGCCCGCGCGCTGCTTGTTGTGGACAACACCGTGGCGTCGGATTTTGGCTGCGATCCGCTGCGGCTGGGTGCCGTGCTGTCGCTCGAGGCGCTCGACCGCGTGTGCGCCGGCAAGGCTCCGCGCAAGTTGGTTGCCGTATCGGTCGCGCGCTCGCAGCTCAAACGCCATCGCGTGGATGCTGCGGCCGAGTGCGCGCATACGCTGCTCGAGGGGTGCGGAATGGCCGCACTCGATCTGTCCGCCGATGAGGCCGAGGTGCTAGAGCGCGGGCTCGACACGCTCGATGCCCGCATGCAGACTCACTTCGATCGCGCCCGTGCGCTGGCGGAGTATCTGGCCGCCAATGAGATGGTACACAACGTGCGCTATCCCGGGCTGACCTCGCATCCCGATCACACTGTCGCGACGGGCATCCTCGAGCACGGCTTTGGTCCGACAGTGGAGTTCGACCTGATCGGCCGCACCGCGGTCGAATTGTTCAGCATGCTGCCGGGGGAGTTCCGCACATCACCCGCCGGCGGCCCAACAACGCGCCTCTCGGCCCCGCGTGGCAAGCAGGCAACCACCATCCGCCTCTTCGCCGGCACCGACGACCCCCTGCAGGTAGCCGCCACCCTAGACAACGCCCTCCGAAAGTAGCTAATTAGCTACTCTGCATTGATGCTGGCGATCAAGTCGTTTGCCCTGGCGGCGATGACGTTGTTAATTTCGGCTTGCAGGGTTTCATAGGCCTTGATGGCTCGCTCGCCGGCGGGGGTGAGGGTGGATCCGCGGGCGCCGTCTCGCTCGATGAGCTTGCAGCCCAGCTGACCTTCGGCCTCGTTTACGATGCGCCAGGCCTTGGAATACGCCATACCCATGCTCTTGGCGGCACGGTTGAGCGAGTGCTCGCGGGCAATACCCTGCAGCAGCAAGACGCAGCCGTGGCCGAAGACGCCCGGCAAATCCTTGTCGCACGCTTGAATGACCAACTTTGCCGTCGTCTTGTACTCCATCTGCTCCACGTCTCCCCGCTAAAGTGTTTGCTGGGCAAACGCAAAGCCTGCGTCAAACCCTCGTGTGCTCTTCTTAAATCATGCATTGTAGCAGTCAAAGTGCGTTAAGATACTTCCCCAGTATTGGGCGCCCAAGGTTGGGCTGGGTCCTACGAGGCCTGCAGCCGACCGGTCGCATGGAAAAAGGAGAAACATGGCTACGTTCTTTCCCGGTGAGTCCCACACGTTTTCGGAGTATCTGCTGGTCCCTGGTTACTCGTCCTCGCAGTGCATCCCCAACAACGTCTCTCTTAAGACGCCGCTAACCCGCTTTAAGCGCGGTGAGAAGCCGGCAATCACCCTGAACATCCCCATGGTTTCCGCCATCATGCAGTCCGTCTCGGGCGTCGACATGGGTGTCGCGCTCGCTACCGAGGGTGGCCTGTCCTTCATTTACGGTTCCCAGAGCGCCGAGTCCGAGGCCGCTATGGTCAAGGCCGTCAAGGATCACAAGGCCGGCTTCGTTCAGTCCGATTCCACGCTGACCCCCGACATGACCATGGAACAGGTCATCGAGCTCAAGGAGAAGACCGGTCACTCCACCATGCCGGTCACCGACGATGGCACCCCCAAGGGCAAGCTCCTGGGCATCGTCACCAGCCGTGACTATCGCCCCAGCCGCGATGATCACCAGAAGAAGGTCTCCGAGTTCATGACCCCGCGTGAGCAGCTTATCGTGGGCGACAAGAACATCAGCCTCAAGGTTGCCAACGACGTCATCTGGGACAACAAGCTCAACGCTCTGCCCATCGTTGACGACAACGATCACCTCATGGGCATCGTCTTCCGCAAGGACTACGACAGCCACAAGACCAACCCAAACGAGCTGCTCGATAACGACAAGCGCTATATGGTCGGCGCCGGTATCAATACCCGCGACTATGCCGAGCGCGTGCCGCTGCTCATCGAGGCTGGCGCCGATGTCCTGTGTATCGACTCTTCCGAGGGCTTCAGCGAATGGCAGAAGCGCACCATCGAGTGGATCCGCGCCAACTACGGCGAGGACGTCAAGGTCGGTGCCGGTAACGTCGTCGACGCCGAGGGCTTCCGCTTCCTGGCAGACTGCGGCGCCGACTTCATCAAGGTCGGTATCGGCGGCGGTTCTATCTGCATCACCCGCGAGACCAAGGGCATCGGCCGTGGCCAGGCCACCGCGCTGATCGACGTCTGCCGTGCTCGCGACGAGTACTACGAGGAGACCGGCGTCTACGTGCCTGTGTGCTCCGACGGTGGCATCGTCTACGACTACCACATGACGCTCGCCCTTGCCATGGGTGCAGACTTTATGATGCTGGGTCGTTACTTTGCCCGCTTTGACGAGAGCCCGACCGAGCGCGTCAACGTGAACGGTCAGTACATGAAGGAGTACTGGGGCGAGGGTTCTGCGCGTGCTCGCAACTGGCAGCGCTATGACCTGGGCGGCGCCGCGAAGCTTAGCTTCGTCGAGGGCGTCGACTCCTACGTTCCCTACGCCGGCTCCCTCAAGGACGGCGTGGGCGGCACGCTCTACAAGGTCAAGTCCACGATGTGCAACTGCGGTGCCCTCTCGATCCCCGAGCTCCAGGAAAAGGCACGCCTGACCCTGGTAAGCTCCACCTCCATCGTCGAAGGCGGCGCCCACGACGTTGTCGTCAAGGACTCCCAGCAAAGCGTCAGCTACCGCTAAGCGGCTTTCCCAAGCACCGCACCTTGCCGTTCAAACCGTCGCTCGCGTACCAAAGTACGCGTCGCTCCTCTTTCATGGCAATCTGCGGCACTTGGAAAACCCGACCATGCTTGGGCGGGTGACAATTAGTGGTTGATTCAAAACCACGTTATTTAGATAAAGCGAGATGCCCGCAAGTCGCAGGCATCTCGCTTGTTGTATTTGCTAGAATCATCCAAGTTAACCCTAGGGTCGGGCGGCTAGGCTTTGCTCGCTGCAAGTTCCGCACGAGCCGAAGGCCACTTAATGTGGCCTTCGTGCGAGCAGGACTGTCCGCAGCAGTGAGCAAAGCCTAGCCGACCGGCCCCAGCTAAGATTAAAGGAGCTGATATGTGCGATTGCACAGATCATAAGGACGAGATCCCTGCCTACGACGCGCAGGCCATTGAGTCCCGGTGGATGAAGGCCTGGGAGGACTCCAACCTCTTTGCCGTCGACACCGACGACAGCAAGCCCAAGAAGTATGTGCTCGAGATGTTCCCGTATCCGTCGGGCGACCTGCACATGGGCCACGCGCGCAACTATACCATTGGCGATGCCATGGCCCGTCAGGCCCGCATGCGTGGCTTTGACGTGCTGCACCCCATCGGCTTTGACGCCTTTGGCCTGCCTGCCGAGAACGCCGCCATCAAACACAATACGCAGGCTGCCGCCTGGACGTATAAGAACATGGATCAGGCGCTCGCCACGATGAAGCGCATGGGCTTCTCCTACGATCTGGATCGCATGGTCAAGACTTGCAGCCCCGACTACTACCGCTGGGGCCAGTGGATCTTTGAGAAGA
Source organism: Collinsella sp. (assembly GCA_048236535.1). Lineage (GTDB taxonomy): Bacteria > Actinomycetota > Coriobacteriia > Coriobacteriales > Coriobacteriaceae > Collinsella. The sequence goes on along the minus strand of DBFAQQ010000037.1, from coordinate 68,472 downwards.
TGTGGGAAAAGGGCCTGGTCTATCGTAAGAAGAACCCGGTCAACTGGTGCCCCACCTGCAAGACCGTTCTGGCCAACGAGCAGGTTACCGAGGGCAAGTGCTGGCGCTGCGGCACCGAGCCCGAGAAGCGCGACCTTGAGCAGTGGTACTACAAGATTACCGAGTACTCTCATGAGCTGCTCGACGACCTGGAGAAGCTCCCCGGCTGGCCCGAGCGCGTCAAGCAGATGCAGGCCAACTGGATCGGTCGCTCCGAGGGCGCCGAGGTCGACTTTACCCTGTGCGACCAGGATGGCGAGCCCATCGAGGGCGACGGGGGTAAGATCACCGTCTTCACCACGCGCGCCGATACCCTTTTTGGCGTCTCCTTCTTTGTTCTGGCTCCCGAGTACGCCGGCCTGCACGAGCTCGTCGAGGGCACGGAGTACGAGGAGGCCGTCACCAAGATCGTCGAGGACTCCAAGCATATCTCTGCCGTCGAGCGTGCCCAGGGCACCCTCGAGAAGCACGGTGCCTTCACGGGCCGCTATGTGGTAAACCCCGTCAACGGCGAGAAGGTCCCCGTGTGGGTTGCCGATTATGTCGTTGCCGACTACGGCACCGGCGCCGTCATGGCTGTTCCCTGCGGCGACCAGCGCGACTTTGAGTTTGCCCGCAAGTACGACCTGCCGATCGTACCGATCATCCTGGACGATGACGATCGCGCTGCCGTCGAGGCCAGCGGCGAGACCATCGATACCTTCCATGCCGAGACCGTCGACTGGGATTGCGCCCACGCTGCCGAGGGCACGCTCGTCCAGTCCGGCAAGTACACCGGCATGCGCGGTGGCAAGCACTCCGAGGGCGAGGCTGCGATCGTGGCCGACCTCGAGGCCATGGGCTGCGGTCGTCGCAAGGTCGAGTTCCGCCTGCGCGACTGGCTCATCAGCCGCCAGCGCTATTGGGGCAACCCCATCCCGGCCATCCACTGCGAGCACTGCGGCATCGTGCCCGTGCCCGAGGATCAGCTGCCGGTGACGCTGCCCGAGAACCTGGACCTGGGCGCCGGAGACACCCTCGCCGAGTGCAAGGACTTCTACGAGACCACCTGCCCGGTCTGCGGCCGCCCGGCCAAGCGCGAGACCGATACCATGGACACCTTTACCTGCTCCAGCTGGTATTACCTGCGCTATACCGACCCGCACAACACCGAGCTGCCCTTCTCCCGCGAGGCGGCAGACCGTTGGATGCCCGTCGATAACTACATCGGCGGCATCGAGCACGCCATTCTGCACCTGCTCTACAGTCGCTTCTTTACCAAGGCCCTGCGCGACTTGGGCCTGCTGAGCGTGGACGAGCCCTTCACCAACCTGCTGTGCCAGGGCATGGTCAAGGACGAGAACGGCGACACCATGTCCAAGTCCAAGGGCAACGTCGTGCCCCCGAGCTCGGTCATTGAGCCCTACGGCGCCGACACCATGCGTTTGGCGATCCTGTTTATCGCCCCGCCCGAGAAGGACTTCGACTGGGATCCCAAGGCCGTCGAGGGCGCCAACCGCTTCATTAAGCGCGCCTGGCGTATCGTTTGGCAGCTCGTCCAGTCCGGCGACGCCAACGTGGCCTTCGACAAGTCCGCGCTCGATGAGGTTGCTATGAAGCTCTATCGCGAGCGTCACCGCACCATCGCCAAGTGCACCGAGGACTTCGACCGCGGCCAGTTCAACACCGCCATCTCGGCCGTCATGGAGCTCGTCAACGCGGCGAGCGCCTACCTCAACGCCACCGAGGGTGCCGCCCGCGACAAGGCGCTGTGCTACGGTGTGGCTAAGGATATCGTGAGCGTCCTGGCGCCCATCTGCCCGTTTTGGGCCGACGAGCTGTGGCACGAGGCCCTCGGCTGCGAGGGCAACGCCTACACCGCCGCCTGGCCCGAGTTCGACCTGGCCGAGTCCGTTGAGGACACGGTGCAGATCGTGGTCCAGGTGCTCGGTAAGGTCCGCGGCCGCGTCGACGTTGCCCGCGATGCCTCCAATGAGGATATGCAGGCTGCCGCCGAGGCCGCCGTCGCCAAGTGGCTCGAGGGCAAGACGGTCGTCAAGGCCATCTGCGTGCCCGGCAAGCTGGTCAACCTGGTGGTCAAGTAAGCACTGCGCGCAAAGCTGACGCATAAAAGACGAGGGGCGATTCGGTTGGGTCGTCCCTCGTTTTGCATGTACCTGCCATGGTGTCTTCGGTCAATTGTCCTATTCTTGTGGAGAAGCTGTGCGCACGCTGACCTGCAGGTTCGTACTGTGCTTGCACGTTTCCGCAGCTATTGGTATAGTTTGCTTGCAAATGAAGTTGTAATTAAAAGAAGTGGGGTTTCGGCCCCGCTTCTTTTTTGTATGGATGGAGGTGCCGCAATGGTCAAGACCAAGACCGAGCAGGCGATCATCGACGCGCTCGAGGCCGTCGCTCCCCAGCACGATGTCGATATCGTCGACGTCGAGCTCGTGGGTGCCACCAAGGCCCCCTGCGTGCGCGTGCGTATCGAGGGTGCCGAGGGTCAGAGCCTGTCGCTCAACGACGTCACGGCCAACACCAAGTGGGTCGGCGATGTGATTGAGGAGCTCGACCCCATCTCTTCGAGCTATACGCTCGAGGTGTCGAGCCCGGGTATGGCGCGCCCGCTGCGCCGCCCGTGCGACTTTGCCCGCTTTGTGGGCGAGAACTGCGAGCTCACCTCCACCGCCACCGAGGGCCGTCGCAAGTACGCCGGCAAGATTGCCTCCGCCACCGAGACGAACGTGACCCTCGAGCTCGAGGACGGCGAGTCCGTCACCCTCGATTTCTCTGATGTTAAAAAGTGCAAGTTGAAGCCCACCTACGACTTCAAGCCCGCGAAGGAAGGAAAGTAAGATGGCAGCATCCGACATGATGTCCGCCCTGATGGAGCTTTGCCAGGAGAAGCACATCGACCAGCTCTACCTGATCGACCGCCTGGAGCAGTCGCTCGCCAAGAGCTATGCCGAGATCCTGCATCTTGAGTGGGGCGCCAAGGTGACCATTGACCGCACCACCGGCAAGATCTACGTCTACCGCCTGGAGCCGATCGACGATTCCATGGACGAGGAGGGCAACTTCACCGAGTTCGAGGAGATCGACGTTACCCCCAAGAACACGAGCCGCATCGCTGCCCAGCACGCCAAGGCCGAGATCAACGCCATCGTGCGTAATTCCGCCCGCGAGCAGATCTACGAGGAGTTCTCCGGCCGCATCGGTGACCTCATCAGCGGTACCGTGCTGCAGTCCACTCCCGACTTCACGATCGTCAAGATTCGCGAGGGCGTCGAGGCCGAGCTTCCGCACTTCGACCAGCGCCGTTACGAGAACGAGCGCAACGAGCGTCCGATGGGCGAGCGCTACCTGCACAACCAGCACATCAAGGCCGTGATCATCGACGTTCGCGACCCCAACTCCAACCTGCAGCCGGTTCGTGGCGAGCACAGCCGTCCGCCGATTGTCATCTCCCGCACCCACCCCGAGCTCATGCGTCGTCTGTTTGAGCAGGAGGTGCCCGAGATCTATGAGGGCACCGTCCAGATCAAGTCGATCGCCCGCGAGCCCGGCCAGCGCTCCAAGGTCGCCGTCCACTCGCTCGATGACCGTCTGGATCCCGTGGGCGCCTGCGTCGGCCCCAAGGGCAGCCGTGTTCGCGCTGTCGTGGGCGAGCTCCGTGGCGAGCGCGTCGACGTCATCCTTTGGGATGCCGATCCTGCCGTCTACGTCGCCAACGCCCTGTCGCCCGCTAAGGTCACCCGTGTCCTCATCGACGAGGAGAAGGCCTACGCCGGCGTCATCGTGCCCGACGACCAGCTGTCCCTCGCCATCGGCAAGGAGGGCCAGAACGCCCGTCTCGCCGCGCGCCTGACCGGCTGGCACATCGACATCAAGTCCGAGACGCTTGCCGCCGACATCCTCAAGAACGTTCCCGTTCACGAGGAGCCCGCCGCCGACCTGATCGGTGACGAGGAGGACGAGGACGTCCGCCGCTGCGAGTACGTGTCCGAGGACGGCATCCAGTGCCGCAACCAGGCTCGTCCCGGCTCCCGTTTCTGCGGTGTCCACGACACCGACGCCTTCGATGATGCGGAGGACCTGATCTAGCGCGCGGTCGCGCCGGGCGGGTCCTGGCGCGTCTCTCACGCTCGTTCAGTCTCTAGGCACCCAAGGTGCCAGAAAGGGTAGGTGAAGTCATATGGCAAAAGTCCGTGTGTCCACCCTGGCCAAAGAGTTCGGCATGACCTCCAAGGAACTGATGGGTCATCTCGCCGATATGAAGATTCCCGCTAAGTCCGCTTCCTCCACCTTGGAGGACGCCTATGTCGCCATGGTCCGCAAGCAGCTCGCCTCGGTGATCGAGGCCCGCGCCCAGGAAGTCGAGGCCGCCAAGAAGGCCGAGGAGCAGGCAGCTGCCGCCGAGGAGGCCGCTCGCGCCGCCGAGGCCGAGCGCGAGCGCATCGCCGCCGAGAAGGCCCGCGAGGAGGAGCGCCGCCAGTTTGCCGCAGCCCAGGCTGCCGAGGAGGCTGCCCGCGCCGAGGCAGAGGCCAAGAAGAAGGCCGAGCAGGAGCGCCTTGCCCGCGAGAAGGAGGAGGCTGCCCGCGAGGCCCAGCGCCGCGCCGTTCCCGCTTCCGACTCCGGTTCGCGCTTCCGTTCGCTGCTCGACCAGATCGCCGCACAGGAGACCGTGCTCAAGGAGAAGAAGGACGCCGAGGACAAGGCCAAGGCCGAGCGCGCCGCAGAGCGCGGTAACCGTCGTGGCGGCAACAACGACCGCCGCGGTGGCCGTCGTAACGATCGCAACGCTTCCGACAACAACTCCGAGCGCAACGCCTCCGAGAGCCGTCCGCACAGCCATCGCACCAACGCTAGCAACAACGTCGCTGCCGGCATGGACTTCCCCAACCCCGATAAGCAGGGCAAGGGCAAGAAGCGCAAGGGCGGTCACAACAACGAAGAGGACCACTACAGCCGCATGGCTCGCGAGGCCGAGGAGTACAGCCGCGAGAAGGTGCTCGAGGAGGCTCGTGCTGCCGTCGAGGAGGCCTCTCGCGAGTCCACCGGTCGCCGCAAGAAGCGCAAGGAGAAGCGCGAGCGCGAGGCTGCCAAGGCGCAGGAGGAGCGCAAGATAGAGGAGGCGCTGGCCCAGGGTGTGAACCCCGAGGACCTCGACGCCATCAAGGTCTCCCAGGGCGTTACCGTCCAGGAGCTCGCCGAGGCGCTCGACGTTCCGGCCAACGACATCATCAAGCGCCTGTTCCTGCTGGGTACGCCGCTCACCATGACGCAGTCCATGTCCGACGACCTCGTCGAGCTCGTTGCCGACGACCTGGGCCGTCAGATCAAGATCATCACCCCCGAGGAGGAGAACACCTTCTCGTTCTACGACGATCCCGCCGACCTTAAGCCGCGCGCCCCGGTCGTCACCGTCATGGGTCACGTCGACCACGGCAAGACGTCGCTGCTCGACGCCATCCGTCACACCGGCGTTGCTGCCGGCGAGGCGGGCGGCATTACGCAGGCCATCGGTGCTTCGCAGGTCATGATCAACGACCGCAAGATCACCTTCATCGATACCCCGGGTCACGCCACCTTTACGGCTATGCGTGCCCGTGGCGCCAAGGTGACCGACATCGTCATTCTGATCGTGGCTGCCGACGACGGCGTCATGCCCCAGACCGTCGAGTCGATCAACCACGCCAAGGCCGCCGGCGTACCCATCGTCGTCGCCGTCAACAAGATCGATAAGCCGGGCGCCAACCCCGACCGTGTGCGTCAGGAGCTCACCGAGTATGGCGTCATCCCCGAGGAGTGGGGCGGACAGAACATGTTCGTCAACATCTCGGCCAAGCAGAAGATCGGTATCGACGACCTTCTGGAGACTGTGCTGCTCCAGGCCGACGTGCTCGAGCTCAAGGCCAACCCGGACACCTTTGCCTCCGGCAACGTCCTTGAGGCCAAGCTCGACAAGGGCCGCGGCTCGGTCGCTACCGTGCTCGTGACCCGCGGTACCTTGCACGTGGGCGATACGCTGGTCGCCGGCCTTACCTATGGCCGCGTCCGTGCCATGCTCGACCCCAAGGGTCGCGCCGTCACCGAGGCTGGTCCCTCCGACGCCGTCGAGATCCTGGGCCTGCAGTCCGTGCCCAACGCCGGCGACGAGTTCCGCGTGTTCGAGGACGAGCGCGAGGCTCGCGCCCTTGCCGACGAGCGTTCGCTCAAGGCCCGTATCGAGGAGCAGAGCCGCGTCAAGCACGTCACGCTCGAGAACCTCTTCGAGACCATTGCCGACGCCGAGGTCAAGGAGCTCAACCTGATCATCAAGGCCGACGTCCAGGGTTCCATCGAGGCTCTTCAGGACTCGCTTGACAAGATGGATCAGTCCGAGGTCCGCATCAACACGATCCACTCCGCTGTCGGTGCCATCAACGAGACCGACGTCGTCCTGGCCGACGCCTCCAACGCCATCATCATCGGCTTTGGCGTCCGTCCCGACGGTAAGGCCCGCTCCGCCGCCGAGCGCGAGGGCGTCGAGATCCGTTGCTACGACGTCATCTACAAGTGCCTCGAGGAGCTCGACGCCGCCCGTATCGGCATGCTCAAGCCCACCGAGGTCGAGGTCGCCACGGGTACCGCGACCGTCCTGGACACCTTTAAGGTGCCCAAAGTCGGTATCGCCGCCGGTGTCCGCGTCGAAGAGGGCGAGATCGCCGCGACCGATTCCGTGCGTCTGGTGCGCGACGGTATCGTGGTCTTCAACGGCAAGATCGCCTCGATGCGCCACTACAAGGACGAGGCCAAGAGCCTCAAGAGTGGTTCCGAGGGCGGCATTGGCCTGGAGAACTTCCAGGACATCAAGCCCGGCGACCAGATCGAGGGTTACCGCATCGACCAGGTTGCCCGTACCGAGTAGGGGGTAGCTCTATGAAGCAAACGCAGGCAACCCGCCGTCTGGGCGAGCAGCTTCGCGAGAAGCTCGGTTATATCCTGCTCTTTGAGGTTTCCGATCCGCGTCTCGACCTGGTTACTTTGACTGCGGTCGAGGTCGCGGTGGACCGTTCGTTCGCGCGTGTGTACGTGTCGTGCGATGCGAGCCGCTACGACGAGGTCATGGAGGCGCTCGCAAGCGCCAAGGGCCGTATTCGCAGCCTGTTGGCTCGCTCGCTCGATTGGCGTGTTACGCCCGAGCTCGATTTTCGCATCGATCGCTCGACCGATGAGGCCGAGCGCATCACGCGTGCGCTGGAAAACGTTCCCGCCACACTTGCGATCGAAAAGGACGAGGACGGCTATCCGATAGCGGATGCCGCCCAGGAGGCAGCTTTAGATGACTAATTCCGCCGACCTCGCCTCGTGCGAGTCTGCAGATATTCAGCGACGCATCCTCGAGCTCATCGAGGGTGCGTCCTCCATTGCGATTTCGGGACACACTTCTCCCGATGGTGACGCCCTGGGCTCCGTATTGGGTCTGGGCCTTTCGCTCATGAAGTTTTTCCCCAACAAGGACATTGCGCTGCTGCTGGCAGACGATGACCCGGTTCCGCGCATCTACCGCTTTATGGAAGGCTCCGATCGCCTGGTGCCGGCGTCTGCGTACACCGGTAATCCGGACCTGTTCATTTCGGTGGACGTACCGGTCGTCGAGCGTCTCAATAATTCCGCCGAGGTGCTTCGTCGCTCCAAGCATGTGGTGTGCTTCGACCACCATCCGGCGCGCGAGGAGTTTGCCGAGCTGAGCCTGAGGCGCGTCGATGCCGCGGCCTGCGCCATGATCATCGACCGCTTCTTGGACAATTGCGGCATTGTCGCACGTGATGGCGTTGCGTCCTGCCTGCTGTGTGGCTTGGTTACCGATACCGGCCGTTTTCAGTACCAAAACGCCGATGCTGCTGCGTTCCATGCAGCCTCGCGTCTGGTGGCGCACGGTGCCGATCCGGCGCGCGTTGCGCTCGAGGTTTACCAGAGCATGCGCGTTGAGTTTTTGCACCTCAAGTCCATTGTCATGGGTCGCATTAAGACGGTCGCGCATGGGCGCGTGGCGTATAGCTATGCCTACCAGAGCGACCTTGAAGCCTGCGGCGTCACCTCGGACGAGTGCGACGGCCTGGTCGATGTGGTGCGTTCGGTGATGGGCGTCGAGGTCTGCATGTTCTTAAAGGGCATTGAGGGCGATACCAAGGTGCGTGGCAACCTGCGCTCCAAGGGCGACCTCGATGTGTCCGAGATTGCTGCCAATTTTGGCGGTGGCGGGCATCATGCCGCCGCCGGCTTTTCCAACAACGGAACAATTCTCGAGACGCTCACCGTGGCACTTCCCATGCTGGCCGAGCTGGTAGGGGAGGATCCCGCTTCGGTGACCGTCGAGCTTTAACTTTTTGGATGGTACATGGCTCTTCGTACGCCTTCACAACTGAATATGCTGCTCGCTGTCGATAAGCCGGTGGGCTGCACGTCCCACGATGTGGTCTCGCAATGCCGACGCGCCCTCCATGAGCGGCGTGTCGGCCATGCCGGCACGCTCGACCCCATGGCATCTGGCGTCATGGTTGTGGGCGTGGGTCAGGCCACCCGTTTGCTGGGTATGCTCACGCTCGATACGAAAAACTACGTCGCCGACATTTCGTTTGGCTCCGAGACCAATACCGATGATGCGGAGGGCGAGGCGGTCCGCACGGTGGCTGTTGCCGACGAGCTCCGCGATCCTGCCTATGCGCGTGAGCGCTTGGCCGCCATGCTGGGTCCGCAGATGCAGGCGCCGCCGGCGTTTTCGGCTATCTCGGTCAATGGCGTTCGCGCCTACAAGTCTGCTCGCGAGGGCAATGCTGTGGACCTACCTCCGCGCCCCGTCGAGGTCTATGCCGCCGACCTGATCGCCGTGGGCGGCGAGGGTGATACGTGTGTGTGGACCGTGGCGTTCTCGGTGAGCAAGGGCACCTATATCCGTGCGCTCGCTCGCGACCTGGGCCGCGCCTGTGAGAGCGCCGCGCACATTTCCGCGCTGCGCCGCACGGCCTCCGGTGTTGTTTCCATTGGCGCCTGTCATGCGGTCGAGGAGCTTTCTCCCGAGTCCGCGGCTGGCTTTGCCTTGGACCCCATTGCGGCCCTGGGCGCCACGCGTGTTGACTTGCCGGGCGATCTTGCCGACGATCTGCTCTGCGGCCGACGCATTCCCGTTGAGCGTTCGCTTGCCGATTTTGATGCCTCGAAGGCGCCGTTTGCGTTGGTGCTCGATGGGGGACTCAAGGCGCTCGCCCGCATTGAGGGCGGCCGCTTTGTCATGGAGCACGTGTTTCCGCAGGCAATCGGCGGTGTTCGATGATGTTGTCCGCTCGCGAGCTCGCGCGTGTCTTTTTCGCGGGCGAGTCGGACGAGGCTCGCATCGTTACTGCCGATACGTTTGATGAGTGTGAGCACTTGGGTGCTGCCTCCATCGCCATCGGCGTGTTCGATGGCGTGCACCGTGGACACCAGGAGCTCATTGCGGCGCTTGTCCGTGATGCCCGCGCCCATGGCTGTAAGGCGGTCGTGGTCACCTTCGATCCCGACCCGGACGTCGTGGTGAGCCCTTCGCCCGCTCAAAAAATGATGACGACGGCCGACCGTCTGCATGCCCTGGCTCAAACCGGGGTCGATGCGGTGGTTGCCGTTCCCTTTACACCCGCCGTGGCGGCACTCGACCATATCGGTTTTCTTGCGCTGCTGTCGCGCGTGGTTGACATTCGTTCGATTCGCGTTGGCAGTGACTTTAGGCTGGGTCGTGGCGGTGCTTCTGGTGTTGCCGAGATGCGCGCCTGGGGTTCCGAGCACGGCGTTGACGTGTATGGTCACGACCTGCTTTGCGAGGGCGGTGAGGCCATTTGTGCCACCCGTATCCGTCATGAGTTGGGACAGGGCCATGTGGAGCTTGCTGCTGAGTTACTCGGCCGCCCGTATATGGTGCGCGGCGGTGTTATTCGCGGCCGTCACGAGGGTTCTGGCATGGGCTTTCCCACGGCAAATCTTCAGGTCTCCGATGGCATTCAGGTGCCTGCCGATGGCGTGTATGAGGGCATGGTACTCGTCGATGACACCGTGTGGCCCGCTGCCGTGAACGTCGGCCTGCCGCCAACGTATGCTGACGATGCAGCATCTGCGCATCTCGAGGCTAATTTAATTGGTTATTCGGGCGACCTTTACGGCTCTTCTGTTTCGCTGGCGTTTACGCGTTGGCTGCGTCCCTCGCGTCTGTTCGATTCGCTGGATGAGTTGATCGCGACCGTCGAGGGTAATATCGAGGACATTCGTCACAACTTGGGTGAGCAGGGGGTGAGCATCCGTGATTAGCGATGAGGAAAAAGACCAGGTACGCGCTGCGTCCGACTTAGTCGCCATCGTGCAGGAAACGGTTGAGCTCAAGCCTCGCGGCCATGAGTTTTGGGGTTGCTGTCCCTTTCATGGCGAAAAGACGCCGTCCTTCCACATTATTCCCGCCACGCAGGTGTGGCACTGCTTTGGTTGCGGCGAGGGTGGCGACGTCTTCACCTATATCATGAAGCGCGAGAACCTGAGCTTTCCCGAGTCAATCCGTTATTTGGCCGATCGCGCGGGTATTGAGCTGCATGACACCGGAGATCGCCGCGAGCGCGGTACCAAGCGTGCCCGCATCTACGATTTGTGCGCCGAGACCGCCCAGTTCTACCACACGATGCTTATGCGCGGTAAGGACGGCCGTCCGCGCGAGTACTTTGCCAGCCGCGGCTTGGGTGGCGACGTCTGCCGCCGCTACTGTCTGGGCTTTGCGCCGGGTCGCAACGCGCTGGTATCGCACCTGTCGCAGGCGGGCTTTACTCCGCAGGAGATGATCGACGCCAACGTGGCTGTGAGTCGCGGGCGTGGGCAGCTTGCCGACCGCTTCTACGACCGCGTGATGTTTCCCATCTTTGATGAGCAGGGTCACAACATCGCCTTTGGCGGTCGCATCATGGGAGACGGCCACCCCAAGTACCTCAACACCGCCGAGACGAGCGTATTTCATAAAAAGCGAAACCTCTACGGCTTTAATTGGGCCAAGGAGTTTATCGTCGCTCAGGATACCGCCATCGTGGTAGAGGGCTATACCGACTGCATCGCCTGTTGGGAGTCGGGGATTAAAAACGTTGTCGCTACGCTGGGCACCGCGCTCACGGAGCATCATGTCAAGACGCTCACCCGCTTTGCCAAGCGCATCGTGTATATGTTTGACGGCGATGCCGCGGGCCAGAAGGCCGCCCGTCGCGCGATTCAGTTTATCGAACAGGATTCGATGGACCTGCGCTGCGTGGTGCTGCCCGACGGCAACGATCCCATGGAGTTCATCACGGCGCATGGTGGACAGGAGCTGCAGGCGCGCATCGACGCTGCCGAGCCCCTCATGGACTTTGTCTACCGTTCGCTGCAGGAGTCGAGCGATATTACCACGCCGGGCGGTCGCGCCAAGGCGCTCGAGGACGCGCTGACGCTCATCTATCCGCTACGTGACAGCTATATGATCGACACGTACTTTATCCAGGTTGCCGACCTGTTGGGTTTAGACCTGGAGACAGTGCGTGCGAGTTCGGCCCGCGTGTTTCGCGATGTCGCCAAGCGCGAGGATGCGGAGCGACGTCGTGAGCAGAACTATGAGCGCCAGCGGGCACAGGCTGAGCGGTCCGGTAGCGTGGGCGGTCGGGCGTCGGGTTCTCGCGATGCCGGTCGCGGTGCTTGGGCATCGGGCGCGACGCCGCCGGTGTCCGCGCCGGTCGAAGAAGAGCCGTACGACTACGTCCCGCTCGATGCCTACGGTGCCGCGCCCGTGGAGGTCGTCGACGATCTTCCGCCGATTGATGTGCCTGATGGTATGGGCTCTGTGCCTGTGGCTGATGGTTCGGGTGCACCGGCTGCGGCGGCGCCGATGGTTCTTACCGATCTAGAGCGCAAGTCCTTGGCAGGGGAGCGCGAGCTGCTGACCATGCTCACGAGCTACCCCGACCTGTTCCGCACGTATGCCGACCGCATCTGCTCCATCGAGTGGGTTGACCCACGTCACGAGTCCATCGCATGGGCCGTTCTGGCAACGCCGCCGGGAACCGATCCTGCAGCCTGCATGGATGCGGCGCGCTCGGTGTGTCCCGATGCGGCAACGCTTGTGAGTGCCGGGCGCATCTCGGCGACGAGCAAACACCCTACCGAGACGAACATCGTGTTTATGCTCGATACGCTCGAGCTCTACACCATCAAGCGCCGCATGCGTGCCGCACAGGCCAAGCTGCGCCAGGATCGTTCGCTCGATGATGAGGCCCGTCGCGCGCTGACCGTGCAGGCCGCGCAGGATTCGCAGCGTCAACGCGAGTTGCAAAAGTCGATCGGCGGCGTGGCGGACCCGTTCCGTTTGATCGGTCTGGAGGCCGCAGGCACCGAACAGGCCTAGATGTTGTGGTCAACCAGCGTATTCTCGCCTATATCCAGCCCTCTTTTTGGGTATAGACGTCAATGTGTGTGCTAAAGTATTGAGACCTGTGGACTATGAAGGGAGAATCTGTGCCAAAAAAGACTGAGAGCACGGGTACTGGGCTGGAATCCTACGTTGCAAAGCTCATGGGCAACGGCTCAAACAGGACTTCGGTAACCGAGGACGAGATTCAGGTCGCCCTGAAGGATATCGATGTTTCTGACGAGCAGCTCACCGCGGTGTATTCCGCGCTGCGCAACAGCGGCATCCAGATTATCTCCGCGAGCGGTAACGACGACGCCCCAATGGGCGTCGACGATGACGATAACGATACCGATACCGACGATTTCGATGACGACGATGAGCACGATTCCGGCTCGCTCGACGATCACGAGCTCAAGATGGCCCGTCAGGCCGACGCCGAGATGGGTTCTTCCAAGAGCAAGAAGAAGCGCACCGTGCGCACGTCCCGTTCACGCTCCCGCGTGCGCGGCATCGATGCCTCCACGGTGATGCTGACCGGCGATCCGGTTCGTATGTACCTCAAGGAGATCGGCAAGGTCGACCTGCTGACCGCCTCCGAAGAGGTTGATCTGGCCATGAAGATCGAGGCCGGTCTTGAGGCCACCGAGAAGCTCGAGGCTGCCGATGCTGGTGAGCTCGAACTCACGCGTGCCGAGATGCGTCGCCTTACGCGTATTGAGAACGTGGGCCTCGAAGCCAAGCAGGCGCTCATCAGCGCAAACCTGCGTCTGGTCGTCTCCATCGCCAAGCGCTATGTCGGTCGCGGCATGCTGTTCTTGGACCTGATTCAGGAGGGCAACCTCGGTCTGATCCGCGCCGTCGAGAAGTTCGACTACCAGAAGGGCTTTAAGTTCTCCACGTACGCCACGTGGTGGATTCGTCAGGCCATTACGCGCGCTATCGCCGACCAGGCCCGTACCATCCGTATTCCCGTACACATGGTCGAGACCATCAACAAACTCGTCCGCGTGCAGCGCCAGCTCCTTCAGGACCTGGGTCGCGACCCGACCCCCGAGGAGATTGGTGCCGAGATGGACATGAGCGCCGATCGCGTCCGCGAGATCCAGAAGATCTCGCAGGAGCCCGTGTCGCTCGAGACCCCCATCGGCGAGGAAGAGGATTCCCAGCTGGGCGACTTCATCGAGGACTCCCAGGCCATCGTTCCGCCCGATGCGGCCAGCTTCTCCATGCTGCAGGAGCAGCTCACCCAGGTGCTCGACTCGCTTGCCGATCGTGAGCGCAAGGTTATCGAGCTGCGCTTTGGCCTTGTCGACGGACATCCCCGTACGCTCGAGGAAGTCGGCCGCGAGTTTGGCGTCACGCGCGAGCGCATCCGCCAGATCGAGTCCAAGACCCTGGCCAAGCTCCGCCACCCCAGCCGCAGCAGCAAGCTCAAAGACTACATCGAGTCTTAACCTCGCAAGCAAGAAACGCCCTCAAGCACATCCGCTTGGGGGCGCTTTCATGTAGTCATTGGGGACGTCCCCAATGACTAGGTCGGAAAATTTCTTAAAAAAGTTCTTGCCCTGAGCTGATTCGTCCGTATAATAAACTTCGTTGCTTGAGAGCACGCACCTATTCCTCGGTAGCTCAATGGTAGAGCACGCGGCTGTTAACCGCGCTGTTGTAGGTTCGAGTCCTACCCGGGGAGCCAGAATTTTCCAGCCCTTTCTGTTGGGCTTTAAATTCCTCGGTAGCTCAATGGTAGAGCACGCGGCTGTTAACCGCGCTGTTGTAGGTTCGAGTCCTACCCGGGGAGCCAGGTTGTAAAACCCGTCGCTTATGCGGCGGGTTTTTTCATGCCGAGATCGCCGTTCGCGAACGTTACCGTATCAACATTTCGTGTCGAGGATGTAATCACGAGGCCCGCCACCTCAACATGGCGCGGTCGTTGTAGAATATTGCAATGATTGCTCCCACGACATGGTGCCGCGAGCACCAAGAAAAGGAGATTCTTGTGTCTGAGACCATTAACGGCAGCCTGAGCGTCTCGAACGACGTTATTGCCGATATTGCCGGTTATGCCGCGATGACGTGCTATGGCGTCGTCGGTATGGCTGAGCAGCTCCAGGGCGCCGAGAGCGTGCGCCTGCTTGCCGGTCAGCGCCTCCGCAAGGGCGTGCTTGTCTCCGCCGACGAGAACGGCCTTACGGTCGATCTTCACGTCGTGCTCGAGAACGGCGTCAACATGAAGTCCGTCTGCCACAATCTTTCGAGCTCCGTTGCCTTCACCCTGCAGGAGATCGCCCAGATCGATCCCGCCAGCCTTAAGATCGGCATCCATATCGACGCGCTCAAGAGCCGTCTGAACTAGCATCCGAAAACGGAGATTCAAATACCCATGATTGCAAAGACCATTCGCACCTGTTTTCCGATCGCTGCGGCTGCCGTTTCCGACAAGGCCGAGGAGATCAACAAGCTCAACGTCTTCCCCGTACCCGACGGCGACACCGGTACCAACATGTCGCTCACGCTTGCCTCGGTGACCAAGGAGCTCTCCGCTCTTCCTGCCGATGCTGACATGGAGGCCATCGCCGGCGCCATCACACACGGCTCCCTGATGGGTGCCCGCGGCAACTCCGGCGTCATTACCTCGCAGATCCTGCGCGGTGTGGCCGAGGGCCTTGTCTCTGCCGACGAGCCTATTACGTCCGCCAACATTGCCTTCGCCTTCCGTCGTGCCGTCAAGGTTGCCTTCCAGGCTGTCCGCAAGCCCATCGAGGGCACGATCCTCACGGTCCTGCGCGATGTCTCGACCAAGGCCGATGAGTGCGAGAAGAAGAAGTTCTCGGCTGAGGATGCGCTCGATGCCATCGTCGTTGAGGCGTACCATTCCGTCGCCCGCACGCCCGACCTGCTGCCCGTTCTGAAGGAGAACGGCGTGGTCGACTCAGGCGCCTTCGGCTTTGCCATCTTCCTGGAGAACTTTGTTGCCGCCGCGCTTGGTCGCAGCACCGTTGTCGAGGATTTCTCCGCTACGTTTGACTCCGCCGGCTCTGCCCGCGATGCCGCTCTTGGCCGCGTTGAGATCGAGGCTAACGACGACTGGGAGGGCTCGGAGTTCCGCTACTGCAACGAGTTTCTCTTTAAGGCCGACGCCCCGTTTGACGAGGACGAATGCCTTAAGTTCCTAGGCTCCATGGGCGACTGTGAGCTGCTCGTGGGCGCCTATCCCGACTACAAGATCCATGTGCACTCCAATACCCCCAACCTGGTGCTCGAGCACATGCTGCAGCTCGGTCAGATCTATGAGGTCTTTATCCACAACATGGAGATGGAGGCCCACGACCGTACCGCTAAGATCCACGAGGATCAGGAAAAGGCCGCCGAGCCCGCCAAGGCGCTGGGCTTTGTCGCCGTTGCCGCCGGTTCCGGCGAGGCCGACATCCTCAAGTCCCTTGGCGTCGACGTGGTCGTCTCCGGTGGCCAGACTATGAATCCCTCGACCGCCGACCTGCTGGGCGCGGTGGACCAGGTCAACGCGACCTCGGTCATCATCTTGCCCAACAACGGCAACATCCGCATGGCCGCTGAGGCTGCTGCCTCAGCCTGCACCGACAAGAAGGTCGCCGTCGTTCCCACCAAGACCGTCCCGCAGGCCTTCTCCGCGCTGTTCGCAGTCCTGCCCGATTCCGAGCTCGAGGATGCCGTCGCCGCCATGGTCGACGCCATCAGCGAGGTCCGCGATGGCGAGGTCACCCGCGCCGTGCGCGACTCCAGTGCCTCTGACGGTTCTCCGATTCACTCCGGTGACGTCATGGGTATCATCGCCGGCTCCATCGACGTGGTCGGCTCCGACGTGAAGCAGGTCACGCTCGACTGCATCAACCGCATGCAGGAGGAAGAGGAGGGCGACGCGCTGACGATTCTGGCCGGCGAGGAGCTGTCCGATGAGGCCTTCCAGGAGATCGTCGACGCCATCGAGGAAGCTCAGCCCGACTTGGAGATTGACGCCCATCGTGGCGAGCAGCCGCTCTATCCCGTGATCTTCTCGATCGAGTAGGCATCTGCCCATGTCCGAGCTCTGCTCCGTGCCGCGCGTCTCGGAGCGCTTTGCCCAGAGCAATGCGCTCGACGAGGATATCGCGCGACTCAAATATGTTTCGGGTAAACGTGAGGAGGCCCTTCGCCGTCTGGGAATTCGGACGGTGGGGGACCTCCTTCTCCATATCCCTCATCGATACCTCGACTTTACCCGTTCTTGGTCTATCGAGATGGCGCCCATCGGTACCGTGTGCACCATCATCGCCACGGTCGACCGTATCGTCCAAAAGCAGCCGCGTCCGCGCATGCAGGTGACCGAGGTCTCGCTTGTTGACGAGACGGGCGTGCTGCAGGTCGCCTTTTTCCGCCAGCCCTGGATTGCCCAGCAGCTTAAGCAGGGCGACCGCCTGGCCGTGATGGGCAAGGTCGAGTTTGCCTACGGCTTTAAGCAGATGGCCTCGCCGCACTTTGAAAAGCTCGAGGACGGGCGTGCCGCAGGCACCATCCTGCCGGTCCATTACGTGAGTGATGGCGTGAGCCAGGCGTGGATGCGCCGCATCGTAAGCGGCGCGCTCGAGGTCGTCGGCAATCCGTTCGATCCGATTCCCGCGCCGCTGCGCGCAAAGCGGAAGCTCATGAGCAATGCCCGCGCGTTGCGTTCGATCCACTTTCCCTCGAGCATGGCTGAGCGCGACATCGCACGCCGGCGTCTTGCCTACGAGGAGTGCCTCTACCTGCAGCTGGCGCTGCGTCTGCGCAACGACGGCGGCCTGGTCGATGTGGTGCCCTATGCCCACACTGCGGGCGAGCATCTGGGCGCGCTTAAACAGGCCCTTCCGTTTTCGCTGAGCGACGAGCAGGAGGCCGCATTCCAAGATATCCTGCATGACATGTGCGATGGCGGGCGCGTGATGAACCGTCTGCTGCTGGGCGATGTCGGTACCGGTAAGACCGCCGTTGCCGCCTGCGCGCTGGCTGTGGCTGCCGATAGCGGCACGCAGGCCTGCGTTATGGCGCCCACGGGCGTGCTGGCGCGCCAATATGCCGATAAGACCGGCCCTCTGCTCTCGCAGGCCGGCATGTCCTGGGCACTTCTGACGGGTGCCACGCCGGCCGCAGAGCGCGAGCGCATCCATGCACAGCTGGAATCGGGCGAGCTTGACGTGCTCTTTGGCACCCACGCGGTTCTTTCGGATAACGTTGCGTTCAAGCATCTGTCGCTCGTGGTCATCGATGAACAGCACCGGTTTGGTGTGGGCCAACGCAACGCCCTGCGCGCGAAGGGGCCGGGTGCCGATCTGCTCGTTATGACGGCGACGCCCATCCCGCGTACGCTGGCGCTTTCGGTCTACGGCGATCTGGACACGAGCATCATTCGCCATCGGCCCGTCCCTGGTGCTGGCGTGACGACACGCGTGCTCACCGAGTCGAGCCGTGACCTCGCCTATGGCGCCATCCGCGAGGCGCATGAAAAGGGTCAGCAGGCCTACGTGATTTGTCCGCTCGTGGAGCCGAGTGACTCGGCCGATGAGCTGGAAGACGTGCCCGGTATTGCTCGCGACGACGAGGGCCGCGTAACCGTCCCCGTGCCGCTGCACGATACGGCAACCGAGCTCGACCGACTGCGTCTTGCGTTGCCGGGGCTTACCGTCGAGCGCCTTCACGGCCGCATGCCGGCGGGGGAGAAGGACCAGGTTATCGATGCCTTCAAGCGTGGCGAGATTGACGTGCTCGTCTCGACTACGGTGGTCGAGGTGGGCGTCGACGTGCCTAACGCCACCGTCATGGTCATCGAGAACGGCGAGCGCTTTGGATTGGCTGCCTTGCACCAGCTGCGCGGCCGCGTGGGCCGTGGCGGCGTGTCGGGCACGTGCCTGGTCATGACGCACTCCAAGGGCAACGGCGGCGCATCGGCGGCACAAGACCGTCTCCAGTCGCTCGAAAAGACCTCGGACGGCTTTACGCTCGCCCAGATGGACCTGCGCCTGCGCCATGAAGGCGAGATCCTGGGTTATCGCCAGCATGGTGGTGTGACCCTGCGCTTTGTCGACCTGGACGCCGACGAGGAGCTGATCGAGTGGGCCCATTTGGACGCGGTCGAGCTCTTGCGGTATGCTTGCAACCTTGACTCTGTGGCGACGCGTCCCTTGCGCGACGCGGTCGCCATGCGTTATCGACATATCTTTAAGGAGGTCAGCGGAGGATGAGAATCATCGGCGGCGAATGGCGCGGTCGTAAGATCGAGGAGCCCCGTGGTCGCGATGTCACCCGCCCCACGACTGATCGCGTGCGCGAGGCGTGCGCATCTATGGTCATGTCGGCATTCGATTTCGATTTGGACGAGGTTCGTGTGTTGGACGCCTTTGGCGGCTCCGGTGCCTTAGGGTTAGAGATGCTCTCTCGTGGGGCCCGCTCGCTCACGACGTTTGAGATCGATCGCAACGCCGCGCGGCTCATTACCAAGAATATCGAGTCGCTCTGCCATGACCGTGCGCGTTGGCGCGTGGTCACGGGCGACATGCTGACGAGTGCCTCACGCGGTCGTGTACCGGGCGGCCCCTTTGATCTGGTCCTGCTCGACCCGCCCTATGCTTTTGGTGCCGAGCCGGTCGAGGAACTGCTGCAGAATCTGGCCCAGCAGGGTCTGCTTGCGTCTGGCGCTTACGCCCTGTTTGAGCATGCCGCCGCCGATGCGGGCGCGCATCCGGCAGACTTTGAGACTGTACGTGAGAAGCGCTACGGCATTACCTCGGTCGACCTGCTCCGTTGGGTCGGCGATGACGATGGTGAGGGCGATAGCGCCGGCACCGATGCTGACAACAATGATGCCACGACGTTTCAGGAGGACGCCCATGAATGACACCATCAACCGCGTGATCGTCCCGGGCACCTTCGATCCCATCACGTTTGGCCATATCGATGTGATCCGCCGCGCCCGCCGCATCTTTCCCAGTGTGATCGTCGCTGTTGCAGAGTCGCAGGGTAAAAACGGTGTGGGCACCACGTTTATGCTCGATGAGCGCGTGGCGCTGGCCCGCGAGGCGCTCGGTGATATCGACGGCGTCGAAGTCCTGCCCTTTACCGGCCTCTTGGTCGACTTTGCTCGTGAGCAGGGGGCGGGGGCCGTGGTCAAGGGCCTGCGCGCCATGACCGACTTTGAGTATGAGCTGCAGCAGGCCGACCTCAATTATCGCTTGGATAGCGAGCTGGAGTCCATCTTTGTCATGAGTGCTCCGCAGTACGGTTACATCTCGAGCTCGGTCGTTCGCCAGATCGCCTCGCTCGGCAGCGATGTATCGACGTTTGTCCCACCCAACGTGGTCGAAGCGCTCAGACATCGCTTTTCGTGACGTTTTTTATTGCCTGGTGGCATGTGGTAAACTAGCACGATGATATGTTACCTATGAAAGGAGACCGGATGCCGGGCGAGAATTTTCCTGGCGATAGGATCGTCAGCTTGGTCGATGAGCTCGAAGGGCTGATCGAGGAAGCCAAGCCGCCTTTCGGCAAGAACGCTCAGTTCAAGGTCATCGACGCCGACGTGTTCTTCAACATCCTCGACGAGATCCGCATGAGCTATCCCGAGGAGTGGCAGAAGTCCCGCCGTATCCTTAAGGAGCGCGAGGAGCTTATGGCTTCCGCCGCCGCTCAGGCCGATTCCATCATCGCCGACGCTCAGCAGCAGGCCCTCACCATTGCCGGTGAGCAGGAGATCGTCCGCCTTGCGCAGCAGCAGGCCGACGACATCCGCGATCGTGCCCAGCAGTACGAGCGCGAGACGCGTTATGCTGCCGAGGACTACGCAGAGCAGGTCTTTACGCACCTGGAGGAGAACCTCAAGAGCCTGACTGGCACCGTTACCCGTTGCCGCCAGCAGCTCAACGAGGGTGCCGCCCAACAGAATGGTCAGTGGTAATGGCTGAGTTCCCGAGCGTTACCGTCGATCTTTCCGAGCAGCTCGAGTTTCCTGGAGATTCGTATCCGCTGACCGGTAAGGTCGATGTCGCCACCTACACGGTGGGCGAGAAGGAGTACCAGCTTCAGGACGGCATCGACTACGACGTTGTCTTTACCAATGCCGGTACCGGTGTCTTGCTCACGGGCATGGTCCGAGCGCACGCCACCGGCGAGTGCGACCGTTGCCTGGAGCGCGCCGCGTTTGATATCGCCGGCGAGATCGAGGAGTTTTATCTCTTTGAGGTGCCCGAGGATCCCGAGGCCTACGAGGACGGCTATGAGCTTCTGAGTGAGGACCGCATCATCGATCTGGGTGAGCCCATCAATGACGCGGTCGTTATGGACACGCCGTTTGTGGTGCTCTGCAAGCCCGATTGCCGCGGTCTGTGCCCCACTTGCGGCTGCAATCTCAACGTCGAGCAATGCGATTGCGCCGCCCAGGCAGAGGCAGAATGGGCCGCTGCCACGGAAAATCCATTTGCAGCATTGAAGAATCTCAAGCTCGATGAGTAAAACTGTGGTAGTATCGCTACTTGCGCGTAATCGCCACACTGGATAGTTCATAAGGAAGGTCACTATGCCCGTACCTAAACAAAAGCAGGGTCGTATCCGCACTCACACCCGTCGTTCCGCCAACATGAAGATCTCGGCTGCGGCTCAGTCCACGTGCCCCCGTTGCGGCGCTGTTAAGCTTCCGCACCACGTGTGCCCCAGCTGCGGTTTCTACAAGGACCGCGAGGTTATCGTTACCGAGTAACGGTATACTCTGGATGCGATGCCGTTCCAAATGGAACCACAATGGCCGGCTCAATGAGTCGGCCATTTTTGTATAAGGAGCATGTATATGAGTAACGTTCGCGTTTGTGTAGACGTTGTGGGCGGAGACGAGAAACCTCAGGTTGTTCTCGATGGTATCGAGGCTGCGCTTGCCGCCGATCCCGATATCGAGGTCTTGGCGGCTGGCCCGGCCGAAATCGTCAATCCCTTTGCAGCTTCCCATGCACGTGTTGAGGCCCTTGAGGCACCTGACGTTATCGCCATGGATGACGATCCAATTCGCGCCGTGATGACCAAGCGTAAGTCGTCGATTGTGCTTTCTTGCCGCGCCATTAAGAAGGGCAACGCGGATGCGTTCTTCTCCGCCGGCTCGACCGGTGCCATGACCGCCGCTGCCACCGCCTACGTGACGCCGTTTAGGTATCAGGCCGAAGGCAAGAAGCAGCCGGTGCGCCCCTGTCTGACCAATGCGCTGCCCAATCGCGCCGGCGGTCTGACGGTGCTGTGCGATATGGGTGCCAACCCCGATGTCGAGGTCGATGACATGGTGCGTTTTGCTCAGATGGGTAGCGCCTATGCCCGCGTCGTCCTGGGCATCGAGCATCCCCGCGTGGGCCTGCTTGCCAACGGCACCGAGGACGAGAAGGGCTCCAACTTTACCAAGGCCTGCTTCCCGGCCATGAAAGCCGCCGTTCCCGGCTTTGTTGGTAACTGCGAGGGAACGGACATCACCTCAGGTAACTTCGATGTCGTCGTTGCCGATGGCATGTCGGGCAATATCGCTCTCAAAGCTACCGAGGGCGCTGCCAAGTTTTTGCTGCAGGAGCTCAAGGGTGTCTTTATGTCTTCGCTCGGCACCAAGATTGCCGCGCTGCTCATCAAAAAGCAGATGCGCGAGATTAAGGCCAAGCTCTCTGGCGACGCCAAGGGCGGCGCGATTCTTTTGGGCCTGCGCGGCGTGGTCCTGATCGGCCATGGCGCCACCTCGGTCGAGGCTGTTAAAAACGGTACGCTCGCGGCGGCCGAAGCCGTGCGCGCCGGGCTGGTCGAGAATGTCGCCAACTCTATGGACGGTATCGTTTAGAAGAGCGAGTTAGTGCGCTGTTATGTGCTTCGCGGCGCACGTCGTGGGGTAGAATCAGAACCGTGTCTTGGTACCGCCCGGGCGGTACCATTCTTTTGGTATTCATGCACTATGAGAGGAAGCGCTATGGACCGCTCCGAAATCTTCGACAAGATCGCCGAGGTCGCTGCTGACGTTCTGGGCGTCGATGTTGCCGAAATTAGCGAGGAGACCACCTTTGACGACCTCGATGCCAACTCGCTCGAGCGCCTGCAGCTGGTTACGGCTATCGAGGACGAGTTCAACCTCGAGATCGATGACGAGACCCTGCTCTCGCTCAACTCTGTCGCCGACGCCGTCGACGCGATCGAAAACGCCAGGGAGGCCTAGGTCTTGGCTTTATCCGAACGACTTACGCGCGCCCAGGAAATCCTGGGCCACGAGTTCAACAATAAGGTGCTGCTGCGCGCGGCGCTTACGCATCCCTCGGCAGTCGAGGGCCAGCCGGTTTCTGCCAGCTATGAGCGCCTTGAGTTCTTGGGCGATTCCATTTTGGGCGCTGTGGTCGCACGCTCCCTGTTTGAGTCCTATCCGGAGTTTGACGAGGGCAAGCTCACGCGCCTGAAGGTGTCGCTTGTATCGGGCGCTACGCTGTCAGAGGTTTCTCACGAGCTGGGCATCGACGACATCATCATCTTTGGTGCCTCCGAGACCGGTACCGGTGCGCGGGGCCTGCATTCGGCCCTCGAGAACGTCTACGAGTCGCTCGTGGGCGCACTGTACCTGGATGCCGGCTGGGATGCCGCAGCGGAGTTTATCCACCGTACGCTTAAGCCGCATTTGGCTTCCGAGCGTGCCGAGCACCCCGCGAACCCCAAGTCGTTTTTGCAGGAGTGCGTGCAAGCCGACGGTCACGAGTCCCCGGCGTACAAGCTCGTTGGCTCCGAGGGCCCGGCACATGCGCCCACCTTTACCGCCGTGGTTTTGATCGATGGCATTCGTCAGGGTCGCGGCTCCGGCTCCTCAAAGAAAGAAGCCGAGGGAGCCGCTGCTCTCGAGGCGCTTGACCGCATGGGCTACACCACCAACGGCGTGATTCTCAACAAGAAGCCTGTTTAAGCGAGGAACCGTGTATCTCAAGTCCCTCACGCTCAAAGGGTTCAAGTCGTTTGCCGACCGCGCCCATATGACGTTTGAGCCGGGTCTGACCGTCATCGTCGGTCCCAACGGCTCGGGAAAATCGAACATCTCTGACTCGATTCTGTGGGTCCTGGGCGAGCAGAGCGCCAAGCAGCTGCGCGGCCAGGCCATGGAGGATGTCATCTTCTCGGGCTCGTCAGCGCGCAAGCCGGTGGGTGTCGCCGAGGTTACGCTGGTGCTCGATAACTCGGACCATATGCTGCCCGTCGACTTTGACGAGGTCGCCATCACCCGTCGCATGTATCGCTCGGGCGAAAGCGAGTACCTCATCAACTCGAGTCCGTGCCGCCTGATGGACATTCAGGACATCCTGCACGATTCGGGCCTGGGCAAGGATACGCATTCCATTATTAGCCAGGGCAAGCTCGACGCCATTTTGCAGAGCCGCCCCGAGGAGCGCCGCGCCCTCATCGAGGAGGCCGCCGGCATCTCTAAGCACAAGCGCCGCAAGGAGCGTGCGCTCAAAAAGATTAAGTCGATGGACGAGCACCTGACGCGTGCCCGCGACATCAATAAGGAAATCGCCCGTCAGCTGCGTCCGCTGGAGCGTCAGGTCGATCGCGCGCGCAAGTACAAAGAGCTGTCCTCGCGCGCGAACGAGCTTACGCAGATGTTGGCCGTCGACGAGCTGCGTTCGCTGCAGTCGCAGTGGAACGACCTGGAGAGCCGCTCCAAGGAGGGCGCTGCCGAGCTTGAGCTTGCGCAGTACCGCTTGGGCGAAAAGGAGCGCGAGCTCGAGAAGCTCCAGGTCATGCTCGAGGAAAAGGGCCTGTTTGTGGGCGACTTGGGCGAGCAGCGCCGTCATATGCAAGATGTGGTCGGCCGCATTAACTCCGACATGCGCCTGCTCGAGGAAAAGGGCCACAACATGGTGTCGCGCCTGTCTGACATGCGCGGGCAGATTTCGAGCTCCGAGCATCAGCGTCGTCGCGTGGTCGAGGAGCTTGAGGACGCGCGTGCGCAGCTTGAGGAAGTGACCGGTGCGCGTATGCAGGCCCAGGAGGACGTTGACGCCGCTGGTCCTGCCGCCGCCGAGCTCCACGAGCGGCGCGTGGCGCTCGACGATCAGATTTCGAAGCTTACGCGCGAACAGCGCGATGTGCAGCGCGTAGCCGATAACGCCGCGCTCCAGCTCGCCAAGGTGAAGGATTCCTTGAGCAATGCCGAGGTCGAGGACAACATGTATGCCTCGCGCCTGGAGCAGATCGATGAACAGCTCGAGGAGGTCACGGCCTCGCTCGAGAGCCGTCGCGACCGCGCCGAGGAGCTTGAAGGCGCTCTTGAGGAAGCGCGCCAGGCCCAGGCCGATGCGCGTGAGGCCACCGAGACGGCACGCGCGGCCCTGAAGGACCTGCGTAATCGTGAGAGTGAGGCGCGCAACAAGCTGTCCGAGGTGCGCTCGGAGCTTGCCAGCCAAAAGAATCTCGATGCCCGCATGGCCGACAGCTCGCCGCTCGTGAGCCGTCTGGTGGGTGCGCTGGGCGACGATGTCTCGGGTCGTCTGGGCGACGTGCTCGAGGCCCCGTGCGAGCTTGAGGGCCTGGTTGAGCAATTGCTCGCCGGCGATATCGATGCCCTGCTATTTGATGACGCCGCTACGCTTGAGCGCGCCGGTCGTGCGGCTCTGGACCAAAAGAAGGCCTCGGGCGAGGCGCTGCTGGTGGCGCGCAGCGTGAGCGGCTCTGCGGCTGCCGAGGGTGCCGCCGGCACCCGTCTTGTTGATCGCCTGTCCGTGCGTGCGGGCTACGGTCCGGTCGTCGAGGCATTGCTCGGCGGCTATTTCGTGGTCGATGACCTTTCTGCCGCCCTGGCTGCGCCTGTAGTTGACGGTGTGACCTACGTGACTCCCGATGGCGCACGCGTTGCCTGCGGCGGCTTGGTTCGCGTGGGGCTTGATGCCGGCGAGGCTTCGGGCGCCCTGGAGCGCAAGCGTCGTATCCGCGAGCTGGAAGGCCTGGAGCCCGATCTTGCTGCCGCGTTTGAGCATGTTTCTGATCAGGTCGTCGAGGCCAATGCGGCCGTTGAGGAGGCCCGTGCTGCCGAGGGCGATGCTGCCGGCGAGATTGCCCGCCTTGGGGGCGAGCGTCGCTCCCTGCTGTCCGAGATCGGCCGCCTGGAGCAGAGTGCCAACAACGCCGAGGTCGAGCGCGTGCGCATCTCCAAGCGCCGCGAGCAAGCTGCCGAGGCCGTTCGCGCTTCGCGCCCGCGCGTGGACGAGCTCACCCGTTCGCGTGACGAGG
Source organism: Collinsella sp. (assembly GCA_048236535.1). Taxonomy (GTDB): domain Bacteria; phylum Actinomycetota; class Coriobacteriia; order Coriobacteriales; family Coriobacteriaceae; genus Collinsella. The sequence continues at coordinate 42,764 of DBFAQQ010000037.1, read as the reverse complement.
CTCGCGCGCAGGCAAGCGATTTGGGCTTGCAGATTGTCGAGGCCAACGACGAACTCGATCGCGTGCGCCGTGATGATTCCGAGGCAGCCGGCAAGCTCGCCGATGCCAAGGTCCGCCTGGCCCAGACGAGCGAGCGCCTGCGTTCGCTGAAGGGCCGCGTGCCCGATCTTGAGCATCGCCTGGAAGGCATCGACCGCCGTATCCGCGGAACACGCCAGGCCTCGCGCTCGCTTGAGCTGCTGCGCCTTCGCGTCGATCCCATGCACGAGCGCTATTCTGCCCTGTTGGAGCGCGCCTCGGACTGGGCTGCGCGCTTGCGCGATCAGGCAACGCTTGAGGAGGCGGACTCGGCTTCGCTCAAGAAGACCATTGAGGACGCCAAGACCGAGGTCGCCCGCGCCAAGGAGCGGGTCGATGCTGCCACGGCGACGCAAAACGAGTTCAAGGTCGCACGCGGCAAGCTCGAGGTGCAGGTCGAGGCTGCCATCAAGGCCATCACCGCTGATGGCACTACGGTGCTCGAGGAAGCGCTCATGCTGCCGGCTCCCACCGATCGCGACGCTGCCGAGCGCGAGCTCAACCAACTCGTGCGCCAAATCAACAATCTGGGCCCCGTGAACCAGGTTGCCATGGAGGAGTACGAGCAGCTCAAGCGCCGCGCCGATTACATCGAGGAGCAGCTGGCCGATCTGGAGAGCGCGCGCAAGGCGCTCACCAAGATCACCGTGGCGATTGACCGCAAGATGCGCAAGGCCTTCCTGGTGACCTTTGAGAAGGTCGATGCGAACTTCCGCGAGATCTTCGCCATGCTGTTCCCGGGTGGCCAGGCGCATCTGGAGATGACCGACCCCGAGCATCCGGCCGAGACAGGCATTGAGGTCGTGGCGCAGCCGCGCGGTAAGCGCATCACCAAGATGATGCTCATGTCGGGTGGCGAGAAGAGCCTGACGGCGCTCGCCCTGCTCTTTGCCGTATACCGTACTCGCACGGTGCCGTTCTATGTGCTGGACGAGGTCGAGGCCGCGCTCGACGACGCCAACCTGTCCAAGCTCATCGGTGCTCTCGATGTGCTGCGTTCCGATACGCAGCTCTTGGTAATCTCGCATCAGCGCCGTACTATGGAGGATGCTGACGTTCTCTACGGCGTCTCGATGCAAGCCGACGGCGTCAGTCGCGTCGTCTCGCAAAAACTCGATCGCGAAACCGGAAAGGTCGTGAATGCATAATGGGATTCTTTGACGCACTCTCGCGCGGACTTGAGCGCAGCCGCGAGGCCCTCAACGAGGTCTTCTACTTTGGTGGTGAGGTCGACGAGGATTTTTGGGAGGACCTTGAGGACACCCTCGTTATGGGTGACATGGGTGCCGAGGTCGCCATTCAGGTCTCCGATGACCTGCGCGACGCCGCTGCCAAGAAGAACCTCAAGACCGCCCCGCAGCTTCGCCGCGCCCTGGCCGAGCAGCTCGAGGGCCATTTTGTGCCTGTTGAGCGCGACCCGTTTTCCGATACGCCGAGCTGCGTGCTGTTTGTCGGTATCAACGGCGCCGGCAAGACCACCACGGTCGGCAAGATTGCGAGCGCCATGGCCGCCCGCGGCAAGAACGTGGTCATCGGTTCGGCCGACACCTTCCGCGCCGCCGCTATCGAGCAGCTCGATGTGTGGGGTCAGCGTGCCGGCGTACCGGTTATCAAGCGTGACCGCGGTTCCGATCCGGCGAGCGTGTGCTATGACGTGCTCGACGAGGCCGATAAGCGCGGCAGCGACCTGGTGCTCATTGATACCGCCGGTCGTCTGCACACGAGCCCCGAGCTCATGCGCGAGCTCGCTAAGGTGGTCAATGTGACTCGTAAGCGCGCCGCCAATATGGCCGCCGGTCCCATGCCGGTCTCGGTCGTGCTTGTGATCGATGCCGCCACTGGTCAGAACGGTCTGAACCAGGCGCTCGAGTTTAACGAGGCGCTGGGCCTGGACGGTATTATCATGACTAAGCTCGACGGCACGGCTAAGGGCGGTATCGCCATGGCCGTGGCCGAGAAGCTCAAGCTCCCGATCCTGCGCATCGGCGTGGGCGAGCAGGTCGATGACCTGCAGGAGTTTAACGCCAAAGATTTCTGCCGCGCCCTGGTGGGCGAGTCCAACTAAGGAGTAACCATTGTTTGATTCCCTGAGCGATCGCCTCAACGACACATTTGACCGCCTGCGCGGCAAGGGTAAGCTGACCGAGGCCGATATTACTTCGGCCATGCGCGATATTCGCATGGCCCTGCTCGAGGCCGACGTTAACTTTAAGGTCGTCAAGGAGTTCGTCGCCAAGACCAAGGAGCGCTGCATGACCGCCGAGGTCATGGAGTCGCTGTCGCCGGCGCAAAACGTCGTCAAGATCGTGCTCGACGAGCTCACCGAGATGCTCGGCTCAACCGAGAGCAAACTCGTCTTTAGCAACCGCATTCCCAATGTCATCATGCTCGTGGGCTTGCAGGGCTCCGGTAAGACCACGGCGGCCGTAAAGCTGGCCTACCTGCTCAAGAAGCAGGGCCGCTCGCCGCTGCTCGCCGCGTGCGACGTCTACCGTCCCGCCGCTGCCGACCAGCTGGCCACGCTCGGTGGCGAGATCGGCGTGCCGGTCTTCCGCGGTGACGGAGCGCACCCGGTCGATATTGCCAAGGGCGCCATCCAAGAGGCCGTCGACCACCTGCGCGACGTGGTCATCGTCGATACCGCCGGTCGTCTTCAGATCGACGAGCAGATGATGCAGGAGGCCGTGGACATCAAGAAGGCCGTCAAGCCCGATCAGGTGCTGATGGTCGTCGATGCCATGACCGGCCAGGACATCGTCAACGTCGTCTCGACCTTCGCCGAGCGCACCGACTTTGACGGCGTGATCATCTCCAAGCTCGACGGCGACGCCCGTGGCGGCGGCGCGCTTTCCGTGCGCCAGGTGACCGGCAAGCCCATCAAGTTTGTTAGCATGGGCGAGAAACCCGATTCGCTGGAGCCGTTCTATCCCGACCGCATGGCCAAGCGCATCTTGGGCATGGGCGACGTTGTCGGCATTATTGAGAAAGCCCAGGAGGCGGCCGACGCAGAGCAGCTTGAGGCTGCCGAGCGCATGCTGCGCGAGGGCTTTACCATGAACGACATGCTCGACCAGATGAAGGCCGTCAAGAAGATGGGCGGCATGAAGGGCATCCTGGGCATGCTCCCCGGTGGCCAGCGTGCGCTCAACCAGATGGGTGGCAACCTGGACGAAGGTATCTTCGATAAGAACGAGGCCATCATCATGTCGATGACCAAGGAGGAGCGCGTTCGCCCCTCCATCATCAACGGCCAGCGCCGTGCCCGCATCGCCAAGGGCGCCGGCGTGACCCCCACCGAGGTCAATAGCCTTATGAAGCAGTGGGGCGAGATGAACAAGATGATGGGCCGCATGCGCACGATGGCCAATCAGGCACAGGCCGGCGGCAAGAAGGGCAAGAAGGGTAAGAAGGGCAAAAAGATGCGCATGCCCAATATTCCCGGTCTGGATGCCATGGGGCTGGGCGGCATGGGCGGCCTGGGAACGGGCGGCCCCAAGTCCGATATGGACCTGCTGCGCCAGATGGAAGCGCAGATGCGCAACAAGAAGTAACGACTAGTTGAGTCGTGTATGGCGAAGGCCGCCTGGATGGTATTCCAGGCGGCCTTCGCCGTTTGTTCGCTGGTTGTCGCACGCGTGGAAGCGCGTTCTCGACGAGGTGCTTGCCGCTAGTGGCAGCCGCAGCCTTCGTGCCCGTCATGGTCGTGGTGACCGTGGCAGCCGCAGGACTCGCCATGCTCGTGGATGTGCTCGTGATCATGTCCATGGCAGTCGCAGGTGGCCTCGCCGTTCTGTGCGAGCGTGCCGGCAATGAGGGCCTCGACGCAGGCATCGCAGCTGCCCTGGGCGCCCGCATAGACCGTGATGCCGGCTTGGGCAAGCGCGTTGATAGCGCCGCCGCCGATACCGCCGCAAATGAGCGTGTCAACGCCACCGTTGGCAAGCAGGCCCGCCAAGGCGCCGTGGCCGGTGCCACCGGTGCCTACGACCTGCTCGTTGAGCACCTTGCCATCCTGGATGTCGTAGATCTTGAACTGCTCGCTGCGGCCAAAGTGCATAAAGATGTTGCCGTTGTCGTACGTCGTTGCCACCCTCATGGTGCCGACCTCCTTTGCTGGCCATGCGGCCGTCGTCGTGGCGATGGGGGAGTACGCGATATTGCCGCCCTCGATGACGAGCGCTCGTCCGTTGACCAGCGCGTTTGCCACCTTGCGATGCGCGCGACTGCTGATTGCCGCCACCGTGGCGCGGGCGATGCCCATGTGCAGGGCGACGGCCTCCTGATTGAGGCCCTCCAGATCGCACAGGCGCAGCACCTCAAGCTCGTCGACGGTCATGTCGATGGCATCACCGCTGGCCAGGCCATCGGGGGTAAAGCCGCGGTATTCGGGGATGATCCCGACGCGGCGCAGTTTTTCGCGTCTTCCTGTCATGCACACTCCTTATCTGACATATGTCAACAATAGGATAACGCGTTAGTCGTTGGGCGCAAGGCATTTCTGTCATATGTCAGAAAAAGGCTAAGATGCCTCGTTGCCGCATGCGGAGCCGCGCTGCCGTGCATTGCGTGTGCCGGACTAAGTGTCCAATTCGACACTCGCGCGCCTGGGCTACAATAAATCTCGCTTATAGGCGACTGACAGGAGGGTCAATGAGCAAAGCTGATCAGCAATTTGTAACCATGTGCCGCGATATCTTGGACCATGGCACCACCACCGAGGGCCAAAAGGTCCGTCCGGTGTGGGAGGACGGCACCCCTGCCTATACCATTAAAAACTTTGGTGTCACGGCGCGCTATGATCTGCGCGAGGAGTTCCCCGCGCTCACCCTGCGTCGTACGGCGCTTAAGTCTGCCATGGACGAGATTCTGTGGATCTATCAAAAGAAGTCCAATAACGTGCATGATCTCAACAGCCATATCTGGGATGAGTGGGCCGATGAGACCGGTTCCATCGGTAAAGCCTACGGCTATCAGATTGGTCAGAAGAGCCATTACGCCGAGGGCGACTTCGACCAGATGGACCGTGTGCTGTACGACCTTAAGCACACGCCGTATAGTCGCCGCATTATGACCAATACGTACGTGTTTAGCGATCTGTCCGAGATGCACCTTTATCCGTGCGCCTATAGCGTGACCTATAACGTGACGCAGCGTTCTCAGGACGACAAGCCGACGCTCAACATGATTCTCAACCAGCGCAGCCAGGACATTTTGGCCGCGAACAACTGGAACGTGTGCCAGTACGCCATTTTGCTGATGATGGTCGCGCAGTCGGTCGATATGATTCCCGGTGAGCTGCTGCACGTGATCGCCGACGCCCATATCTATGATCGTCATGTCGATATCGTCCGCGAGCTTATCGAGCGTCCGCAGTTTGCGGCACCCAAGGTAACGCTCAACCCCGATGTGCATGACTTCTATGCGTTTACGACCGATGACCTGATCGTCGAGGGCTATGAGCACGGCCCGCAGGTCAAGAACATTCCCATTGCGGTGTAGGTGGTGCTCATGACGTGTAAGCTATCTGCTATCGTCGCCGTGTGTGACGATTGGGGCATTGGGTGCGAGGGCGACATGGTGGTGTCCAATCGCGCCGATATGCGCCATTTTGTGGCCTGCACCAAGGGCTGCCCGGTTATCATGGGACGCAAGACGCTGCTGAGTTTTCCCGGCGGGCGTCCTCTCAAGAACCGCCGCAATATCGTGCTTACGCGCGATATGGGCTTTACCCACGAGGGCGTCGACGTGGTGCATGGCGTTGACGAAGCGCTCTCTGCGGTTGCCGATGAGCTTGTTGCCTGGGTGATCGGTGGCGGCGATGTCTATCGGCAGTTTTTGCCGTACTGCGTGGAGGCCGAGGTCACTCATGACCACTGCGTCCATCCCGTGGACACGTACTTTCCCGACTTGGACGCCGATCCCGCGTGGGAGATTGCGCAGCGTAGCGGGGTCGCGACGATTGCCGCCGGTGAGGGTGACGAGGGCGTCAATTATGAGTTCGTGACCTATCGTCGCATCGAGGCGTAAATCGTCTGGCGTGAACGGTATCATCGGGTTGATTGAATGCATGGGGCGGCGCTTAGCGTCGCCTCGTTTGGTATAGATGTGCTGTAAAGAAGGGTGCGGGCTGGCTGCTATGACTGATGCCGTTGAGGTTCTGCGAATTGATTCGCTCGAGGACGAGCGGCTCGATGCCTACGTGCGACTGACCGAGCGTGAGCTTCGCTGTGTGCTGGAGCCGCAAAAGGGCATCTTTATTGCGGAGAGCGCCAAGGTCATCGAGCGTGCCGTGCGCGCCGGATATGAGCCGGTGAGCTTTCTTTTGGGCGAGCGCTGGCTCGACCAGATGATGCCGCTGTTTGACCAGCTTGTCGTGCGCGAGGGAGCGGGTCCGGTTCCCGTGTTCGTGGCCTCCATGGAGCTCATGGAGCAGTTGACGGGCTTTAACGTGACGCGCGGCGCGCTGGCGGCGTTCCGTCGCCCGCGTCAGATTCCGGTTGATGAGTTCTTGGGCGGCGTCGTCGAGGCGGCGGGGAATCGTCCGGTGCGCGTGTGCGTGCTTGAGGGTATTGTCGATCACACCAATGTTGGCGCGATTTTCCGCTCGGCTGCCGCATTGAACGTTGACGGTATTTTGGTCAGCCCGACGTGCTGCGACCCGCTGTACCGTCGCTCGGCCCGCGTGAGCATGGGCACCGTGTTTCAGGTGCCGTGGACGCGCATTGGCAGCGAGGCTCGTGTGTGGCCGCATGATGGTCTGGGCGCGTTGCACGACGCCGGTTTTTCGTGTGCCGCTATGGCGTTGACGGACGACTCCGTTTCGCTTGATGATCCTGTGCTGCAGAAGATTGATCGCTTGGCGATTTTTATGGGTACCGAGGGTGCCGGCTTGGGCGCCAAGACCATTGCCGGCTGTGACCACGCGGTGCGCATTCCGATGGCGCACGGGGTCGATTCGCTCAACGTGGCCGCGGCGAGTGCCGTCGCCTTTTGGCAGCTGTGCCCGCACGTGAGCAACGAGTATCACTACCAGCCGGGGCTGTATCACTAGGCAGATAGTTTGCACCGGGCTCTGACTCGGGGTGTTTCGGTCGACGTCGGTCGGTGCTAAGCTGCTATTAACTTAGGTCTTTAATTACTGTTTTGTCGGTTGACGTACGCTTTTGGGGAGGGCGTGTGGCTAAGAAATCTACGGCTATCGATGTAACGCAAGGTGTCATTTGGCAACAGCTGCTGTCGCTGTGCGTTCCCATCTTCTTTAGCTCGTTTTTTCAGCAGGCCTACACGCTTATCGGTACCTATATCGTCGGCCAGTTTGGCGGCAAGCTCGCATTGGGCGGCATCCAGGCCACGATGGTGCTCACCGAGCTCTGCATTGGCTTTTGCGTTGGCGTCGGCGCCGGCTGCGCGGTCATTACCGGTCAGTATTTTGGCCAGCACGATGATGAGCGACTGAGCCGTTCGGTCCATACGGCCATGACGCTCGCGCTGGTGGGCGGTATCGTTTTCTCGATTCTCGGCATAGTGTTCGTTGAGCCCATGCTGGTGCTTATGAACACTCCGCATGAACTATTGGCCGAGGGCGTGGCCTATGCTCGTTGCTATTTTGCCGCCATGGTTGCGGCGCTGCTGCTCAATATGGGAACGGCACTGCTGCGCGCCGTGGGCGACACACGCGGGCCCGCCGTGATCATTGCCTCTGGCTGCCTTGTTAACGTGGTGCTGGATATCATCTTTGTCGCTGTGTTGCATATGGAGGCGCTGGGCTGCGGCATCGCAGTGGCGCTGACCATTTGCTCCAATGCAACGATGATCGTGTTGCGCATGATGCGCGCTCCGGGTGCATGGCGTCTTTCGCTGTCTAAGCTCGGTATCGATCGCGGTATTTGCAAGAGTATGATCTCGTGTGGTCTGCCACTCGGTTTTCAATCGGCTGCTTATTCGATCTCGAACGTGCTGATCCAGGTGTCGGTTAATTCGTTTGGCGCCGATGTCACGACTGCTTGGGGTCTATCTGGGCGCCTGGATGGCATTATCTGGATGGTGACCGAGGCGCTCGGCGTGTCGATCACCACGTTCTCGGCACAGAACTTTGGCGCGCGCAACTATGAGCGCATGCGCAAGGGCTACCATACGTCGCTCGTGCTGTCGTTTATGCTCATTGGTGGCCTGTCTGCCGTGCTGCTGGTGTTCTCGGGTCCGTTGTCGCGTCTGTTTGTCGACGATGTTTCGATTTCGGCGTACACCACGACGATTCTTCATTTCATCGCGCCGTTCTACGCGATCTTCTCGATTATCGAAAACGCGTCGGGCTCCATTCGCGGTGCCGGCGTGAGTCTGCAGCCTATGATGCTCACCATCTTTGGCACCGTCGTACTCAGAGTGATTTGGGTGTTTGCGATCATGCCCTTCGATCCGTCGCTCGAGCATCTACTGCTGGTCTACCCCGTAACATGGCTCATCACCGCAACCATGTTCACCATCTACCACCACAGCGGCAACTGGCTCGGCCGCGCTACTGCCTAGTCATTGGGGACGTCCCCAATGGCTAGTATTCGATGCCTTGGCGGGCTAGGAGGCCTTCGTCGAAGTAGTGTTTGACGTGGCGCATTTCGGTGACTAGGTCCGCAAGGTCGGCCAGCGGCAGCAGTCCACGGCCGGTGAGCACGAGCTCTGTGGTGGCGGGTTTCATCGCGATCAACGCTTCGACATCTTTGCGCGTCACAAAGCCCCGTCGCATGGCTTCTCCCAGCTCATCCAAGATCAGCACGTCGACCTGCGAGATCTGTTCGCGCGCAAGTTCCATGATCTGTGCGGCACAGGCTTCGGGTGTGTCGCGGTCGGCTTGTACGATGCGTAGCCCCAATCGAGGTGCTGCGTCATGTTCGGCGCAGTGCAGCTTTTTGGCAAACTGAAGCATGAGCACGTTAAGTCCATAGCCCGTGGCGCGCATCGCCAATCCCAGCGCGGCCGTGGTTTTGCCCTTGCCGTCGCCCGTATAGATCTGAACCTTGCCGACTTCGAGTGATGCCATCTCTGTCCTTTCGTGTCCGGCGTCGGTTTATCGCCGGCCGGGTTGGGTATTCTAGTTAGCATTATCAACCCCAGTAGATGGAGTTCAAGCAGATGGAGATGGATGACAACAAACGTAGACGGAATATGATCCTCTACGTGCTCATCGCCTTCGTCGTCTACCTCGTGCTCTCGACCGTTCTGTTCCCCAACATCGGTCACACGCAGCAGATTACGAAGACCGATTACTCGACGTTTGTCAAAGCGCTCGATAAGAAGAGTGTCGACAAGGTCGAGTACAACACGGACGATTACTCGATTTATTACACCAAGAAGGGCGAGGACGAGAACATCGCCTATAAGACGACCGGTGTGCCGAACGATGCGGGCTTTACCGATCGCGTGCTTGAGTCTGGCGCTTCGCTTGAGTCAGTCGTTCCCGATAAGAACTCGGGTCTGATGACCTACTACCTGATCACTCTTATTCTGCCCATGGCAATTTTCTTCCTGATCGGCTGGTGGCTCAACCGCCGCATGAAGAAGGCTATGGGCGATGACGGTCCATCGATGAACTTTGGCGGCGGTGGCTTTGGCGGCGGCGGACTGGGCAAGTCCGGCGCGCGCGTTATCGCCTCCAAGGACGTGGGCGTGACCTTTAAGGATGTCGCTGGCCAGGAAGAGGCCAAGGAATCCCTCAAGGAGGTCGTCGACTTTCTGGAGAAGCCGCAGCGCTATGAGGAGATCGGCGCCAAGCTGCCGCGCGGTGCTCTTCTTGTTGGCCCTCCGGGTACCGGTAAGACCCTGCTTGCCAAGGCTGTTGCCGGCGAGGCCGGTGTTCCGTTCTTTAGCATTTCGGGCTCTGAGTTCGTTGAGATGTTTGTTGGTCGCGGCGCTGCTAAGGTTCGTGACCTGTTTAAGCAGGCCAAGGAAAAGGCCCCGTGTATCGTCTTTATCGATGAGATCGATACCATCGGTAAGAAGCGCGATGGCGGCGGCTTTAGCGGCAACGACGAGCGCGAGCAGACGCTTAATCAGTTGCTGACCGAGATGGATGGCTTCGATAACCACAAGGGTATCGTCGTCCTCGCTGCCACCAACCGCCCCGACAGTCTCGATCCGGCGCTGCTGCGCCCTGGTCGTTTTGACCGCCGCATCCCCGTCGAGTTGCCCGATCTGACCGGACGTAAGAACATTCTCGAGCTCCACGCCAAGAGTGTGAAGACCGAGCCGCCGATCGATCTGACCGCGATTGCCCGCGCCACGCCCGGCGCCTCGGGCGCCGACCTGGCCAATATCATCAACGAGGGAGCCCTGCGCGCCGTTCGCGAGGGTCGCAAGCGTGCAACCCAGGACGACTTCGAGGAGTCGGTGGAGGTCGTCATTGCCGGCCAACAGCGTAAGTCCACGGTGCTTTCCGACCACGAGAAGCAGGTCGTTTCCTACCACGAGATCGGCCATGCCATCGTCGCTGCCCGCCAAAAGGGTTCCGCGCCGGTTACCAAGATCACCATCGTGCCGCGCACGAGCGGTGCTCTTGGCTATACCATGCAGGTCGAGGAGGACGAGCGCTTCTTGACGACACGCCAGGAGGTCTTGGACAAGCTTGCCGTCTACTGCGGCGGCCGTGCGGCCGAGGAACTTATCTTTGGCGAGATGACAACCGGCGCCGCCAACGATATCGAGCAGGCCACCAAGCTCGCCCGTAACATGGTGACGCGCTTTGGTATGTCCGATGAGTTTGGCATGATGGCGCTCGGCACCGTTCAGAATGCGTACCTCAACCAGGATACGTCGCTCACCTGCGCCCCCGGTACGGCCGAGCGCGTGGACGCGATTGTCGCCAAGCTGATCGAGGATGCGCACGACCGCGCCCTGCAGATCCTGAAGGAGAACAAGTTCAAGCTCCACGAGCTGGCTCGTTATCTGTACAAGAAGGAGACGATCACGGGCGAGGAGTTCATGAATCTCCTCACGCGCGAGAATCCGCTGATGCCGAAGCAGCAGTAATTCTAGTTGCGCAGTGTCAATCGCCCCATTTGAGTGTCCATCTCAAATGGGGCGATTTGCTTGGGGAGTGTTGTATATGAAGATCGTGGTAAGTGCCTGTTTAATGGGCGAGAACTGCAAGTATAACGGGCTCGACAATTACCTTCGCGAACTGGTCGAGGCCTGCGAGCGTACGGGGACCGAGGTCCTCTTGGTGTGTCCTGAGGTTTTTGGCGGTCTGCCCACCCCGCGCAAGCCGTCCGAGATTATTAACGGCGAGGTTCGTACCTGCGAGGGCATCTCGGTTAATCGCGAGTTTCGCCTAGGTGCCCAACGCGCGCTCGATATGTGTGAGCAGGCGGGCGGACCGGAAGAGATAGCCGCGTGCATCCTTCAGGACCGCAGCCCCTCGTGTGGTGTGGGCCGTATCTACGACGGAACATTCAGCGGCAAGCTCACACCGGGCAACGGTGTCTTCGTCGACCTGCTCCTGCACCACGGGTACCGTGTGATCCCAGCGAGTGAATTCGATCCCAGCATGCTGGAGCAATAAAAAACCACCACAGAGGTGCCTGTCCCCTTTGTGGTGGTTTTGGTCGGTTAGGCGAGGAGGGTGTGGCCGTAGGCGTTGGCGGCCTTGATGGCGGCGGCGAACTTTTCGTCGGTGAAGGGCTCCGGGTTGCCTTGCTTCCACTCGTTGGTGGCGTGTGCGAACTCGCACAGGGCCGGGATATCTCCCTCGGTAAGGCCGACCCGCTCAAGCGTCACGGGCAGGCCCATCTGCTTGTTAAAGGCGGCGTAGCGCTCAAGGTTCTCGGTGTCTCCCGTATAGGCAAACAGCACGAGCACACCCAGGCTTACGACCTCGCCGTGCAGGTAGGTGCCCTCACGCGGAATGCTACACGTGGCGTTGTAGAACGCATGTGCCACGCTCGAGTTGTAGTAGTAATCGTTCTGGTTGGTCAGGTTCGAGACATAGCCCGTGTTGACCACGATATCGAGCGCGATCTGCTTAACGGCCTCGCTCGACAGGTCCTGGCGCACGTCCTTTAGACCCTGCACGCCGTAGGTAAACAGCGGCTCGGAGCAGGTGTGGGCGAGTGCCAGGCCAAGACCGGCGGTGTGCTCCAAATTACCGGCGCTCGTGGCGTACTCGACCTCGGGCTGCTTAGATAGGGCATCGCCCACGCCGGCCCAGAAGTACTCCGCTGGCGCCTCGGCGATGATCTTGGGGTTGATGAAGATGTGCGCAGGGCGGTTGGGGTACGAATAGCCCTCGAGCGAGCCGTCGTCGTTGTAGACAACGGCAATGGCGGTCGCGGCCGAGCAGTTGGAGCATATTGTAGGCACTGTAAAGACGATCTTCTTGAGCTCGATTGCTGCGGTCTTCACGGTGTCGAGCGCCTTGCCGCCGCCGCATGCGATAAGCACGTCAGCTTCCTGGCAGGCAGGGGAGTTCACGACCTTGGCGATATTGGCACGCGTGCTGTTGGTGCCGTAGACGCGCGTCTCCAGAATCTCGATATTGGTACCTTCAAGCGCCGCCTCGATGCCCGGCAGCGCCGCAGCTAGGGCTCGCTTGCCGCCGATGATGGCGACCTTCTTCGCGCCGTACTCCGCCAGTGCGGCGGGTAACTCGGTAAAGCAATCCTCGCCAACGGTGTAGTCGCTCATTCCAATCGTGCGCATAGGTGCCTTCTTTCGTTCGATAGAGTGCTTTCAGGTATTTTGCTCCTAGAGAAGGTCCTCGGCCGCGAGAAATTTCGAACGTATAAAACCAGTGTTGAGGGTTTTTCGCCGGCGCGGAACGTGCTAGCATACTCCGCATAAGCGTTGATGGGGACGAGTAGTCGGCCGTCCGCATGCTACAGAGAGCGGGAAGCGCTGAGAACCCGTGCATGCGACCGATGAAAATCACCCCGGAGCTGCGGTCCCAACGGACGAGCCGCATAGGCACGTCTTAGTAGACATCGCCGAGATGGTCGTCGATACAGGCCAGCCGAGTAACGGATGCGAGCGCGCGAATATGCGGGCGAGGGCATCTAAGCTGGGTGGTTAAGCGAAGAGCTTTTACGGGCAGGCTGCCCGTTTTGTGGCGCTTCGTCCCAGCTTGTAGGGACGGGCGCTTTTTTGGTGCCCAACGGGCGTGCGCGCCCACGACATGAAAGGGGTACCGTGGCAAACGAGTACAAGCAGACGATGAATCTGCCCAAGACCGGTTTTCCCATGCGTGCCGGTCTTTCCAAGTCCGAGCCCAAGCGACTCAAGGACTGGCAGGACAACAAGGTCTACGAGCAGGTTCTGAAGAAGAACGAGGGTCACAAGAAGTTCGTGCTGCACGACGGTCCTCCGTACGCCAACGGTCCGATCCACATCGGCCATGCCATGAACAAGATCTCCAAGGACATGATCAACCGCTACTGGATGATGCAGGGCTATGAGGTTCCCTATGTCCCCGGTTGGGACTGCCATGGTCAGCCGATCGAGCATAAGGTCGAGGAGAAGCTCGGCACCGAGAAGTTCAACCAGACCCCCACGGCCAAGATCCGTGAGCTCTGCAACGAGTTCGCTGTCGAGAACATCGAGCTTCAGAAGGCCGGCTTCCGCCGTCTGGGCGTGCTCGGCGACTGGGACAACCCCTATCTGACGCTCTATCACCAGCACGATGCCGCCGACATTGAGGTCTTCAAGGCCATGTTCGATAAGGGCATGATTTATCGCGGCCACAAGCCGGTTCACTGGTGCAAGCACTGCCACACCGCACTTGCCGAGGCTGAGATTGAGTACTCTGACGAGACGAGCCCCTCCATTTTCGTGCGCTTCGAGATGACCTCCAAGCCCGCCGGCCTCGAGAACTTCGACGGCCCGGTTGACTTTATCATTTGGACGACCACGCCGTGGACCATCCCCTCCGACCAGGCCGTTTCCCTTAAGCCCGGCGCCGCCTATGTCGCCGTTGAGCACGAGGGCCGTGCCGAGGTCATGCTCGAGGACCTGGCTCCCAAGTGCTGCGAGGAGTTTGGCTGGGAGTACACCCCGGTTATGGTCGACGGTAAGCCCTATGTGGTTCCCGCCGAGACCTTCCACCACATCCACTACAAGCAGCCGATCTTTGACGGTGTTGAGGGCGTGGCGTTGCTGGCCGATTACGTCGGTGTCGATGACGGTACCGGTATCGTCCACAACTCTCCCGGCCACGGCGTCGACGACTACTTCGCCTGCCTCAAGGAGGGCATCACCGACATTTGCATGCCGGTCGATGACGACGGCAAGTTCTACACCGGCGAGGAGTTTGGTACCGGTGGCCCCTTCAGCGGTATGGACACCGATGAGGCCAACCCGCACATCATCGAGTTCCTGCGCGAGCGTGGCACCCTGGTCCTCGAGAAGAAGATCACGCACAGCTATCCGCACTGCTGGCGCTGCAAGCACCCGGTGCTCTTCCGTGCTACCGACCAGTGGTTTGTCTCGATGGACAAGACCGGTTTGCGCGAGCAGGCTGGCAAAGAGGTCCGCGAGAACGTCAAGTGGTATCCGGCCCACGCCGCCAACCGCATCGGCGCCATGGTCGAGCAGCGTCCCGACTGGTGCATCAGCCGTCAGCGCAACTGGGGCGTGCCTATCCCCAGCTACACCTGCGCCGACTGCGGCGAGAAGGTCATGAACGACGCTACGCTCGACGCCGTCATCAAGCTCTTCCACGAGAAGGGCTCCGACGCCTGGTTCACCGACGCTCCCGAGAGTTACCTGGGCGAGGCCTGCGTCTGCCCCAAGTGCGGCGGCCATCATCTCAAGGCAGATAAGGACATCCTCGACGTGTGGTGGGATTCCGGCGTCTCCTGGAAGGCCGTCTGCGAGTACCGTCCCGAGCTGGAGTATCCGGCGGATGTGTACCTCGAGGGCTCCGACCAGCACCGCGGTTGGTTCCAGAGCTCGCTGCTCACCTCGGTGGGTGCCAACGGCCATGCTCCGTACAAGGCGGTCGTCTCGCAGGGCTTCACGCTCGACGGTCAGGGCCGCAAGATGTCCAAGTCGCTCGGCAACGTCATCGACCCCAACAAGGTCTGCGACGAGATGGGCGCTGACATCATTCGCCTGTGGGTCGCCTCGGTCGACACCAGCTCCGACGTTTCCATCGACCACGAGATTCTCGCCCGTACGTCTGATGCCTACCGTCGTTTCCGCAACACGCTGCGCTTCTTGCTCTCCGAGCTCGAGGGTCAGTTTGAGCCCGAGACCGACGGCGTCGCCTTTGCCGACCTGTTGCCGCTCGACAAGCTCATGGTTGCCCGTCTGACCCAGGTCCAGGCCGAGGTCGACGACGCTTACTCTTGCTACGAGTTCCCGCGCGCTTACCGTGCGCTCTACGACTTCGTGGTTACCGAGCTCTCCAACGTGTATCTCGACGCCCTGAAGGACCGTCTGTACTGTGAGAAGCCCGGCTCGCTCGAGCGCCGCAGCGCCCAGACCGTGCTGGCCGAGCTCTTCTCGATGCTCATGCGCGACCTTCAGCCGATCCTGTCCTACACGGTTGACGAGGCCATGGCCTATGCGCCCGCCGGCTGCGTCGATCACCAGAAGTACGCCGCGCTGCTCGATTGGTACAAGTCGCCCATCACGTTCGACGAGGCCAATGAGTTCGAGGGCGTGCTCGAGGCTTCACTCGAGCTCCGTAGCGCCGTGACCAAGGCCCTTGAGGATGCCCGCTCCGCCGGCACCTTCACCAAGAGCCAGCAGGTCCGCGTCAAGGCGGTCGTTCCCGCCGAGATGTACGCGCTGCTGACCGGTGATAAGGCCGTCGACCTGGCCGAGTTCTACATCGTTTCCGATGTTGAGCTGACCCAGGGCGAGGAACTCTCCGTTGCCATCGAGGCAGCCGAGGGCGAGTGCTGCGACCGTTGCTGGAACTACCGCACCACCGTCGGCGAGTACAACGGCCACGCGCATATTTGCAAGCGCTGCGCCGACGCTTTGTAGGTTACGGCGTTCGTAGAACGCCGTAACCTACCGACGCTGCAAACGCCCCTAAGCGGCAATCTGACGTTCAATCGTCGGTCGCGTACCAAAGTACGCTTCCCTCCTCTTTCACGTCACCTTGCTCGCTTAGGGACGTTTTCGCTGTTGGTGACGATAACGCGGCGTTTCCATTGCTGGAGCTAGAGGCTTTCTTTCGACTTGCGCTTTTAGTCGAAAGCTATTAAGCGACATTCCGTTATTCGGAATGTCGCTTTCGTTTTTAGCTGGTTATTTCGCTTATGTTGGTGGATATGTCGTGCGCTCTGCGTGTGGCAATATAAGATGGTTAATTGCGTTAAACGGAATTCGATGTTCTTGAGGGTAGGGGATTGATTTGGGTCGTACTGGGGTTATGACGCCGCCTTTGGGTTGGCGGCTGGGTGTTGCTGGTGGTGTGGCACTGGTTGTGCTGCTCGTTGACCAGCTGACCAAGCTTGCGGTTCGTGCCGTGGGCGACGCTTTACATGTGACTGTTATCCCCGGTGTGATCGACTTTCTATTTGTCCGCAATATCGGTGCTGCCTTTAGCATGGGCGAGGGGCATGGCATCGCGTTTGCCGTGCTGGCGCTGGCGGTCATTGTCGCTATTGCCGTGTACCTCGTTCGTGCACCCCAGCTCGCCCATCTTGAGGTTGTGGGCATGGCGATGGTTGTGGGCGGTGCTATCGGCAACGCTATCGATCGTTTGGTCTTTGGCTTCGTGACCGATTTTATTGCCACCACCTTCATCGACTTTCCCGTCTTTAACGTGGCCGATATCGGCATCACCGTAGGCGTCGTGCTTGCCCTCATCGGCTACATGTTCTTGAGCCCTGCGGCCCGCGAAGTCGATGCGACTGCCGAGCTCAATGCCCGTGATGAGGCCCGCGCCAAGCGCAAAGCCAAGCAAAGTGGGGAGCGTGCCCGCAAGATTCGCGAAAGGAATGAGCGTTAATGGCCGACATCCATATTCTTGTTGCCGACGATTGCTCTGGCCAGCGTCTCGACGCCTTTCTGGGTGCCAACGACGGCTGCCCCACGCGCTCTGCCTGCGCGCATCTGATCGAGGGAGGCGCCGTTGCCGTCAACGGTGAGACCTGCCTGTCAAAAAAGTATGCCGTGCGCTCCGGTGACCGCATCTCGGTCGACCTGCCCGAGCCGCACGATCCGACTGACGTGATTCCTGAGGCCATTCCCCTCGATATTCGCTACGAGGACGACTACCTCATCGTGCTCTCCAAGCAGCGCGGCCTGGTGTGCCATCCTGCACTTGGTCATGAGAGCGGTACGCTCGCGAATGCCCTGGTCTATCACTGCGGTATCGACCATCTGGGCACCGTGCAGGGCGAGGACCGCCCCGGTATCGTGCATCGTTTGGATCGCGATACCTCGGGTCTCATGCTTGCGGCAAAGGACGACGACACCCAGCGCGCGCTTCAAAATCTTATCCGTACGCGCACGCTCGATCGCCGCTACATTACGCTCGTTCACGGTCATATCGCTATGGATGAGGGCACCATCAATACCGGTATCGCCCGTTCCACGCGCGACCGCGTCAAGATGGCGGTTTCGGACGACCTCTTTGCCCGTCAGGCCATTACGACCTTTAAGGTCCTCGAGCGCTTTGATTCCACGCGCTTTGACGACGGCTACACGCTTGTCGAGTGTCACCTGTTTACCGGCCGCACGCATCAGATTCGCGTGCATATGCGCCATATCAACCACGCCTGCGTGGGCGATCCACTTTACGGTAAGTGCGATGCACGCGCCGACCAGGGTCTGACCAGGCAGTTTCTGCATTCCTGGCGCGTGGCGTTCGAACATCCCGTGACGGGGGAGCGCATTGAGTGCCGCGACGAGTTGCCGTGGGATCTCGCTGCCGTCCTTGATGACTTGTCACCCCGTTCGCTCGGTCGTACTGCGGCTGGCGACGAGATCGTTCCCCAACTCGGTCTGCTCGAAGCCTAACCAGTATTAGGTGGTTTCTTGAACGCCCCTAGCCTGCGGTAAGATATACGATTGTTTACGTAACGCGTTCTCGGGAGCCTGCATGCTCGCCTTTTTACAAACCAACACACCCATCGTGATCTTCAACCAGATTGTCGTCACGCTGCTCACGGTCTGCTTTCTGTACCAGGTGGTCTTCTTTGTCATTGGCGCTTTTCGTGGCGAGGTCGCGCCTCCCAAGGCCAAAAAGCTTCATCGCTATGCCTTCTTCATTGCGGCGCATAACGAGGAGGCGGTAATTGCCAATCTCGTGCGCTCCATCAAAGACCAGGACTATCCATCCGAGCTTATCGAGGTCTTCGTGGTTGCCGATGCGTGCACCGATAACACGGCGCAGCTCGCTCGCGAGGCGGGCGCTATCGTGTACGAGCGTAATGACCTGGCTCGTAAGGGCAAGAGCTGGGTCATGGACTTTGGTTTTGACCGCATCCTTAACGAGTATCCCGACACGTTTGAGGGCTACTTTATTTTCGACGCCGATAACGTCATTTCCCGCGATTACGTATCAAAGATGAACGATGCTTTTGACCAGGGCTTTCATGTGGTCACCAGCTACCGTAACTCTAAGAACTTCGGCAGTTCGTGGATCTCTGCGGCTAACGCTACGTGGTATCTGCGCGAGGCGCGCTTTCTCAACAACGCGCGCAACATCTGCAAGACGTCCTGTGCCGTTTCGGGTTCGGGCTACCTCATCTCCGCCAGCGTTATCGAGGGCATGCACGGCTGGCAGTTCCACACGCTGACCGAGGACATTCAGTTCACTACGTTCTGCGCTATTCACGGTATTCGCATTGGCTATGCGCCGGCGGAGTTCTTTGACGAGCAACCCGTGACGTTCAAGGCATCCTGGAAGCAGCGTATGCGTTGGACCAAGGGCTTTTACCAGGTGTTCTTTACCTACGGCAAGCATCTGGTTAAGTCGACGTTCCGCTATCATCGCTTTGCCGCCTACGACATGTTCATGACGATCGCCCCGGGTATGCTGCTATCGCTGATCTCGATGCTCGCTAATGCGACGTTCTTGATTGTGGGCGGGCTTTCGCACGGCTTCTTGGCTACCGAGGTCGAGATGCAGGCGTGCGCCGCTTCGCTCATTATGACCTTCGCCATGATGTATCAGACCTTCTTTATCCTGGCGCTGCTCACGACTATCTTTGAGTACAAGCACATTCACTGCGCGCAAAAGTGGCGTCTGGTGACTAACCTGTTTACCTTCCCGATTTTTATGTTCAGCTATATCCCCATCACGGTGGCTGCGCTGTTCCTGAAGGTCGACTGGGTTCCTACCCGGCATGCCGTAAACGTCACCCTCGACGAGGTCATGCAAGGCGCCAAATAACCACCACCAAAACCATCGCAAAGGGGACAGGCACCTTTGTGGTGGTTTTTGCTTTTGCGATGCAGCTCGAGGAGGCGTCCGATGGTCTATATCCCGTTTTGGATTTGCATCTTTGCTGGCGTGGCAATTGATGCCCGAGAGCGACGGTTTCCCAATGGGCTTGCCGGCGCATGTGCCGTGGCGGCGTTGGCGGGTGTTTGGCTCGATCTCGGTTTGAACACGGCGCTTGACCACGCGGGTCTTGCCGTCATTGTGTATCTTGCTCTCGTGCTGACTGAGTCCCTCTGGCGTCGTCTTCGCCAAATCCCGGGCATCGGCATGGGGGATGCCAAGGCGCTCTTCGCGCTTTGCACGCTCGACCCTATGGGTGGCATCGTGGCATTTGCCGTCGCACTCCTGGCCCTGGCCCTCTCCTGTCTCTTCACAAAATTGCGCTCCCTGCCATTGCTCCCGTTTTTAGTGCCGATTTTTGCCATAATCGAGGTCGTGGGCTGCACTTTGTAACCGATTGCGCATCCTTCTTAAGGAGCATGCCATGGCATCTAATCAAGAAACGGCCGTCATTAAGGCGCGCATGGACCGTATTCCCTCGGCGTTGTCGCCCGAACTTGTCGAGCGCATTGCCGCCGATCGTGCTTCGGGCTATGTCAACCCGTATCGTTGCAACGATGATCAGGTCATTCGTCGTATTGATTGCGCCGCCGACAAAGGCACGCTTATGCGTCCGGCGTTTATGCGTGATACCGAAAAGATACTTCATCTTCCGGCGTACACCCGTTATGCAGGTAAAACGCAGGTCTTTAGCTTCCGTAGCAATGACGATCTGTCACGCCGCGGTTTGCACGTGCAGCTTGTCTCGCGCATTGCGCGCGATATCGGTCGCGCCCTGGGGCTCAATTGCGATCTGATCGAGGCGATTGGCCTGGGCCACGACTTGGGACACACGCCTTTTGGTCATGCCGGCGAGCGCTTCCTCAACGATATCTATCATGAGCGTACGGGGCGTTATTTTTTCCATAACGTGCAGTCGGTCCGTGTGCTCGACGCGTTGTATGGCCGCAACGTGTCGCTCCAGACGCTCGACGGCGTGCTATGCCATAACGGCGAGTACGAGCAGCGTGTGTTTGAGATCTCGGACATGAGCTCCGTTGACCAGTTTGACCAGACGGTTGAGGATTGCATTGCCACGGGCTATAGCGCAATTGAGCATCTGCGTCCCATGACGCTCGAGGGCTGCGTCGTTCGCATCTCGGATATTCTTGCCTACGTCGGTCGTGACCGTCAGGATGCGATCGCGGCGGGCCTGCTTTCGCCCGACGCTTTTGATGATGGCCGTGGCGGTGCCTACAACAGTTGGATCCTCACGCATGCCTCCATCGATATCGTTGAGCACAGTTATGGTAAGCCGCGTATCGAGATGAGCGAGGACCTGTTTGAGGAAATCCGCCGGGCCAAGCGGGAGAACTACGAGAAGATCTACAGTAAGGGCGGTATCGAGGGCGATTCCGAGGCGGAGCTGCGCGAGGCTTTCGAAATGCTCTACGACCGTTGCCTGCTGGATATAAACGAAGGTGACGAGTCCTCGTACATCTTCAAGCACCATATTTCGCGCATTGAGCAGCAGCTTTCCTACTACAATCGCACCTATGCCTGGCAGGACGACAAGGACCAAGCCGTGGTGGATTATATCGCGAGCATGACGGACGGTTATTTCTGCGAGCTCACGAGCAAGCTGTTTCCGGGATTGAAGTTTCCGCACCGTACCTATATTAACGAACGGTAGTTCGTATCTATTAGGTATACTGTTAGTGGATAACGTTTTTGATTGATGCACGGGATGGCTATGGACGACCTTTTTTCTGCTTCGACGCGCGAGCGTTCCTTTCAGAATGCGCCGCTTGCGGTGCGCATGCGCCCCAATTCGCTCGACGAGTATGTGGGCCAGCAAAAGGCCGTCGGTAAGGGCTCATGGTTGCGTGCCGCGATCGAGCACGATGTGCTTTCGAGCGTGATACTGTACGGACCGGCCGGTACGGGCAAGACGACGCTGGCCCACATTATCGCCAACCATACCAAGAGCGAGTTTGTCGAGGTCAGCGCCGTCACGGGTACCGTGAAGGACCTGCGTCGTGTGATTGATGAGGCCAAGACGCGCCTGAATACGTACGACCGCCGCACCATTCTATTCATCGATGAGATTCACCGCTTCTCTAAGTCGCAGCAGGATGCCCTGCTGCATGCAGTTGAGAACCGTACCGTCATTATGATTGGCGCTACGACGGAGAATCCGTACTTCGAGGTCAACTCGGCGCTGCTCTCACGTGGTCGCGTCGTGGAGCTTGAGCATTTAAAGGACGAGGATATCGCCATGCTTATCGAGCGTGCGCTCGAGGCACCTCAGGGCCTGAACGGCAAATTCTCGGCCGATGAGGATACGGTTAAGACCATTTGCACGCTGGCAGCGGGTGACGCTCGCTCGGCGCTCACGACGCTTGAGCTTGCGAGCGAGATTGCCGTCACGCGTCCCGATACCGAGGGAACGCCAGCGCCTGCGGCGGGGGAGCGCTATCCCATCACCGTGGATGACGTGAAGATCGCCAACCCGCGTCGCGGCTTTACGTATGACAAAAACGGCGACATGCACTACGACATCATCAGTGCGTTTATTAAGTCTATGCGCGGTAGCGACCCCGATGCCACGATCTATTGGCTCGCGCGCATGATCGATGCTGGGGAGGATCCTAAGTTTATCGCTCGCCGCATTATGATTCACGCTTCTGAGGATGTTGGCAACGCCGACCCGCAGGCGCTTTTGGTGGCGCATGCTGCCTTTAAATCTGCTGAAGTTATTGGCTATCCTGAATGTCGCATTAACCTTGCACAAGCTGCGCTCTATGTGTGCTTGGCGCCCAAGTCCAATGCGTGCGAGGCCTCGATCGATGCGGCGCTAGCCGATATCCACAGCAGTGGTCTTCGCGAGGTGCCCAGCTACCTGCGCGATCGCCATCGCCCGGGCAGCGATGAATACGGTGTGTATAAGTATCCGCACGATTATCCCGAAGGCTGGGTCGATCAGCGCTATTTGCCCGAAGGCTTGGAACGCGGTGCATTTTGGCAGCCTGCCGGCCGCGGTTGGGAAGAATGGCGCGTAGAGCAAAGTGAACGCGACCGCAGCGGGAATGCACCGAAGTAGCTGCTGATAATTTTGTCCCACGTTGCTGCTCATGGCATGTTCGGTCCCCTTTGGGGTACCATGGAAACCGTCTGTATATCGATTCCTTTGGGAGGCTTGTATGAGTCCCATTCAAATCGCCCTGCTGCTGCTCGCTGTTGCCGGCGTGTGGGCCATCGTTGAGCTCGCGCTTACCCTGCGCAAGACCCGCACCGTTGTCGACTCGCTCGATAAGACCGTGAACGACCTCAACAACACCATCGCCGAGGCTCAGCCTGTGGTGGCAAAGCTCGATGGCGCTGTCGATGAGCTTACGCCGGCGCTTGCCCAGATGGAGCCGCTGCTTAAGTCGAGCAAGACGGCAGTTGATGCCCTTACCTCCAATCTCGTAGAGGTCGAAGCCGTGGTTCGCGACATTTCTGAGGTCACCGGTAGCATGGCCGAGGCCAGCAATGCTGTGTCGAGCGTGACTGATTCTGCGGCAGGTGCCGTGCAGAAACTCTTTAACAAGGTGAAGGCTCCCGCGGCCGACGCTGAGTGCAAGCTTTCCGCTGCCGAAGAAGCCGAGCAGCCGACCGAGCGTGTCCTGATTGGCGAAGCCGGGGACGATGTCGCTGCTGGTGACAATGATGCACAGAAGCCTGCTGCTAAAGCAGCCCAGTATTACACCTACACGCCCGCCGAGACCTCTGAGGAGTCCTGCGATGAGTAGCGAAGCAACTTGCCCCATTACGCTGACCGTTGCCGGCGACCCGCGTCTGGCGCGCCTTGTGCGCATGACGGCGGCAAATGTCGGTGCGCTCTGCTCCATGTCCGTCGATCGCATCGAGGACATTCGTATGGCTGCCGAGGAAGCATTTATTTTCGGCTGCACGGCTGTTGATTCCGATGACATCTCGATCAAATTCGATGTCGACGAATCTCACGTTGGCATGACCTTTACCTTTGGCGACCAGGCCACCGTCGACGAGGATGACCAGGCCGCTGTGTATGCCGAGCTCATTTTGGCGAGCGTGTGCGACTCCTACGAAAAGACTGCGGCGCCCCTGACGCTTTCCCTCGACCTCAAGGCGGATATCTAATATGACCGAACGTTCCCGGAGCGGTAAGACCGCTTGGGACAAGGAGAAAACCCGCGAGCTGTTTCGTCGCTATAAAGAGACCGGTGACCCGGACGCACGCGAGCAGCTCGTCATGTCCCACATGAACCTGGTAAGGTTTCTTGCCAACAAGTTTAAGAACCGCGGCGAGCCGCTCGATGACCTGATGCAGGTTGGTTATTTGGGCCTGCTCAAGGCTATCGACCGCTTTGACCCTGAGCGCGGACTCGAGTTCACCACGTTTGCCACGCCTACCATCTTGGGCGAGATCAAGCGTCACTTCCGCGACAAGGGCTGGAGCGTGCGCGTGCCCCGTCGCTTGCAGGAGCTCTCGGCCAAGGTCAACCAGGCTACCGATAAGCTCACCAACGAGCTACAGCGCTCGCCTAAGGTTGAGGAAATCGCTGAGTACTTGGACGTGACGGTCGATGAGGTGCTGGAGGCCATGGAATCGTCTTCGGCCTATACCTCGGTGCCCATCGAGGCTCCTGGTGCGTCCGATTCGGACGATGCCCCCTCGATTCTCGACCGTTACGCCGACGACGACAACGAGCTCGACTTTACCGATGACCGCCTAGTGATCGAGGAAGCCATCCGTGATTTCTCGCCGCGCGAGCGCGAGGTGATTGAGCTGCGCTTTGTGAAGGGCATGACCCAGATCGAGATCGCCAAGAAGCTGGGTATTTCTCAGGTACAGGTTTCGCGTCTGCTGCGCCGCACGCTTAAGAAGATTCAGGACAAGATCGACCCCGACGGAGTGATGATTCGTTCATGAGTGAGCACCCCCAACAAACCGATCGCGTGCTGCGCGACACCCGCATTCTGACGCTTCGCATTTGGGCTGTTGTCGGCTGCATTGTTATTGCTGCTGTCATCTTTAACCTTATGGGCATCCTGGCACCGGTTATTGAGTTTCTTGCCGTCGGCTCCATCATTGCTTTTGTGATGTCCCCGATCACCAACTGGCTCGAGCACCATGGCGTGAATCGCGGCATCGGTTCGCTTATCGCGCTTATTGTTGTTGTTACCGTGCTCGTCGGTGTCGTTTGCATCTTGTCGCCGATTCTCTTTGGTCAGATCATGGAAGTCCTGAGCCGTCTGCCCGAGCAGCTTCGTGTTGCGGGTGGCGACCTCAACGAGATGATCTCGCATGCCAAGACGCTCAACAACACGCCGATCAAGGAGTATTTGGACGATAATCTTTCGTCCCTGGTTACCGTGGCATCGAAGTATGTGTCTCAGATTGCCGCCGAGCTTGGCCGCGGTGTGTTCCCGCTCATCACCAATACGGCCTCGCAGCTGTTCGTTATCTTCCTTGGCCTGGTGCTTGCGTACTGGATGGCCTGCGACTACCCTCGCATGCACCACGAGGTCTGCACCATCATCGGTCAGGAAAAGGAGACCTCGTACCGTTTTATGGTCGCGATTCTTTCGCGCTCGGTCGGCGGCTACATGCGTGGCATGGTCGTGACGTCCATCTGCGGTGGCATCCTCGCCTTTATCGGATTTACGCTCATTGGCCATCCATACGCAGCACTCATGGCCATCTTTACCGGCATCATGCATTTGGTTCCGGTCGTCGGTCCTTGGGTGAGCGCAGCAATCGCCACAGTGCTCGGCTTTATGTTCAGCCCGATGCTGGCGTTATGGACCTTGATCGTGACCATGGTGGCACAAAATGTCACCGACAACGTCATTTCGCCTAAGGTCATGCAAAGCTCGGTCCAGGTGCATCCCATCATGAGCCTGACGGCCCTCGTTATTGGTTCGGCACTCATGGGCCCCATTGGCATGGTCATCGCCATCCCGTTGTGCGCGGCCCTCAAGGGCATTTTCGTCTACTACTTTGAGAACGAGACCGGCCGCCAGCTCGTGGCATACGACGGCGCCGTGTTTAAGGGAACTCCGTATCGCGATGCCGAGGGCAACCCGGTCGCCGCCTATGACGCGCTTGGAGACGATACGTTCATCTATGAGTCCGAGCTCATCGGCAACGAGACCGCGCCCGAGGCCAAGGCCATGCCCAAACCCGAGTTCGATAATTCCTGGATCAAGCTCTCGGGTTTGCAACCCGATGCTACGGGCTTCTTCAAGAATCCCTTCGCCAAGGACGATGACTCCAACTCGGACGACGATACCAAAACCGGCATCGACGGCTCCATGGACGATGACGACAACTAGCGGGGTAATTCGGGTTAACATTTATACGTGCTAACATGCAATTTCGCTGGAGGGTCGCTGTTTGGCGACCCTCTTTTTTGCACAGGCGCGGTGGGATGGTAATATCGTTACGTTTGAACTGTTTCGATGTGAAACCGAGGAGATTCCCTCTATGAGTGCTGACTACCCGTCAATGACTACGGCCGAGATTCGCTCCAAGTTCCTCAACTTCTTTGAGGAGCGCGGTCTTAAGCTCTATCCCTCTTCGTCCCTCGTCCCCGACGATCCTTCACTGCTGCTTGCCAACGCCGGCATGAACCAGTTTAAGGAGTACTACCAGGGCAAGAAGACCATGAAGGAGATTGGCGCGATCTCCTGCCAGAAGTGCGTCCGCACCAACGACATCGACTGCATCGGCGAGGACGGCCGTCACCTGTCGTTCTTCGAGATGCTCGGCGATTTCTCTTTTGGCGGCGTCTCCAAGGAGCAGGCTTGCGCTTGGGCCTTTGAGCTCATCACCAAGGAGTTCAAGCTGCCGCTCGACCGCCTGTACTTTACCGTCTTTACCGAGGACGATGAGACCCATGACGTGTGGCGCTCCCTGGGCGTTGCCGAGGACCACATCTCCCGCTTGGGCGAGGACGACAACTTCTGGGCCGCTGGCCCCACCGGCCCCTGCGGTCCGTGCTCCGAGATCTACTTTGACATGGGCGAGGAGGTCGGTTGCGGCAGCCCCGACTGCAAGCCCGGCTGCGACTGCGACCGCTTCCTTGAGTTCTGGAATCTCGTGTTTACCCAGTACGACCGCCAGGAGGACGGCTCCATGCCGGAGCTGCCACACCGTAACCTCGATACGGGCATGGGTCTGGAGCGCATGGCCGCCATCATGCAGCACAAGACCGCCAACTACGACGGCGATCTGATGCAGCACCTCATCAAGCTCGGTGAGGAGATCAGCGGCAAGACCTATGACGCCGACGATTACTCCGGCGCCAGCCGCTCCCTGCGCATCATCGCCGACCACTCCCGTGCCGTCGACTTTATGATCTCGGACGGCATCCTCCCCGGTAACGAGGGTCGCGAGTACGTCCTTCGCCGCCTGCTCCGCCGTGCCGTGTTCCACGGTCGCCTGCTGGGCATCGAGGGCGCCTTCCTGACCAAGTTTATCGACGAGGTCAACGCTCAGATGGGCGAGGCCTATCCCGAGTTGCTCAAGAACGTCGCGCTCGTCAAGGGTATCGTTGCTTCCGAGGAGGAGCGCTTCTCCACGACGCTCGATAACGGCCGCGTTTACCTGGACGAGGCCCTGGCCGCGCTTGCCGAGGGCGCTGTGCTTCCGGGCGACGTTGCTTTTAAGCTGCACGACACCTTTGGTTTCCCCATCGACCTGACCGTCGAGATCGCCGGCACCGCTGGCCACGACGTCGATATGGACGGCTTCACTGCCTGCATGGAGGACCAGAAGGCCCGCGCCCGCGCCAATGCCAAGGGCGACGCCTGGGGTAGCTTCAACGACGTGTGGGTCGAGCTTTCCGACAAGGTCGCAGCGACCGAGTTCGACGGCTATGACAACGATGTGATCGAGGGCGCCAAAGTTGTCGCCATCGTGCGCAACGGCGAGTCCGTCGAGTCCGCTGCCGCCGGCGAGGATGTCGAGGTTGTGCTCGACCGCACCCCGTTCTATGCCGAGATGGGTGGTCAGCAGGGCGATGCCGGCAAGCTTTCCGCCGAGGGCGTTGTTCTGACCGTTGCCGACACCAAGAACCACAACGGTCTGTATGCCCACGTCGCGCACGTTGTCGATGGCACGCTGACTGTCGGTGCTACCGTGACCGCCGCGCTTGACGCCGAGCGCCGTGGCTTCCTGCGCCGCAACCACACCGCCACGCACCTGCTCGACGCTGCCCTTAAGCAGGTCCTGGGCGAGCACGTCTCCCAGGCCGGCTCGCTGGTGACGCCCGAGCACCTGCGCTTTGACTTTACACACTTCGAGGCCCTGTCCTCCGAGCAGCTCAAGGCTGTCGAGGACCTGGTCAACCAGCAGATCTTCGCTTCCAAGCCGGTCGTGACCCGTGTCATGGGCATCGACGAGGCTAAGGCTGCCGGCGCTGTCGCCCTGTTTGGCGAGAAGTATGGCGACGTCGTCCGCGTTGTCTCCGTGGGCGCTGAGGACCAGCCGTTCTCCCGCGAACTCTGCGGTGGCACACACGCTGCCAACACCGCCGAGATCGGCCTGTTCAAGATCATTTCCGAGTCCTCCACGGGCTCCAATGTCCGCCGTATCGAGGCCGTGACCTCTAAGGGTGCCCTCGACTACATGGCCGACCGCCTGGCGCTCGTTGACGCCGCCGCCGCCGCGCTCAAGTGCCGCGTCGACGAGGTTCCCGCCCGCGTGGAGAACCTACAGGCTGAGCTGCGCGAGACGTCCAACAAGCTCAAAAAGGCTCTGACCGGTGGCTCCTCCGACGCCATCTCCAGCGCCATCGAGGGCGCCGTCGAGCTCGACGGCTATAAGCTCGTTGTCGCTGAGCTCCAGGGCCTTGAGGCTGCCGACCTGCGCTACGTATGGGATACCGTGCATCAGAAGGTCGCCGGCCCTGTCGCTTGTGTCGTCGCCAGCGTGACTGAGAAGGGCACTCCGGCCCTGCTCGCTGCCGGCTCCGATGACGCCGTCAAGGCCGGTTTCCACGCCGGTAACGTGATCAAGCAGATCGCGGGTCTGGTCGACGGTCGCGGTGGCGGTCGTCCCAACATGGCCCAGGCCGGTGGCAAGAATGCTGCCGGCATCGCCGATGCCCTCGCGGCCGCTAAGACCGCGCTCGGCGCCTAAGAATCTAAGAAGTCGCTGTGGTTGCGCTCGCGCTGGACATAGGGGAGACCAGGATTGGCATCGCCGTCTCGAGCCGTGATGGCAAGATGGCGATGCCTGTCAAGGTGCTTCCGGCTGCCGAGGTCACCGGTATGGCCAAGACGTTCCGCTACCTGGTTGAGGACTATGAGCCCGACATCCTGGTAAGCGGACGCCCCCTGACCATGGCCGGTGAGCCCGGCCCCCAGGCCGAGCGCGTTGCCGCCGTGGCGCAAAAGATTGCCGACGAGCTCGATCTTCCGCTGGAGTTTGAGGACGAACGTCTGTCTTCGCAAGAGGCCAAGCGTATCCTGCGCGAGCAGGGCCTCAACGAAAAGCAGATGAGGGGCAAGATCGACATGATTGCCGCCAGCCTGTTTTTGCAGACGTGGCTCGATCGTAAAAACGAGGAGGTTTCGCATGTCTAGCGCTTCCGATCCGCGCCAGCAGAATCGTACACGGCAGCCGGCGTCGCGCCCTGCCCAGCCTGGCCAGCGTCCGGCACAGCCGACGCAGCGCGCAGCTCAGCCTGCCGCGCGCTCGGTGCAGTCCTTCTCTCATTCGGCCCAACCTGTTCAACGGACGGGCCAGCAGCCTTCTGCTCGTTCGGTTCAGCATTCGGCTTCTCACGCGGCTCAACAGCCCACTGCTCGTACGGCCCAGCCTGCAGGCGGTACCCGCTTTAAGCAGCAGGCACCTACCCAGCGAACTCAGGCCCCTCAATCGCATTCGCATCACGCTCGCGGTTCGCATGGCGTTGCTCCGGCGACCCGCTCGAGCTACAACACGCATGCTCGTCGCGGTGCTCAAAAGAAAAGCTCCCCGGTGCCTATGATTATCGGCGTTGTGGTGGCGGTGCTCGCGCTTGCTGCGATCGCTTTCTTTGTCGTGCCGGCCGTCAAGGGCTTCTTTGCCGGTGAGGATACGAAGGCCACGGCTGGTCAGCAGGTTACGGTGACCATTCCCGATGGTGCTTCAGGCGATACGATCGCCTCGATTCTCTCCGAGAACCATATCGTCGAAAATCCCAAGGATTATTATGCGGCGGTGAAAAAGCTCAACGCCGATATGTCGCTCAAGCCTGGTACTTATTCGTTCACCACACTCATGGATGCGACCAAGGTTGTTCAGCAGCTCATGGAAGGCCCCAACGCGGGCTCCAATGCGCTGACTATCCCTGAGGGCCTAACGGTCGATCAAGTCGCCGACCGTGTGGCCCAGGCTTACGACAGCATCTCTAAGGAAGACTTCCTCAACCAGGCCAAGGCCTCCAACTACGTGGACGACTATAGCTTCCTTAAGGGCGCCGCCAACGACTCGCTCGAGGGCTTCTTGTTCCCCAAGACTTATTCGTTGGGTGATTCGCCGACGGCCGATGACGTGGTTCGCGCTATGCTCGATCAGTTTAAGACCGAGTACAAGTCGCTTGACTTTGCGAGCTGCGAAGCCAAGATCAAGGAACGCTACGGTGTGGAGATGTCCGACTACGACATCGTCAACTTGGCCTCTATCGTTGAGCGCGAGGGCCTCAACGCCGACCAGCGCGCGCACGTGGCCTCGGTCTTCTACAACCGTCTTGCCGGCAAGCTCGATGGTCTGCGCTATCTCAACAGCGATGCGACCATGATGTATGTCACCGGTGGCGAGGTTACCGCCGACGACCTGCAGAGCGATAGTCCGTATAACACCTATAAGCATGAGGGTCTGCCACCCACGCCCATCTGCTCTCCGTCGCTCGAGGCACTCAAGGCCACGCTTGAGCCGACCGAC
The DNA here is from genome assembly GCA_048236535.1 of Collinsella sp. GTDB lineage: Bacteria > Actinomycetota > Coriobacteriia > Coriobacteriales > Coriobacteriaceae > Collinsella. The sequence goes on along the minus strand of DBFAQQ010000037.1, from coordinate 12,297 downwards.
TCCGATGACCTGTATTTCTACATTACGCAGGACGAGGAGTACTTCTCGCAAACCTACGAAGAGCATCAACAGTCTTGGAATTAGCATGAGGATTTTTAGCCCCAAACGTTACGTTGCCTCGGTCGATCGCATCGACCTTGATACCCTTTGGGCCGACGGTAAACGCGCCATTCTGCTCGATCGCGATAACACCCTGGTGCCGCGTGACACCGAGCAGGTTCCCGCTGCGGTTTCCGCTTGGCTCGATACCGCCCGCGCCAAAGGCTTTAAGCTGTGCATGGTGTCCAACAACTGGCATCGCGACCAGGTCATGGCATCAGCACGCGAGCTGGGACTCGAGGCCATCAGCCATGCCATGAAGCCGGCGCCGTTTGCCCTCAAGGCAGGTCTTAAGCGCCTCGGCGCCACGGCCGACGAGGCGGTGCTGATCGGTGATCAGCTCTACACGGACGTGTGGAGCGGCAACTTCGCCGGCGTCGATACCATCCTGGTAAAGCCGCAGGCCACGCAGGACCTGTGGTATACGCAGATCTTCCGTATCTTTGAGCGCCGGGCCCTGCGCGACCTTCCCTGCGAGGAATAGGTCTCGTCATGTCCCAGCACACCAAACACGGCTGCGACCATATCTTCTTTATCGGCTTTTTGGGCGCGGGCAAATCAACGCTCGCGCGCAACGTCGGCACTATGTTCAAGCGGCGTTTTATCGATACCGACCGCCTAGTCGTCCGCCGTTGCGGCAAGTCGGTAACCGAGATTTTTGAGACCGAGGGCGAGGATCGTTTTCGCGAGCTCGAGACCTCGGCGCTCCGTTCGCTCCAAAGTGAGCGCAGCCTGTTGGTTTCGTGCGGGGGCGGCATTGTCGAGACGCCGGTGAATATTGAGCTGATGCACGAAATGGGTACGTGCGTGTACCTCGAGGGTGACTTCGAGGATTCGATTCGCCAGATTCGTCGGTCCGACACGCGCCCCGATTTCCGCTCGCCCGAGCATGCCGCGCGCCTGTTTGATCATCGCCGCCCGCTGTATCGCCAAGCCGCCGACCTTACCCTTGATATCCGCAACAAGTCCTTCGAGGACGTTTCCTACCTTTGTGCCGAGATGCTTTTGGAGCGTGGACTGCTATGATTCGCCGTCAACTGATCAATTTCCAAAACCGCAGCGTCGATGTCCGTGTCGGATTGGGCGCGTTCGATGAGTTGTCGCGCATGTTTGCCTCGACTGTGGGCAAGCCTAAGCGCGCGATGGTGGTTTGGAACGACGCCACATCCGAGCGTTTTGGTGAGGTCGTCGAGCATGCGCTGGTCGACGCCGGTTTTGCCGTGTCGCTGCTCGTCCTTGAGGTTTCGCCTGCTGGTGCCACGTTGGCCGATGCCGATGCGATCTTTGGCGCCCTGTCTGCCAACGGCATTACCTGCGACGATCTGGTTGTCGCCGTTGGCGATGCCGCAACCTGCTCGGTTGTTAGCTGGTGCGCCAACCAGTGGTGTGGCCGAACCGAGTGCGCCTTGCTGCCGACGACGTTCGACGCCATGCTCACGGTCGCGACGACCATGAAGCCGCTCGTCGCCTCGTCGGCCAATGCGCTTTCCGCCATCGCGTTCCGTCCCGAGCCGGGCTTGGTCGTGTGTGACCTCGACCTTGTTCGCGAGGCGGACCCCGAGGACCTCAAGCTCGGCTATGTGGTACTTGTTGGCACCGTGCTTTCGAGCAGTAAGTCCCGCTGGAATCAGTTTACTGAGACCGTCCCCGAGATTCTCGCGGGAGAGGAGGTCGCGCTCGTCAATGCCGTTCAATGGTCTCAGACTGCCCGCAAGGACGTACTGATGGCCACGAACCCGAGCGCCCGCCATGCGCTCGATTTTGGTAAGACGGGGGAGCGTACCTTGAGCGCTTGCTTGGGCGATGCCGCTTCGCAGGTCCCTGCCTACCAGCTGTTGTCCGAGGGCATGCGCTTTGAGGCGCGCCTAGCACATGATGCCTGCGACTTCGATATCGATTACGTCTTTGAGGTCGATGACTGCCTGGAGGACTTTGGTATCGAGGAACTTGCCTTTGATCTGGAGCCTGCCGCATATATCGAGGAGTTCCGCAAGCAGCAGTTCGCTCGCTCGAACCGCAGCATGTTGCCGCTGCCCGCGGCACTTGGCGCCATTCGTCTAACGAGCGTTGAGGACGAGGTTCTTGAGCGCCATGTTCACGCCTACTTGGCTTCTCGCAAAGAACTTCTCTAAGATTTATTGACATCCATCGTCTTTCGTATCATGTTGAGGGGCGGGTTTTCAATCGGTTGCGGATCGCATGCAATTCCGTCGTTCGGTTGAGACCCGTCCCGTCTTTATAGAGACAATAAGAAAGGAATCTGCATGTCTGAGTTTGCTGCCGGTCCTGCCGGTCGTATCGAACGTGTCCGTGCCCTGATGGTCGAGCGCGGCTACGACGCTATCGTGGTACGCGACGAGGCCAATCTTCGTTGGCTCACGGGCGTGAAGGGCGTCTTCGACTACACCTTCGAGTTCCCGCACGCGGCGTTTATTACGGCTGACCAGTGCCTGTTCCATACCGACTCGCGCTACCTCAACAGCTTTGAGGAGAACACGCCCGCCGGCAGCCCCTGGGTCTACGACATGGACGAGGGCACCATCCCCGGTTGGGTCGCCGGCAAGATTGCAGCCAACAAGTGCCGCATCTGCGCTGTCGAGGACGATATGCAGATCAACTTCTACCAGGGCATCCAGCGTGGTCTGGAGGATCGTTCCGTCGCCTGCATGTTGCCGCTGATGCACGACGACATCCGCAAGATGCGCGCCATCAAGGACGCCGAGGAGATCGAGCTCATGCGTCATGCGCAGTCGATCACCGATGCCGCCTTCCAGCACATGCTCGGGTTTATTAAGCCCGGTATGACCGAGAAGCAGGTTCGCAACGAGCTCGAGAACTTTATGTTCGCCAACGGCGCCGACAGCCTGGCCTTCGGTTCCATCGTGGCGAGCGGTCCAAACACCGCCAACCCGCATGCCGTGCCGAGCGACCGCGTGATCGAGAAGGGCGATTTCGTTCTTATGGATTACGGTGCGGGCTACTGTGATTACCGCTCCGACATGACGCGCACCGTCGTGATGGGCGAGCCCACGCAGGAGCAGCTCGACCTGTACGCACTCGTGCGCCGCACGCACGAGGAATGCGTCGCCGCCATCCATCCGGGCGTCGAGGGCAACGACATCTTCAAGCTCTCTAAGAAGATCATCGGCGATGCCGGTTATGGCGATTACTACAACCATGGCCTGGGCCACGGCGTTGGTATCGACATCCACGAGCTGCCCAACTTCAACCGTAGCAAGAACATCATTGAGGTCGGCTCGGTTATTACCATGGAGCCCGGCGTCTACCTGCCCGGTGTGGGCGGCGTGCGCCTGGAGGACTACGGCGTCGTCACCGAGAACGGATATGAGCCCTTCACCAAGACCCCGCACGACCTGCACGTCATCGATTGCTAGCCCATTTCGATAAATTTTTGGGGCGGGGCGTCCGGATCGATTCGGACGCCCCGCGTTCTCTTTTTATGCGCTCGCTGCAGCAGCCGTCTGCAAGTGTATAATTTCTGTCGTATGTAATTTGGACGCTTGTGCGTTCTGCCCATAACAAGAAAGGTCGCTATGCCTACCATTTCTACCGCCGACTTCAAGAACGGCCTCGGTCTCCGCATTAAGGACAAGGTCTACACCATCGTCGAGTTCCAGCATGTCAAGCCGGGCAAGGGCGGCGCGTTTGTGCGCTACAAGACCCGCGACATCAAGAGCGGCCGCGTCGTCGAGAACACCTGCAACGCCGGCACCAAGTTCGAGAGCGTCATGCTCACCACCCGTGAGTTCCAGTACCTCTACAACGATGGCACCGACTACATCTTTATGGACAACGAGTCCTATGAGCAGGTTCCCGTTCCCGAGGACATGGTGGGCGAGAACTCCAAGTGGCTGCGCGAGAACGACATCTGCCAGCTGCTCTTCGCCGACGATGAGCTCATGGGCGTGACTCCGCCGATGTTCATCGAGACCACCATCGTCCAGACCGACCCGGGCTTTAAGGGCGACACCGTCCAGGGTTCCACCAAGCCGGCCACGATTGACACCGGCGCTGTCATCCAGGTCCCCATGTACCTCAACGAGGGCGAGGTCATCAAGGTTGACACCCGCGACGGCAAGTTCGTCTCCCGCGTCTAGCAACCAACTCTTCTAGGAGGACTCATGCCCCAGGAAATCAAGATTGACGGCATCGGCATTTCGCCCGATGTTCTGACCGCCATCGTCTCGCGCGCCGTGTCCGATGTCGAGGGCATCGCCTCCGTTGGCGTCAAGGACCTTGCCACCAACCTTGTCTCCATGATGCTCTCGTCCAAGGCCCCGGCTTCCGAGCCGGCGGTCGAGGCCGAGGTCATCGGCGACAAGCTCGCGCTCACCGTGCGCGTCGTGGTGTTCTTTGGCTATCCGTTCAAGAAACTCGCCGAGGCCGTTCGCGCCGCCGTGGTCGCCGCCATCGATGCCCAAGTGGGCGTTGAAGTCGAGCGCGTCGACGTTTGCATCGACGGCCTCGTTTTCCCCAAGGAGTAACCTTTGAGCCTTAAGGTTTATCGCGGGCGTACGCTTGCCCGCAGTCAGGCGCTGCAGCTGCTGTTCCAGGCCGAGGCCACGGACAGCCCGCTCGAGCGCGTCCTCGAGGGTGATTTCCTGATCTCGAAGGGTCCCCTCGATCCCTATGCTCTGGAGCTGTGCCGCGGTGCCTATGAGCATATCGATCGCATCGACTGCGCTCTGCGCTCCGTTGCCAAGAACTGGGATCTTATGCGCATGCCCGGCGCCGACCGCAATCTGCTGCGTATCGCCGTTTACGAGATGCGTTTCCTCACCGACGAGGAGGTCTCGGACGCCATCGTGATCAATGAGGCTGTCGAGCTTGCCAAGGCCTATGGCACCGACCAGTCCGCGTCGTTCGTCAACGGCGTGCTGGGCAAGATCGCGCGCAGCGAGGAGTTGCCGGGCAAGGACCTGTATCAGGAACTGCTGGCCGAGGATCGCGCTCGCGAGGAGGCGCAGGCTGCCGAGGCGGCCGCCAAGGTCGCTGCCGCTCAGGCTGCGACCGGCGTTCTCGATGAGGACGCCGAGGTCGCCGAGGCCGAGACCGGTACCGTCGAGGAGTAGCCATGCCAGAGGGTTCCGTCCGCAACTTCGACGAGATTTCGGACCGCTTGGACCAGATCATCGCGGCCGTTCGCTCCAAGGATACGTCCCTGGAGCGTTCGCTCGATCTGTTTGACGAGGCGATCGAGCTGGGCTCCCGTGCGGTCGACATGGTCGATAAGTTTGAGCTGACGCCTCGTGAGGCCGATAAGCTCGAGCAGGAATACGATGAGGATGCGGCAAACGAATCCAAGGATAGCCAGGCCGCGTCTCCGGATACGAATGGTTGATGGCATTCATGAAACGTGTACGTCTTGATGACGAACTGATTTCACAGGGCATCTGCGCCGATCGCGCGGATGCCCTTCGCACTCTTATGGCCGGCTTGGTCTCGAGCGGCGGCGAGCGTTTGACCTCGCCGGGTCTTAAGGTGAAGCCCGGCCTGCCGTTGCACGTGAAGGGTCGTATTCCCTATGTGGGGCGCGGCGGGCTCAAGCTCGAGGGCGCGCTCGATGCGTTTGGGATTGATCCGACGGACCTTGCTTGCCTCGATGTGGGCTGCTCCACGGGCGGCTTTACCGATTGCCTGCTCAAGCGCGGCGCCGCTACGGTTGTTTCGGTCGATGTGGGTCGCGCCCAGTTTGATTGGTCGCTGCGCCAAGACGAGCGCGTGACGCTCCATGAGCGCACCAACGTGACGCAGCTGCCCGAGCTCGGCTACGGCGGCGCTATCGACCTGGCCGTGTGCGATGTGTCGTTTACGAGTATTGCGAATATCTTCGACGCCGTGTTGGCGTGCCTGAAGCCTTCGGGTTCGTTCTGCACGCTCGTAAAACCCCAGTTTGAGGCGCCGGCTGTGCGGGTGGGCGAGGGCGGCATCGTGACCGACCCTGCCGTCCGCCGCGATACGCTCGTGGCGGCGATTGAGCTTTTTGCCGCCAAGGGCCTGTTCCCGCTCGACGTGTGCGTGTCGCCCATCCAGGGCGCCAAGGGCAACGTTGAGTTTTTCCTTTACGGTACGAGGTTTGCCCCCGGCGAACGTACCGACGATGAGCTGCAATCCCAGGTATCGGTTTTGAGCGAGAAAGCTGCAACGCTATGAAGGTCTTTCTGGTTCCCAATTACTACAAGCAAGAGGCGGTCGAGAGCGGCTTGATGCTCGAGCTTTGGCTGACGCGCCAGGGCTATGAAGTCGCATGGGCTGCCGACCAGCGATCGAAGATTCAAAGCACGCCTGATATCGACGGCTCCGATCTGGTCATTACGCTCGGCGGCGACGGTACGTTGCTGCGCGCTGCCCGTATCCTCAACCATCGTGAGATTCCTATCCTCGGTCTTTCCTATGGTCACCTGGGTTTTTTAACTGCTGCGAGTCCCGAGGAGCGCGACATTCTGCAGGTCGTGAGTGACGCCCTTTCCGGTGAGCTACATGTGAGCCGTCGCGCTACCATCGCCGCTGATATCGTGTCCGTGCGCGAAGACGGTACGAAGGATGTCGTGCGCACCTTCGCCCTCAACGACATGGCGCTTACGCGCGGCCCCCTGTCCGATATGGTCGAGTTTGACATCACGGTGTCCGGTCACCATATCGACCGCCTACGCGGTGACGGTGTCGTTGTTTCGACGGCGACCGGCTCCACTGGCTATGCACTATCCGCCGGCGGCCCCATCGTCAGCCCCGATTACACGGGCATGGTATGCGTACCCATTGCGCCGCACACCATTCAGGCCCGTGCCTTCTTGACTTCGCCGAGTGATGTCGTCGAAATCTTTATGTCTGATGACCGTCCGAGCGTTCCGGCGATCGCCATCGATGGACAGTTTATTACCTGCGATGGCACGGTCGAGAGCGTGGCTGTGCGTCGCGGTCCCGGTGATGTGCTGCTGCTGGATTACGGCCCCGAGAGCTTCTATAACTCGGTGAGCCGTGTGTTCTACGGAGTGCGTCATGATCGATGAGCTGCAGGTTTCTAACATTGCACTCATTCGCGAGGCGACGTTGGTGCCGAGTGCCGGCCTGACTGTCCTGACCGGCGAGACCGGTGCCGGAAAGACCGCGCTGCTCTCGGCCCTCAAACTTATTTTGGGCGAGCGCGCGGATTCCTCGACGGTGCGCGAGGGTGAGGCGCTGGCGAGCGTCGAGGCGCGACTCTTCGACGGGCCGCACGACACGGAGGGGTTCACCGTACAGCGCAGCCTTTCTGCCGAGGGCCGCAGCCGCGTGAAGATTGACGGCCGCATCGCCAGTGTGCGCGAGCTTTCGGAGCGCGTCGGTGTGATGATGGATCTGTGCGGCCAGCACGAGCACCAGCGCTTACTCGATCCGGTGCATCACGTTGCGATGGTAGATGCGTGGGCGGGACGCTCTGCGCTCGAGGCGCTGGATGCGTACCGCGCCTGCTTTAAGGCATCGCGCGCTGCCGCCAAGGAGGTTCGACGTGTCGAAGAGGCCTCGCGTGCGCAGGGGAGCCGCGTCGAGGAGGCGCGCTTTGCCCTCGAGCGCATCGGCGAGGTCGACCCCAAGCCGGGCGAGTATGAGGAACTCGAGGAACTGCTGCCGCGCTCCGAACATGCCGAGGTACTGGTTGCCACGGCTAACGATGCCCATGCATCGCTTGCCGCCGAAGGGGGAGCGCTCGATGCCGTGAACAGCGCCGTGGCAGAGCTTTCCCGTATGGCTACCGTCGATCGCAAACTCGGCGACATTGCCGATGCACTTTCGGATGCCTGCATCTCCCTTGAGGATTGCGCGAACGAGCTTCGTTCCTATCGCGATGGCGTCGCCTTCGACCCGCGCGAGCTCGCACGCATGCGTGAGCGGTATTCCGACCTCAAGGGCCTGTTGCGTCAGTGGGGTCCCACCATGGACGATGTTTTTGCCATGCGCGATCGCTCGCAAGAGCTGTTGTCGCTGGTAGACGATGGTGATGAGCAGATCAAGAAGGCGCGTGAAGCGCTTGGCGCAGCAGAGCATGAACTGTTCGCCGCCGCCAAGGCGCTTAAGCGTGCACGCAATACGGCGGCTCCGCGCTTCTGCCACGAGGTGGGCCGCCAGATGGCTCGCCTGGAGATGGGCAGCGCCGAGCTCGTCTGGGAGTCGCGTGATCTTCCCCGTGCTGAGTGGACGCCCGTTGGTCCTTCGAGCTACGAGCTGCTATACCGCAGCGGTGCCGGTTTGACGCCGCGCCCCCTGCGCCGCATTGCGTCGGGCGGCGAGCTCAGCCGCGTCATGCTGGCAAGTAAGGTTGTCCTCGGTAACGCGGACGGTGTCGATACGCTGGTGTTTGACGAGGTCGATGCTGGTGTCGGTGGCTCCACGGCGCGTGCGCTCGCGGGCGTGCTGGCAGATCTCGCCGCTACGCATCAGGTGATTGTCGTAACCCACTTGGCGCAGGTCGCCGTCATGGCTGACAAGCATTATGTCGTCAGCAAGGAACCGGGCGATGTTCCCCAGACGCATTTGGACGAGGTAACCGGCGAAACGCGTACCGCCGAGATCGCCCGCATGTTGAGCGGCGATCAGTCCGAGGCAAGCCTGGCGCACGCAAAGCAGATGCTCGAAGAAGCTCGAGGTTAGGTCGTATCAGCGGGGTTGGTGGGACAAAATAGACTGAAATTTTTGTCCCACTACGCGTTTTACTCAACGACCTTATCCGGCTGGATGAGCTCCTCGTAGTAGCTGATATGCTCACGCGCGTCTTCGATCTCGGGCAACAGGAAGTTGTAGATGACTTCGATGATCATCGTGGCGCTGATTTTGGAGAACGCAAAGTCGCCCGTGGTGAGCAGCGCCTCGTGGTTCACGGTGTTAAAGGTGTAGTCTGCCAAACGAGCAAGCGGAGACTTGCTGTCGCTGCTGATGACGACTACGGTGGCACCACAGCCGCGAGCCGCTTTTGCCATGCGATTCAAACGACGTGACTTGCCTGAGTTCGAAATCAGCACGATAACGTCACCCGGGCGTAACGTGAGCGCAAAGCCGATTGATGTCTCGCTAATGGTGCTCGCCATGCAGCGCAGGCCCAGCTGCGAAAACTTAAACGTCGCATCGAGCGCGACCGCGTTCGTATTGCCCACAGCTGCAAACTCAATAACCCCTGCATGCTTAAAGGCATGCACAACAGCCGCCAGCGTATCGTGGTCGATTCCGTCGATGGTCGCATTAAGCTCGCTTACCTTGGCAGCCAGGATGTTCTTGAGGCTCTGCTCCATATTGTCGAGCGAGACCTCGTCAGTCAGGCCCTCGTTACGCTGGCTTTCCAAATCCCTCGCCAACGAAAACTGAAAGCTGCGAAAGCTACCAAAGCCAAGCTTGCGGCAGAAGCGCGAAACGGTCGCCTCGGACGTGGCGGCGGCGCGCGAGAGCTGAGCGGCCGTGAGGCGTGGCGCCTCGGACTGGTGCTCCAATATATAGTCGACAATGCGCTGCTCGGACTCGCTGTATCCCTGATGGGTGCTAATGAGGGAAAGTGCGCTCTTGCTACTATCGGTCATGGATGGCTCCTGGTTGGCATGAAAATCTAGCTTGATTTGCAATGCCATAGTATACGGGCATTTTCAATTACAAGATACACCTTGCCGTTTTAAGTGTTGATGGTAAACTTTCACTTACCGTTTACGGTTATGAAAGAACCTTTCACCGGAGATTTGCATCTTAGCTCTTCTCGCGCGGACGGTAGGTTGGTATCTTTCCGTTGTGGAAAAACGCGCATCGAAGCGCGTGTAGGGGAGCGCCCGCGGGCGCTGTACTCAAGAAGGAGGGACACATGGCTAAGTTTGACATCATCGCCGCCACCGGTTGTCCGACCGGCATTGCGCACACCTTCATGGCGAAGGAGGCGCTGGAGAAGGCAGCTGCCGAGCGCGGTCTGACCATTAAGGTCGAGACTCATGGCCAGGTCGGTGTCGAGAACGAGCTCACCAAGAGTGAGATCGCTGCTGCCAAGGCCGTCGTCGTCGCAGCCGATAAGGATGTCCAGGCTGAGCGTTTCGCCGGTAAGCCCATGGTTTCCGTTGGTGTTTCCAAGGCCCTGTCCGTTGAGGCCGCCGGTAAGCTGATTGACCGCGCGCTCGCCGCCAAGGGTGACGACACGGCTGCCGCTGCCGCCGATGTCGAGGACGAGGTCGAGGAGAAGGAGTCCATCGGTCACGTCATCTACAAGCACCTCATGAACGGCGTCAGCCACATGCTGGTCTTCGTCGTTGCCGGTGGTGTTCTGACCGCCATTTCGTTCCTGTGGGGCATCACGTCCTTTGATTCGACGGCTGCCGACTACAACAGCTTTGCCGCGATGCTCAAGATTATCGGCGGTATCGCTATGAACCTCATGGTTCCGGTGCTCTCCGCTTACATCGCCGAGTCCATCGGCAAGCGCCCGGCGCTCGTCCCCGGTTTCGTCGCCGGTATGATCGCCATCCAGGGCTTGCCTGTTAACGCCGATACCGGCATGATCGACGCCGGTGGCGTAGGTGTGGGCTTTGGCTTCCTGGGCGGCATCGTCGGCGGCTTCCTCGCTGGCTATGTCATTCTGCTGCTCGAGAAGGTTTTCTCTAAAATTCCCGCGAGCCTTAATGGCCTGAAGGCAATCTTCCTGTATCCGCTGTGCTCTACCGCCATCGTCGGCCTGGTCATGCTCGGTATTTCCGGCCCCATGGCTGCCATTAACCAGGGCATGATGGATTTCCTGCAGAGCCTCGGTAACTCCGGTCCGGTGATCCTTGGCCTGGCCATCGGCTGCATGTGCGCCTTTGATATGGGCGGCCCGGTCAACAAGGCTGCTTACGCTACTGGCACCTTCCTGCTCGGTACCGCTCTTGAAGCTGGCGTCGGCACCGAGACCTACAACTTCGGCACCAACTTCATGGCTGCCGTCTCCGCCGCTTGCATCGTTCCGCCGCTGATCACCACCTTCGCCGTCGTTGTCGGCAAGAAGTACTTCAGCCAGGAGGATCATGACGCCGGTATCGTCAACCTCATCCTTGGTTGCACCCACATCACCGAGGGCGCCATTCCGTTCATGACCAAGAACATCTGGCCCGTCATGCCCATCATGATGCTCGGTTCTTCCATCGCTTCCATCTTGACCATTTTCTTCAACGTTCACGATCCGGCGCCTCACGGTGGCTTCCTGGTCCTGCCCGTTGTCGAGAACGGTCCGCTGTGGGTCCTCGCGATCCTCATCGGCGCTGTGGTCGGTGGCATCCTGTTCGTGGCCTTCAAGAAGTACGACTTTGAGAAGAACCAGAAGGCCGCTCCTGCAGCCAAGCCGGTTGAGGCCCCCAAGGCCGCTGCCGTCGCGGCCCCCAAGGCCGAGGCTGCCGACTTCGTGAAGGTCGAGAATGTCTTTGTCGCCGAGGACTTCGCTTCTCGTGACGAGGCTCTGAGCTTCGTTTCCAACCAGGCCGTCAAGGCCGGTATCGCAAGCGACGCCGACGCCGTGATGAACGCCTTCCTGGCCCGCGAGGCCGAGGGCACCACGGGCATGATGGAGGGCTTCGCCATCCCGCATGCCAAGTCCGACGCCATTACCGAGGCTGCCGTCATCGTCGTCAAGGACGAGTCCGGCGTGACCGGTTGGGACACCATGGATGGCGCTCCCGTCAACGTGGCTATCGCCCTGCTCATCCCCGGTGCCCAAGCCGGCACTACGCACCTCAAGATCTTGTCCAAGGTCGCCGAGGCACTTATGGACGAGGACTTCCGTGCCACCGTCAAGGGTTCCACCGACGCCGCCGAGATCGCCAAGACGATCAACGCCCGCCTGGTCTAACTCCACGGTACGCGAATAACATCGCCCCTGTATATAAGGCGGAGGTTCTGGAGAGGGCCTTCGCCTTTTTTCTATCCCTCCCATAAGTTGCGGTGAAATAGGGACTGTTTAAACGATTCAACCCCAAATTCAATCCCTATTTCACCGCAACTTATAAAAGGGCATAGAGGGGGCTACCTATCGAGTCTTTGTCGCGAACAGTTCATCAGCTAGAATTCCGTTCGCACGATATTGCTCTGGACCGACCGAGTTTCCGCAGCTTGCTCGCCCACAGGGGGGGGGCCGGGCGCGGCCAGTGAGATTTATCGCGAGTTCCGCACGAGCCGAAGAGCACTTAATGTGCTCTTCGTGCGAGC
>DBFAQQ010000036.1:0-19575 GCA_048236535.1 Collinsella sp. | reverse complement strand
CCGTAAGTCCATGGACTTCTGCGAGGCTGGCGACAACGTCGGTCTGCTGCTCCGCGGCATCAAGCGCGAGGACATCGAGCGCGGCCAGGTTCTCTGCAAGCCCGGTTCGGTTACCCCGCACACCAAGTTCACCGGCGAGATCTACGTTCTGACCAAGGAGGAGGGCGGCCGTCACACCCCGTTCTTCGATGGTTATCGTCCTCAGTTCTACTTCCGTACCACCGACGTTACCGGTACGGTCAAGCTCCCCGAGGGCACCGAGATGGCTATGCCTGGTGACCACATCACCATCGAGGGCGACCTCATCCACCCGATCGCCATGGAGGAGGGCCTGCGCTTCGCTATCCGCGAGGGTGGCCACACCGTCGGTTCGGGCATCGTCTCCACGATCATTGAGTAAATTAGCTCTTTGATATAGCTGACTTAGAGAACCCGGCACTTATATGGGTGCCGGGTTCTTTTCTGCAATGGATATTGAGCCGTTGCTGGTGTCGAGAGGATCGATAATGGTCCTGGATGCACCGTCGATTAGCTCTCGATGGCTTCATTGATGTGTTCCAAATATGAATGGATCCACCGAGAACCAATTGACTCGAGGTTTTCATTGACAGCACTTACGTGGAGCTGATAAAGTAACAACTCGTGCCCGTACGGGGCGGAAATGAAAGGTTCAGGATACATGCGTACTCTAGTTACTCTTGCGTGCACTGAGTGCAAGCGCCGCAACTATACGACCACCAAGAACAAGTCGACCATGCCTGATCGTATGGAGATCAAGAAGTATTGCCCCTGGTGCCGTCACCACACGCTGCACAAAGAGACTCGCTAGTCTCTAGTCACATACGCCAGTAGTTCAATTGGTAGAGCATCGGTCTCCAAAACCGAGTGTTGAGGGTTCGAGTCCTTCCTGGCGTGCCAGTCATTATTCCGTAAGCTCCCACTTGGGGGCTTACGGTTTACTCATGTATAAGCGCATTGCGCGGAGGTAACCCAAATGGCCAACAAGAAGAACAAGAAGAAGGCTCAGCAGCCGGCACCTGCCAACAAAGCTGCCGCCAACTCCAAGGTTGAGGCCAAGAAGGCCGTTGCCAAGAAGAACGAGAAGGCTGCGAAGTCCAAGAAGAACGAGAAGCCTGGTTTCTTCGCCCGCACCAAGAAGTATTTCGCTTCGGTCAAGTCCGAGATGAAGCGTGTCACGTGGCCCGATAAGAAGGAGCTCGTGAACTACTCGGTTGTTGTTTGCGCTTCTCTGATCGTCGTCGGCGTCGTCATCGCTCTGCTCGATGCTGGCTTTGGCGAGGCTCTTGCTCTGTTCTCTGGATTGAGGGGCTAAACCATGTCTAAGCGTTGGTACGTCGTTCAAACTTACTCTGGATACGAGAACCGCGTTAAGTCCGATCTCGAGCATCGCATCGAGACTATGGGCATGCAGGACCGTATCTTTGATATCGAGATTCCTATGGAGCGCGTCACCGAGATTAAAGAGGGTGGTAAGCGTGAGACCAAAGATTCCAAGATCTTCCCGGGTTATGTCCTGGTCCGCATGGAGATGGATGACGATGCTTGGACGTGTGTTCGTAACACGCCTGGCGTCACCGGTTTCCTAGGCGGCAACGGCAAGCCCGCTCCGCTTTCCCGCGACGAGTACAACAAGATGACTCGTCGTCCCGGTAAGGGCGATTCGCCCAAGCGCACCTCGGTTGATATTGAGGTCGGTACGTCCGTCCGCGTCACCGATGGCCCGCTTACCGACTTTGATGGCAAGGTCTCCGAGGTTAACACCGAGGCTGGCAAGCTCAAGGTCACGCTGATGATCTTTGGCCGCGAGACGCCGGTCGAGCTCGACTTTAACCAGGTCGCTGTCATCGCTTAAGTTTTCGTCCGTTCGCGCGAGCGTGCTTCTTCTGTGACTGCTCATCTCAGGAGTGCTTCTAACACGTGCGTGCTTACGATATAGCAAGTACTTCACACTCGTGATTCGAAAGGAATGACCATGGCTGAGAAGAAGGTTGCCAACGTCATTAAGCTCCAGATTCCTGCTGGTGCAGCAAACCCCGCTCCTCCCGTCGGCCCCGCCCTGGGCGCTGCTGGCGTGAACATCATGCAGTTCTGCCAGGCCTTTAACGCCGAGACGCAGGACAAGAAGGGTGACATCATCCCCGTTGAGATCTCTGTCTACGAGGACAAGTCCTTCTCCTTCATCACCAAGACCCCGCCGGCGGCTCACCTTATCAAGAAGGAGCTGAACCTCAAGTCTGGTTCCGCTAAGCCCCAGGCTGACAAGGTTGGTCAGCTCTCCCAGGAGCAGCTCACCAAGATCGCCGAGATCAAGATGCCGGACCTCAATGCCAACGACATTGACGCCGCCAAGAAGATCATCGCCGGTACCGCCCGTTCCATGGGCGTCACCATCGCTGAGTAGCGATTTCTTATGGTAACGGCGGGTGCTCCGACCGGGGCGCCCGTTAAATGTGTGCAATAGGGCACACGATACGATGTGGGAGGGCTCACGCCCGTTTAACCACAGGAGGTAATGCACATGGCTAAGCATGGTAAGAGCTATAACGCCGCTGCCGAGAAGATCGACCGCGCCACGCTCTACACCCCCCTTCAGGCTGCCAAGCTCATCAAGGAGCTCGACACCGCCAAGTTCGACGAGACCGTCGAGGCTCACTTCCGTCTGGGCATCGATACTCGTAAGGCTGACCAGAACATCCGTGGTTCCATCTCCCTGCCCCACGGCACCGGCAAGACCGTTCGTGTTGCCGTCTTCGCCGAGGGCGAGAAGGCCCGTGAGGCTGAGGCTGCCGGCGCCGACATCATCGGTTCCGACGAGCTCGTCGCCCAGATTCAGAAGGGCGAGATCAACTTCGACGCCGCTATCGCTACGCCGAACATGATGGCCAAGGTTGGCCGCATCGGTAAGATCCTTGGTCCCCGTGGCCTCATGCCGAACCCCAAGCTCGGCACCGTGACCATGGACGTCGCCAAGATGGTCTCCGAGCTCAAGGCTGGCCGCGTTGAGTACCGCGCCGACCGCTACGGCATCTGCCACGTGCCCCTGGGCAAGAAGTCCTTCTCTGAGCAGCAGCTCGTCGAGAACTACGCTGCCCTGTACACCGAGATTCTGCGCGTCAAGCCCTCTTCTGCTAAGGGCAAGTACGTCAAGTCCATCTCCGTGTCTTCCACCATGGGCCCTGGCGTCAAGGTCGATCCCGCTGTCCAGCGTGACTTCCTGGCTGAGTAACTGCTAGTTACTGCCTGAGCAAAGCAAGCATTGCTAAAGAAACCCGGTTCTGTCTCGTGCAGGACCGGGTTTCTTGCTATCGCGTCAAAAGCACCACAAAGGGGACAGTGTCCTCTTTGTGGTGGTTACCAGGGTGTTCTGGCCGTTGAGGGCTCGATGGCTTCGTGGCGTTTGAGCTCGCGGCGCATGGTTTGTGAGTTGAGCCAGGCTGCTTGCCAGCCGCGGATGGGGTAGTGCGTCTGGTCGAGCTCAAACTGCGTATAGCCGCAGGCGTTGATGATCGTCGTTCCACACACATGCTGACGCTCGCGCTGAAAATCGCAACCGTAGCTTTGGTGCACATGCCCGTGCACCATGTAGTCGGGGCTCCAGGACTCAAGCGCTGTGTTAAAGCATTCGAATCCCCGATGTGGCAGATCGTCCAGATCGCCCATGCCGGCGGCGGGCGCATGGGTCAGCAGGATGTCGCAGCCGCCGACCATCTTCACTTTGCGTGACAGCTTGCGCACGCGCTTGGACATATCGCGTTCGGTGTACATGTTGGCGCCGTCGCGATAACGCATGGACCCGCCAAGGCCCGCAATGCGAATCCCTCGGTACGTGTATACGCTGTCTTCTACGCAGATACATCCGCCCGGTGCATGACGTGCGTAGCGGTCATCGTGATTGCCGCGCACGTAGATGAGCGGTTTGTTGATGACCGTGACCAAAAACTCAAGATAGTCCGGGTCCAGATCGCCGGCGGACAAAATCAGGTCGACTCCCTCAAAGCGTTCCTTGCGAAAGCACTCCCAAAGGCATCGTTCTTCGGTATCGGCTATGGCAAGGATTTTCATAGGGCAGGGACTTTCGGCTCATCGTCGAGCTGCGGAATGGTGCCTACCACGTTGTCCGCCAGCCAATTCATCTCGACAATCTGCGTGCTCGGCAGCGGAGGGAAGCCTTCGATCTGTACCACGCCGTTCTGGCTGTGGAGCTCGCCGCCAAAGGGGTTGATGGATCCCTCAACAATGCCGTTGCGGAGCAACTGCACGAGTTTGCGCGTCTGGTAGGGTAGGCCCGGAGCGTAACGGATGTCGATAACGCCGGAGCTCATGCCATACCAGTAGTTGACGGCGCGCACTTGGTTGTCGTCGCTGGTCTCGTCCCACGTGCCGTGCAGCAGGCTGCGAACGATGAGCTCGTAGTAACGGCCCCAGTTCCATACCGGCATGGCGATGCCGGAAACCTTGCCATCGACCAGGCGGTGGAGTCCGTAGGCCGTAGGGTCTTCGAGCGACTTTGACATGTCAGCGCCGGTCATGACGCTCACGCCTTCGCGGCACATGGCCTCGGCAAGGCCTCCGGCGGGCACATCGCCCCAGGTGAGGATAATTTGCGCGCGGGGGTCGAGCAGCGAGGCACCGATGGCAAAGGCATTGATCTCGCTGAGCGCGCCGGATGCGAAGACCGACGCGTGGTAGCCGATGCGATGGTTGTCCGCCATGCTGGCGGCAAGGGCGCCCAGGAGGAACTTGGCCTCGTACATCTTGCCAAAGTACGAACGGACGCTTTGGTGGGGAAGGCCGATAGAGCAGTTAAGGAACCGAACCTGGGGATACTCAACGGCAGCTCTGAGCGTGTATTCCATCAGGCGGTGCGAGGTCGAGAAGATGACGTTGTCTCCATGTTTGACAGCCGTTTCCACGGCGGCGTAGAACACGTCCGGATCGTGACAGTCCTCGAACGCCTCGGTGCGCACGATACCGTCAAAGTGCTCATCGAGATACTGGCGCCCTTGGTCGTGCAGGCTGTCCCAGCTCGACGTCGCACAGGGGAACTCATGGATAAAGGCGATACGCAGGGGGTTGGCCGCCGAATAGACAGTCTTGCCCATAAAGAAGTTGAGCACGCCAGAGGTGGACTTGGCGGGCGACTCCTCCTCATCGACGCTCGGCGCTTCGACAAGATCGACCTTGTCCTCGTCATTTTTGCCGGCAATGACCAGCTCGCGCCAAATCTTGCACAGGCGGTTTACGACGATATCCGTCGGCGTATCCAGCAGGCGGTCCTGGTTGTACACATTGAGGTAGACGAGCATGGCGTCGGCGGGCGTAATGTCCAGGTGGTCGCCGCCTGCGCGAAGGTAGGCGCGCTTAAAGAGCAGGAAGGTGTGGCGCAGGTAGTCGACCTTTTTCTGCGGCCATTTTTCGATAAGGTTCTGACCGAGCATCTTGGCGAGCGTTTCGTAGCTTCCCTCACGCGAGAACTCGATCTCGTATAGGGGGCAGACGCGCCAAAACGCGCAGAATTCACCGTACAGGCGGCTTTCGACGGAATCCCATGTGCCGGGGTAGAGACGGGTGACCCTGGCCGAAACCGTTGGAGCGTCCAGGAATTTGAGGACACTGACGCGTTTGTTGCCTTCCTGGACATAGAACCGATGCATAAACTCGGTGACGATGATGGGGTCGCGATAGCCCTCGGTTACCTGGATGTCGTAGAGGTTGGACCACTTGCGGGCGAACTCGGTGTTAAACGGAAGCAGGGGCATAAAGTTACACGAAAAGGCGGACTGACGGCCTTTGGTGACCGTGCCGACGACCATTTCGAGCGGAATATCCCTTAGGCCGACATTCTCTCGCTGACCTAAGGGGAGCTGAGCAACCAAACTGTCGAGGTCCGTAAGGTATGGATGCTCGCTTTGGCTGATGGCGCGACGGCGTCCCTGCTCGCCGCGCTTGCGTGCTTGACGATAGGCCTCTTCCATGATGTTGCTCCCTTAGTCGTTTAAACAACGATATGAACCATGGTACCACGAATGAAAACCACTACAAGATGCCTGTCCCCTTTGCGGTGGTTTAGGCGATGATGGGGGCGATGGCGCGGATGCAGGCGTCGGCTGCCGTGAAAGTAGTGCTGTCGTCGCTGACGATAAAGATGATCTTTCCTTTGATGCCAAAGTCGCCGATTTCGCTAAAGAGTACGTAGGGCTCCTTGTCAAAGCCCGAGATGGGCGAGACGGCCGTTTTGGTTGCGCTCGTGAGCTCGTCTGCCAGCGCGTCAAGGGAAGCCCACTTAGACGTGTCCTTTACGGCAACGGGCACGGCCACGCGCCCAAAGGGCATCAAATGCACGAGCGTGTTCTTGGAGATGTTGGAGTTGGGCACAATGATGGTCTGTCCACAGGCATCCTCAATCGTTGTATGGCGCCAAGTGATGTCTTGGACCACGCCGGATACGCCGCCGACCTCGATATTGTCGCCGGGTTTGATGATGCCCATAAACGTCACCTGCATGCCGCCGATAAGGTTTGACAGCGTGTCCTGAAAGCCGAGCGAGATGGCGATGCCGCCGACGCCAAGAGCGGCAACGAGCGCGTTTGCGTTAATGCCAAAGCAGTTGTCGAGGATAAAGCTGCCGCCAATCATCCAGATGACGGCGCGCGCGATGTTGATGAAGATACTCGATGCCGGAAGCGGGTTATCGTCTCGGTTAAGCAGATGGTTCAGGGTCTTGGATACGACCTTGGCGGCGACGGCGGTGCCTATCGCCAAGATGACGGCCCAGATGATGTTGTGGACCCACCGTTGCTCAAAGAAATGAAGAATCGGCTCAAACAATTCCATGTAGGGAAAACCTCCTAATGATCGTCCAACCATGATACCCACCAAGAAGCCCGTCCGATCAAATTCGGACGGGCTTCTGTACTCGATATAAGGTTTACGCGGCGGGACTGTAAGGCCCGGCGGTGTAGCTTATCGTCGACGCTTCCAGATAATGCCGAGCATGATGACGATGATGCCGCCGATAAGGCACGCGCCAACTACTGCCAGCGTGCGGTCTCCCGTTGCGGCAAGCTTACCGGTCGTCTTCTTGGTGATGACCTTCGTGGTCGTCGTGTCCGTCATAGGCGAGGGCTTAGGCGTCGGGGCCGGTGTGGGCGTGGGGTCCACGGCAGCGGAGCCAAAGCTGATGGTGCCCGCGAGCGAGGCCATCTTGCTCTCCCAGCTGTTCTGCCCGATCAGCGCCCTTAGGGCTGACTCGCAGGTACCCCACTCGGTGCGCTTGGTGGCGTTTGCGAAGGTGGGGAAGTCGGTCGTGTTGGTGATGATGTAGTTGTTGGTGGCGACGGTATAGGTCTTGGTGGGATCGAGCGTGCTGCCGTCTTTGGCGAGTGTGGCACTCACAATGCGCTTGCCTTCGGGCTGCGTCCAATCAATCGTCACGTTGATGCCGCCAAAGGAGAGAACGCTGCCAGAGTCATCGCGCCACTTGTACTTGTCTTGCGCCTCCTGCTCGGTGTGGCCGGCTGCCACATAGGCTTGCTGAAGCTCGTAGCTGTGATTGCACTCGTCGCTGATCTGCAGCGAGTGCTCGAGCGCTGCCAGGAAGTCCGCGCCGGTCATGGTCCAGGTCTCCACGGTGTTGCCGTAGGGCGAGATGGCGATGACGTTGCCGGCGGTCACGTTGCCCGCCGCGATGCCGCCGCGGATGCCGCCAGCGTTTTCGATAGCGAGGTCCGCGCCCGTCAAGGCAAGATAGGAGCCGCAAATCACGTGGCCGATGGTCTGGGCCTTGGTGGTGTCGCCCTCCTTGCTGGGGCGGAAATCGGTGGTGCGCACCATTTCCCAACCATGCGTGCCTGCGGCGTCCTCGCCGTAGAAATAGTTGGTGGTGGATGTGCCGAGCACCTTGTTCGATTCGTCTTCAAAGGCCTCGTCGAGCGGCTTGATCTTGTTGCGGACGGCTTCAAGGCGGCTTTGGTAGTCGGAGCCCTTGTCGGGGTCTGCCAAAAGATCGTTGACGTTCTTGGCGGTGTAGAGCTTCTCGTCGCTGCCGTCTGCAGGGACCGTGACCGTGTCATCGTCGGTCGTCTCGGTGCCATTGGTGTCGTACTTGTATGGAATGGAAAGCAGCCCCACCTCGGCAAAGGCGCTGCCTGCCTCGACAACGTGGATCGTCCTGCCGTCGGCTCCCGTCACCTTTTCGTTAAGGTTGATGTGCTCGTGGCCTGCGATAAGGGCATCGATGCCACGGAGCCGTGTGGCAAAGGTCTTGGCGTCGAGCGTGTGCGCGATACAGACGACAACATCGCAGCCCTCCTTGCGCAGCTGCTCTGCCTCGGTATTGATGGCGTTCGCGCCACTCGAGAACGACGTGCCCGCGACCAGGTCCGCGCGCAGCGAGGATCCCAGCGACTCATCCATGGCACCCACGACGCCAACCTTGATTTTGTAGTCGAATGTGGAGTGATCCTCGCTATCCTCCCAGGTGCGATCGAGCGTCTTCGTGATGCTCGAGCTCTATACGCCGCTCGTAGACTTCGCGTTCGCGCAGAGCATGGCGAAGGGCGTGCCGGTGGTGCTGTAGCCGGTCATGGTGCGGAGTTTGTCCGCGCCGTAGCTCCAGTCGTGGTTGCCTGGCGTGGTCGCGTCGTAGCCGTCGGCGTAGAAGGTGTCCATGAGCTCGGCGATGCTCTTGCCCTCGCTCATGGTGGCAAAGGACTGCCCGTGGAAGGTATCGCCTGCATCGAGCAAAAGATCGGGGGCGCTGCTTTGGGCGCTATAGAGAACCGCCAGTCCATCAAAGCCCACAGTGCCGGTGCCCTTGCTTTCGTTGTAGCTGTACTTGTAGCTGCCGTGGATGTCGTTGGTGTGCATGACGGTCACCGAGCCGCCAATAGCGGCGGGCAGGTTTCCTGCGAAAGCGAGGCTTGGGATGCCTGCGAGCGCGTCGGCAAACAACGCGGCGGCTAACGCAAGGCGGGGGAGTCTTTTCATGGCAGTTTCCTTAGTCCTTAGCCAGAATGTCTGGTTGAATATCGGATTATCGACATAATATGCGAAAACCGCCGCAAGGGCGTCTGTCCCTTAGCGGCGGTTTTGACGTTTGCGCAGATAAAACCTGCCAAAATAAACCTGTCCCTTTTTGGCAGGTTTTAGCTCAGCAGCATGCGGTCGTTGGCGAGCTCGCCGCCCGAGACCTCCTCGAACTTCTGCAGCAGGTCGGCTACGGTGAGCGACTTCTTCTCATCGCCCGCCACGTCGTAGATCACGTGGCCTTCGTGCATCATGATCAGACGGTTGCCCAGACGGATGGCGTCGTTCATGTTGTGCGTGACCATGAGCGTGGTCAGGTGGTTCTCGTCGACGATCTCCTCGGTCAGGTTGAGCACCTTAGAGGCCGTCTTGGGGTCGAGGGCCGCGGTGTGCTCGTCGAGCAGCAGCAGGCGCGGCCTGGTGAGCGTGGCCATCAGCAGGGTGAGTGCCTGGCGCTGGCCGCCCGAGAGCAGGCCGACCTTGGCGTTGAGACGCGTGTCAAGACCAAGGTCCAGGCGCTTGAGCAACTCAACGTACTCATCTTTCTCGGCCTTGGTGACGCCCCACGAAAGGCCGCGACGCTGGCCACGGCGCTTGGCGAGGGCCAGGTTCTCGGCGATCTGCATGTCGGCAGCGGTACCGCGCATGGGATCCTGAAACACGCGGCCCAGGTACTTGGCGCGCTGCGACTCGCTCAGGCGCGAGATGTCGGTGCCGTCGAGCTCAATAACGCCCGAATCGAGCGGGTACACGCCGGCGATCATGTTGAGCAGCGTGGACTTGCCGGCGCCGTTGCCGCCGATCACGGTTACAAAGTCGCCGTCATTCAGGGTGAGGTCGACGCCGGTGAGCGCGCGCTTCTCGGTGACGGTGCCCTTGTTAAAGGTCTTCTTGACGTGCGAGAGCTTAAGCATCTGCCTCATCCCCCTTCGTGTAGGAGCTGCGGAGCTTATAGCGCTCCCAAACCACGGGCACGCACAGGGCCACCGCGACAATCACGGCGGAGAGCAGCTTCATGTCGTTGGCGTCCATGCCCAACTGCAGCACGATGGCGCGGATAAGGAAGTACACCACGGAGCCAAAGACGGCGGAGGCAAGACGGACGCTAAACTGCGTGAGGCCGCCGGGCAGCAGACGGCCGAGCACCTCACCGATAACAATGGCGGCAAGACCGATAACGATGGCACCGGTGCCCATACCAATGTCGGCATACTTCTGGCTCTGGCAGATGAGCGCGCCCGAAAGGCCGATGAGGGCGTTGGAGAGCACGAGGGCGATCATCTTGGTGGAGTTGGTGTTGACGCCCAGAGCGCGGATCATGTACTCGTTGTTGCCGGTGGCGCGCAGCGCCGAGCCGATCTCGGTGCCAAAGAACCAATACAGGATGGCAACGATAGCCACGGCGAGCAGGATGCCCAAGATGATGGCAACGGTGGACTGCGGCAGACCGGTCATATTGCTGACGGCCGAAAACACGGTGCCCTTGGCAAGAATGGGCGTATTGGACTTGCACATGATGCGCAGGTTGATGGACCACAGGCTGATCTGGGTGAGGATTCCGGCGAGGATCGCGGGAATCTCAAAGACGGTGGTCAAAATGCCCGTGACGGCGCCCGCGATGGCGCCGGCGCACATGCCGGCCAGCACGGCGAGCAGCGGGTCGACGTTGTTATTGACGATGAGCACAGCGCAGACGCAGCCGCCGAGGGCAAAGCTGCCGTCGCAGGTCATATCGGGAATGTCGAGCAGGCGGAACGTGATAAACACGCCAAGCACCATAATGCCCCAGAGGACGCCCTGCGAAACGGCGCCCTGCAATGCAATGAGCATGCTTCATACCTCCTAGGATAGGGTGGACACGTGATTCACCATAATAGCGGTAACAATGCATAGAAGAGCTGCGGACAGACGTTTTGTTTTACCTGAAACAAGCAGGGCGGACGCCGGTCTACAGCGCCCGCCCCTGTGGCTCAGATATTGAATAACGCGGCTAAAGCGCGAGCACGGGCTCTAGGCGCATGCCGCGTATGGCATTACGCGTCCAGAGCGGAAAGGTCGATGCCCAGGGCCTCGGCCATTTCATCGTTCTTGACGACGACCAGGTCCTTGCTCGAGAGGTGTTTGATCGGCATGTCTTCGGGCTTGGCCTCGCCTTTCAGGATCTTAACGGCCATCTCGCCCGCGGCGTAGCCCAGGTCCTCATAGTTGATGGAGAGGGTGAACAGACCGCCGGCCTTGCACATGCCCTCCTCGCCAGTCACGAAGGGGAGCTTGTTCTCCTTGCAGACCTGACCGACCTGCGAAGCGCCCGCGGCGATGGTGTTGTCGGTGGGGGAGTAGAGCGCGTCGACCTTGCCCACGGCGGACTCGACGACGGACTGGATCTCGTTGGAGCTCGAGACGGTGAAGTCAGTGTACTCGAGGCCCAGCTTGTCGAGCTCCTTCTTGGCGGCCTTGATCTGGACGTCGGAGTTGGACTCGGCGGTGCAGTAGAGCAGGCCGACCTTCTTTACGTCGGGCAGGACCTTCTGCATCATCTCGAGCTGCTCGGCGACCGGGGTGAGGTCGGAGGCGCCGGTGACGTTGGTGCCCGGTTTGTCGTTGTCCTGTACCAGGCCGGAGGCGGCGTAGTCGGTGATGGCACAGCCCACGATGGGGATATCGGCCGTGGCGCCGGCGGCAGCCTGCGCGGCGGGTGTGGCGATGGCATAAATCAGGTTGACGTTGTCGCCCACAAACTTGTCGGCAATGGACTTACACGTGGACTGGTCGTTCTGGGCGTTCTTCTGGTCGATCTTGACCTTAAGGTCGCTCTCCTTGATGGCCTTGACAAAGCCGTCGTTGGCGGCATCGAGTGCGGAGTGCTCGGTGAGCTGCAGAACGCCGATGGTGTAGTCGGAACCGGCGGCAGCAGAGCCGGAACCAGAGTTGCCGCCGCATCCGGCGAGCGGGGCGAGCGCGAGCAGCCCGGCGGAGACCAGAAGGCTCCTGCGGCTGATGGTGATGTCCT
Source organism: Collinsella sp. (assembly GCA_048236535.1). Classification (GTDB taxonomy): domain Bacteria; phylum Actinomycetota; class Coriobacteriia; order Coriobacteriales; family Coriobacteriaceae; genus Collinsella. The sequence goes on along the minus strand of DBFAQQ010000036.1, from coordinate 7,517 downwards.
TCATATCATTACCCCCAGTATAAAAATGGCTGGAAACACTGCACTTGGACAAAGTGCAAGTGGAACTATAGTAGCGCTGATGTCCATTTTTACAACAGCCTGGCGGGTTTTTTAATACAGAATCGGATGGGCGGTACGGGTAGTCGAATGGGCGTCGGAGGGCCTTATGCGGCGGAGGAGGCGTCGTCCTCCTCGTCCAGGGCGGCGAAGAGCTTCTTGCCGTCGAGCAGGCGTGTGCTGACGTTTCTCATACGGGCGATCTCGACGGTGCGCAGCGTATCGTCGGTGCCTCGGGCGTCGTAGACCGTTCCCAGCAGATACGAGATGCCATCGCGCTGCCTGATGGCAAAGGGACGGAGTGTCATCCGTGCTGCTTCGGTTTCGCCACGCGTCGTGACGCTCGAAATATCAAAACTCACCGTGGTTCCGTGGTCGATGGCCTGCTCGACGAGCTCGCATGTGTCGATGCGCTTGATGGGCGTGCGTGTTGCCTTGGTAGCCTTGCTGCCTGCGCTTGGAGCGGGTTCGGGTGTATCGAGGTAGCCGCGAACGTCGGCACTCGCCATGGCAACTAAGTGCTGCGCCATGCTCTTGCGGATAGCGATAGGCGTGGAGCGGTTGCGCATGACCATACCGTGGAGCCGGATGATCTCTTCATCGGTGAGCGGGCGGGTAAGAAGTTTGTAGCCCACGCCGCGTTTGTACTCAATTTCGTATCCGGCATGGCGAAGCGCGGAGATGGCGGTGTAGATGCTGCGCCGCGCCGCCGAGATGGGCATGCGGGCGGGGTCGTCGGGATGGGCGAGGCGCCGGATCAACTCATCGGAAAGCATGGCCTTGTCCTCGCCGGTGTTTTCGCTTAATAGTTGCAGGATGCGAACGGCGCGATAGGCTGCCATCGAGGCGGCGCCTCTAGTCGTGGTGTCGTAGGTTTCAACAGCGGCTTCGGTCATGGTGCCCACGTCCTTTCCGTTTTGGGTGGCGACGGTATGGAGCCTAGGACGTGGGGCTTTCCTAGGGGTGCAGGGCGCTCTGGGCGGTCGGTAGTCGTCGGCAAACGGCGGGTCGAGTTTTCAACAGCCCTGCTCAACTGACCAAAAACTTGCCAAAAGCTTGACGGATGCTGTTGAAAAAAGCGCCTCTCGACCGATGTCGAGAAGCGCTTATGCGATGAGCGTTGGCGTGTGGCGACGCGAGCTAGCGTCCGACGATTAGAAGTCGGCGTTGCCCACGGTGCGCGGGTGCGGCAGGACGTCGCGGATGTTGCCCACGCCGGTCAGATACATGACCAAGCGCTCGAAGCCCAGACCGTAGCCGGCGTGCTTGCAGGAACCGTAGCGGCGCAGGTCAAGGTAGTACTTGTACTGATCGGGATTCATGCCCAGGTCCTTGATGCGGGCCTCGAGCAGATCCAGGCGCTCCTCGCGCTGGGAGCCGCCGATAATCTCGCCGATACCGGGAACCAGGCAGTCGGCGGCGGCGACGGTCTTGCCGTCCTCGTTCATGCGCATGTAGAAGGCCTTGATCTCGGCCGGGTAGTCGGTCACGAAGGTCGGCCGCTTAAAGTGCTCCTCGGTCAGGAAGCGCTCGTGCTCGGTTTGCAGGTCGATGCCCCAGCTCACGGGATAGTCAAACTTGTGACCGGCGGCGACGGCCTGCTCCAGGATTTCGACGGCCTCGGTATAGGTGACGCGGGCGAAGTCGGAGTTGGCGACATGGTCCAGGCGCTCGAGCAGACCCTTGTCCACAAACTTGTTGAGCATGTTGAGCTCGTCGGGGCAGGTGGCCATAACGTCCTTAAGGACGTACTTGAGCATGGCTTCGGCGTTATCCATGTAGTCGTTAAGGTCGGCAAAGGCCATCTCGGGCTCGATCATCCAAAACTCGGCGGCGTGGCGCGTGGTGTTGGAGTTCTCGGCACGGAAGGTGGGGCCAAAGGTGTACACGTCGCCAAAGGCCATGGCAAAGTTCTCGGCGTTGAGCTGGCCGGACACGGTGAGGCTTGCATGCTTGCCAAAGAAGTCCTGGCTCCAGTCGACCTCGCCGGACTCGGTGAGGGGCGGATTTTTGGGGTCGAGCGTGGTCACGCGGAACATCTCGCCGGCGCCTTCGCAGTCACTCGTGGTGATGATGGGGGTGTTGACGTAGACAAAGCCCTGCTCTTGGAAGAAGCGGTGGATGGCGGCAGCCGCGACAGAGCGGATGCGGAACACGGCGCGGAACAGGTTGGTGCGCGGGCGCAGGTGCTGCTGGGTGCGCAGGAACTCGACGGTTGCGCGCTTCTTCTGCAGCGGGTAATCCGGGGCGCTGACGCCCTCGACCTCGATGGAGGTGGCAGAAAGCTCGAAAGGCTGGGGCGCATCGGGGGTCAGCTTGACGGTGCCGGTGCAAATGAGTGCGGCCGAGACGTTTTGATGGGCGATCTCGTCGTAGTTGTCGAGTGCCTCGCGGTTCATGACGACCTGCAGGTCGCGGAAGCAGCTGCCGTCGTTGAGCGTAACAAAGCCAAAGTTCTTCATGTCGCGGACGGACTTGACCCAGCCGGCGACAGTGACGGTCTGGCCGCCGAGCGACTCGGCATCGGCATAGAGCTGCGCGATTTTGGTGCGGTTCACGTATCCTCCCATAACGGTTGAATGATAGTTATCCATACAGTTCGATATTCTAGCAGCTCGGCTCATTTGGGCTATACAGATAAGGCATTGGCGGGATGGTTTTCAAACGAAAAGCGCCCGCGGCCAAATGGTCGCGGGCGCTTGACGAGGTGCCTTTTGGCTGTGTGGCGCGGGGCCTGGCTACTTGGTCTTGGCTACTAGCAGCGGGTCGCCAAGCTTGACGAGCGGGTTGCCGCCGATAAGCGTTCCGGACTCGCCGACATGGTCGATGCTCTTAAGACGATCGAGCTCGGAGACGATGACGGTCACGATGTCCTCGTGACCAGCGGCCTTAATGGCCTCGCGGTCGAAGCTGATGAGCGGCTGGCCTGCCTTGACCACATCGCCCATCTCGACAAAGCGGGCAAAACCCTTGCCGTTCATTTCCACGGTGCCCAGGCCAACATGGATGAACACGCGAAGACCGTCCTCGGTAATCATGCCGATGGAGTGGTTGGTGACAGTGGTGGCACCGATGCGGCCGTTGGCGGGCGCATAGATGGTGCCGGTAATGGGCTCGATGCCATAGCCCTGGCCAAGCATGCCCGAGGCGATCGTCTCGTCGGGAACCTCGTTCAGGTTGACGAGCACGCCGTTGACGGGGGCATAGATGACGCCTTCGCGGGTAGCGAAGCTTGCTGCGGGCGGAACGGACGCCTCGCCGGTCGAGGTGAAGGTGGACTTAAGCGAATCGAGCAGACCCATAGTTGCCTCCAACTTAAATAGGCGCATATCGCGCGTTTGGTTTGCCGGAAACGTTTCACATGTGTTTCGCGGCTTGGTCAACGCCCCTATTCTACGCTGCTCAACGATACCTCTGAACTGGGATTATGTGATATATCAGTTGAAGGGAAACTTATTGCCGGAGTGTTTCTGCGCCACGGGTTCAAGTGGGGTACGCTTGAAGGCAAAAACAAGGGCGCATAATTTGCGCGAAGGGAGCACATATGATTGTCGAGAACCATGCGCTGTGGGGCGAGGAGCCGACCGAGGAATATCCGGCGACCTTTACGTATCTGGGTGCCGAGCCGCTGCCCGATAAGCCCAATGGCCGCCGCCCCGCGGTGATCATCTGCGGCGGAGGCGGGTTCACGCATATCGCTCCGCACGAGCAGGATCCCGTGGCGTTTGCGTTTTTGGATCACGGTTACCAGGCCTTTGTGCTCAACTATGTGACGAGTTCTACGGGCGACGTGAGCTTTCCGCACCCGCAGGCAGACCTTGCCAAGATGGTCGCCACGGTGCGCGCCAACGCCGACGAGTGGCATGTCGATCCCAAGCGCGTGTGCGTCGTGGGCTTCTCGGCGGGCGGCATGATCTGCGCCTCGCTGGCAACGCAGTGGAAGACCGGCCCCTTCGCTGGCCTGGCAGGGGCGCGTCCGGACGACATTCGTCCCGATGCCGTGGTGCTGGGCTATCCATTGCTCGACTTTGCCTATGTGCGCGACATGCAGACGCGCGATCCGCGCATTGACTTGCGCGTGCCCAAGACGGGCGGCAAGACGGGGCGCGATCTGCTCAACGACTACCTGTCGATGGTGACGGGTGGCGAGGCCACTGACGAGCACCTGGCCGATATCTGCCCCACCACACATGTTTCGCGTCAGATGCCGCCGACCTTTGTGTGGGGCGTGTCCGACGACAAGACGGCGCCGATCGCGCAGGTCTATCCGTTTGCGCAGCGCATGGCCGAGGAGGGCGTCGCTAGCGAGATGCACGTCTTTGACCAGGGCGGCCACGGCCTTTCGCTCGGCAACGCCAACACCGCGGTCGACAACGAGGACAAGCAGGTGGCTATCCGTCCTTGGATTCGCCTAGCCTTCCGCTTCCTGGAGCGCCACGGGTTTTAGTTACGGCGTTTTACCAAACGCCGTAACCACTTGACGCTGCAAGCCCGCCAGGGCGGCAATCTGTCGATTGAACATCGTTGTGTGTTCGCGCTATCATGCATGGTTAAATTGGTTAGCCATGGCAAACGGTTAGCCAAGATAAACAAAATGCAACGCCCTGTGGGCGCCGGGGGAGGAACACGGACGTGAGGCTCGATACACTCGAGATTGGAAAGGACGCCGTTGTCGCATCGGTGGCATCGGACGATCAGGCACTCCGACAGCATATTTTGGACATGGGCCTAACACCGGGCACCGAAGTCACCATGATGAAGTATGCCCCTATGGGCGACCCGCTCGAGATTCGCCTGCGTGGCTACGAGTTGACGTTGCGCAAGGACGATGCCGCTCGCATCGAGCTCGTGGGTATCCACGACACCGATACGGGTCCGCGCGCTAACGCAGCAATCGGCACGACGGAGCATCCGGCACTGGGCGAGGGGACGTATTCGCCTCGTGCTGCCAAGACGGCCGTGCCCGAGGGCGCGCCACTGCATTTTGCCCTCGCCGGCAACCAAAACTGCGGCAAGACCACGTTGTTCAACCAGCTTACGGGCTCCAACCAGCATGTCGGTAACTTTCCCGGCGTGACGGTCGACCGCAAAGATGGCACCATCCGCAACCACCCCGAGGCAAGCGTTACCGATCTGCCCGGCATTTACTCCCTGTCGCCGTACACGGGCGAAGAGATCGTGAGCCGCCAGTTTATCCTGGATGAGCATCCCGATGCCATCATCGACATCATCGACGCTACCAACATCGAGCGCAACCTGTACCTGACGCTGCAGCTTATGGAGCTCGATCGCCCCATGGTCATCGCGCTCAACATGATGGACGAGGTGACGGCCAACGGCGGCGCCGTTGACGTCAACCTGCTCGAGAGCCTGTTGGGCGTGCCGGTTGTCCCCATTAGCGCCGCCCGCAACGAGGGCATTGGCGAGCTGGTGGATCACGCGTTGCATGTGGCGCGCTTCCGCGAGCGCCCCGGTCGCCTGGACTTCTGCGCACCCGATGGCTCGGACGGCGGCGCACTGCATCGCTGCATCCACGGCATTGCCAACCTGATCGAGGACCATGCCGCGACGGCGCACATTCCCGTGCGTTTTGCGGCGACCAAGCTGGTTGAGGGCGACGAGCTGGTGACCGAGGCGCTTCACCTGGACCGCAACGAGCTCGACGCCATCGAGCACATCATTACCCAGATGGAGGGCGAGGCCGGCACCGACCGTCTGTCTGCGCTGGCCGATATGCGCTTTAGCTTTATCGGCGACGTGTGCGGGCGCTGCGTCGTCAAGCCGCACGAGAGCCGCGAGCACGTGCGCTCCGTTAGGATCGACCGCATCCTGACGGGTCGTTACACAGCCATCCCGGCGTTCCTGGTGATCATGGGCCTCGTTTTTTGGCTGACGTTTGGCGTGATCGGCGCGGCGTTGCAGGGACTTATGGAGGACGGCATCGCTGCCATCATCGCCTCGGCCGACGCAGGCCTCAAGGCGTTCGGCACCAACGACGTGGTGCGCTCGCTGGCTGTCGACGGCGTGCTTACGGGTGTGGGCAGTGTGCTGACCTTTCTGCCGATTATCGTCGTGCTCTTTTTGTTCCTCTCCATTCTGGAAGACTCCGGCTACATGGCACGCGTAGCCTTTGTCATGGATAAGGTGTTGCGTCGCTTTGGCCTGTCGGGCCGCAGCTTCGTGCCCATGCTCGTCGGTTTTGGCTGCACCGTGCCGGCTATCATGTCGACCCGTACGCTCCCATCCGAGCACGACCGCAAGATGACGGTCATGCTCACGCCGTTTATGAGCTGCTCGGCCAAGTTACCGGTTTACGGCTTGCTGTGCGGGGCGTTTTTTCCACAGGCGACGGTTCCCGCCATGGTCTCGCTCTATCTGATTGGCATTGCGGTCGGTTGCATCGCCGCTTTGGTGCTCAACCGCACAGCATTTAAGGGCGACCCGGTGCCGTTTATCATGGAGCTCCCCAATTACCGCCTGCCGAGCGTCAAGACGACGGTGATGCTGGCATGGGATAAGGCCAAAGACTTCATCACCAAGGCCTTTACCATTATCTTTGCCGCTACCGTGGTCATCTGGTTCCTTCAGACGTTCGACATTCGCTTTAATGTGGTCGCCGATCAGTCGCAAAGCCTGCTTGCCGGTCTGGGTAGCATCATCGCGCCGGCGCTGGCGCCGCTTGGCTTTGGCGACTGGCGTGCATCCACGGCGCTCGTCACCGGACTTATCGCCAAGGAGAGCGTCATCTCGACCCTCACCGTGCTTTTGGGTGCAACGTCGCCCGCGGTGCTGTCGACCATGTTTTCGCCGTTTACCGCTTACGTGTTCCTGGTCTTTACGCTGCTGTACCCGCCTTGCGTGGCGGCCATCGGTGCCGTCAAGAGTGAGTTGGGCGCGCGCTATGCCGTGGCTGTGTTCGCGTTTCAAGTGACGGTCGCCTGGATCGTGGCGTTTGTCGTGCATTCGGCGGGCATATTGCTGGGGTTGGCTTAGGGGCGCGTTGATGCTCCGCGCTTTTGGGCGAGCAACAATTCAATAAATATGAGCCAAAATACCGTCAATTGTCGGCCTGTGGGAACTGTCCTACGCTGCAGATTGCCGTTCGCTGCCTATTTGCTGCCGTTTACGGATTCGTAAATACTTGCAATCGTCGGTCGATTTAACCGTATTACGCGATGTCGATGCGCATTTTATGCGCCTCTTTCTACAATCACTTTGTTTCTATTGCCGAACATGTCTTCCGTTTCGCCTGTGTGGGGACGTGGGGTGCAATAGTCGTTTATAGAGGCTCATTGAGGAGGGAATTGATGAAAGAAAAATTCGGCTCTTCGGTGGTTTCTGTGGGAGAGATTCCGGCATAGGCCCAGCTCAGCGGGCGAAAACAACGATCTGGAACTGAAACGGCCCCGGGAGGGGCCGTTTCCGCGTCATCCGCCTATGATTGCTAAGCCAAATTCAGA
>DBFAQQ010000035.1:0-18355 GCA_048236535.1 Collinsella sp. | reverse complement strand
CCGCCCCACCACTCCACCCCCAATATGTTGTAAAACACCCCCGAGCATATGTTCGAAAACACAATATGTTGTGTTTGCAGCAAAGGCGGGATGCCACCTGTAGAACCACACCCGCAAACCTCAACCTTCAAGTTGACCTTGAGGTGATTTTTACGTCCCTTTACACGCCGTTCACATCGCCCCCAAACTCCCCCACCCACGGCACACACGGCCCACCACCGCGTCGATGTCTGGCGAAAAATGGGACGGGCCCCAGATTGCCCATGCGCGCAAAAGTGCGTCTCGGCAATCTGGGGCCCGTCCCCTTTAATATTTATAAATATGCAGGTCAGCGAGGTGCTAGCGATGTGCCAGCGGATGCGCCGCCAGATAGACCTCGGTCAGTTGCGTGCGGTCGACATGCGTGTAGACCTGCGTGGTCGAAATATCGGCATGGCCCAAAATCTCCTGCAGCACACGCAGGTCGGCACCGCCCGCGAGCATATGGGTGGCAAAGGAGTGGCGCAAGGTATGGGGATGGAGCCCCACCAGCCCCACCTGGCGCCCATACCGCTCGCATATCGCATGCACGGCCTGACGCGACAGGCGACGTCCGTTCTTATTTAAAAAGACCGCCGAGGTCTCCGTCCCGTGAGCATGGGCGGCCAGGAGAGTGCGCCCGTCACCTAGATAGTGTGTCAGGGCACGCGCCGCGCTTCCCACCAACGGGGCCAGACGCTCCTTGGAGCCCTTACCGCGCACCAGGACAAACCCGTCATCGATATGGATATCGCCCACATCGAGCCCAACCAGCTCACTCACGCGCAAGCCGCAACCGTAAAGCACTTCCAAGATGGCGTGATCGCGCAGTCCCATCTCGCCCTCGGGAAAGTCTTGATCGAGCAGTGCCGAGACGTCCTCCACCGAAAGGTATTCCGGCAGGCGATCTGCCTTTTTGGGCAGGCGCAACGCCGCCGTCGGGTTTTGGGCCACGGCCCCATCGCGCACCAAAAAGGCATGCAGGCCCTTCACGGCAGCAAGCGCGCGCTCCACCGAGGCGTCGGAATAGCCTCCGTCGCGGCGATCGGCAACAAAGCCCTCCACGACCTGACGGGTCACCTCTTCAAAAGACACAATACCCGCCCGCTCCAGATAGGCGCAGTACGTCGTCAGGTCACGACGATAGGCCGCAATCGTGTTGCGCGCCAAGCCCCGCTCGACCGCGAGGTAATCGAGATACTCCCCCGCCGCCACAGCGAGCGACGAGGGAGTAGCTTCGGTATGTTCTTGGTTCTCCGACACCCTTAGTCCGTAGCGAGGTTCTTGGGCGTCACCTGCAGACGGTCGACACCCTCGTGCTGGCCGATCGAGGCGCGCACGAACTCGCGGAACAGCGGCTGCGGGTTGGTCGGACGGCTCTTGAACTCGGGATGAGCCTGGGTGGCCACATACCACGGATGTACGTCGCGCGGCAGCTCGACCATCTCGACCAGACGCTCGTCGGGTGAAAGACCCGAGATTACCAGACCGGCGTCCTCGAGCTGGTCACGGAAGGCGTTGTTGAACTCAAAACGGTGACGGTGACGCTCGTAGACGAGCTCCTCACCATAGGCCTCGCGAGCGAGGGTATCGGCGGCGAGCTTGCACGGATAGGCACCCAGACGCATGGTGCCGCCCTTCTCGGTCACGTCCTCCTGCGAGCTCATCAGGTCGATGACACTATACGGGCCATCAGGATCGAACTCGGAAGAGCTGGCGCCGGCAAGGCCGACCACGTTGCGAGCAAATTCGCACACGGCCACCTGCATACCCAGGCAAATGCCCAGATACGGAATCTTGTGCTCGCGGGCAAACTCGGCCGCGAGGATCTTGCCCTCCAGGGCGCGCTTGCCAAAGCCGCCAGGGACCAAGATGCCCGAGGCGTCACCCAGGACCTCGGAGACGTTCTGTTCATCGAGGCTCTCGCCATCGATCAGCTGCACATCAACGTGGCGATCGTAGAACACGCCCGCGTGGTGCAGGGCCTCGATAACCGACAGGTAGGCATCGGGCAGCTGCGTATACTTGCCCACGACGGCGATCTTCACCTTGTCGGCGTGCTGGTTGGCATGGTTCTGCTTGCGCAGGAACTCGTTCCACTCGCTCATGTCGCGCTCACGCGGGTCCAGACCCAGACGCTCGCAAATGCGCAGGTCAAAGTCCTGCTCGGCAAGCAACTGCGGAACATCGTAGATGCTCGCGCAGTCCTCGTTGGTAAAGACACAGTCGGTGTCGACGTCGCAGAAGCTTGCGATCTTGCCGCGGATGGCATCGTCGATATGGTGGTCGGAGCGCAGAACGATAATATCGGGCTGGATACCAAAGCTGCGGAGCTCTTTAACGGAGTGCTGCGTCGGCTTGGTCTTGACCTCGTGGGCGGCGGCGATATAGGGAACGAGCGACACGTGGATGTAGCAGACGTTCTCGGGGCCGGCCTCCTTGCGATACTGGCGAATGGCCTCGACAAACGGCTGCGACTCGATGTCGCCGATGGTGCCGCCCAACTCAGTGATGACCACGTCGGAGCCGGTCTGCTCCTCAATACGACGGAACTTATCCTTAATGGCGTTCGTGACGTGCGGAATCACCTGTACGGTGCCGCCCAAAAAGTCACCGCGACGTTCACGGGCGATCAGGCTCTTATAGATGGCACCAGTCGTAAAGTTGGAATCGCGGGTCAGGTTCTCGTCAATAAAGCGCTCGTAGTGGCCCAGGTCCAGATCGGACTCGTAGCCGTCCTCGGTCACAAAGACCTCGCCATGCTGGAACGGGCTCATGGTGCCGGGGTCGACGTTCAGATACGGGTCGGCCTTTTGCATCGTTACCTTGTACCCGCGCGACTTGAGCAGACGGCCCAGCGAGGCCGCGGTAATACCCTTGCCCAGAGACGAAACCACGCCGCCGGTCACGAACACATGCTTGGTCATATTGAGTTACCTGCGCTTCCCGTAGAAGTTGTCCATACACATCTTACGGGTCTTCATTGTAATACTCGCGACGCGCGCCGCACGCAATTTTTCTTACGCGCAATCGCATTTCTCCATCTCGAAACAAAACGCCGTCCGGTTGCCCAGGCGGCGTCGTTTCGACTATGAATGCGCCTTGTTATCGATCGGCGAATTCGTCCTTGATCAAGTCCTGCACGAGCATACCGGCACGGATGCCCTCTAGATACCACTCGCCACGCTCCGTGAGACAAATACCATTTGCGAGCTGGCCGCCGTCGTCGCTGTAGCGCGAGACGACCTCAATGATGTCTTCGGATTCCAGACGTTCAATTGCCGCGCGGGCGCGATACGGAGACACCCCAACACGCTCGGCGAGCGTCTTGCGCGAAAAGCCATAAAAACCGTCGTTGTCTTCGGACTGCTGTGCGATCTCCATCAGCACCTGCACCTCGACACGCTTCATATCGTTGACACTCGCGCGACCCTTGCCAGCCATGGCAGCCTCCTCAAACCGAGTACAGGCATCACCTGCACCGTGCGCGACCGGCACACCCCATGATGGCCGGCAACATCCATCATGCGGCATCCCCGCAAAAGGATGAAACAATTAGGGTTATTGTATACCGCCCAAATCGCTTATAGGCAGGTAAACGGGCTATTTTTAGGTTAAACGGTAGCTTTGTTGATAAAAGGGGCACACCGAATGCATACCCGATGCGCCCCTTTCAGACCAATTAATCCAGGCTTAGCGGTGGAAGAAACCACGGCGCTCGAACTTGGGCTCGCAGCACACGTTGATGCCCAGCTTGCGCAACACCGTCTCGTCCGTCGGCGAGATGATCACGCTAAAGAAGGCATCGCAGCCGCGCAGCTGCTCCAGGCCCGAAAGGACGCGGGCCGCCGTCTCGCTCGTTGCCGAGGTGATCGAGAGCGCCATAAGCGTCTCGTCGGTGTGCAGGCGCGGGTTCTTGCTACCCAGGAAATGCGTCTTGAGCTTGCTGATAGGCTCGATCGCCTCATCGCTAATGACCTCGAGCTCAAGGTCAACGCCCGAGACATGCTTAAGTGCGTTCATGATGAGCGAGCTCGCGGCGCCCAGGCGCGTGGAAGTCTTGCCGGTCACCACGGAGCCATCGGGCATGACCATGGCGCCTACGGGGCCACCCGTCAGCTGCTCCCTGGTAAGGGCGGCCGAGCGTGCCGGCGAGTAGTTCTTGTCGATACCGGCCTTCTTCATAATGATCTTGAGACGGTCGACTTGCTCATCGCCCACGCCGGTACGGCGCACATTTTCGACCGCGGTAAAGTAGCGGCGGACGATCTCCATCTTGGAAGCGTCGCGGCAGGCATCGTCATCGGTAATAGCAAAACCGACCATATTGACGCCCATGTCCGTGGGGCTCTGGTAGGGGCTCTTGCCCAGGATCTTTTCCATCAGAGCACGGACCACCGGGAAAGCCTCGACGTCACGGTTGTAGTTGACCGTGGTCTTGTTGTAGGCCTCCAAGTGGAAGGAGTCGATGATATTGGCGTCGTCGAGATCTGCCGTGGCCGCCTCGTAGGCGATGTTGACCGGATGCGTGAGGGGAAGGTTCCAGACCGGGAAGGTCTCGAACTTGGCGTAGCCGGCGGCGGTGCCGTGTTTGTGCTCGTGATAAAGCTGCGACAGGCAGGTGGCGAGCTTACCCGAGCCAGGACCCGGCGCGGTGACCACGACGAGCGGACGGGTGGTCTCGACAAACTCGTTCTTGCCATAGCCGTCGTCGGACACGATCAGATCGACGTCGTGGGGATAGCCCTCGATGGGATAGTGCAGCTTGGCGGGAATGCCGAGCGCGTTCAGGCGATTGCGGAAGACATCGGCGGCGGGCTGGCCGGCGTACTGGGTGATAACCACGGCCGCGACAGCAAAACCGTTGCCGCGGAACAGGTCGACCAGGCGCAAGACGTCCTCGTCATAGGTAATGCCCAGGTCGCCACGGGCCTTATTCTTCTCGATGTGGTTCGCGTTGATCGCGATGATGACCTCAACGTCATCGGCAATGCTCTTGAGCATGCGAAACTTGCTGTCCGGTTCAAAACCCGGTAGCACGCGACTCGCGTGATAGTCGTCAAACAGCTTGCCGCCAAACTCCAAATACAGCTTGCCGCCAAACTGCGAGATACGCTCTTTAATATGAGCGGCCTGCAGCTCGATATACTTCGCGTTGTCGAAACCCTGGCGCATATATGGCTCCCGTCCCGTTTCCATTTAATGTTCTAGGCGATTATAACGGAGCAGACCCTTCCCAACACCCAAGCAGCCAACGGGCATCAACCAAACACGTCATCGATAAGTTGCGGTGAAATAGTTCCCGTTTAACCCCTCAAGACGGCCAAACAGGAACTATTCCACCGCAACTTCCCCTTTTGGCGCAAAGTAACCTGATCCCTTTGCACCAACAACAGAAACGTCGCAGGTTGAGCATAAGTCAGCGAGCGACGTCCAGAACGTACAAGTTGGCATGAAAAAGGCAAGGCATAGACCTTTTGGTCATGTCTTGCCTTTTGAATGACAAATTGTCGTCCTGGGCGGCGCGCAGCGTCGACTGGTTGCGCGGTTCGTAGAACCGCGCAACATGAGAGCGCCCCCTCCCGCGCACGGAACGGAAGGGGGCTAAAGGTAGGAGTCTACCGGTGGGTTTACCCCACCGGACAGACGATGACCAGGTGATCCTTTACAGGATCGTCAAGGTTTCCGTGGGGTACCCGTTGGGTACTTAGAGCAGCACGCAGGCGACGGTCAGGATGATGGCGCAGACGACGGAGAGAGCGACGATGAGCTTAAGGGCAAACTTGAGCCAGGTCGTCCACTCGATCTTGGCCAGGGCGAGACCGCCCATGATGGCACCGGAGGTCGGGGTGAACAGGTTCACAACACCGATGGCGGCGGAGAAGATCATGACCATGACCTCGGGCGAGAAGCCGAGCTTAACAGCCAGCGGTCCCATGATGGGCATGGAGACGGTGGCCATACCGGAGGTCGAGGGGATCAGGAAGGACAGGCCGAAGTAGACCAGGAAGCTCATGGGAGCGAAGATCACGCCGGACAGGCCAGCCAGAGCATTGGCGGCAGCGTCGAGGACGAAGACGTCGAGGCCGGTGTTAGCCATGAGGACGGAGATACCACGGGCGAGGGCGATGACGAGAACAACGGACATCATGTCGGCAGCGCCGGTGATGAAGGTGTTAACGATCTGCTTCTCGGACAGGCCACCGATGATACCGATCAGGACGGCCATGAGGAAGAACCAGGTGGAAGCCTCGTCGAAGTACCACTGGCCAATGGGCAGGCCGGTGATCAGGGCAGACCAGCCCTGGACGACGGCGTTACCGTCGGCGTCGTAGACAGCGCCAGCGTCGAAGAAGTTAGCGACGCCCTCGTTGAGGTCGGCCAGCGGAATGAAGCCGACGATCATGACGACGAAGGTGAAGGCGAAGGCGATCAGAACACCCTTCTGACGACCGGTGAGCTTGACCTCCTTGTGGACCTCGGAAGCAGCCTTGCCGTGAGCCTCTTCGGCGTCCTTGAGCTCCTGCATCGACAGGATGGTGGAACCCTTGTCAGCCTTGACCTTCTTAGCATAGTTCATCACGAAGACGATGGACATAGCGGTAGTGACAATCCACAGGACGGCACCGAGTCCGATGATGATGGACTGGTTGACCTCAATGCCAACGCCGGTCAGAGCGTCGACGGCAGCGCCGACGGCGAACGGGTTAACCGTGGAGCCCAGGCAGCCGCAGCCAGCGCCGAGCAGGACGGTAGCGGCGCCGACCATGGGGTCGAAGCCGGCGGCCATCATGGTAGCGGCGAGCAGGGCGTAGAAGGGAACGGTCTCCTCGCACATACCATAGGTAGTACCACCGAGGGAGAAGATGAGCATAAGGACAGGAACGAGCATGATCTCGTTGCCCTTAAGCTTCTGCACCAGAACGGCGATGCCGTTGTCCAGGGCGCCGGTCTCGGTCATCATACCGAGGAAGCCGCCCAGGATCATAACGAAGAGGCAGACGGGCAGAGCGTCAGCGAAGCCCAGGATCGGGGCGGTGCAGAAATCGCTCAGGCGGGCTGCGGTAACCGCGCCGCCGGACGTGCCGGAGACGATAACGGTAATCACTGCAACAATTGCCAGCAGAGCTAGAAGAATGGTGAACGATGAAGGCATACCGCGCTTTTTCTTATCGGTCTCAGTCATGGTTCTCATCCCCCCTTCATAAATCATTTAACTTTCTCGCGCGAAGCGGATCTTCCGTGCCGTGCCCACCGCCCGACGCGAGATATTTACCAGACAAAGCCGCTCGGGGTGTGCAGCAAGACACCCCGAGCGAGATGCTAGATGCTCTTACTTGAGCGTAGCGTACATAACAGCCTTGATGGTGTGCATGCGGTTCTCGGCCTCGTCGAAGACCTTGGAAGCGGGGCTCTCGAAGACCTCGTCGGTGACCTCCTGCTCGGTGATGCCGAACTGCTCGCACTTCTCGGCGCCAATCGTGGTGTTGGTGTCGTGGAAGCTGGGCAGGCAGTGCAGGAAGATGGCACCCGGGTTGGCCATAGCCATGACCTCGGAGGTAACGCGATACGGGGTGAGCTGAGCGATGCGCTCGGCCCAGACCTCGTCGGGCTCGCCCATGGAGACCCACACATCGGTGTAGATAACGTCGGCACCGGTGACGCCGTCCTTGACGTCAGTGGTCAGCTTGATAGTGCAGCCGTTAGCCTCGGCAATGGGCTTGCAGGCCTCGATGACGTCGTCAGCGGGCATGCACTCCTCGGGGCCGCAGGCCACGAAGTTCATACCGAGCTTGGAGCAGACGACCATGAGGGAGCGAGCGACGTTGTTCTTGCAGTCGCCCATGAAGACGAGGGTCTTGCCCTTGATGTCGTAGTTGAAGTTCTCCTGGACGGTCAGGATGTCGGCGAGCATCTGGGTGGGGTGCCACTCGGTGGTCAGGCCGTTCCAGACAGGCACGCCGGACTTAGCAGCGAGCTCCTCGACGTCGTCCTGGGCAAAGCCACGGAACTCGATGCCGTCATACATGCGGCCGAGAACGCGGGCGGTGTCCTCAATGGACTCCTTCTTGCCCATCTGCGACGAACCGGGATCGAGGTAGGTGACGCCCATGCCCAGATCCATGCCGCCGACCTCGAAGGCGCAGCGGGTACGAGTGGAGGTCTTCTGGAAGAGCAGAACGATGTTCTTGCCCTCGAGATAGCGGTGCGGAACGCCAGCGCGCTTCATGTCCTTGAAGTTCTTGGAAAGCTTGAGCAAGTACTCGATCTCCTCGGTGGAGAGGTCGAGGAGCTTGAGGAAGCTACGGCCGGAGAGGTTAACACCCATGGTTCGTTTCCTTTCGAAAAAATGAATTACGTAAGTATTAGTGTTGCCCGTTTGACGGGCGAAACCGGTGCGGTTGTAGGGGGACCGCACCGGAAACGGAAAGACTTAGAGGTCCTCGCGCCAGAAGGGCATGCTCATGCAGCGCGGGCCGCCGCGGCCGCGGGAGAGCTCGGCGGAGGGCACGACGAGAAGGTCCAGGCCCTCCTTGTACAGCACGTCGTTGGTGACGGTGTTGCGGGCGTAGACGCAGATCTTGCCGGGCTCGACGCACAGGGTGTTGGAGCCGTCGTTCCACTGCTCGCGGGAGGCCGCGATCGGGTCGCCGCCGCCGCAGGGGATCAGCTTGACCTGGTCGACGCCGGTGGCGTCCTCCAGGACGTGCTCGAGGGTGTCCTCGATCAGGCGGATGTTCACGTCGCCCGGGTTCTTGCCGGCGGTCAGCTCGTAGACGCGCAGGGTGCCCATGATGGCGGGGTGGATCGTGAACTTATCGACGTCGATCTGGGTGAAGACCGTGTCGAGGTGCATGAAGGCGCGCGAGACCGGGATGTCGAAGGCCAGGATGCGCTCGACCTTGGAGTCGGAGTTCCAGAAGATGTTCTGGGCCATGACGTCGATCGCGGCGGCCTGGGTGCGCTGGGAGATGCCGACGGCGAGGGTCTTCTCGTTGATGTTCAGCACGTCGCCGCCCTCGGTGTGGAACTGGCAGTCGCGGCGGAAGTACAGCGAGACGTCCTTGTAGTCGGGGTGGTACTTGAAGACGTACTTGCCGTACAGGGTCTCGCGGTTGCGGGTGACCGAGTACATGCGGTTGAGGTTGACGCCCTCGCCGACGACCGCGAACGGGTCGCGGGTGAAGTAGAGGTTGGGCATCGGGTCGATGATCAGGTCGGACTCGGACTCGGAGTTGACCAGGGAGTCGAGGGTCGTGGAGGCCGTGAGGGGCATGTCGATCTCGGACTTGGTCATGCCGGCCATGGTCTTCTTGACGAACTCGAGGTTGTCCTCGATGGAGTCCAGCTTCTCGCGGACGATCTGCGGCATGTGCTGGCCGCGGATGCCGGCCTCGGCGATGTACTGGTCGGTGAACTCGGCGCGGGCGCCGGGGACCTGGTCGAACACCTCGGCGACGAGGTTCTCGAGATAGAGGACCTCCACGCCCTGGTCCCTCAGGATCTGGGCGAAGGTGTCGTGCTCCTGCTGCGCGACCTCCAGGAACGGGACGTCGTCGAACAGGAGTCGCTCGAGCTCGTCGGGCGGCAGGTTGAGGAGCTCGTCGCCGGGACGGTGCAGGCAGACCTTCCTGAGCTTGCCGATCTCGGAAGGCACGTGCAGACCTTTCGTCATGGCCTCCTACCTTTCTTTCGGGCCTTTCGGCCGAATCTCTCAGCGCCCTTCCATAGCGGACGCTGCTTGCTGACAGCTCTAGTTATATCCAAATTCCACCCGCAATTCCACCTCGCCCCCGAACGGTCAACAAAGTGCGATGAACGGTATATCGCACGAGATTCCCCCATAATGTACTTCGGCGTTCTAAAGTAACTTTTCTAAGGTAAACGCTCTTTTTTCCTAAAAACTATTTGCAATTGCATCTCTAAACTTTTGATTCAGAATTGCATAGCTAAATCGGTTTTATGTATATAAATGATGTTTGTTTACGTTTCCGCCTGCATTCAATGATATTCAGCTATCCATCATTCTTATTCACACTTACGTACCAGTTGAGTGAGGATATAGACCGCTTGCAGACGAGCAGGACGTCAGTCCTATGACTTGGCAGCGTAAGAAGTAGGTAAAGATACCGTTCACGCGATACGTCCGTGCCAGCGGTCGACTAAATTGAGACAATAGTGAATTAGAGTTAGGCTACCGTCCTCTACGGGGACTGAACGGACAGATGCATATGCCGAGTAAAATCGAAAAGAAGCAAGCCGCCGCAAAGCTGCGCAAACCGCCGCGCGACTTCTCGTACACGCAAAACCGAGAGCTTAGCTGGCTGCGCTTTGACAACCGCGTGCTTGACGAAGCCTTCGATGAGACCGTTCCGCTGTTCGAGCGTCTAAAGTTCGTGTCGATTTTCGAGTCTAACCTCGACGAGTTTCTCATGGTGCGCGTGGGCGGCCTGTCCGATCTGGCAGAGCTCAAAAAACAGCCTGTCGACAACAAGAGCAATATGACCGCCTCCGAACAGGTCGATGCTGTCATGGCCGAAATGCCCGGGCTCCTTACCCGTTGGGAGTCCATCTTTAAGAGCATCGAGGGCAAGCTCGACACCTTGGGCGTTCACCGCGCCCGCATCGATTCGCTTACGCCCGAGGAGCGCACCTTTGTAACCCGCTACTTCCAGGCCTACGTGTCGCCGGTCATCTCGCCGCTGGTCATCGATCCTCGCCACCCCTTCCCCAACCTACGCAATGGCGCGCTCTATCTGGCCTGTGGTCTGGACGGCGCCACCGACGAGGAGAGCCTGCTGGGCCTTATCGAGATTCCCGCCTCGATGAACCGCGTGGTCGAGATCCCCTCGCCCACCGGCACCTACTCCTACATCTTGCTCGAGGACGTCATCCTCGCCTGCCTGGACAGCTGCTTTGGCTCCTATAAGCCGCTGGATCGTGCGCTGATCCGCGTCACCCGCAACGCCGACATCGATCCGGACGGCGAGGGCGTCGAAGAGGAGGAGGACTACCGCCAGCACATGAAGCGCATCCTCAAGAAGCGCCTGCGTCTGCAGCCGGTAGTGCTCGCGGTCTCGGGGTCGCTCGAGAAGGCGACGCTCAAGACCATCCGCAAGGCGCTCGAGCTTTCGCGCCGCTCGGTCTTTACCTGCGATATCCCGCTCGACCTGGGCTACGTCTTTGGCATTGAGGGCAAGATTCCCGAGCACCTGCGCAACGAGCTCCTCTTTACGCCGTTTAAGCCGCAGCCCAACCCCACCATCGATATGACCCGCTCCATCCGCGAACAGGTGCTGCAGGGCGACAAGCTGCTCTTTTATCCCTACGAGGCCATGAACCCCTTCCTGGATCTGGTGCACGAGGCCGCCTACGACCCCGAGTGCATCTCGCTGCGCATCACACTCTACCGCGTGGCCAAGCAGAGCCGCCTGTGCGAGTCGCTGATCGATGCTGCCGAGAACGGCAAAGAGGTCACGGTGCTCATGGAACTTCGTGCCCGCTTTGACGAGCAGAACAACATCGAGTGGGCCGAGCGTCTGGAAGAGGCGGGCTGCACCGTCATCTATGGTTCCGAGGGCTTTAAATGCCACTCAAAGATCTGCCAGCTCACCTATCGCGAGGGCATGGCGCTCACCCGCCTCACGCTTTTGGGCACCGGCAACTTTAACGAGAAGACGGCCAAACTCTACAGCGACTTTATGCTCATGACAGCCCATCCCGGCATCGGTGAAGACGCCAACCTGTTCTTCCGCAATCTGTCGCTGGGCAACCTGCGCGGCGACTACCGCTTCCTGGGTGTGGCGCCCGTCGGACTGAAACCGCTCATCATGCGCGGGCTTGACCGCGAGATTCAGCGCGCCCTTGCCGGCGAGTCCGCCCGCGTGTTCTTTAAGCTCAACTCGCTGACCGACCGCGAGGTCATCGACAAGATCGCCGAGGCATCGTGTGCCGGCGTGCGCGTAGACATGATCATCCGCGGCATCTCGTGCCTCAAGCCCGGTATTCCGGGCAAGACCGAGAACGTGCATGTCCGCTCCATCGTCGGACGCTTTTTGGAGCACGCGCGCGTCTATGCTTTCGGCGTGGACTCGGACATGATTTACCTGAGCTCGGCAGACATGATGACGCGCAACACCGAGCACCGCGTGGAGATCGCCTTCCCCGTGCTCGACCCCACCTGCCGCGCCCTAGTGCACGAGTATATGGGCATGCAGCTGCGGGACAACGTGAAGGCCCGCAGCCTCACGAGCGACGGCACCTGGGTCCCCGTGGAGCGTGCAGAGGGTGAGAAACCCTTCAACTCGCAGGAAGCTCTACTGGAGCGTGCCTATCGCAACGCCGAGGCCGCCGCGCAGCAGCGTGCGCAGGAGAAGGAACGTGTGGCCGAGGAGGCCATTCAGGCCGAGGTTGAACACGGGGGAGCTGCCAAACCGGAAGCGGTTGCAGCTCCCCCGGTGAATGAGCCCGAGGCTGCCGCAGAGACCGCCGTGGAGAAAGCGCCCGAGCCCGCTACCGCGACTCCGGAGCCCGCCGCCGAGGCAAAGCCCACCCCTGCTCCTAAGCCGCAGCCGACCACGCCCGAGGTTCAGAAGGTCCAGGCGACTGTCATTGAGCCCGAGCCTGCACCTGCACCTCAGCCCGAGCCGCAGGTCACCAAGCCCGTATCCGAGACGAGCACCCGTCGCGATAAGCCCGCCGGCAAGACCAAGGCCATCGAGCGCCATCGCCCCGGTCGCGTGCGCATAGGCCTGGGCCTGATCGGCCTGGGTCTTAAGACGCTCATTACCGGCAAGACGAAATAGTCGTTTGTAGAAGCAGTTTGTAGAAGCGCCCCGCATTTGAGGAAAGCCTCGGATGCGGGGCGCTTTTCCCTGCTACCATGGTGCGAACAACAACGCGAATGACAGGCAGGAATATGAAGCTCACTATAGAATCGATGACCTACGGCGCCGACGGGCTGGCGCACGCCGACAACGGCAAGGCCGTCTTTGTGCAGGGCGCCGTGGCAGGAGACACCGTCGAGGCCGAGGTCGTACAGGACGGCAAGTCGTTCATGCGTGCCCGCACCACCGAGATTCTGGAGCCAAGCCCCGATCGCATTCAGCCTCCCTGCCCCTTCGTGGGCATCTGCGGCGGCTGCTCGTGGGGCAATCTCTCACGCACGGCACAGCTCGCCGCCAAGGAGCAAAACCTGCGCTCCACGCTCGAGCGCATCGGCAAGTTCGCTCCTGAGCAGGTCGATGAGTTGCTACAGCCCATCTGCCACACCAAGGACGACTGGGGCTACCGCAATAAAATCGAGCTCGAACCGACCGTCGTCAACGGTCGCGTGCGCCTTGGCATGCACGGTGTCGACCCCAGCAAAATCGTGACCGTCGATACGTGCCCGCTGTTCGATAAGCGCTTCCCGAAGGCGCTCAAATCGGTCGTCGGCGCGCTCAACTATCTGAGCGGCAGCCACGACCTGGGCCTCGAGCGCGTGGGCATTCGCGCCTCGCGCCGCACCAAGGCGCTCGAGGTCGCGCTCTGGACGCCCACGGGCTCCTTCCCGCGCTCGCAGGTCTCCCGCGTGCTGGCGGACGCCGCTCATCCCACGAGCGTGGTGCGTGTGATGAGCAAGGGCGAAAAGAAAGCCCGCCGTGTCTCCAAAGTCGAGATGCTCGCCGGCGAGGGCTCGTGGACCGAGAATATCGCCGAAGGCCAGATGCGCTTATCTGCCCCGTCGTTTTTCCAGGTCAATACCAAGGGCGCCGAGATTCTGATTGAGCTCGTTATGGACGCCCTCGACCCGCAGGAAGACGAACTGGCCGTGGACCTATACTGCGGTGCCGGCACCTTTACCCTGCCGCTCGCCCGCCGCTGTGATTTTGTCGCCGCCGTCGAGGCCTACGGCCCGGCCGTGCGCGACCTGCGTCGCAACCTGGAGATTAACAAGCTCGATAACGTCGACGTCATCGGCGGCGACGCGGTGCGCGAGTTCCCCGACCAGGATGCCGATGTCCTGGTGGTCGATCCGCCGCGCGCAGGTCTGGCGCCCGAGGCCATCGACCTCATCGCCAGCACGAGCGCCCGCGACGTCGCCTACGTGAGCTGCGACCCGGCGACTCTGGCCCGCGACCTTAAGCGCTTTGTCGAGGAGGGCACCTTCTCCCCCGTCAAGATCACGCCGGTCGACCTATTCCCGCAAACCTTCCACTGCGAAACCGTCGTCCACCTCAAGCGCAACTAACCACATGATGAGAGCGGGCCCGCGTGCGTAGCTGCACGCGGGCCCGCTTTATTCGGTCGACGCAACGCTGGCAAAAGTCATCGCTGCACTCACGGGCAGCCAGAACAACAACGGCAGCAAGTAGCGCATCGACTCGGTCGTGTACGACGTCGGCGAGATCCAAAGGACAAGGTTTGCCGCAACGAGCGGCGCCATCAGATAGAGTTTCTGGGGCGCACGACGCTTTATCTCCAGCAGCAGAAACGCCATACCCCAGGTCGACCAAAGTGCCTTGGCGCCGACAAGCATGCCAACCGGCGTCGACTGGAACCATGCGACGAGCGACTCGACACTGCGGCCCAAGGTCGCATCGGACCAGCTCAATCCCAGGTCCCGCGAGCGGGGAAACACATGGCTCACGTTGTGCCCATCGACGGGAGTCACATAGGGCGACAAGGCCTCGCTTCCCGCCGCCGGCATGGCATACCAGCCAACCTGCACACCCAGATACGCTTCGAGATAGCAAAGCGGATGCTGCAGGAGCCCCGCCACCCACGCGCCAAAATAGGCTGCAAAATCGAGCTCGTCGGCCTTACCAAACGTGGGGTCTTTAACGGAGTCGGTTAAAAACCACGTGTAGTTGTTCTTACCATCCTCCCCGATGGCGCGCTCGACCTCTTGACGCTGCCATTCCGGAAGCTCGTCCCCGTGGTCACGCATCAGCAACGCGGACTGTTGAAACATGAGACCGTAGACCTCCTGCTTACCACCAGGCTCGCACCCCAAAGCGGGAAGCACGGCCCTGGGCATAAGGACCGTCATAAACAGAGAAGCGCCGACCGCCATTGCCGCAACGATAACTCGCCCACTCCGACTCGTAGCCCTCAAGAACACGGCAATCAAGACGACCAGCGTGAGAATCAAACCAGTCTTGCGCGTCAGCGCCACAAGCAACACAAGGGCAACATATGCAGCAAGGAAACCGGGTGCCCTCAGGAGTCGCCCCTCGAACGCATGACCTCAATGGAGGCAACCGAGAACAGCAAGAAAAACGGCAGAAAGGTGGCATCCTTCGCCATGGCCGAGGCATAAATGGGAAGGTGCCAATACAGGCACAGAAACGCCAGCAGTGCCACGCAGACGTCACGGCGACCGCCCAGCCGACGCACCAGGATCAGACAGCACGCCAAAGCCCACGCCGTCAGAAAAGCCTGCACCAGGCAGAAGACGTACACCCCAGCATCAACGCTTCCCAGCGCACGACCCAGATCGGTAAACCATCCGTACAGATAGGTATCGAGCACTGGATGGTGGTCGGTGATGACGCCGTCCGACAAGGCATTGGGTAAGCCGTTGTACTGCAAAAGCTGCTGGCGAGTGTCCCACCAGATCACGCCCGGGAACAGCAGGACCAGCAACGGAGACCAGCAGGCGTAGATGATTGCGCCTAGCTTTATGATGCCGCCGAATGCGTACGTCTGCGGGATGCCAGAGAACGCCATGTCGCACAAGCTGTCAAACCATCCAGCATGGTCTTGCCGAGGGACGTCAACAGCACCTTCGCGTCCCACCAGGAACCGATCGATCAGATAGTCGCCAAGCTTAAACGCTGTGCAGAAAAAGGCCATGTGCCCCAAGACATGGACCAAGTAGATAGGGTTGCAAGAGAATCCCACGGTATCGCGAAACATATCCGCGATGGTCGCGAGCACCGCCAAGATGCCCGCGACCATCAGCATGTCGCGATTCTGTTTTAATCGCTCCACCGGCATGCGCTTAGTGCTTTACCGGTGCGCCGCAATGCGGACAGAACCGTGTACCAGGGACGAGGGGACCACCGCAAGAGCCGCAAAAGCGGGGGCAGTCTATTGGCACCGAGGTCTGCCGAGGATGCACTTGAGCCCAAGCGGAACTGTCGCCCTGAGAAGCCACAGAGCGGAACGCCGCATAATCAACCGTAGCGGCAGACGCCACGCCTCTCCTGGAGGCCTTGCGTACACTCAGGATCAAAAGGCTAACAACTCCACAGACAACCACAAGCGCTGCAAATAAAATGATTGCCACTGGATTCAGAGCGAATGAGCCGTCTTCGTCTTGCGCAATCGAAAGCAATGAATTCCCAGTGATACCGCTCTTGTAGACATCCACCCTAAAGCCAGTATCCGATGCATCGCCTTCGCGCTGAGCGGCATAAATTAATGAATCATCCTTGGAAAACCAGGTAGAAAAATGAGTGTATGAAGCGTAATCATATTCCAAGTAGCTTTTCAAATGGACTTGAGAATACTCGCCCGTTTTTGTGTCCATCAAGAATAGGGAGCAATTAAAATCTTCATCCCTGTAGAAGGACAACACGTATGCACCGTCACTCGACATCCCGCCATAGCCATAAGCATATTCGCTATCTTTTTCGTATTGAGCATAGTCTGCGGGAATATTGGTTTTCCATTTGATTTTACCGGTCCTATTATCGATGACCGCCATTTCGCGGTCACCTAAATCAGATGACCCGGAGCCCCGATAGTCCCCCGTCTCCTCTTTAGACAAGCCCAGAGTCAGCGATACATCCTGATTATGCGAACAGTAATCCAAGTTACTTGAATCGGCAAAGGTTACCTCTCCAGTTTTTGAAACAAAAGTGCCATCGCCATACGTCCCGTCATCGCAAACGAAAATCCCTACCGATCCATAATCATCAATTTTAGAAGTATTGATGGTCTGTTGAGATTTCAAGTCGATAGTTACCACGTCAAGATAGTAAGAAGAATCTTTTGGGTCACCATTTCCACGCACCACGTAGCCGTATTTGCCATCATTTGAAATCCAAGCATTGCCCAAACGGTAATCATCAGATAAGAGGTATTCGCATTTTGATGTTGTATTACCACTCTTAAGGTCAACGACATTAAACACAATAGATATGCTCCCACCGTTTGAATACGACTGATCCGAATCGTAAACAAAGGATGTTATGCACAGCGATTTATTATCTTTAGATATCTGGAATTTGACGCCACCATAGCTGGAATCATCTTCAAGCGCAGCAGATGGAATATACGAACCCAGTGGATATTCTTTCGATTGGCCTTTGGAAATATCATATACAGCTACGGAATTGTTCGTGTTATCAAGACAGCAGAGGAAGTCCTCTTTGGCTGAAAAACAAAAAGGCAAGTCATAATAATAGCCATCATTATCTTTGACATTCGCAACTTCGGCATGCGACCCATCTTTTGCATCCAGCAAGCACGTTTTTCCTGTAGATTCGTCTACGTACAGCACATACCTGCCCGAAGGCGAATGACCCGCATAGGCAGAATTGTCGAGAGCATAGGAATCCTTCAGCTCGGGCGTGGGGACGTCGGCAGCATAGGCGCCAAGCGGCGCGACAATAAGGCTAGCGGCCAGCGCAAGGCCGGCTATTAGAAGCCCCCCCATTTCATTTTTCTCGTATTTGGCATGGTTGCCCCTTTCGGTCGAGAGGTGAGTAATACCTGAAGCTAAGCTAAGCCCAAAAAATCAAAATGTGTTGCGCAACAATTCCGGCGAATAAAAAAGTCGGTAACGCCTGATGAAAATGGGGCGGGGATTAAATAATCATTGTGTACCGAATGATTATTTAATCCCCGCCCCAGAAAAATCACTGATGGTTGACAGGAGCGCCGCAGTTTTGGCAGAAGGAGGCATTTGTCTCCAGCTTTGACCCGCACTGAGCACAGAAATAAGTAGGCTCAACTGGCTGAGCATCATCAATCGCGGTCGGCGTCTGCTGAAGCGGCGGAACCTGCTGCGCGGGAGGCATTTGCTGGTACGGATTGGACTGCGGAGGCTGAGGCTTATTCGACGATTCCTTGTTCAAGATAACAGCAAAGGCGACAGCCGCGACACCACCAAATACAACTAGCAAAACAAGAAGATTGAATACACTAAGGCCTATCATCGCAAATCAGCTCCTCATGTTGCGAAAGATAACGGATGCCGAGATTTTAGGCTCTTCGGTGGTTTCTGTGGGAGAGATTCCGGCATAGGCCCAGCTCAGCGGGCGAAAACAACGATCTGGAACTGAAACGGCCCCGGGAGGGGCCGTTTCCGCGTCATCCGCCTATGATTGCTAAGCCAAATTCA
>DBFAQQ010000034.1:0-12286 GCA_048236535.1 Collinsella sp. | reverse complement strand
TCTAGGCACGGGAGCCTCCCAACCTCGTTGCGGCGCGGCTGCGCCTCTGGCACTTCAACAACATTGTCGCAGCCCCGACCCGCGGTCACGAGCGGGGGCTCCTGTCGTTTCCGTGCCCCTGGATTGGGTCATAGTGTCTGAGCTAACCATTTCATCTAAATCTGTAACACCAAAGGCGAATTACACCTGCTAGATGTTACAGATTGAGATAAACCCAAGGGGGGGCCGGTATGTCTCAATCTGTAACGGCTGGGACCGTTTTGGTTGAGTAATTGCTACGGATCGAGATTGTTTGGCCGAGTCGGATCACAGGGTAACGTGCGGGCACAAAAAACGGAGCCGTGTTGCCACGACTCCGTTTCTCAAGAGGATGGGTAAGGGGAATGAGCTAGCTCAGGTGCCAGATCTCGTCGTTGTACTGGGAGATCGTACGGTCGGACGAGAAGGTGCCGGCGTTGGCGATATTGATGAGCGCCTTGCGCATCCAGGCGTCCTGGTCCTCGTAGTCGGCCAGCACGCGCTCCTTGGTCTGGATGTACTCCTCAATGTCGAGCAGGGCCATAAACCAGTCCTTGCCCTTAATGTCGTCGTGCAGGCGCTGCAGGCGCTCGGCGTTGCCGGTTGCCATAAAGGCCGGGTTGGTGATGAAGTCCACCAGCAGTTTAATGCCGGGCTTGCGGTAGAGCGCACCGGCGTCATAGGTGCCGTCGGCGTAGAGCTGCTCGACCTGTTTGGACGAGGCACCAAAGGTATAGATGTTCTCGTCGCCCACGAGCTCGGCAATCTCCACGTTGGCGCCGTCGAGCGTGCACAGGGTTAGGGCGCCGTTGAGCATGAACTTCATGTTGGATGTGCCGCTCGCCTCCTTGGAGGCCAGGCTAATCTGCTCGGAGATGTCAGCGGCGGGGATCACGCGCTCGGCGGCGGTGACGTTGTAGTTCTCGATCATGACAACCTGCAGGTAGGGAGCTACGTCGGGGTCGTTTGCAATCCACTGCGACAGCGTCAAGATCAGATGGATGATGTCCTGCGCGATAGTGTAGGCAGGCGCCGCCTTACCGCCAAAGATGATGGTGACGGGGTGCTTAGGTCTGTTGCCGTTCTTGATATCGAAGTACTTCCAGATGATGTAGAGCGCGAGCATCTGCTGGCGCTTGTACTCGTGGATGCGCTTGACCTGGACGTCGATGATGGCGTTGGAGGGAATGGTCACGCCCTGCTCGAGCGCCATGAACTGGCGCATGATGGCCTTGGCCTCGACCTTGGTGGCGGCCAGGCGCTCAAGAACGTCCTTGTCGTCGGCGAACTTGGCGAGTTTGCTCAGATCGCCGGTGCTGCGCCAGTCGGTGCCGATCACATCGTCGAGCAGGCTGGCGAGCGCGGGGTTGGCCCCATGGATCCAGCGGCGGAAGGTGATGCCGTTGGTCTTGTTGGAGAACTTCTCGGGATAGATCTCGTAGAACGGATGAAGCTCGGTGTCCTCCAGGATCTTGGTGTGGAGGGCGGCTACGCCGTTGATGGAGAAGCCAAAGTGGATGTCCATGTGGGCCATGTGGACGGTATCGTGTTCGTCGATGATGGCGACGCGCGGGTCATCGTGCTCGGCCTTCGCGATCTCATCGAGCTTGACGATAATGTCGGCGATGGCAGGGGAGACCTTCTGCAGGCTGGCGAGCGGCCACTTCTCGAGCGCCTCGGCAAGAATCGTGTGGTTAGTGTAGGCGACCATGGAGCGTACGATGGTCACGGCCTCGTCAAACTCGATGCCATGCTCGGTGGTGAGCAAGCGAATGAGCTCGGGGATGACCATGGTGGGGTGCGTGTCGTTAATTTGGACCACGGCGTAGTCGGCCAGATCGTGCAGGTTGCTGCCGCGCTCGACGGCCTCGTCGATCAGGAGCTGGGCGGCGTTGCTCACCATGAAGTACTCCTGATAGATGCGAAGTAGGCGGCCCTGCTCGTCGGAATCGTCGGGGTAGAGGAACAAGGTGAGGTTCTTGGCGATCTCGGTCTTGTCGAAGTCGATGGAGCTGCCGGGGACCAGGCCGTCGTCGACGCTCGCCAGGTCGAACAGGCGCAGGCGGTTCTTGGTGGGCTGGCCGTAACCGGGCACATCGATATTGACGAGCTTGGAAGTAACGGCAAAATCGCCGAACTCGACGGTGTAAGAGCGGTCATCGTCGACTAGGATGTCCTGCTCACCGAGCCACTCGTCGGGGACGGCCTTCTGCTGGTTGTCGACAAAGCGCTGACGGAACAGACCGTAGTGATAGTTGAGGCCCACGCCATTGCCGGTCAAGCCCAGCGTGGCGATGGAATCCAGGAAGCATGCGGCCAAGCGGCCCAGGCCGCCGTTGCCGAGTGACGGCTCGACCTCGAATTCCTCGACCTTGTTGAGGTCGTGGCCTGCGGCGGTGAGCTGGTCCTTAACCTCGTCGTAGATGCCGAGGTCGATCATGTTGTTGATGAGCAGCTTGCCGATCAAAAACTCGGCGGAAATGTAATAGAGCTTTTTCTTGCCGTTGTTGAGCGGGCGGGCGGCGGAGCGCTCCTGCACGAGTTTGACCAGCAGCTTGTAAATGCGACGGTCGTCGAGCTGCTCGAGCGAGGTGCCAAAAGACTGCTCGGCGAGTTCCATGAGGTTAATTCGGGGCATGTTTTCTCCTGTGATGGGTTGTTTCATGTCTGCAATTCATAAGAAGCCCGCGCGAGGGGATTGGGGTGGCCTCGCGCGGGAAAAGCAAGCGCGTCCGCACGGTGGGGAGGGGTCGGGCGCGGTAGCTCCTATTGAGGAAGCTCGATTTCGGCTTCCGACGGGATGCGGAAGTAGGTCTCGGTCCAGTCGGTGAGTTTGTGCTCGAGCTCGCGAGTGATGGCGCCGTCGAGCATGCGCCAGGTCCAGTTGCCGCCCAGCGTGGCAGGGGTGTTGATGCGCGCCTCGTTGCCCAAGTTGAGCAGGTCCTGCATGGTGTAGATGCAAGTGTCGCTCACGCTGGCGGCGATGGTGCGATTGAGTGCATCTGCCATGGGTTCGCCGGCCTGCTGATGGGTGTACAGGGCTGCCTGCTCGCGCTGACGCGGGGTGGCCGTTCCCTCAAACCAACCGCGCGCCGTCTCGTTGTCGTGGGTGCCCACATAGGCGACGGTGTTGGCGATGTAGTTATGCGGCAGGTAGTACGAGTTGGTGCCCTCAAAGGCAAACTGCAGGATCTTCATGCCGGGGAAGCCCGAGTTGTCGCGCATGTCGATGACGCCGGGGGTGAGGAAGCCCAGGTCCTCGGCGATGATGGGCAGCGTGCCGAGCTTTTCCTCGAGCGTCTTGAAGAACTTGAGGCCGGGACCCTGCGTCCACGAACCGTAGGACGAATCGGGCGAGGAGAACGGCACCTCCCAATAGGCCTCGAAGCCGCGGAAGTGATCCAGGCGGATGACGTCGTACATGTCGAGGGCGGCGCGAATGCGGCCCTCCCACCAGGAGAAGCCGTCGGACTCCATGGCGTCCCAGTCGTAGATGGGGTTGCCCCAGTACTGGCCGGTGGCCGAGAACTGGTCGGGCGGCGTGCCAGCGACGCTCACGGGATTGCCGGCGGCGTCGATATTAAAGAGCTCAGGTGTCGCCCACATCTCGACGGAGTCGCGCGAGACATAGATGGGCAGGTCGCCGATGATGAGAATGCCGCGCTCGTTGGCATAGGCCTTGAGGCGGCTCCACTGGCGATCGAAGAAGTACTGCGTCATCTGGTGGTAGAGCATACGCGCCGGATGGTCGGCGCAGACCTTGGCGGAAGCCTCGCCGCGGGTGCGGAGCTCCGCGGGCCACTCCCAAAACGCCTTGAGACCGCACTCCTCTTTGACGGTCATGAACTCACAGTAGGGGATGAGCCAGTCCTCGTTGGCCTGGATAAAGTCATCGAAATCGGCTGGCTTGTCGGCAGCAAAGCGCTCAGCGGCGCGGTCGAGAATCTGACGGCGGCCGCCAAAGATAGCACCGTAGTCGACATTGCTGGGGTCGGATCCCAAATACACGCCATCGATATCGCGCTGCTCCAGATACCCTGCCTCGATAAGCTCGGCAAAGTCGATAAAGTTGGGGTTGCCTGCGCGGGCCGAGAACGACTGATAGGGCGAATCGCCATAGCTGGTCGTCGTAAGGGGCAGAATCTGCCAGTAATGTTGTTTGCACGAGGCGAGAAAATCGACGAAGTCGTAGGCATTCCAGCCAAAGCCGCCGATTCCGTATGGTCCGGGCAGAGATGAGACGGGCATGAGGACGCCGCTTGCACGCTCCATGAATGCGCTCACCAACCTTCTTGTTGTGGGGTCGGCCTGCCGATGGGTGTGCAGTCCGCCTCCGATGTTCTGATTCGATACGCCTATTGTAAAACATGTTGTTTAAACATGTACAGGCAAGATAAAAAAGTTGGTCGATTTTCGGCGAATGGTTACATGCCATGAAAGAGCCCCGACCTCACAACGTGAGATCGGGGCAAGAGCGGTATGTAGGTTTTTGCTACTCGGCGTCGGCGAAGCCGTTGGGGTTGTGGCTCTGCCAGTTCCAGCTATCGCGGCACATGTCCGCGATGTCGTACTGGGCCTTCCAGCCCATCATGCGCTCGGCCTTGGAGGCATCGCACCAGTTGGCAGCGATGTCGCCGGCGCGGCGCTCGCGGATCACGTAGGGCAGCTCCTTGCCACAAGCCTTGGAGAAGGCGGCGACGACCTCGAGTACCGAGGTGCCGGTGCCGGTGCCCAAGTTAAAGATCTCGACGCCGGTCTTGCCGTTCATCCAATTAAGGGCGGCAACGTGACCAGAGGCCAGATCGCACACGTGGATGTAGTCGCGCACGCCGGTGCCGTCGGGGGTGGGGTAGTCGTTGCCAAAGACCTGAACGGCCTCGAGCTTGCCCACGGCGACCTGGGCGACATAGGGCACCAGGTTGTTGGGGATGCCCTTGGGGTCCTCGCCGATCAGGCCCGACGGATGAGCGCCGATGGGGTTGAAGTAACGGAGCAGCACGACGTCCCACTCGGGGTCGGCGGTGTGGACGTCCATAAGGATCTGCTCGATCATCCACTTGGTCCAACCATAGGGGTTGGTCGCGGGCTTCTTAGGATCCTCCTCGGTGACGGGCGGGTTGTCCGGGTCGCCGTAGACGGTCGAGGAGCTCGAGAAGATGATGGACTTGCAGCCATGGTTGCGCATGACGTCAATGAGCACCAGGGTGTTCTCGATATTGTTGTGGTAGTACTCGACGGGCTTGCTCACTGATTCGCCGACGGCCTTAAAGCCGGCGAAGTGGATGACGCGGTCGATCTGGTGGGTATCGAAGATCTTGTTCATCGCATCGCGGTCGAGCACGTTGGCCTCGTAGAAGGTGAGGTTCTTGGCGGCCTCGTCGCCCACGATGGTCTTGACGCGGTCGATGGCGACGGCGCTGGAGTTGGAGAGGTCATCGACGACGACGACCTGGTAGCCGCCCTCGAGCAGCTGAACGACGGTGTGGGAACCGATGAAACCGGCACCGCCGGTAACGAGGACGCAGGTGTCTTTGGGGTCGAGTGCTTGGGACATGTAGTCTCCTATCGAATCAGGAACACTTCTTGAGGGGAGTATAGCGCAGGCAGGGACGCCCGAATCGTGCGCCGTAGGAAAAGCAGAGGATTGTGCTAACGTACTCATAGAAGAGCTTGCGTACGCATAACCTGATCTTTGGCATTTGCTTACGAGCCGCTGACCTTGTATTTTCCTGCCGTTCGTGGAAATCGTTGGGACGCGCCATATGTACGCTAATATGTATGAGTTGAGCGACATATAAATAAACATGTAACGGAGTACATATGTCACCAAACAGCGATTCCATCCTTTCCCAGGAGCTCTCGCGCCGCACTGCCCTCAAGGCTCTGTTCGGCGCCGCTTCTGCGGCAGTTCTTTTTGGCCTGCCCGCTCGCGCCCATGCGGCGGAGGCTTCCAAAGAAACAACCGATAAACTGAATGCCGCCCAGGCCCAGCTCGACGAGGTTCAGGCCCAGCTCGACAGCATCGCAAATGAGTATGCGGCGCTGGCCAACAAGAATGCCCAGACCCTCAACGACATCGAGAATGTCCAGGGCAAGATTGACGACACGCAGGCCCAGATCGATGAAAAGAAGGCCGAGCTCAAGAAGAAGCGCAACGACCTTTCCGATCGCGTGGCCGCCAGCTACAAGTCCGGCGGCACGAACATCCTGTCTTTGCTGCTGGCCTCTGGCTCGTTTGAGGAACTCGTCGCCAACGCGCATTACGTTGAGAAGATCAACAAGAGCGACCGCGATGCCATCGAGGATATCCAGACGATTCAGGCTGAGCTCGACGCACAGAAGACCGAGCTCGAAGCACAAAAGGCCGACCTGGAGAAACTCAAGGACCAGCAGACGGCTCAGATGCAGGATATGCAGGCCAAGCAGCAAGAAGTCCAGACCGTGCTGAACGGTCTTTCCGACGACGTCAAGGAGCTCATGGCTCAGCGCGATTCCGAGATCCTCGCTGCCGCCCAGGCTGAGGAGGCTGCCAGGAAGGCCGCCGCTGCCGCTGCCGCCGCGAACAAGAACAATTCCTACTCGGGTGGTTCGAGTTCGGGTGGTGGATCGTATGCGCCCGGAACTCCGCAGCAGAATGCCGGCTCGGGCAAGCAGCAGGCTGTCGTCAACGCGTGCTACTCCACGCCTTCGCCGGGCCAGAACTGGTGCGCGGCGTGGGTCACCAATGTCTTCCGTAACGCCGGCGTTGGCTACTTTGGCGGCAATGCGTGCGACATGTTTAACGCCTGGTGCTATAGCTCCGACCGCTCGGCGCTGCAGGTGGGCATGATTGTTGCCGACTCATCGCACAGCGGCACGGGTGCTCCGGGCCTTATCTACGGTCACGTGGGTATCTACGTTGGCGGCGGTATCGTTATGAGCAACGAGGGTGCCATTACGTCTAAGTCGCTTGATTCGTTTATTAGCTTCTATGGCACTGGCTCTGGCGTGCGTTGGGGCTGGCTCGGCGGTATTGCGCTGTCGTAGCTGCGGTTTGAAGCAAGTTGGTCCGGGACTGCGGGCGAGGCATAAGGTTGCCTGCTCTACAGTCCTGCGCAAGACGAAGGCCACATTAAGTGGCCTTCTTTGCGTGCGGAACTCGCGAACAATCAAATATATTGCGGGCGGGCACGCGGCCCTCTCGGGTTCAGGGCGCGACACACCGGACTGGGTTATCTGAATAAATATGGCGAAGGCCCCTTTCGGGGCCTTCTTTGTTAAAGGAATTCGCCTACTCGGTGGACTTCGGGTTCTAGGTCTACGTTGAATTGGTCTTTGACGGTTGCCTGGATGTGGCGGATGAGTTCGTCGACATCGGCGGCGGTGGCGTGGTCGGCGTTGACGATGAAGCCGCAGTGCTTCTCGCTCACCTGCGCGCCGCCAACGGCGTGTCCTCGCAGGCCGGCATCCATGATGAGTTTGCCGGCAAAGTAACCCTCGGGGCGCTTGAAAGTGGAGCCGGCACTCGGCATGTCGAGCGGCTGCTTGTCCTCGCGGCGCTGGCGGTAGTCGTCCATGTCGGCCTTGATCATCGCGGCGTTGCCCGGGGCGAGATTGAAGGTGGCCGAAAGCACGATAAAGCCGTCATCGGCGATGCGGCTCTTTCGATAACCCAGGTTGAGCTCGTCGACATCGAACTCGATGATATTGCCGCTGCCGCGGGTGCCGTCGTCGAGCTGGCGAGCGGGTTTGTAGACGCGCACGGACTCCAGCACATCGGCCATGCAGGCGCCGTAAGCTCCGGCGTTCATGTAGCAGGCGCCGCCGATCGATCCGGGGATGCCCGAGATGGGCTCCATGCCGGTGAGACCGGCCTCGGCTGCCGCCGCGGCGACATCGGAAAGCAAGGCGCCGGCCGCCGCCGTGACGTGCGTGCCGTCGACCGTAATGTCGGAGAGGCCTTCGCCCAGCGCCACGACGACGCCACGGATGCCCTTGTCGCCGACGAGCAGGTCGGAGCCGTTGCCCACGATGGTAAGCGGCAGGTCGCAGCGATAACAGGTGTCGAGCGTGGCGACGAGGCCCTGCTCGGTATCGGGCGTGACAAAGACGTCGGCCGGGCCGCCGATCTTAAACGTGGTGTGCTCGCGCATGGGCTCGCTCATCAGCACGTTGTCCTCGCCGGCAACGCCAGCAAGCGCGCACAGCAGGTCCTCGTTAAAAAAGTCGTTCTCGTGCATACGAATATCCGCCTTTTGGTGGTTGTTGTCATCAATCGATTGCAATATACCCCACCCGGACGGATTTGGTGCGCTGGCGGCGATAAAACAGCCGTCTACCGGATTGGTAAAGTGTTTATCACCGAGGTAGAGGGGTAGTCGCTATACTTTCAAGAGATTGCGCGTAAACCCGGAAGGAGCGAGATGGCCAACAAAGTCACCCTCAAGCAGATCGCCCAGGAGGTGGGGCTTTCCCCCTCGTCGGTCTCGCTTGTGCTCAATAATCGGCCCTGTCGCATCTCGGAAGAAAACCGCAAACTCATCAAGGAGGTCGCGGCGCGCAACCACTATGTTCCTAACCAGATTGCTCGTAGCCTGGTCATGCGCGAGTCGCGTACGCTGGGCCTTATCGTCCCTAACATCGAGAGCCGCTTTTTTGCCTCGCTCGCCGGCAGCTTGGAAAAGCGCTGCCGCGAGGACGGCTACGCGCTCTTTATTACCAGCTCGGGCGGAAGCGCCGATGACGATCTTGAGCTGCTGCGCCAGCTGGTGACGCGCGGCGTTGATGGCGTCTTCCTGGTCGTGGGTGACGAGTTCTCCGACGACCGTGCCCTGCGCGAAGAAGTCAGCCACCTGCCCATCCCGGCCGTAATGGTCGACCGTGCCATTGAGGGGCTCGAGTGCGACAAGGTGATGTTCGACCACGAGATGGGTGGCTACATGGCTACCCGCTATCTGATCGAGCAGGGCCACCGTCGCATTGCCTGCTTGGTTAACGCGCGTCGTTCCAACACGGGTCGCAAGCGACTTGCCGGCTATGAGCGCGCACTGCGCGAGGTTGGCTTGCCTATCGACGCGCGTTTGGAGTTTGAGAGCGAGTACTACATTCCGAGTGCCTACGAGGCCTCGGAGGCGGTGCTCGCAACTGATGCCACCGCCGTGTTCGCAAGCTCGGACAACATTGCCCTCGGTTTGCTCAAGCGCCTGCACGAGATGGGGAAGAGCATCCCGGGCGATATCTCGGTCGTAAGCTATGACAACTCGGCGGCCGACGTTCTCTTTGAGCCGGCGCTGACCGCCATTGAGCAGGATCCTGGTGTTCTCGCGGAGCATGCTTTTGGCTGCATGTCCAAGCGTCTTGCCGGTAGGGGCGGTAGACGTGCCGAAGAAGTCGTTCTGGAGCCGGCGCTTATCGTTAAGGACAGCGTGCTCAAGGTTACAAAACACAACTAAACGCGTTTATCGATTTGTATATCAGGAATATGAAGAACTTGTGACAAATAATGTCGCAGGTCAATGTCTGGTTTTGTCAGGCTAATGGCAAACTGGAATGATAAAACGTTTTTTCATACTGATAAAACGTTTTAGCAAATATACTTGTCCCAACGAAAGGTCGCTATATCGGAGGGTGACCATGCAGCGAAGGGACAAAAACAATGGCTAAAACACTGGGGACGCCGTGGCAAAAACTGGGCCACGAGGTACCGGCTTCCGAGCTCGAGGGCGTCGACCTGTATTGGCGCGCATCGAACTATCTGTCCGTCGGTCAGATCTACCTTCGCTCCAACCCGCTGATGCGCACTGACTTTGTCGACGAGAAAACCGGTGAGGTGCGCGACTTTGGTCGCCCGGACGTTAAACACCGTCTGGTCGGTCACTGGGGCACCACGCCTGGCATCAACTTCCTGTTCGGTCATGTTAACCGCCTTATCGCCGATCACAACCAGAACGCCATTTTCTTGATGGGCCCGGGCCACGGTGGCCCTGCCGGCACCGCCCAGTCGCTGCTCGATGGCACCTACCGTGAGATTCGCCCCGACATCACCAATGACGAGGCCGGCCTGCAGAAGTTCTTCCGCCAGTTCTCCTACCCCGGCGGCATTCCGAGCCACTTTGCGCCCGAGACGCCCGGCTCCATCCACGAGGGCGGCGAGCTCGGCTACACGCTCAGCCACGCCTACGGTGCCGTCATGGACAACCCGAGCCTGCTGGCCGTGGCCGTGGTGGGCGACGGCGAGTCCGAGACCGGTCCGCTCGCGACTTCTTGGCAGTCCAACAAGCTCGTGAACCCGGCAACCGACGGTATCGTCCTGCCGATCCTGCACCTCAACGGCTACAAGATCGCCAACCCCACCATCCTTGCCCGCGTGTCCGACGAAGAACTCACCAAGTTCTTTGAGGGGATGGGCTATAAGCCGCACTTCTTTGTCGCCGGCTTTGACGACGAGAGTCACGCGAGCATCCATGAGCGCTTTGCCGCCCTGTTCGAGCAGGTCTTCGATGAGATCTGCGACATCAAGGCCACCGCACAGGCCCAGGCCGCCGCGGGTGAGACCGTGGTCCGTCCGGCCTACCCCATGATTGTGTTCCGTACGCCCAAGGGTTGGACCTGCCCCAAGCAGATCGATGGCAAGAAGACCGAGGGCTCCTGGCGCGCCCATCAGGTGCCGCTGGCGAGCGCCAAGGACACCCATGAGCACTTCCGCGTGCTGCGCGAGTGGCTGCGCTCCTACAAGTCCGAGGAACTCTTTACGCCCGAGGGCCAGGTGCGCCCCGAGGTAACGGCCTTTATGCCGACCGGCGAGCTGCGCATCGGCGCCAACCCCAATGCGAACGGCGGCAAGGTGCGCCGCGAGCTCGAACTCCCCGATATTCATGCCCACGAGATTCCCGTTGCAAGCAAGGGCCACGGCTGGGGCTCCACCGAGGCCGCCCGCGTCTTTGGTGAGTACACTGCCGACGTTCTGGCCAAGAACATGGACGATTTCCGTATCTTCGGTCCCGATGAGACCGCGTCCAACCGTCTGCAGGCTGCCTACAAGGTGACCAAAAAGCAGTGGGATGTCGGCTTCTACGAGGACGATGCCAACGACGAGCTGCTGGCCGGTTCCGGTAAGGTTGTCGAGCAGCTGTCCGAGCACCAGTGCGAGGGCTTCCTCGAGGCCTATGTGCTCACCGGCCGCTCGGGTGTGTGGAGTTCCTACGAGAGCTTTGTCCACGTGGTCGATTCCATGGTCAACCAGCACTGCAAGTGGCTCGAGGCCACCAAGCGCGAGATTCCGTGGCGTGCTCCCATTAGCGGCCTCAACATTTTGCTGTCGAGCCATGTCTGGCGTCAGGATCACAACGGCTTCTCGCACCAGGACCCCGGCTTTATCGACCTGCTGCTCAACAAGGCCAACGACACGCACATCGTAAACGCCTACTATCCGGCCGACGCCAACATGGCTCTCGCCGTCGCCGAGCGCGTCTACCAGTCCACCGACTGCGTCAACGCCATCTTCTGCGGCAAGCAGCCTGCTCCGACCTTCCAGACGGTCGACGAGGCCAAGGCGGAGCTCGCCGAGGGCGTTGCGACCTGGGAGTGGGCATCGACCGCCGATTCGCTCGCCGAGGCCGACGTCGTGGTCGCCACCTGCGGTGACGTGCCGACGCTTGAGGCTCTGGCTGCAACCGACATGCTGCGCGAGCTGGGCATCAAGGTATGGTTCGTCAACGTGGTCGACCTGCTCAAGATCCAGAACGTCTGCGAGAACGACCAGGCTCTCAGTGACGAGCGCTGGGCTGAGCTGTTCGGCTGCGGCGATAAGCCCGTGCTCTTCGCATTCCACGCCTACGCCGGCACGATCCGCCGTCTGATCTGGAACCGCCCCGGCCACGATGCCTTCCGCGTCCACGGCTACGAGGAAAAGGGCTCCACGACCACGCCGTTCGACATGCTGCGTCTGAACAACATGGACCGCTGGGCCCTGGCCGCCGACGTGCTGCGTATGGTCGACGCTGATAAGTTTGTCGAGCAGATTGATGAGTGGGAGGCCTTCCGCACCGAGGCCTTTGAGTTCGCGTGCAACGAGGGCTTCGATCACCCGGCCTTTACCGACTGGGTCTGGCCTGACGCCGCTGCCGCAACCGCAGCCGACGGCGCGCTCTCCGCAACCCAAATGACCGCGGGCGACAACGAGTAGCATCCGGGACGGTCTCGCGCTGGGGCCGCCTCCGGGCGGGTGCCTTCCTCTGAGAAGTGGGCTTCGCGAACTTCTCAGAGGAAGGCACCCGCCCGGAGGCGGCCC
>DBFAQQ010000033.1:0-29400 GCA_048236535.1 Collinsella sp. | reverse complement strand
AGCGGTCGGCGGGGCCATTGTGGCTCTTGACAGTGGATTGGGTCATATGAGCGAAAACGCCCCTAGGCGAGCAAGGTGACGTGAAAGAGGAGGGAAGCGTACTTCGGTACGCGACCGACGGTTGAACGTCAGATTGCCGCTTAGGGGCGTTTGCAGCGTCGAGCCGTTACGCGGTTTGGTAAAACCGCGTAACTTACATCACCATAACGTAGCGCGATCCCACGTAGTACTGCTTACCCATCAGAACCGGCTCGCCATTGGGACCGGTAAAGCTGGCACGCAGGTTGAGCAGCGGATCGTGCGGAGCAATGCCCAACTCGGCCGCCTGCTCGGTATTGGCACGAACGGCCTCGACCGTGCGGTAGCCAACCGAGACAATCGGCGTTCCGCCAACACGCTCGACCTCGGCAAAAATCGACTTGTCCTCAAGATCGGCCGTCAACAACTCACGGTAGGCGTCAAACGGCACAAAGATGTTCTCCTCAAAGATGGGCTCGCCGTCGGCTGTACGCACGCGCTTAACATGCAGCAGCAGCGCGTCCTTCTGCAGGCCAAAGAACTCCATCTCGTTTTGACGTGCCGGCACAATCTGGCGATCGACCACATGTGCGCCCGCCTTCATGCCATTATCGGCACACAGCGCGGTAAACGTCTGCAGCGTCGAAGCGTGGAACTGGCGGTTGATGTGCGGCGTGGAGACAAAGGTGCCACGGCCCTGCTGCTTAACCAGGTAGCCATCGGAGCACAGCTCCTCGACGGCGCGGCGCACCGTAATGCGGCTCACGTCGTACTGCTCGGCTAGCTCAAGCTCGGACGGAATACGCTCCTTGGGTGCATAAACACCTTTCTCGATCGCATCCTTGATTTCGTCGTAAATCTGCTGGTAAAGCGGTGCATTTTTGGGCGCAGGCATATCTAATCACTCTTATCGAAATATCGAAATAACTAATACGTATATAACGTCTAGTTTCATATTACCTCATAATGATAAAACGATACACCCTCCCTACCAAAAAGCGACAGCTTCATTTTGGTAGGTTTTATCTGGGCAAACGAGAGCCTCTCGAAAGCAACGGGGCTTTCGGGGGGCTCGTTCGGATGGGTTGCGCAGGACCGGCAAAATGCCAATACCCTACTTGCCGTCGTCCTGCTGCAGGCTGTCCTGTTCGCTGAGGCGGGCCTGCCTGCTGGCCATGCGTGCGGGCTTGTCGGGATCGGGAACGGCCGTGGGCATGGGCTCGTCGACATGACCACCCCACCAGCCGCCCACAAAGTTGAGCGTGTGGAACACGTTGATCACGGCACCGGGGTCAATGTCGCACACCAGCTTGATTATGTCCTGACTCTCGTAGGTCGATACAACGGCGTGCAGCAGGTACATCTTCTCGCGGCTGTATCCGCCAATGACCTCGGCGCAGCTAATGCCATGCTGAAAATGGTCAACATAGGCGGTCATGACCTCATCTGCCTTGCGCGTCGTGATCTGCAACGTCACACGGTCGTAGCGGCGGTAGAAGCTGTCGATGGTCTTGGTCGAAATAAACTGGAACACGATGGAGTACGCCGCGTTGTCCCAGCCAAACATAAAGCCAAAGATCGCCAGGATAAAGCAGTTGAAACCAAAGATGAC
The DNA here is from genome assembly GCA_048236535.1 of Collinsella sp. Classification (GTDB taxonomy): domain Bacteria; phylum Actinomycetota; class Coriobacteriia; order Coriobacteriales; family Coriobacteriaceae; genus Collinsella. The sequence goes on along the minus strand of DBFAQQ010000033.1, from coordinate 27,770 downwards.
GCCCCAGATGGTCTTGCCCGTGTGGTTGGAAACCCACAGCGCGATAAAGTCGGTGCCGCCGGTGGATGCGCCGGATTTAAGCGCGATGGCAGCGCCCAGACCCGAGACCACGCCGCCAAAAATGATGAGCATGATCTTGTCGCCCAAAAACGGAGCAAAGTGAAAGATGTTGAGGAACAGCGACGAGAGCACGACCTGCATCATCGAGAAGATGACGAAGCGCTTGCTGATGCCACTCCAGCATAGGAGCGCCACGGGGATGTTGAGCGCGAGCATACCGAGCAAGATGTCGATGTGAACGCCGCCGAGCGAGGTAACGCGATCGAGCAGGACCGCGACGCCGGTAAGACCGCTCGGAAGCAGGTCAGCGGGCCGAATGAACGCCTGGATCAGGAATGTCTGGAGAACGGCAGAAATCGTGACCGCCACGGCGGTGATGGCGCGGCGGACGATGGTGAGGCGGCCGAGTACGAGCACTCGGTCCGTGAGCTGATCGATGGCGTTCGCCACGCAGGCTCCTTTCGAAGGCAGATGTAGTTGTGGGGTATGTCCGCGATTGTAGCATGGAGCGTGCGGGGGCGCTTCAATTCACCCTCTCTCGACAACCAAAGCGGGACCAGCAACCCCACGACCAAAGGCCCAAATTACAAGTGAGTAGACTTTACGCGACCTGCAGAGCACACCCAAAACCGCCACCCCTGTGACCTGCGGTTTTACTAGAGCAGATGCGCTTTGTGCTCGTCCTGCACCAAAAAGTCTACTCACTTAGTCCGAATCGAAACCAAACGGATCCAAATAGATGACAAATTAAGCCAATCCGCAGCAAAAGACGCGTGAATCAGTGCTTCTCGCGGCGGATTGACGCTACAAAGCGGCCAAAATGTCGGTCAGATTATCGATAACGGCATCGGCTCGCGATTGATCGAGGTTGACGCCCTCGTGCGGACGCAGCGCCAGGACGCGAGCGCCGGAGCGCTTGCCGGCCTCGATGCCCAAAGGCGAGTCCTCGATAACCAGGCACTCGGTCGGCTCCACCTCCAGCGCCTCCATGGCACGCAGGTAGATCTCGGGGTCGGGCTTAAACGCACTGCACTCGTGACCGCTGATGGTGTAGTCCAGCACGTCGGCGATGCCGGCAATCTCCACCAGCTCGTCGATCAACTCGCGATAGGACGAGCTCGCGATGGCGCAGTTCACGCCGCGGTCGTGCAGCTCGCGCATCACCGGCTCCGTCTGCTCGTTGAGCAGCTCGGCATACGGAACGGGGTGAACCGGGCTGTAGACCTGCTTGTACTCCACGCGCAGGCGCTCGCGCAGCTCAACATCGTCGGGCACCAGCGCCTCCCAAATGGCGGGCTCGTTAGACCCCGAAAGATCGGGAATCTCGTCAAAGTGGAACCCCTTCTCTTCCATAAACGCCACGCGGCGGCGGTTGTAGAACCACTCGGTATCGACCAGCACGCCGTCCATGTCAAACAGCACTGCCTTGATCATACGCATCTCCTCCCACCTGCCAAAAAGGGACAGGTTTATTTTGGTAGGTTTTATCTGGGGTTTTATGACGCGACAGACACGCCCCCAAAGCAAAAAGGGGACGGGGCGCAAACCCCATCCCCTCTCAATCAACCCGTAAGGTCTACTTACTTGTGATTAGTAGGAAAGCTTCCACATGTAGCGACGCATGGTCAGCGGGTGCTGACGAGCCTCGGCGATCTGGTTGCCATACTCGCGCATAACGGCGAGGTGCAGCAGCGGGTTGAAGTAGGTGATGACGCTCGCGGGCACGGCATCAGCCAGGCCGTAGTCCTTGGAGTCAATCAGAGCGACCTTGGCGCCCATGCGCTCAAGGAAGGTGAGGGCGCGGGCGTCCATCGGACGGGTGGCGCCATCGGACATGAAGAAGACGTAGGGCTTACCCTCGGTGGAAACCTCGAACGGGCCGTGGAAGTACTCGCCGGTGTTGTAGGCGGCGGCGTCGATCCACTGCATCTCGGTGAACAGGAAGGCGGCGTGAGAATAAGCCATCTTCTCGGAGGCACCGGAAGCCATGAAGTAGATCATCTTGTCGTCCTTGAAGTCCTCGGCGAACTTCTTGGCGAGCTTCTTGCAGGACTGAGCGGCGTTCTCGCAGAGCTCGAAGACGTTGGTGAGGCCGGTGATCATGTCCTCGTAGTGGTCATAGCCCTCGGTCTGCTGAAGGATCTCGACAGCAAGAGCGATGGCGTAGCCGGGCTTCTCGCACTTGGCAGCGAAGTTGGCGTGGAAGCCGTGAACGATGACGTAGTCAGCGTCGACAGTCAGAGCGGAGCCAGCCTTGTTGGTGAGGGAGACGACCGGGCAGTTGTGCTTCTTGGCGGTCTTGTTGGCCTCGACGGTCTCGGGCGTGGAGCCACCGAGGGAGCAGGTGATCACGAAGGTGTGCTCGTTGACCCAGGAAGGCGTGTCGTAGTTGAACTCGTTAGCAGTGAAGATCTGAACGTTCAGCTTGTCCGTGTTGTTGGCCAGGAAGTACTTGGCGGGGTAAAGGTCGGACATGGAAGCACCGCAGCCGACGAAGGCGACGCTGTGAATCTCGTGGTTGGACAGGACGTCAGCGACGATCTGCTTAGGGAGGTTAAGGTCGATCTCGTACATCTGACACATTCCTTTCAATTTTTGCGGCGCCACATTGCCGGGCGCTCGCAGGGTTACCGTGGTTTGGGCCGAGTCGCCGGCCCGTTGAGGATGCGACAAAGGGACTGTCCCATTGTCGCATTTTGGGGATGGAAGCCTGCCTGGGGTATGGGATGCCAGGCAGGCCCCCGGGGGAAAGCGGTTAGGCGCTTAGTCGCGACTAAGCCAGGATGCCGACCGCGGAGAGGGCGATGCCGCCCACAATGGCGATCACGAGAAGCCAACCGGTGTTGACGTTCTTCTTGATGAGCCAGTACATAAGGCCGGTGAGGCCAAGGGAGATCATCTGGGGCATCATGCTGTCCAGGATGTCCTGGATAACGACGGTGCCGTCAGCGAACTGCAGCGGGGTGGTGGCGCCGATCAGCGTGGCGATCATGCCGCCCACGGACATAAGACCCACGATGCCGCAGACATACATGAGCTTCTCCATGAGGTCGCCGCCCTGAAGCTTGCTCAGGTACTCGTGGCCGCCCTGATAGCCCATCTTGGCTGCGAACCAAGTAATCAGCACGGAGGGGACGATGGAGATGAGAAGGGCCAGGATCGGGCCCATGATGGAGCCCTGCTGAGCCAGCTGAACGCCCAAGCCAAAGGCGATAACGCGGATGGTGCCCTGGAAGAAGGAGTCACCGATGCCGGAAAGCGGGCCCATAAGGGAGGTCTTGACCGCGTTAATCGAATCGGGGTTGAAGTTCTCGGGATCCTTGGCGTACTCCTCCTCCATGGAGGCGGCGAGGCCCAGGATGAAAGCGCTCGTCTGCGGGGTGCAGTTGTAGAACGCCATGTGACGGTGGTAAGCCTCTTTCTTAGCAGCAAGCTGCTTGGGGTCGGACTCGTCCGGATAGAGGCGATCGAGCGTGGGAACCATACCGTAGAGGAAGCCCATGTTCATCTGACGCTCGTAGTTCCAAGAGGCCTGGATGGCCCAGGAGCGCCAGAAGAACTGGCTGACCTTCTTGTTCAGGGACACGTCCTTGGTTGCGGTTGCCATAGTGTGTTCCTCCTTAGTCTTCGTCGTCTTCGAGCGGATCGTAGTCGGAATCGACACCGGCGGCTGCATGGGAACCGTTGAACTTGAAGCCCATGAAGACGACAGCCAGGCATACACCGATCAGAGCGACCGCGATGACGGACAGGTTGAGGTAAGCGGCGAGCAGGAAACCGATGAACAGGAACGGAGTCATACCCTTCTTGATCATCATGGTGAGCAGCAGAGCCAAGCCGTAGGCGGTCATGATCTTGGTCGAAACGTTAAGACCAGTGGACAGCCACTCGGGAACCATGTTGACGATGGCCTGAACCAGGTCGGTGCCAACAAAGACGGCGAGGAAAATCGGCAGGAAGTACATGATGGCGTACAAACCGGAGCCGGCGCAGATGTGCATACGGTAGGCGGTCTTGAACTTTCCGTTATCAATCGCGCTATCTGCCACATGGGTGAGGACGGCGATGATGGAACGGAACACGATGCCGAGGAGCTGACCCAGGACGGCGACCGGGATGGCGATCGTCATGGCGGTCTCGGCAGAAGCATCGGTCAGGCACGCAAAGGCAGCGGCCACGATGCCGCCCAGGACCATATCGGGCGGAACGGCGGCGCCGACCTGCACCAGGCCCATGGACACGAGCTCGACGGCGGCACCGACGGCAAGGCCGGTGGGCACATCGCCCAGCAGCAGACCGACGAGCGTAGCGCCAACGAGGGGCTGCTCGAAGTTAAGACGACCGAGCAGGCGGGAGTCCCACATGCAGAACACGCCGACGAGGCCGACGAGCACCGCACTGATGAACGTATTCATACCCTTCTCCTTTCAGTCAGGCAAAAGCCTGGTTGATTACAGCTTGGCGTCGATGTCGACGCTCTGATACGTAGGGGTCTGCTGGACGTAGAGCTTGATGCCCATGTCGAGCAGCTGGTTGACGTCGGCCTTCTGGTTGGCGTCGAGGAAGACGGAGCTGTCCTTGCCTCCGACCTGATCGGCACCGTCGTGGTTGGCGGTGGCGCCCAGGTTGATGGCATCGAGCTTGTAGCCCTGGCAGAACTGCAGCATCTCGGCCGTGTTGCCAAAGACGAACATGACGCGCTCGCCGAGGGTGTTGAGCTTGTCCATCTTGGCGAGGGCACGCTCGACGGTGAAGACGTTCAGGCGCACGCCCTGGGGCTTGGCCAGCTTAAGAGCGCCCTTCTTGATGTCATCGTTGGCGGCAGCGTTGTCGACGACGATGATGCGCTCGGCCTGAACCTTGGTGGTCCAGGTAAAGACGACCTGGCCGTGCAGCAGACGGTAGTCAAGACGTGCGAGGACGATCTTGGCGGGACCGGAGCTGTGACGGGGCGCCTTGGCCTTCTTGGCGGGAGCCGCGGCAGCCTCGACCGGTGCGTTGGGGTTGGTCAGACCGGTACGGGCCTCGTTGATGAGGGCCGCGAGCTCGGCGCCCTTGATGGGGACGGGGCTCATAGCGAGCGTCAGTACCAGCGGGATGTTGAAACCGCTGACAACCGTGAACTTCGTGCCGTTCTTGGAAAGCTCGACCATGTTGTTGTTGACCGAGCTGCCGAGCATATCGGTCAGCACATAGACGGTGTCGTCCGCGTTGAACGTGGCGATCATGGCGTCCACCTTATCGGTGATGGGCTCCTTGTCGTCACGAGCAAGCGACACGACGTGGACGTTCGACACGTCGCCGAGAACCATCTCGAGCGTGTCTTTGGCGCCTGCGGCCAGGCCGCCATGAGATGCGAGAATGATCTGATTCATCTTGCCTCCTCCTTTTCGTTATGGTCATTATAACGTCTTATACGTTGCTTATATTGCTAATTAGTATAAAGACCGTTCGCGGGTGAAAATCGACCGTTGACGGGTTTAACGTACTTGAAACGTTGGGGCCGGGTAGGCCGGCGCTGGCTGGATAACCCGAGGTCAGACCCTGCGCGTAATCCTCTATCGCACAAAGTACCAGGGGCTTTCCTGCACGGTGGGCTCCAGCGCGATGCCGGTGCGCTCCTTAAACAGATCCATGTCCTGCGATTTCTCCGTCCACCACGCGTTGGGCTTAAAGGTCATGCTCTCAACGACATGACCGACAAACACACTGTTGCGCAGCTTGGAGAAGTCGGTGTTCATGATCAGGATGGACGCGAGCACCAGCACGATGCCCAGGACCTTGATCGCGCCGGCGGGCTCGGCGTAGATGCCAATGCCCACCAGTACGGTGACGACCGTCTCGAATGACATTACGACGGGAACTTTCGATGTCTCGAGCCCCATGGACAGACCCTGCATATATAAGATGTAGGCCACAGCTGTGGGGATGAGTCCAAAGCCAAGGAACAGCAGCAGCAGCTGTGGCGACATTGCCGCGGCGACATCCGGCCACGGAGCCGCGATAGCCGCCATAACCGCACCGCCAAAAACAAAGCCCCAAAACGTGACAGCCAGCGGGTGGACCGTCTTGGTTGCTATCCGGCTAAACACCGCGAGCGACGCACCACAAAGGCCTGCAATCACGCCCGACGTGACGCCCCAAACCGAAAAATGGAAACCGGAAAGGTCGCCATTGGTCACTGCAAGCACGCACCCAACGATGTTAAAGACAATGGCAACGAGCTTGTTGGGGGTCACGTCCTCGCGATAAAGTACGCGGCCGAGCATGACACCAAACACCGGCGAGGTGTAAAGCAGCACCGAGGCCGTGGACATGCCGACCTCGCCCATGCACTCGTAATAGCAGGTGTTGGCGGCGGCCAGACCGACGATACCGACAAGCGCGCAGGGGACGAGCTCTTTGGGGCTTGCCTTGAACAGGGCCAGCGGACCCTGAGCCACGGTAGACCCCTCACCCGGACGGCAGCCCATAAACATCAGGACCGGTGCCAAGATAAGCGCTCCGACCAACAAGCGAAAGGCAGCCATGCTCTGGGATGAAACGCCCATGGCCGAGATGCCGTTTACAAAGATTCCGATGCTGCCCCACATAAGCGCGGCGACCAGCACCAGCACATAGCCCAGATTGCTTTTCTTCAACGCAGCCTCCTCGGTATTGTTTCCAATATGTTTCACACTACGTTATAGTCGTTATATACATTTTTCAAGACACAAATCGGCGAGCGGGAAAATCCGATCGCCCACACACTCATTGGGTGCTCATTGGGGACGTACTTAAATGAGTAGTCGTTGGGGACGTTATTTGATGACTAGTCATTTAAGAACGTCCCCAACGACTAGGACTGTCCCCAACTGCCGGCAGAAAAGGAACGTCCCCAAGCGCTGCCATGAATTCAGTTGCGGTGAAATAGTTCCTGAATAGAGGCTTCAGACCCCCAAACAGGAACTATTCCACCGCAACTTATGAGGACATCGAGCTGTTAGGCTGCTCCATCCCCTAGTAGTCCAGCTTCCACATGTAGCGGCGCGTCATGTAGTCCTTATGGGTGACGGCAGAGAGTGCGCGCATGTAGACGTTGTTGAGGATCGGGGCAAAGATCAGGTGGTTGAAGTACTCGCTCACGCTGTCCTTGATGTCGTTGAGGCCGAGCTCCTTGGCGTCGAGCTGATAGACGCGCTCGCCACCGTACTGGTTGACGAAGCGGATGCCGCGCTCGTCGTTGCAGCGGCTGCGGCCGACGCTGATGAGCTGGAACAGCGAGGTGCGCTTGTCCAGGATCTCGAAGGGGCCGTGGAAGAAGTCGCAGGTGTTGATGGTGCAAGAGTCGATCTGCAGCATCTCCTGCACGTTGCAGATGCTAAAGACGTAAGCGGCACCAAAAAGCGGACCCTGAGCCATGACATTAATGCAGGGCTTGTCGACGTTCTGCTCGGCCCACTTAGCTGCGAGCGGACGGGTGTACTCGACGGCCTTGCGATAGATGGGGTCGACCAAGTCGAACGCGGCCATAGCGGTCTCGTACTCGGCATAGCCCTCGGTCTGCTGCGTAAGCTCCATGGCGATCATGGTCACGACGGCGGAGTTGGTACGGCCCATGCAGGACTCATCGACGGCCAGGCTGTCGTACTGGATCTTGTAGTCGCAGACCTCGGTGAGGCCGGACTCGTCAACATAGATTGCGATGGTGCTGGCGCCGTGGTCCTTGGCGACCTGGGCGGCGACGATGGTCTCCTTGGTGCCGCGCATGGACACGACGACGGCCAGGGTGTTCTCGTTGACGTAGGCAGGGGTTGCGTGCACGAACTCGTTGCTGGTGTAGCTGGAGCTCACGACCTGCGTGGCCTCGTGCTCCATAAAGTACTGGGCAGGATAGTTGCCGCCGTTGGATCCACCAGCGCCAATCCACACGACGCGCTTGATGCCGCCCTTGTCTGCCTTGTCAGCCAAAACCTGGGAGACGACATCCTTAACCTGTTCCTGAGTAGTCATCGTGCATCAGCCTTTCTTCTCGTTTGATGCTCTCGATGGCATACAAGTTACATACATGTTTTGGTTATGTCGACTAGTTGTATGCTATATTTGTCTTAGATATTTTGCTGATGCGGTTTTCGACAACTGGCTACCAGCGGTTTTGTTGTTGTATTGAATACATGCTTGCTTAGATAGGCATACAAGTTAGATACAGGTTGATCACATGAACGCTTCGTCTAAAAAGAAACTGAACCAATACGAGCGCTTGGCGGGCATGTTGCGTGACCGCATCGCCGCCGGCATCTACGCACGCGGAGACAAGCTGCCGTCCGAGATGGAACTCATGGACGAATCGGGGCTGTCGCGCAGCACCGTGCGCCACGCCCTTAAGGTTCTCGTTGATGAGGGCCTGGTGCGCACCGAGCGCGGGCGTGGCGCCTTTGTGGCCGACACGCCCGCGCTCCACGAGAACAACCTAGTGTTTTCGAGCTATACCAAGCAGGTCGAAGGTCAGGGCATGAAGCCCACCACGCGCACCGTGGACTCGGGCTTTGCCAAGGCGGCCGGCAGCATAGCTAAGTTCTTTGACGCCGCCGTGGGCAGCAAGCTCGTCAAACTTGTCCGTCTGCGCTACCTGGACGACGTGCCGCTGTGCCTGGAGACCACCTACCTGCCGCCAAGCTTCGAGACGCTCATCGATCGCGATATCAACGGTTCGCTCTACGCGACGCTGCGCCAAGAATTCCATCGCGCGCCGGCACAGGGGCATAAGACCTTTGAGGTGTGCTACGCCTCGCAAAACGAGGCGTTTTTGCTCAACGTCGAGCGCGGGCAGGCACTAATCCTGATCACCGACTACGTCTACGACACCGACGGCCGCCCGCTCCATGTCTCCAAGCGCATCCAACGCACCGACCGTGCCAAATACACCGAACCCATCGGCTAACCAACACCAAAACCACCACAAAGGGGACAGGCACCTTTGTGGTGGTTTTAGGCGAGGAGGTCGGGGAACCAGGTTGGCTTAGGTTGGTTAGGGACGCGCTCGGCCAGGACCAGCTCCATCCAGCACATGTCGTACCAGCGGCCGAACTTTTGGGCGCAGCGGTCGAAGGCGCCCACCAGGCGATATCCCATATGGGCATGGAAATCCTGGCTGTTGTGCGTCAGGTACTCGTCGTCCTTGTCGTGCGGCACGGCAATGAGCGCGCACATGTTGGTGATGCCCATCGCGATCAGACATTGCTTGAGCGCGTCGTGCAGCTTGCGGCCCAGCCCGCCGTGGCGCACATCGCGCGCCAGGTAGATCGATGTCTCGACCGACCAGTCATACGCCTCGCGGCTGTTAAGCGAACTCACGTAGGCATAGCCTACCGGACGCCCGTCCAACTCCATCACCAAATATGGATAGCGCTTGAGCGTACGCTCGATGCGCCCAGCGAACTCCTCAACGCTCGGCACCTCGTATTCGCAGGTAATCGCCGTCTGGCGCACATACGGCTCATAGATGGCAAGCAACGCCGGCGCATCATCGGGCGTCGCCAGGCGAATCGTCGGCTCGGACATCTCGGTCATACAACCCTTCTCCCCAAAAGCAAAGGCCGCCCTGCGCCAAGCTCAGGCGCAGGGCGGCCCCTTGTCATTACATCAGGCTACAGGACAGCCGCCAACGCGTCGATATCCTCCTGCGTCGTGGCCCAGCTGGTGCAAAAGCGCACCACCGTGTGGGTCTCGTCGTACTTTTCCCAGTACTCGATCGAGGCATGCTCGCGAATGCGGGCCATGTCCTCGTTGGGCAGAATCACAAACTGCTGGTTGGTCGGCGTCTCCAAGAAGAACTGGTAGCCGCGCTCGTGCAGCACGCGACGCAGCGCCTGAGCGGTCTCAATCGCCTGGCGACCAATCTCAAAATACAGGCCATCGGTAAAAAGGGCCTCGAACTGCACACCCGTCAGGCGGCCCTTGGCAAGCAGCGCGCCGTGCTGCTTAATACGCGGAATGGGATGCGCCGGGGTGTGCATGCCGCAAAACACCACAGCCTCGCCGCACAGAGCGCCGCACTTGGTGCCGCCGATGTAGAACACGTCGCACAGCTGCGCCAGCTCGGGCAGGGTAATGTCGCACTCATCGGCCGCCAGCGCATAGGCCAGGCGGGCGCCATCCACAAACAGCGGAATCTCGCGCTTCTGGCACACTGCATGGATCGCCGCGAGCTCGGCCTTGGAGTACAGCGTGCCGTACTCGGTCGATAGACTCACGTACACGGCGCCCGGGAACACCGTGTGCTCGTAGCTCTCGTTTTCGTAGAACACCTGGATATAGTTCTCGAGGTCCTCGGCGTGCATCTTGCCCTCGTAGCCGGGGATGGTGAGCACCTTGTGGCCGCCAAACTCGATGGCGCCTGCCTCGTGACAGGCGACGTGGCCGGTCTCGGCAGCAACGACGCCCTCGTACGGCGCAAGCAACATGTCGATCACCGTCGCGTTGGCCTGCGTGCCGCCCACCAGAAAAAACACGTCGGCATCGGGGGCCTGACAGGCCTCGCGGATAAGTTGCTTGGCACGCTCGGTGTGCGCATCGGTACCGTAGCCGGGCTGCGGCTCCATATTGGTGTCGACAAGCGCCTGCAGCACCGCCGGATGTGCACCGTGGGAATAGTCGTTGTTAAACGCGAGCATGGCAATCCTCTCTTACCGGGTATCGGCCAGATGATTCAAACGGGGCTATTGTACGCCGTTGGGATAGGCGATGCGCGCGGCAAGGCACTCAAGTGCCAGTACCAGGGCAAAACCGCAGCTCACGTCACTCAAAAAGTGCGCTCCAATCACGATGCGCCCAAAGGCGACGAGCGCCGCGATCACAGCCGCCGCCCAAAAGATCACGCGGCGACGCGAAGGTTTTTCCTTAAAGGCTGCCGCGGGAAGCCCGGCGAGCATAAGGCCAATCGCCGCATGCGCCGTGTGTCCGCTCGCAAACGACTTGAACCCGTCCTTAATCACGCCGGCGGCGATATAGGCCCACTTGTCGGGGTTGCCGATCACCCACCACGGCTGAAAATTGAGCCCCGGCGTGACCTCGATCACGCGCATGCGCGGGCGCGACCATAACGGCTTAACAATGACGTTGAGGATGATGGCCTGAGCGACCCACACGGCCAGCACCATCAACGCCCAGCGCGTGAGCTCGTCGGGCTCGGTCGTGCGCGTAAAGCGATAGACGATGAGGTTGGCAGCAATGACCAGCACAAACGTCAGCACCAACTGAACCGCGATGAGTTTGCCGCCAACCCTCAGGGACGAAACGATCTCGTAGCCGGTCAGGCCAACGTTGACGAGGATGCCGAGCACGGCGAGCCACTTGCTCGTCTTGGAATCGGGTCGCGCCGAGCGCACGAGCATAACGCCCGCGATGCTCGCCGTCAGCTCGAACGGCAGCTCGCCGGCCGCCTCGATAAAGCGGCCGTACATGCTGCCGATGTTGAACAGCGCGCTCGAGATCTGATAATCGAAGAAGCTGCCCACGCCCAGACAAAGACACAGGACAACCGCGATAATGGCGACATCTTTCTTATAGATGTATCCGAACATGCTTTCCTTTCGATGGGGCTGGAATCAACCTGCGAGGTGGCGGGGCAAAGAACAACTGGTAGCTATGCCCCGCCACGCCCCTACTTGTTAGTCATCGTCGCTCGTGCCTAATTGCTGCAGCAGCATGAGTGCCGCGGCCACGGGGCCGGTGCCGTCGCTGGCGTCGAGACCGCGACCCAGGCCGCTGCCCGCGCCGGCACCCGCCTTGTAGGGCACCGACAGTTTGCGGCTCTTGGGAAAGTTCACCGCGCCATAGCGGGTCTTAAGCTCAAAGGCCACCTTCTTGGGAACGTCAACCCCCAGGAAGGTAATGCGTCCACCGCTGAGCGTGACGCTCTCGAGCCCCAAGCGCTCGCCGCGAATGCGGATGCGAGCGCGGTTGAACAAGTTAAGCCCCGCCAACGGCAGCTCACCGTGCGCGGCCTCAGTCTCTTCCTGCACCTCGTCGATACTCTCCAGGTCCTCGGCCGCCGCGAGTTTGCGGTACACGAGCACGCGCTGGTCCACCGCCGGCAGGTACTCCTCGGACAAGAAGTAGTCGGCCGGCAGGTTAATGCCCACGCTCGCCGCCTCCACGCCGGCATCGTCATCGCCGCGCGCCTCGGCCACAGCCTGGCCCAGCATCTGCGTAAACAGGTCAAAGCCCACGCTCGACAGGTTGCCATGCTGCTCGGCGCCCATAAGCGAGCCGGCGCCGCGAATCTCCAGGTCGCGCATGGCGATGCGCATGCCGCTGCCCAGGTCCTGGAACTCGGAAAGTGCGGTCAGGCGCGCCGTGGCCTCCTCGGTGAGCGGCAGCTCGCCCGGGAACATAAAGTACGCGTAGGCCTGCGTGGCAGAGCGGCCCACACGGCCCTTGAGCTGGTAGAGCTGTGCCAGGCCCAAGCGCTGCGAGTCCTCGATGATCAGCGTGTTGGCGGTCGCGTTGTCGATGCCGCTCTCCACGATGGTCGTGGCGATGAGCACGTCGATCTTTTTGGTCGCGAACTCGATCATCACGTCCTCGACCTCACGCGGGCTCATCTTGCCGTGTGCCACACCCACGCGCGCCTCGGGCGCGGCCTCGTGCACGCGCGCCACGGCGTCGTCGATGGTCTTGACGCGGTTGGACACGTAGTACACCTGGCCGCCGCGACCCACCTCCAGGCGAATCGCCGCGCTCACCACGTCGGGGTCGTACTCCCCCACGTGCACGATCACGGGACGACGCCCGGTCGGCGGTGTGGTGATTAGGCTCATGTCGCGCACGCCACTCGTGGCCATCTGCATGGTTCGCGGAATCGGCGTTGCCGAAAGCGTGAGTACGTCAATCTGCTCGCGCAGGTTCTTGAGCTGCTCCTTGTGCTGCACGCCAAAGCGCTGCTCCTCGTCGATGATCACCAGGCCCAGGTTCTTGGGGTTCACATCGGCCGAAAGCAGACGATGCGTGCCGATGAGCACGTCGATCGTGCCCTCGGCAAACGCCTTGAGCGCGCGCTTTTGCTGCGCCGGCGTGCGGAAGCGGCTGAGCACCTCGACCTCGAGGCCAAACGGGGCAAAGCGCTCAAAGAACGTCTCATAGTGCTGCTGCGCAAGAATGGTCGTGGGGCAGAGCACCATGACCTGGCGGCCGGAGTCAACGCACTTAAACGCCGCGCGCAGGGCGACCTCGGTCTTGCCAAAGCCCACATCGCCGCACAGCAGGCGGTCCATGGGCTTGGGCGCCTCCATGTCGGCCTTAATATCGGCGATGGCCTCCAGCTGGTCGCGCGTCTCGTCGTAAGGGAAACTCTCCTCCATCTCGATCTGCTCGGGCGTGTCGGGCGGGCAGGCGATACCGGTAATCGACGAACGGCGCGTATACAGATCGACCAGGTCAAACGCCAGCTTTTTGGCGTTCTTGCGCGCCTTGTTCGTGGCACGCGTCCAGTCGGCAGTGTTGAGCCTGGTCAGGCGCGGCTTGTCACCGTCGGGACCGACGTATCGCGTGATGCGGTCGACCTGCTCGAGCGGCACGTAGAGTTTGTCGCCGTCGGCATATTCCAGCAAAAAGTAGTCGCGCTCCTTGCCGCCCACTTCCTGGCGCGCGATCTCGCTAAAGAGCGCGATGCCGTGAGTGGCGTGCACCACGTAGTCGCCCGGCTTAAACGGGAACGTGATCTGCGTAATGTCCACCTTGCGGCGGCTGCGCGCGCGGTTGGCGTCCATGCGGGCGTTGAGGTCGGCGATCGAGAACACGGCCAGGTTGGCATCGGGCACCACTACGCCCTGCGGCAGGGCGGCATCGACAAAGGTTACGCGTCCGCGCGAGATGGTGGGCACGGCAGCACCGGCGGCAGCCTGGGCGGCACCCGCCTCGAGTGAGCGGGCGTTGAGCGCATCTGCCTTGCGCTCGCGAATGGAAGCATGGGCCTCCTGGCGGGCGGCACGGTCGGCAGAATCCGCCGCTGCCACGCGCACGCGGTCGCCGATAGCGCCGGTATTTTCGGGCGCCGCGGTCAGCGACTCCTCAAAGGTAATGCCCTCGTCGCCAAAGGTAAGCTCCATCGACTCGCGCGCACCGCGGTCGGGGATGGCAAACACGCAGGCATAGCGCTTACCCACGACCTCCTGGATGCGCGTCATAAAACGGTTGTCCGAGCCTGCGATGGCCGGCTGCTCAATCTTGAGCTCGGCCGTCACCGCACCGCCGGCACGGATGAGGCTCACGTAGTTCAGGCGCTGCTGGGCACCAAAGTCGAGCTGTTGGGCGCGCACGTACAAGCCGTCCAGGCGATCGACCCCCGCCTCGCCGGCACGGGCCTCGATATCCTCGTAGGCGCGCAGGCAATCGTCGAACAGCGAGCGCGGCTCGGACAGCACCACGAGCGCCTTGCCGCTCACGTGCGACAGCGGGCTTACGGTCTGGCCGTACATCACCGGCAAAAAGCGATCGAGCTCAGGCGTGACGATGCGCGCATCCACCATCTCGAGCAATGCGGCCAGTTTGCTGTCGTCCTGGCTGGCACGATAGAGCGCCACATGCATGTTGTGGACGGCCTCGTCGGTAAGCGCCAGCTCACGGCAGGGGAAGATCTCGATGCTGTCTTCGTTGCCGATGGTCTGGCCCGTTGAGCTCACCATACGGCGGATGCGATCGATCTCGTCGCCGAAAAACTCAATGCGCACGGGCGCTTTTTCCTGCGCGGGGAACACCTCGACGGTGTCGCCGTGCACACGGAACAGGCCGGGCGCGTCGGCGGCACCGGCATTGGTGTAGCCCATGCCCACCAAGCGCTGTGGCACCTCGTCAAAAGGAATCTCCTCGCCCACCGCAAAAGTAGTGGACTCCCAGTAGCGGCTCTCGACTGGCGGCACGCAACGCAGCAGCGCACGGGCCGAGGCGACCATGATGCAGTTGTCCCCGCGCACGATGCGCCCGAGCGCCTCGCAGCGCTGGGCAACCACGGCATCGTCAGGCGCCTGCTCGCGCCACGGATAGTCCTTGCGCTCGGGAAAACGGCACACGTGCGCCAGGCCCACATAAGCAGCAAGGCTGCGCGCGGCGCGATCGGCCGCGTCCTCGCCGCTCACAATGTAGACCGTGGGGCGCGGACGGCGCGCAAACTGGGCTGCCGCCATAAGCGTGCGACCCGATTGCGACACGGCCAGCGTCACGTCCTCGCCGGCATCGAGTCCGGCCTCGACAGTCTGCAGCGCCTCGGCAGTGTAGAGCTGCGCGGCTATACGGTGAATGAGCATGCTGTTCCTCCGGCATTGCAACGCCAAAAGCCCGCCGGGGCAAGCTCGGCGGGTCGTACGTCAAAAATCACTGCCTGTCATGGTAGCGCATGGAGAGGACTCCTGCTCAAGCGTACGCCCAGCCCCGCAACAAAAACGCCAGATAGAACTGGACTCACCGGCTTCGCCAAAATTTCCCCGTCACGTCGAACGCCGCAACCACGGAAGGTGCCCCAAGAAACGGCTATTCCTCAAAAAAGCTCGCAACGTTTAAGCGGCTCGTCCACTCGCCTATGGTGTTGGCAAAACCGACGCGTGTATACACGCCCGCAAAACGGCCGCGATACAGGTACAGGCCTTCCATATTAGAAGCGGGCGCAAAACCAAGATCATCCACAAGTCCTTTGGGCGCCTCTCCTCGATGCGGCCCATCGACAAGCGTTCCGCGCAAGCAGGGAGTCTGATACTGCTGAGCATACTCCTGTACAATCGCCCCAGCGGCCGCAGCGCGAGCTAGCACCTGGGACCATTCCTGTTCCGTGACATCCAAACCAGCGACAACGCCAACCGCATTGTAGCCGCCGCACGGCTTGACGATCCATCGATCCTTTTCGACAAATCTCAACAACTGGGTGCTTTCGTCCAAAATCTCGGTATAGGGCACATGCTCCCGTACAAACGATTGCTCCTCCGAGCTCAACAAGGACTGACCGGCCCGAGACCACAAAAACGCAAATACGGTCTTAGTCGCACACGGCCACGTTCTAAAACCACCAACGATACATGCAAGCCCTTCTTGGGCAGCCTCGATTAAGGCCGAGCGTCCGTCGCACGGCTTATCCCACAGCTCGCCGGTCACCGCGCGCCGCCAAACGCAATCAATGGGACCAGCGGCATCGCACAGGCGCCTAGCACCGCCCTCTTCTTCGGCAATCCGCAGGTCGCGCACGTCCGCAAAGCGTGCGACTACACCCCGCCGCCTCATAAGGTCGACAAAATGAGCCGCATCTTCCAAGTCGATGCTTTCCGAATAGTCGACGATTGCCACCGAAGCGGGATAGATCTTTGATTGCGGTGCATGGGGTCCCTCGTCAACGCGGACCCCGTCGTCCGATCGTGCACTATCCTCGGTGCGGCGAGGATGGGCCAGCTCCCACTCTGCATAGGTCTCAAACAATGCATCTATCCAGCTACCGCACAAATCGTACTGCCGAAAGCCGGGATGATTGGACGCAAACTCCTCAAAGGAAGGTGTCATTCGCACGGCTTGGCAGACCGCATCGGTCACTACCATTCCAGCGCTGCCATCGGTATTGAGCTCGCAAAACGTATACGACCCGGTGTCCTCGTCAAGAAAGATATCGACGCGCGCAAGGGGAATCTGGCAATCATAGCCGGCATCCATAGCGCACAGGTCAGCAAAAGCCGGATCCATGCGAAACCACGCACGCACGGACGCATCGGAGCAAAACGCCCGCGTCACCTTGTCCATGATGCCGTACATACGCTCGGCGGCCTCTTTAAGAAGCGCCGTCATGTTCTTGTCGAATATCTTTGGCGTCAGAGCCCAGGGCGCAGGATCGCCGTGGTAGAGCGCATGGGTTTGAGACAAGTGCTCGTCGCCTTTGCGACGACCAGGCAGGTCACCTTCGCGCTTGCGCACGATGCGCTCAAAATAATCTTCAAGCTCTCGCGTCTTCGATGTTGCCACGTTACCCTCCATTGCTCGATTTTTTGCTCATGCTACGCCAGCGCGCGCGGCTTCGGCGCGCTTGAATAGCCTTCTAAATTAGCAACACATTTTTGCATGAGGCAGCGGGAGGCAACATATACTCCAGCTCAAGCGCACGCCCAGCCCCGCAACAAAAACGCCAGACAGACGAGCCACCTGGCGCTATCAGAGTGAGCTATACGCCGAGCCTAGTCGTAGACGCCCATTTTAAGCAGCGTGAAGGTCGGGGCGCCGTCACCCTGCGCGACGCGGACCGTGCAAGTCTCGGTACGGCCCCTGGATGCGTCCGCTTGAATTGCGGCGATGAACTGATCCTTTGACAGGCCGTAGGTGCTCTCGGGGATGTCGGAAGGAAGTAACATGCCGCCAGCACTGTAGACTTCATAGGTGAGCTCGTAGATGTTGTCGCCAAGGTCAGTCGCGCCCGTAACGATGGCACACGGTGGGTTGTAATTCCCCTGGCCGTATTCCTGTTTCAGGTACAAGTACCCACCATGCGCTTCGGCCGAATCAGGAATCACCTGCCCCTCCGGCGTTCTGTCATACGTCATATCAGCATCGGAAAGCGTCAGGCCCGTCAAGCGGTTGAGTTCCCTATTGACCGCATCAGTCGCTATACGCTGGCTATTACCGTTGTCATAGTCGCCTTTCTCGATTCGATACGGCGCGTTGTCAATAAAATGGCACCAGATAAACTTGACCAGCTTGTATTTCTCGTCATCCGAAAGCCCATCAGTCGAATCGAAAGCACCCGCCTGATACCAGTCCAGATCGAAGTGCTCCTCCGTAAAGTTCGACAGAAACAGGTTTGCGGCGGCATAGGTTGCCTGGTCGTTGAGGTCAACCTTTACACTGCTGCCCGTCTGCTCGGGCTCATCCGCCTCGTCCTCGTCGGCGGTAGGCTTCTCCTTGGCGCTTCCCTTGTCCTTATGCTCGGCCGAACCCTCGTCGGACCCCAGCACCGTAACCTGCGATGAGCTGCCCTGCCCAAGCGGACCCAGTACGCCGGTCAGCGCCAGAGCGGCACCGCCCGCCACCAGCACGCCCACCACGCACACGCCGACAATCACCGCGCGCTTATGCGACTTCTTCTGCACGGGAGGCATCCCTGCCGCCGGCATCGGCGCGGGCTCAGCAGGCGCGGCAGCCGGAGAAGCGGCGCCCATGCGTGCCCCGCAGTTCGTGCAAAAATCGGTTCCGTCGGGCATCTCGGAGCCACACTTGGTGCAAAACATATTCGGGCATCCCCTCACAACAAACGGCATCTGTCGCCATCATATTGAGCCTTCGCGGCCCAAATGTGTTGCGCAACATTAGCCGCCGTCTTCGGACGCCGGCAAAACGTGCCGAGCCCTACCCCATCACGCGCACGCTGGGGCACAAATCCGCCAGCGGGCACTCGTCGCACTTGGGTTTGCGGGCGTCGCAAATCTCGCGGCCAAAGGTGATCCACTGGTGATTGACCGACTCCCAATACTCGTGCGGCAGAATCTTGAGCAGATCTTGCTCGGTCTTGAGCGGCTCTTTGGCGTGCGTCTTGGGACTCAGCATCAGGCGGTGCGCGATGCGGTTGACGTGCGTATCGACCGCGATGCCCTCAACAATGCCAAATCCCACGTTGAGCACGATGTTCGCCGTCTTGCGCCCCACGCCCGGCAGCTTGACGAGCTCCTTCATGTCGGCCAGGACCTCGCCGCCGTAGTCGGCAACGATCATCTGCGCGGCCTCCACGGCGTGCTTGGCCTTGCTCTTATAAAAGCCGAGCGACTTGATGGTATCCGCCACATCGGCCACGCTCGCCCCCGCCATGGCCTCGGGCGTGGGCCACTGGGCAAACAGCCGCGGCGTCACTTTGTTGACCTGTGCATCGGTCGTTTGAGCCGAGAGCAGCACTGCAATCAGCAGCCGAAAAGGATTCTCGTGGTCCAAGAAACACTCGACCGGTCCATAGCGGCGGTTGAGGCGCTCGCACACCTCAACGGCGCGCTCGCGTTTGGCGGCATTGGTCTCGCGTGGCATAACGACTCCTCGGCTCGGCGGCACAACAAACTACAGGCAAGATTGTCCCACGTACGGGGGCCTTAAGCCTCCAAAAATGCGCCGGTCTGGCGGCTCCACAGGCTTGCGTATTCGCCGTCCGCCTCGACGAGCTGAGCATGCGTGCCATCTTCGACAATCTCGCCGTCGGCCAACACCACGATGCGATCGAGCGCTGCCACGGTGGACAGGCGATGCGCCACCACAATGGAGGTGCGCCCGCGCATCAGGTTCTCGAGCGCTTCCTGCACCAGCGCCTCGGACTCGCTGTCGAGGGCAGACGTCGCCTCGTCGAGCACCAGAATCGGCGCGTCAGTGAGAATGGCACGGGCGATGGCCACGCGCTGGCGCTGGCCGCCCGAAAGCTTAACGCCGCGCTCGCCCACCATGGTGTCAAAGCCACGGGGCAGGCGGTCGATAAACTCAGTCGCGTTGGCCAGGCGCGCAGCCTCGCGAATCTGCTCGTCGGTAGCGTCGGGGCGGCCGTAGGCGATATTTTCGCGGATAGAGCGGTGGAACAGCAGCGCCTCTTGCGGCACGTAGGCAACCTGACGGCGCAGGCTCTGCTGCGTGCAGCGCGAGACATCCTGACCATCCACGAGCACGCAGCCTCCCTGCACGTCGTCCAAGCGTAGCAACAGCTTGGTGAGTGTTGTCTTGCCCGAGCCCGATTTGCCCACCAGGCCCACGCGCTGGCCCGCCGCCACATGGAGCGTCAGGTCGTCGAACACGCTCTCGCCCGCCGCGGCATCACGGTATGCAAAGCTCAAGTGCTCAAAATCAATCGCGCCCTCGCTCACCTTGAGCTCGGGGGCGTTCTCGTCGTCTGCCACCAGACACGGCTCGTCCAGCACGCGCGTCATCTCGGCCGCATCGCCCAGCGCGCGGTTGATGCGCTGCATCATGGAGCTCACGTAGTTCAGACGCATGGTGAGGTTGTACGTATAGGTAAAGATCATGACGAGCGCGCCGGCAGAGATGCCAAACCACGCGTTGCCGCCCGCGACGAACACACTCACCACGGCCATGGTGATAACGATAAGGCCCGAGGTCGTAAAGTTGCGTTGCATCATGGCGTGCATCGATACCGTTTCGGCATCGCGCGCAGCGCGGTCGGCGGCATCGAACAGGTCGCGCTCAAAGTCCTCGCGCCCACAGGTCTTGACGGCCAGGATATTCGTGACCGCATCGGACAGCACGCCCGACAGCTTGTTCTGCGCGGCGGACGTCGCGGCCGAAAGCGGCATGATGCGCTTGTACATAAGCCAGACAAACGCGATGTAGACGACCATGATGCCCACCAGGATCACGGTAAACGTCGGCACCACCGGGGCGAGTGCTGCCACCGTGCAGACAACCGAGGTGATAGTGGGAATGAGCGAATACACCGTCACGTCCACCAGCCCCGTGTAGCCGCTCATAAAACGGCTCGTCTGGCTCACAAGCGATCCGCCAAAACGGCTGGTGTGGAATGTCATGGATTGATTGGAGAGCGTGTCGAAGCACAGGCGTGCCAGGTGATAGTTGCCCGCAATCTCGAGCTTGTAGACGGTGTAGTCCTGCAGCTTGGAGAGGATTTGGCCCACTAGGTTAACGAGCACGAGTGCCAGAATGTAGGGACCAAAGACCTCAAACACCTGGTCGCCCGCCACGGGGCCGGCCTGGACGCGGTCGACGATAAGGGCCATCACGTAGGTGTTGGCAAACGTAAGCAAAAAGATATAGCCCGCCGACGAGAACACCGAGAGAAAAACAATCAACGGCTGTGTGCGCGTGACGTCCCAAAAACGCTGCAGCGTGCGACGTACGGTGGAGCGTTTGAGCGGACTGGTGCTTCTCTGAGACATGGGCTTCCTTTCGCGTCTGATAGGGCGAAACGCCATTGTTGCACACTAAAGCGCACTTCAGGCAAGCGCGATGTGAAAGGCAGCGGGGTGCCCGCGTTTGCGCCGGTGCCCCGCTGCCTTGTTGCAATTAGTCCTCGTCTTCTTGGTCTGTGGAAAGGCCCGCGAGCGTGAGTCCCAAGATCTCATCGGCTTGGTCGGCGTCTTCCGGCGCGTCGATGTCCTTGAGCTTGCGCTCCATAACGTTGGTGCGCGTGGTGATGATGCCCTCGACCGTTTTGCCCGCGGTCTCGATTTGCTGCTGGGCGCGGCGCAGCGCCTTTTGATAGCGCGGCAGCTCGGCCTTGACAGCGGAGAGCACGCGCAGTACATCGTCGGTGCGTTTTTGCAGCTTAAACGTTTGGTAACTCATCTGTAGGCTGTTGAGAATGGCCGCCATGGTGCTAGGGCCGGCAACGTTGACGTGATAGTCGCGGCCCAGGGTCTCGATAAGCCCGGGGCGGCTGACGACCTCGGCGTACAGTCCTTCAAACGGCACGAACATGATGCCAAAGTTGGTCGTTGCCGGCACACTCAGGTACTTTTCGCAGATGTCCTTGGCCTCGCGCTTGACCATGGTGTCGAGCGTCTTGCGCGCAGCCGCCACGGTCTCAGCATCGCCCGACTCCTGCGCGTCGAGCAAGTGCTCGTACGCGTCGCCCGGAAACTTGGAGTCAATCGGCAGCAGCACGGGGTCGCCCTCGTCCACCGGCAGCTTGACGGCAAACTCAACGCGCTCCGAGGCGCCGGGCTTGGTGGCGACGTTTTCCAGATACTGGTCGGGTGTAAGGATGTCCGCCAGAATTGCACCCAGCTGTACCTCGCCCAAAATGCCACGCGCCTTCACGTTGCCCAGCACGCGCTTAAGGTCGCCCACGCCGGTGGCGATGGACTGCATGTCGCCCAGGCCCTTGTACACGGCCTCGAGCTGGTCGCTCACCTGCTTAAACGATGCCGACAGGCGGTCGTTGAGCGTGCGGGAGAGTTTCTCGTCCACCGTCGCACGCATTTGATCGAGCTGCACGTTGTTGTCCTTGCGGATGGCGCCCAGCTGAGCATCGACCGTCTCGCGCACCTTGTCCAGGCGATGCTCGATGCCCTCGCGGTTGGCGCCGAGCTGTTGGGCCGTCTCGCGGCGCAGGTCATCCATCCGGTCACCAGCCTGCGAGAACTCGCGTGCGATGGTCAGGTAACGTTGCTGCTCCACGGCCGCATCGGTCGTCTGCTGCTGCGCGATGGCATTGGCCGTGCGGCGGGTTTCGGCCAGCGCGACGTTCAGGGCATCGAGCGCGTTGTTGGCCTGCTCGAGTGCTGCCAGCGTTTCCGCGCTACTGTCGCCACGCTCCCGCAACTCGGCACGCAGGCTCTTGAGTTGGAGGGCGCAAGCCACAGCAACCCCCACCGCCACCAAGGCGATCACAACAAGCACAATATCAATAGCAGACATAAACTCCGCCCAACAAACCCAATCGAGCACCAATCAAAACCGCGATCAATCTTACCCCGCCATACGCACCGGGCGCCCGGTCCCTTCTTGGGCGCCCCTCTCCTCCGCATATTCCATAATGCGGCGCGCCGTCTCCCTGCTCACCTTTGAGTCATCACCGGCTAAATATGCGTACACGTTTCCCTTATTCAGATTCAAATCGCGGCAGAGACCGTAGCGCGTTACGCCCGATTCCTCTAGCGCTCCCAACGTTCTTTTTCGCATCAGGGCGTTGATCCTTCTGTCCGCCACTGGCTTTTCCTTCACCGCTCTATACGCACGCCAAACGTTGGCATAACGATTAGGAAGTTTATCCTCGGCGCATAGAGATGCCAGGCTACCCGTTTGGGCGTACAAGGACAAAACGCCTCGGTAACCCTCTTCCATCCACGAACCCTCGGATAAGCCCAGAACGTATTCGGCTTTACCCTGTGCCAAAGCGAGCAAAAACAGGGGCTCCGCCACGCGCGGCGCAACCGTCGTCGCTTGCTTAACCAGTTTTCTAAAACTGAGCGATTGCTGTCCGGATAGCTCTCGGCAATAGCCTTTTAAGAATCCCTCAAAGGTCAGATTCAACCGAGCACCTCCTTTTTGTATTGCCTGTATGCACAGACCATCTCTTGATAACTCCGCTCCGAAGGCGACGACGCCAGATCCTCCAAGGATGTCGTTAAGTACCTTAACATGGCATTTTCTATTATTATTCATCATCAATAATACTATTCAGTCGCATGACAGAATTCCCAGGATGTGAGGATTCTACTCATGGCGATAATCCCTACACCCCAGAAGTCCTAACGTGACAAACGCTAACTCTCCCAGCCGGCGCGAATGGTTGCTACGACATCGCCTAGGCGCTGGCCGAGAGCCGCTAGATGTTGGAGCACCTCGTTGGGCGATGCGCCGTTGAGGATGCACGTGAGGGCATACGATGCCAGAAAGATGGCCACAAGCCCTAACGGGATGAGCACGATCATCGCCAATGTGCGCAAGCGCTGGCCCACACGGCGACGACGCGCACGACGCTTGTCGAACGCGAGCTCCTGCGCATATGAATCTTGCTGTACGGAATAGGCCTCTGGTGCCGATTCGCACCCGGGCACAGCTGCAGGTACAGCAGCGGGCACGACATTTTGCGCAAAGGGCTGGGCTGCCGCCCCTTGCATTTGCATCTCCATGAGTCGTTGCTGCTGACGCAGCATGCGCTCAGCTTGTTGCTGCGGAGTCTCAAGAAACAGATCCATGCTGGCCTCCAAAATCGGAGCATTCGACGCTTACGACCAGCATCCCGCACCGCCATGACCGCGACAACGCAATCGCCGGCAATAGCCACAAAGTTTCTTTTGCTCAAAAGCTGTCGAAAAGCTCAACAACTCCCCTACCAGCACTTTCTCTGAGCTTTTTTCGCCAACAATCTTTTGGCCTTCCACCCTTACGCCAACTGACCAAAATCTAACCAATAGCTTGACGAAAATTGTGGAGACCGGGACCCCACACAAAAAGTGCCGCCCCAAAGGGGCGGCACACAAACTTATTATCAGCTTTTCTGTAACGAGCATGCGACGACTCAACGCCGGGGCGCAGGGCGGGGAAACCTTTGCCTCGCGCGACCCTGCGAAGCCGTGAGCGAGAGGGAAAGGTTTCCCCGCCCTGCGCCCCGTGGTCGGTGAGAACAGACTACATGCCCGCGAGACCGCGGGCGGCGGTAGCGCACATAAACGCCAAGGCTAAAATCACGAGCGAGCCCGCAATGTCTGCCAGCACGCCCATTACGCGGCGCTCAAACAGCCAGCTCTCAAAGTGCGGGGCGACGTTGCGCCAAACACGCCACAGCAAGATGCCCATACCGATGACGCCCGGGATATTGAGCAGTAGGATCTCGGAGCACAAAAGACCGATCAGGTTACCGGCGGCAAAGCCCGCATCACCCTCGCAGTATTTGCGGTAGACCATATACAGCATGTACGCCACAAACGGCTGCAAGCACGCAGAAATAAACGAGACCACCATCGAGGGGTCCTGCGAAAAGACCTCGGTGAGTTTATCGACACTCGTGGCGTCCTTCGAAGCCAAGAATAAACCGATAACCACAAGGGGCACCACGCCCAAAATTACCTCGACCAGAGTAAACAACTTGGCAGTCAAATCCTCACTAGCCGAATTCAAATGAGGCGCCCACTCAGGATGAGCATGCGCGCCAACCTTCTTGTCCTTCTCGACACGATCGACCTTTTTACCCTCGGCAACCCGACGACCAGGATCCTTGCGAGTTCCCGCCGCAGCAACCCGAGCCCGAGACTTCTTACCTATAACCAACACCTCACAAGAGGAAACGAATAGCCAACGCTACCCAGTGTACCCTCTAAGCAACGTCACCGCCCCAACCGGCCCCCACAAAAACGTGCCGCCCCATAAGGGGCGGCACACAAACTTCTTATCAGCTTTTCTGTAACGAGCACGCGACGACCCAACGCCGGAGCGCAGGGCGGGAAATGCCTTTGCCTCGCGCGACCCTGCGCAGCCGTGAGCGAGAGGGAAAGGCATTTCCCGCCCTGCGCTCCGCAGCAGCCAGCGCCACGCGCTAGTAGTTCACCACCTGCTCCTCAAAGTACGCCTTCGGGTGGTTACACACCGGGCACACCTCAGGCGCCTCGGCACCAACGTGCAGGTGCCCGCAGTTCAGGCACTTCCATACCTTCACGCCCTCACGCTCAAACACCTCGCCCGACTCGATGCGCTCGACGAGTTTGTTGTAGCGCTCCTCGTGGGCCTTCTCGACGGCGGCGACACCACGGAACTTCTCGGCGATCTCGGCAAAGCCCTCCTCCTCGGCGGTCTTGGCGAACTCGTCGTACATCGTGGTCCACTCGTAGTTCTCGCCCGCGGCGGCGTCGCGCAGGTTGTCCAGAGTGCCCGGAACGGCGCCGTCGTGCAGATACTTAAACCACAGCTTGGCGTGCTCGGACTCGTTGCCCGCCGTCTCGGCAAAGATATTCGAAATCTGAACGTAGCCATCCTTCTTGGCCTTAGATGCGTAGTAGCGATACTTGGTGTGTGCCTGGGACTCACCGGCAAAAGCGGTCTCGAGGTTCTTCTTGGTTTGGGAATTCTCAAAATCCATAGGTGTACTTCCCTTCAACACGTGCCGCCCATAGGCTTTGAGCGACCTTGTCTTTAGGATGCCCTCAAGCCGCGAATTTAAACCTTACAATCCCGTTCTTCAGATTTGAGCGGGCTACACACTCAACCAGCGATCGCCCTCGGCTCGGCAAAAGCCCTCACGCTCCAGGTCGGCTAGAATGCCCGCGACAAGCTCGCACTCGACCGGCCCGCGACCGGCTGCCGTCTCCATTTCGTTAACGCCCACCACGGCATCAGCAAGCGTTATCCCCGCCGGCCGCCCATCGCGCGCAGCCAGTAGCATGCGCACAATATGGGCGCGTTTTTGGCGACGCGAGCCCTCGAACTTGGACTGACGACTATAGCCCGCCGAGCGCCTGGACGGATTGGGCAGCGTCTTCTTAAGATACGCGCCATAATCTAGCAGCGCGTAATACCACGCGCGCGGCGTGTCGGCATCGTCTTGAGGCACGGCAAAGGGCGCGATCTCATCCGCCACCGCACCGGGGGCCGCCGGACAGGCGGCTTGAATCAGCGGCACCAGCTCGCGATCGGGAACAGCCGGCACATCGGGAAAGAAATGATGCAAAAAGACCGTGCGCACGTTGGTCTCTAGATACACACCCGGAAGATCAAACGCAAACGACCGGATACCCTGCGCCGTTGCCGGGCCAATACCAGGCAGAGCGACCAAGTCACGCGTCTCACGCGGAAACTCCCCGTCCCAGTCCTCTACAACGCGCCGAGCGGCCCCGTGAAGCGCCAGAGCGCGTCGGTTGTAGCCCATGCCCTGCCAAGCGTCCAAAACATCGGAAGGCGCGGCCTGGGCAAGCGCCTGCACAGTCGGAAAGCGATCGAGCCACACCGGCATGCGCGCCTCCACACGCGGCACCTGTGTTTGCTGCAGCATGACCTCAGAAAGCCAAATGATGTACGGATCGCGTGTGCGGCGCCACGGAAGGTCGCGATAACGCAGGACCCCTTCCGAACGAATCATCGAACGAAAGGGGTCCTGAATCATGGCTATGCTCCTTATGCGGCGCTATTCCTCCCGGTAAGCGCACGCGCAGGTGGCGTACTCGGGAAACGCTTCGCGGTCGGCGAACTTGGGATCGACGGCCGGGAACTGGCGGTGAGCGACGATGTCGCCGAGCGAAACGGAATCGAGGTAGTCGCGCATCAACGCCTGAGCTCCGGCCCACAGGGGATGATAGCAGCACGCGCCCATGCGCGCACAGTCACCATCGGGCGCGGTGCAGTCGTTCATAACCATAGGACCCTGAACGGCCTCGACGACCTGGCGGATAGTGACGTCGTCCGGACTGACCTTGAGACGCATGCCACCGTGGACGCCACGCAGGCTCTCCACAATACCGGCCTGGACCAAACCGTGCTGAATCGAGCGGGCAAACGAATACGGAACATTGACCTCTTCGGCAGCGGTGCGAACAGAAAGCAAACACTCCGGATCCTCAGCAAGCATCGCCAGCATACGAAGGGCGTAATCAGTCTTCCTCGATATGTCCATTTTTCCCCTTTCAAGGAATACGAACAGCTCGAACGAGCTCCGGGGCCGAGCTTGTGTCGAGACGCTAAATGACCGCCAGGACATCCAAATGGTAAATCGGATATCCACTGAGTGCCGCGCTTGGAGCGAAATGCATCAGATGCGGCGCACAGTGCAATTTAGTATAACCTAACCCCCTGTCTCGTAGAACAGGTGTTGCGCAACAAAGCTGTTGTTCAGACAGATATACTTATTGGATTTTACTTGCGTTCCCGAAGGCGCGAGGATTCTGGGCGAAGATGCACCAGGGCGATCGTTCTATCGAAACAAAGTGCATCAAACGCAAAAAGCCACGTCCGAAGACGTGGCTTTAATTGCGTTGGCGGGAAGTACGGGGCTCGAACCCGCGACCTCCGACGTGACAGGCCGGCGCTCTAACCAAACTGAGCTAACTCCCCAGGCAGTCGTTCGCGTTTGTTTCCGCTCGCGTGCGCTGCGGGGATTAGTATACACAGAAGTCTGTCCGGCGCGCAACAACTTTTTTGAAAAAATTTTTCTGGGCCATCCGGGAGGGTCTCCGGGGCCGAGGGCGGGGGTTAAGTTTGCTGCTCTACAGTCCTGCGCAAGACGGAAAGCACATTAAGTGCTTTCCTTTGCGTGCGGAACTCGCGACAAACTTAACCCC
>DBFAQQ010000032.1:0-223781 GCA_048236535.1 Collinsella sp. | reverse complement strand
AGG
The DNA here is from genome assembly GCA_048236535.1 of Collinsella sp. Lineage (GTDB taxonomy): Bacteria > Actinomycetota > Coriobacteriia > Coriobacteriales > Coriobacteriaceae > Collinsella. The sequence goes on along the minus strand of DBFAQQ010000032.1, from coordinate 223,778 downwards.
TGAGGGGGATCCAGCCCGAGGGGATGTAGGAATGCGATAGGAAAGTCATAGATGCGGGCGTGTTGGCTAAAATGGGTCGGCCGGGATTGGTCAATCTCGGCCGACTATATTTGGCTAAATTATTCCGGCGCTAACATTCCGATTACGCTCATTGCCATTTCCGGTCTCTTTTTGGGTATCGGTAGCGTTTTTACGACCGAACTGACCCTTGTGTCCCTTGGCGTTAATTGGGACTGGTATGCCGCTTCGCCGATCTTTACGTTCTTCTCGGTATTTAAGGGTCTCGGCGAGGTAATCATTGGAAACCTCGGTGTTTTGTTTGCCGTCGGCTGCGCCTTCTCCTTGTCTCGCAAAGAGAAGGGCTGGGCTGCCTTTTCTGCCCTTGTCTGCTATCTCACCATGCTCAAGACGGTTGAGATTCTGCTTGGAGCAGCTGGCTTGGCTGCCGACAATACAACGGTGGAAGCTCTTCAGAAGGTCGGCCTTACGTCCATTCAGGCGAGTGAGCAGTCCGCACTCTACACTACCTCGCTCGGCTTTTTTGGTTACAGCTCTGGTGTCTTTGGCGGCATTATCGTGGGCTGCCTGGTCGCCTGGATCACCGGCCGTTTTTACAAGACCAAGCTTCCGACGGCGCTGGCGTTTTTTGCGGGTAGTCGAACGGTCCCCATTGTATCGCTGGTCGCCGGTGGCATCCTGGGCGGCATCATGTACTTCGTCTGGCCCGTCATCGGTGGATGCTTTTCGGGTATTGCGACGTTCGTGAAAGGCTCCGGTCTGGTCGGTACGTTTGTCTATCGCTGGGTGCTCGAGAGCCTTGTGCCGTTTGGCTTGCATCCGCTGCTCGAGACGCCCATGTATTGGACTGAGCTTGGCGGCTCCATGGTCGTCGATGGAACGCGTGTGGTGGGCAATAGCGCTATCCAGCTTGCACAGCTCGCTTCTCCCAGCAGCGACAAGCTCTTGGTTAGGGCCTTCATGGCTGGCTATGGCATTAACGATTACGCGTTGTTCCCGGGCATCGCCCTTGCTATGTGGTCTTGTGCCAAGCCCCAGAACCGCAAGAAGGTTGCTGGTCTTTTAATCCCCACAGTGATTTCGACTGTTTTCTTTGGCGTTACGGAGCCTATTCTCTTTACGTTCCTGTTTGCCGCCCCCTGGCTCTACTTTGGCGTTTACGCTCCGCTTTCCGGACTGGGTGAAGTTCTCTCGGAGGCAATGGGCGTTTCGGTGTACCAGGGAAATATCAAGGACCTGATCCCATTCTTATTCCGCCCCGAGAAGCTTAATCTGCTTCCGTACCTTATTCTGCTCCCCGCCTTTTTCCTGGCAGCTTTCTTCCTCTTCCGGTTCTTTATTACTAAGTTCGATATCAAGACGCCCGGTCGAGACGATGGTGACGATATTGAGTTGATCAACAGCAGGGCCGAGTTCGAGGCAAAGGCCGCTGAGGCAAAGGGCGAGTCTGATAGCACTCCCGAGAAGGCGGTCCAGGGCCGTGCGACCAAGGACAGCGCGCTTGCTGTCGGCATTGTCGAAGCGCTTGGTGGAGCCGACAACATTGATGATCTTGACAACTGCATCTCACGTCTTCGCGTGATTGTCAAGGATGGTTCTAAGGTTGCAGACGACGAGGTGTTCACCAAGAATCTTGAAGCTATGGGCGTTATCCGCCTGAGCGACAAGGCAATCCAGGTCATTTACGGTCCTCGTGTCGGCGAAGTCGCTTCTGAGGTGCACGAAGTTCTCGGTGACGAGTAAAACGCGCAAGTGGCTTTCAATTGCATAGCGCAATTCCAGGGCTTGGCTTCCTATCGCATGATTCAGGGGGCCAAGCCTTCTTGTTTTAGATTGTCAAGGCAGATACTCAATAGTTCTTCGAATGCGAGAATACAACTTCCGGTAAAGCAGTTAGGCTTAACGTTCTTAAGATCCATTGGGTGATCGTCATGTATCGTAAAGATCGCGTCTGCCGTCTTGGCGAGCTCGCTGTCTTCGTTGCCAGTAAACGCGAGGGTCGTAATGCCCGCGTCGTGGCATGCCCTTGCGGTTTCCAGGATGGCTTCTGTCTGACCCGATTTGGATATGAGCATCATGCAGCTGAGCGTATTTCGGTTGGATTCGACAAACTGATCGGTTTCTAGGAAGTCCTGTATGACGGCCAAAAAGCCAAGTCCAACGAGCTTGGTCGCCATGTACTGTGCAACGATGCGTGAGAAGCCCTCTCCGTTTACTCCGATCATTCTGTTGCGATGCAGTGCGGCGATGAATACGTCTACATCTCCGGTGTGGCACACGAAGTGGACGCTACTGTCTTTGAGTGATTGATTCATTTCGCGGGAGACATGCTGAAGGTGCTTAAGATCGTACATCATTTCGCGGTAGCCACGGTAGCCGAGCTTTTTCGAAAGCCTGATGACTGTCGTCATGCTGGTAAAGCATGCCATAGCGACGGGTTTTATACCAATATCATCGAGGGTGTCGATATTGTTGAGCAGGTATTCGAGTACGCTTTGCTCGGTTTCGGATAGCTTTGCGGCTGAGTAGAGCTTGGAAATCTGCTTTTTATCAACCATCGGTGCCCCTTCCCGCCGGACGTGTGCGGCCGCTTCCGTTGCGTAAATAATAACTCCTTGGGGAATTCCTTTCCCGCCTTGCAGCCGGGGCGGGAAGCGGCCCTCCATGCTGGATACAATATCCATACACAGGCGAACCATGCAATATTGAATGTGCTATTTGGGGGTTTCGATATGAAACTTACGGTCATAGGTGGCGGTGGCGTCCGCTCCATGTTTTTGGCAAAGAGCATAGCCCAGCAGGCGTCATCGCTTGGAATCGATGAACTTGTGTTTATGGACAATGATCCCGAGAAGTTGCGCATCTACGGTGGCCTTGCCGCCCATGTCTCGGGCATGCTTTGCCCCACGCTTAATTTTTCACTGACGGGCGATGCAGTCGAGGCCGTTAAGGACGCCGATTACGTGATCACGACGATTCGCGTCGGTGGGGACCATATGCGCGTTCGCGATGAGCGCATTGCTCTTTCACATGGGGTTCTTGGCCAAGAGACGACTGGCGCAGCCGGCGTGTCTTTTGCCATGCGCTCTGTCCCTGCGCTTGCTTCGTATTGCGAGTTAATCAAGAAGTACGCAAAGCCGGGCGTCAAGGTGTTTAACTTTACTAATCCCGCTGGCGTCGTATCTCAGGCCCTACGCGATATGGGCTATGATTTTACTTATGGCATTTGCGATGCCCCCTCGGGCATGTTGCATCAGTTTGCCGAGTATAAAGGCGTTGATCCCGCATCGGTTCAGGGCGAGTGCTATGGACTCAACCACCTCTCGTTCTTCCGCAATGTGACGGTTGACGGCGAGGACATCATGCCCGACTTGATCAACGACGACGGAGCATATGCTCATACAGATCTTAGGTTCTTCGAGAAGGATCTCGTTCTAAATCGCGGATGCGTGCCAAATGAGTACCTATACTATTTCTACTATCGCGAGCGCGCCGTTGCCAATGTTCTCTCTTCGCCCCAGACGCGCGGCGAACTCATTGAAGAAATTAATCGAGAAATGACGAGCGAGCTTGCATCTATCGATATTGAGAACGACTTCGAAAAGGGCCTCGCGTGCTTTGAGAAGTGGTACGGAATGCGCGAAAACAACTACATGGCGGCCGAGACAGGTATTCACCGCGACAAGCCGTGGACGTTTGACGTGTACGGCAAAGATGCTGGCGGATACGCAGGTGTCGCGCTCCGTTTCATGGATATTGCTCGCTCTGGCAAGACGCAGCAGATGATCCTGTGCACCCCCAACAATGGCGCCATCCCCGGCCTTCTCGATACAGATGTCATTGAGTCAACGTGCGATATCTCCACCGATGGCTGTGTACCGCATCGCGTTGAAGCCGATTCTGTGCCCGCGGGAAACCTCGAATTGATTCGTCGCGTCAAGTACTACGAGCGCACCGTGGCGCGTGGCATCGTTAACCGATCGAAGCGCGACATTGTCGAGAGCCTCGCGATGCACCCGCTCGTTAATTCGTACTCCTTGGCGAAAGATATCGCCGCGCAGTACTTTGAGCTTAACCGCGACTACATCGACGGCTGGACAGACTAGTCTAGACGTTAAAACTAGAAATTATGGATGGGCGGACCGGCGTTTATATTGGCGCCCGTTCGCCCTGCCTAGTAAGAAAACGGGTATAGAGTGAACTTGCGAGAGAACTTCAATGTCTTTCTGGAATCGGGCGATCGGGCGAAGGGATGCCGGAGTGGCTGCACGATGGCGTTATATATCCCCTTGTTTGTTACGAGCGCGCTTCAAATTGGTGTATCAAACGTTGCAACTGAGCTCGCCTATATCAATCCGTCAATTACGCTTATTTGCACTGTGGTCGCGGCCTTTTTAAACCTGCTTCTATCGAATGTGGCTTTTTCATTATTTGCCGTCGACCGGTCCAAAGAGACGGTGCAACCTGTTCGAACCCCTCCGGTTTGTCTCTTGGCCTCGACGGTTCCCCTCCAGATTTCTGGGGCGTTACTAATTTATTTGGTTCACTTGATTTTATCGGCAATTGTAGTCTTTGCCTCGCTTGCGAGCAGTCATCTCGGGGTGTTGTGCTCGCTTGTGGTGGCAGTAATCGTGACGCTTCTTTCCGCGTCGTTCGTATTCGTGTTGATTGAAGATGCGGACGTGGAGCAGAGGGGACTACGAGGCATTCGGTTTGCACCACGCTACGTCATGCGTTCGATCGCGGTGCTTCGTTCCTCCTGCAGAGAAATCGCGCGTCCCGCAACGCTGCTGGTGGCATGGAACCTGGTTGCAAGTTGCGCTATCCAGGTTCTTGTTGGATGGGTAGTTTCGAGTGCGGCGCTGCCGTCGGCACTTTCAGTGACGGCGCTTGTACATGAGGGACTTTATTATGGGGCGTTTGCTTATATGCTGCTTTTGCTAGTTCATTGTGCGGTTGCGAGCTGGCTCGAAATTGACGTGCTCATGGGGGTGTCCTTGTGCGTATCCGAGCAGGCGCGATAGCCCGAAGATGAAGCCGCGTTTTCGACATTGAGTTCCTGCGTACCTTGCTTTCTAAGCAGAATTGGCGCGCCGTCTGTTAACGATCGTTTTCCAAGAATTCTTTTGTTGCTCATTTTATAGACTTCTCATTGCTATAATCACCCACCGCTCAAGATAATCGGAGAGGTTTTTCTATATGGCTCAAACAAAGCAAGGTGGTATCGCACTCAGGCAGTGGCTCCCGCTTATCGGGCTCGCTTGCTGTGCGTTCGTGTTCAACACGTCGGAGTTTATGCCCATCGGCCTTCTGACTGATATCGCCGCGTCGTTCTCGCTCACCGAGGCCCAGGCAGGCATCATGATCTCGGTCTATGCCTGGGGCGTCATGCTGCTGTCGCTGCCACTCATGGTGTTTGCCTCGCGCTTTGAGTTCAAGCGTATGCTGCTCGGCGTGCTCGCCGTGTTCTCTCTGGGTCAGTTCCTGTCCGCCGTGGCACCGACATATCCCATCCTGGTCTGTGCGCGCCTGGTGGTCGCTTGCGCACATGCCGTGTTCTGGTCGGTCGCCTCGATCATGGCCTCGCGCCTGGTCGACACCCGCCACGGGGCGCTCGCCATCAGCATGATCGCCACGGGCTCGTCCATCGCGCAGATCTTTGGCCTGCCGATCGGCCGCGCCATCGGGCTGGCTGTGGGCTGGCGCATGACATTCGCCGTGGTCGGGGCCTTCTCTGCCGCCGCGGTGGTGTACCAGGCCGCGGTGTTCCCGGCCATGCCGGCGGGCGAGCGCTTTACCGTCAAACAACTGCCCGAGCTGCTCAAGAACCCGTTCCTGATCGCGCTCTACGCGGTCACGGTCTTTATGGCGACCGGATATTACGCAAGCTACAGCTATATCGAGCCGTTCCTAGCGCAGGTCGCGCACGTCGACGCGGGTGCCATTACCATGACGCTGACGGCGTTTGGCTGCTCTGGTCTGCTCGGAAGCTGGCTGTTTGGCCGCCTTTTCGATGGGCATCGCTTCCCGTTCTTGGCTATCACGCTCTCCGGCGTGCCGGTGGCTCTGCTGCTCATGGGTTCGGCCGCATCGTCGCTTGCTGCGGTTCTCGCTGTGTGCGCACTATGGGGTTGCTGCGCCACGGCCTTTAACGTGGCGTTCCAGGCCGAGCTCATCAAGTACACGCCGGCGGATTCGTCGGCTGTCGCCATGTCGATCTTCTCGGGCCTGTTCAATCTGGGTATTGGTACGGGCACGGCGATTGGCGGCGCCGTGGTGTCGGGCCCGGGCATCGCTTGGATCGGCTACGCGGGCGGCACGATCGCCGTCGTGGGCGTCATCCTCGCCATCACGGTGCTGTTCCCGGCCATCCGTCGCGCCAAGCCCGTCGCCTAATCATGTCACCTCATCAGTTGCGGTGAAATACGGACTGCTGGGCCCAATAAACCCGGCAAACAGTCCGTATTTCACCGCAACTTATTTTGGGGGAGAGGATACAAGCTGGGCATACAATGGATGTCGTTGTGTTGAGCTTACCGGGAGGCTGTTATGTGGGCATACGAGACGACGTTCTATCAGATCTATCCGCTGGGCTTTTGCGGGGCTCCGCGCGAAAACGCCGCACCCGTTGCCGATGATGAGCTCGCCCAGGCTGCCAACGCTGCAACCAACCCCGATGCTCCTATCATGAAGATCGCCCAATGGGCCGACTACCTGCAGGAACTCGGTATTGGCGCTGTACTGATCAACCCGCTGCTCGAATCCGATAGCCACGGCTACGATACGCGCAGCCTGCGCCATATCGACCGTCGCCTGGGCGGGGATGCCGATTTTGCCGTCGTATGCGACACGCTGCATGCCCATGGCATCCGCGTGGTGCTCGATGCCGTCTTTAACCACGTCGGCCGCGGTTTTTGGGCCTTCCGCGACGTGCAAGAGCACAAGTGGGACTCGCCGTACAAGGACTGGTTCCGCATCAGCTTTGACGGCGACTCCTGCTATGGCGACGGCTTTTGGTACGAGGGCTGGGAAGGCCATTTTGAGCTTGTGAAGCTCAACCTGCAAAATCCCGCTGTGGTCGATTACCTGCTTGAGTCCGTGTGCCGTTGGGCCGACGTCTTTGGCGTCGACGGTCTGCGCCTGGATGTCGCCTATATGCTCGACCGCGACTTTATGCGCCGCCTACACTCCTTTACCCGTGAGCTCAAGCCCGACTTTGTGCTGATCGGCGAGACGCTCCACGGCGACTACAATCAGATCGTCAACGACGAGATGCTCGACTCCTGCACCAACTACGAGTGCTACAAGGGCCTGTACTCCAGCTTTAACTCGGTCAACATGTTCGAAATCGCCCATTCGTTGCACCGTCAGTTTGGCGGCGACCCCTGGTGCATCTACCGCGGCAAGCATCTGCTGTCGTTTGTCGACAACCACGATGTGCCGCGCCTGGCGAGCATCCTTACCGACAAGTCCTGCCTGCGCCCCGCCTATGGCATGCTGTTTGGCATGCCGGGCATTCCGTGCGTCTACTACGGCAGCGAGTGGGGAATCGCCGGCGAAAAGGGCGGCCCCGATGGCGACTGGGCGCTGCGACCTGCGCTCGATGAGCCTGCGCCCAACGAGCTGACGGCCTTCATCAAGCAGCTCACGCACCTGCGCTCGGCCGACGACGCGGCGGCCCGTGCTCTCAACTACGGTGCCTATCGCAACGTGGTGATCCAGAACAAGCAGCTGCTGTTCGAGCGCGCCTGTGACAGCGCGACGGTACTCGTGGCGGTGAATGCCGTAGACGAGCCTTACACCTTTGGCGCCGGCGATCTCAACGGCTCCTTTGTCGATCTGCTTGCCGACGGTGCGCCCGCGGTCGGGCTGACGGGTACCCTTGAGCTTGCACCCTACGAGGTGCGCTATCTGCTGAGGGCCTAATTCATGGCTGCGCCGGACGAGGGCTATCAGCATATTGAGCATGGGTTTGAGCCCGTGTTTGACGAGCACTCGCGCGTTTTGGTGCTGGGATCGTTTCCCTCGGTGCTTTCGCGCGCCAATGCCTTTTATTACGGCAGCCCTCAGAATCGCTTTTGGCGCGTGATGGCCGCGTGCCTCGGTGTGCCCGTGCCGCCCAACGAGGGCGACCCCTTGGCAGACAGCGAGCCTGCGACGCTCGACGCCTCGATTGCCGCCAAGCGGGCCATGCTGCTGAACGGCGGCGTGGCCCTGTGGGATGTGATCGAGAGCTGCGACATTAAGGGCTCGAGTGACGCGAGCATTCGCAACGTTGTGCCGGCACATATCGAGCGCATTACCGACGCAGCTCCCATTGAGCAGGTGATATGTAACGGTGGTACAGCTGGCCGGCTCTACAAGCGCTATCTACAAGAACGCACCGGGCTGCCCGCCATCGTCCTGCCCTCGACAAGCCCTGCCAATGCCGCCTGGCGCCTGGAGCGTCTTGTTGAGCGTTGGCACGAAGCCGTTGACTGGGCCGCTCTCTAATTTAGATATTTGATTGAGCATGGGCGCCCAGACGTTTCAGAACGCCTCGCCAGACCGGCGCGGGCACGGCTGGCTCGGCGCAAACCATGCCGTCGACGTCGACGCTACCGGCATTGCCGTCGCCAAGTCGCTGCGCATGCTCGACGGAGCAGCCCATGCGAACGGCGCCTACGAGCTTGTCCATCGCTTCGGAAAATGGCCGGCGTAAGAGACCCATGCGTGGGGAATGGTGAAGCGCTGCGATGCCGCCACCGGCGCAGATGGCAACGCCGCCGCACCACAATTGGTCATGGCGCTCGCATGCCTTGTACAGACGAACGGCGGTCCCACGCGCCTGCTCAGCGCCCTCTTGCGCGGCTCGAATCGCAGCATAGACACGCGTTCCCGTACCGCCAAAGCGCTCAAGAGCCTGCTCGATAGCTGTCAACGTCTCATCGTCAGCCACATCTTCAATGGCCAGTACGATGCCATCGGCAACGCCGTCGGCATCATCCGCCTCCAAATCGACCGGGTGGGGGAGCGCGGTACCGGAAAGCCGGGCATACGCCGCGATGGCATCCTGCAGGTCCCAGAGCAAAAAATCAAGATCGGCGCTATTGGGAATACTGATATACGCAATAGTTTGCAGCGTTTTGGGCTTATCGCCGCGCGCGATCGTCTCCATGCCATCTCCTTTCCGGCTCGTTTCCGTTTAGGTTACACCGTCTGGCGGCGCCTCGCCGCGCTATCCTAGTGCAACCCTTACGAAAGGAACGCCATGCGTCTGCCCATGAATACCTCGCTTGCCACGCTCAAGCCCTCCGGTATCCGCCGGATCAATGCGCTCGCCGCCCAGCACCCGGGGTGCATCGCGCTCGCGCTCGGCGAGCCCGATTTTCCCACGCCCGATGTGATTAGCGCCGAGGTGACCGCCGCACTGGACCGCGGTGACACGCACTATCCGCCCAACAACGGTCGCCCCGCCCTGCGTGAGGCGTTATCTGCCTACATGGGGGACGCGGGCCTGGCGTTTTCCGCCGATGAGGTCATCCTGACCGACGGTGCGACCGAGGCACTGTCGGCAACATTCATGGCTATGCTCAATCCCGGCGACGAGGTCATCATCCCCACGCCGGCCTTTGGCCTGTACGAGAGCATCGTCGTTGCCAACCACGCCAAAGCGGTCTTTTTGGATACGGAGCCCGCGCAATTTCAGATTGACGAGGAAGCGCTTCGCGCCTGCGTGACCCCGGCGACCAAGGCCATCGTTATCTGCTCGCCCAACAATCCCACGGGCTGCATCCTCAACGCGGCATCGCTCGACGCCGTGGCGCGCGTAGCGGAGCAGGCGGGCATCTACGTAGTCTGCGACGACGTATACAACCGTCTGGTCTATGTGGATGGCTACGAGCGCTTTGCCCAGCGCCACCCAGAGCTACGCGAGCAGACGGTCGTCATCGAGAGCTTCTCCAAGCCCTGGGCTATGACTGGCTGGCGCCTGGGCTGGCTCGCAGCGGCAACCCCCGTCATCGCCGAGATCGCAAAGGCCCACCAATACTTAGTATCGAGTGCTGTCTCCTTCGAAATGGACGCCGCAGCCCGAGCCCTGGCCGTCGACCCAACCCCCATGCTCAAAGTCTACCGAGCCCGTCGCGAACGCGTGCTCGCAGCCTTAGACGCCATGGGCCTCGACGTAGTAGAGCCCGCAGGAGCCTTCTACACTTTCCCAAGCATCAAAAAGTTCGGCCTAACCAGCGAAGACTTCTGTATCAAAGCCATCAAAGAAGCAAACGTAGCCCTAGTCCCGGGCGACTGTTTCGGCACCGAAGGCCACATCCGCCTCAGCTACTGCGTCTCCGACGAAAACCTGGACGAAGGCCTAAATCGCCTGTCCACCTTCATTTCAACCTTATAGCCCAACGGGACGCAACACATCAGCCCACCGACCCAAGCATTATGAGCGGGGGCGTCAGCCAACGAAAAACCGGGCTGCCCAAAGTCAAGGCAGGCACGCGCCGCCGAAGGCCAGGCGCAAGGTTTTCGTAGATTCCGCACGAGCCGAAGAGCACTTAATGTGCTCTTCGTGCGAGCCAGGACTTGACCGAGCGAAAACCTTGCGCCTGGCCTTCGGCGGCGCGTGCCGGATGGTGGAATTGTGTGCAGCCCGGTTTTCCGTTGACCGACGCCGGGGTCCCCGCCATAATATTTTCGGTTCACGCACGAATCCGCTGCCAGAGACAGCCGGCGCAAACGGGTCTTACCCGCGAGCTTAATGGGACTTCCCGCCAGCCGAGGTGGTCGAGTAGATATGTCTTCTCGCCCCCGTCGCTCATGCAGCGCGGGGGCTTTCTTTTTGGACATGCCCCCGTCACGTCCTTGTGGCGGACCGTGCCCGGAAAGAATTCGAGGAGGTGTAATTCATGCCCCAGCAGTACAAAATCGACAAGGTTGCAGAGATTGAGTCCCGTATCGCCGAGAACGCCGGTCTGTTCGTCGTCAACTACAACGGTCTGACGGTTAAGCAGGCTCAGGAGCTGCGTCATCAGCTTCGCGAGTGCGGCGCCGAGATGAAGGTCTACAAGAACAACCTGGTCAAGATCGCTCTCAAGAACCAGGAGCAGCCCGAGCTCGACGAGATTCTCGCCGGCCCCGTCGCTTATGTGTTCTACGAGTCCGAGCCGGTCGAGGCCGCTAAGGCCCTTAAGGACTTCTCCGCTAAGTCCAAGGGCGTCCTTGAGATCAAGGGCGGTATCTCCGACGGCAAGGCCGTTTCCGCTGATGATGTTAAGGCTATCGCCGAGCTGCCCACCAAGGATCAGCTTCTCGGCCAGATCGCCGGTCTCATCTCCGGTTTCGCTCGCGACATCGCTGTCTGCGTCAACGGCGTTTCCTCTGGTCTCGCTCGTTCGATCCAGCAGGTCTCCGAGCAGAAGGCAGCCTAGTCGCTGTTTTCACCCGCGGCGGCAACGCCGCACCCCTGGCGCATTCGCGCCGTGTTTTAACTGATCTCCGTGCATCCGCACGGAAACCGAAAGGACTTAGAAATGGCTAAGCTTACCACCGATGAGATCATCGATGCTCTTAAGGAAATGACCCTTCTCGAGGCTTCCGAGCTCGTCAAGGCTATCGAGGACACCTTCGGCGTTTCCGCCGCTGCTCCTGCCGCTGTTGTCGCCGCTCCCGCTGCTGGCGCTGCTGAGGCCGAGGAGAAGACCGAGTTTGACGTCGTGCTCGAGGGCTTCGGCGACAACAAGATCCAGGTCATCAAGGCCGTCCGTGAGCTCACCAACCTTGGCCTGAAGGAGGCCAAGGAGGTCGTCGAGGGCGCTCCCAAGGCTGTTCTCGAGGGTGCCAAGAAGGAGGACGCCGAGGCTGCCAAGGAGAAGCTCGAGGCTGCTGGCGCTGCTGTCACCCTCAAGTAATCAGGCTTTCTCGCCAGATTTCTTTGCAGACGGGGTTCGCATTGCGAGCCCCGTCTTTTCTGTTTTTCGGTCCCTCGACATCGGTTGCTCAAACTGCCATGTTCTGTGATTTGCGTCGTATCGGGTGCCTTGCCGTTGGGCAATAAAATTGCACCATTCGAGCAATAATTTGCGTTGACCTGCTGAAGAATTGTCTCTGCCTTGTAGCGACATATAGCTCCAGCGGTAAGATACTTGGGTATCGCAATTTGGTCTGCGGCTGTGTGCCGCACGCATGGGCCGCTTTTGCGGCTGCGAAAGGATCTTTGAATAACATGAAGGCAATCATCCCCGCCGCCGGTCTTGGCACGCGTTTTCTGCCTGGCACTAAGTGCACGCCCAAAGAGATGCTGCCGGTGCTCGACAAGCCCGTCATTCAGTACGTCGTCGAGGAAGCGCTCGATCCCGAGGAGGTCGACGATGCCATCATCGTTACTTCTCCCGGCAAGCCCGAGCTGCTGAACTACTTCCAGCCCGATCGCTCGCTCGAGAACCTGCTGCGCGAGCGCGGCAAGAACGCCTATGCCGATGCCGTCGCCCACGCTGGCGGTATGCCGGTCGACTTCCGTTATCAGTACGAGCCCAAGGGCCTCGGCCATGCTATCCGCTCTGCTGCCGACGCCGTGGCAGGGGAGAACTTCCTGGTTCTTTTGGGCGACTACGTTGTGCCTAACCGCGACATCTGCGACAAGATGCTCGCCGTTTCCAAGGAGCACGGTGGCGCTTCGGTTATCGCCGTCGCTGCTTGCTCGCCCGAGGAAGTCAGCCGCTACGGCGTTATCGCCGGCGAGCGCGTCGGTTCGCTCGAGGGCGCCGAGGGCGTTGCCGATGCCGAGCCGGGCGCTGTCTGGCGCATCGGAGGTCTGGTCGAGAAGCCTGCTCCCGAGGCGGCTCCGTCCAACCTGTACATCGTCGGTCGTTACCTGCTGAGCCCGCTGGTTATGGACCTGCTCGCCGATCAGCAGGCCGGCAAGGGCGGCGAGATTCAACTCACCGACGCAATGGCCCGTTCGCTCGATCGCGAGGCCATGTATGCGGTCGTCATCGACCCGCTGTCGGGCTACGACACCGGCACTCCCTCTGGCTGGATGGCCACCAACGCCCTCATGGCCGCAAGCGATCCTCGCTTTGCCGGCGCCTTCTGGGACGCCATCGACGAGCGCGGCGGCTTGATGCGCAAATAAGCCTTCGGGCATCGACATTTACGGGCGCGGACCTCGGTTCGCGCCCGTTTTTTATAAGAGCTGCGATTGCCGGCTCTCTGTTCACAGAAAATATATGAACAGATGTTCGATACACATACATCTACCTGCGTATTTTCTGTCGAAAAACTTTGCTACTCCAAAAACTCAATCGCGTCAAGGCTTTTCTTGCCCAACGGTCGGTACCTGATAAACTATTAGGTTGCGATAACTGGCGAAGCTATGCCTCGCCAACCCACCGAGCATTTCCGTGAAGGAGGAAAAACCTGGTGACCTACGCATACACTGCCACTGAGCGCAAGCGCGTCAGCTTCGGGAAAATCCCGGAGGCCATGGAGCTCCCCAACCTTATCTCTGTTCAAAGGGAATCCTTTGAGCGTTTTAAGGACGAGGGCCTTCGTGAGGCGTTCAAGGAATCCAGCCCCATCCAGAGCCAGAACCATGTTCTCGAGGTTACCTTCGGCGAGCATCAGTTCGGCGACCCCGCGCACACCGTCGAGGAGTGCCGCGAGAAGGATATGACCTATCAGGCCCCGCTTCTGACCGACGTCCGTCTCACCAACAAGGAGACCGGCGAGATCAAGGAGCAGCTCGTCTTTATGGGCGACTTCCCCATGATGACCGATCAGGGCACCTTCATCATCAACGGTACCGAGCGTATCGTCGTCTCGCAGCTCGTCCGTTCCCCGGGTGTGTACTACAACTCCGAGATGGATTCGGGCAAGCAGATCTACAAGGCCCAGATCATCCCGTCCCGCGGTGCCTGGCTTGAGTTTGAGGTCGACAAACGCGACCAGCTCATGGTCTCCATCGACCGTAAGCGCAAACAGAGCGCCACGATGTTCCTGCGCGCCCTTGGCATTGCCGTCACCAACGACGACATCATCGAGCTGCTCGGCAACTCCGATGTGATCAAGCGCACCCTGGAGCGCGACACCGCCCTCACCCGCGAGGATGCCCTTATCGAGATCTACCGTCGCCTGCGCCCGGGCGAGCCTCCCACCGTGGACGCTTCCCGCAGCCTGCTCGAGGGCCTGCTCTTTAACCCGCAGCGCTACGACCTGGCTCGCGTCGGTCGTTACAAGGTCAACAAGAAGCTCAACCTCACCACCGAGGAAGAGGTCACGGTGCTCACCGACGAGGATATCGTCGCGACGCTGCGCTACCTGCTGTCCCTCGCTGCCGGCGAGCAGGGCTTCAAGGTCGACGACATCGACCACTTTGGCAACCGCCGCATCCGTACCGTCGGCGAGCTCGTTGCCAACCAGTTCCGTATCGGCATGAGCCGTATGGAGCGCGTCGTCCGTGAGCGCATGAGCTCCCAGGACATCGACGAGATCACCCCGCAGTCGCTCATCAACATCCGCCCGATCGTGGCCTCCATCAAGGAGTTCTTCGGTTCCTCGCAGCTCTCGCAGTTCATGGACCAGGCGAACCCCCTGACCGGTCTGACCCACAAGCGCCGTCTGTCCGCACTCGGCCCTGGCGGTCTTGCCGGCCACAAGTCCGGCTCCAGCCGCCGCACCAACGTGCCGACGGCCGTCCGCGACGTCCACAACTCGCACTACAGTCGCATGTGCCCGATCGAGACCCCCGAAGGCCCCAACATCGGCCTGATCGGCTCGCTCGCCCTCTACGCCCGCGTCAACGAGTACGGCTTCATCGAGGCTCCGTTCCGCCGCGTCGAGAACGGCGTTGCCACCGACCAGATTGACTGGATGACCGCTGACGAGGAAGAGAAGCACGTCATCGCGCCGGCCAACACGCCGCTCGATCCCAAGACCAACGAGTTCATCACGACCGATGCCGAGGGCAAGATCGTTCGTCCGCACACTGTGATCGCCCGTACCCGCGACTTCGACGGCTCCTTCGGCGCTCCCGCCGACGTGCCCGTCGAGGACGTCGACTACATGGACGTCTCGCCGCGTCAGATGCTCTCCGTCGCAGCCACGCTGATCCCGTTCCTCGAGCACGACGACGCCAAGCGTACGCTGATGGGCGCTAACATGCAGCGTCAGGCCGTGCCGCTGGTTCACCCCGCCGCTCCCTATGTCGGTACCGGCATGGAGCGTCGCGCCGCTCTGGACTCCGGCGAGGTCACCCTGGCCAAGAACGCCGGCGAGGTCATCTTTGCCGACGCCGCCAAGATTATCGTCAAGCATGCCGGCGGCATGGACGAGTATCACCTGGCCAAGTACCAGCGCTCCAACCAGTCCACCTGCATCAACCACCGTCCGCTCGTGCGCGTCGGTGACACCGTTGAGCAGGGCGAGCCCCTGGCTGACGGTCCTTCGACCGATCATGGCGAGCTCGCACTGGGCCAGAACCTCACCGTGGCATACATGCCGTGGGAAGGCTTTAACTACGAGGACGGTATCGTCGTGTCCGAGCGCCTGGTGGCCGAGGACCTGCTGACGACCATCAACATCACCCGTCACGAGATCGATGCCCGCGACACCAAGCTCGGCCCCGAGGAGATCACCCGCGAGATCCCGAACCTCTCCGAGGACATGCTTGCCAACCTCGACGAGGACGGCATCATCCGCATCGGCGCTGAGGTCGGCCCTGGCGACATCCTGGTCGGCAAGGTCACGCCTAAGGGCGAGAGCGCTCTGACCGCCGAGGAGCGCCTGCTGCGCGCCATCTTCGGTGCCAAGGCCCACGACGTCCGCGACACCTCCCTTAAGATGCCTCACGGCGCTTACGGCCGCGTCATCGACGTCGTCCGCTTTAGCCGCGAGAACGGCGACGATCTGGCTCCCGGCGTCAACGAGCAGGTGCGCGTCTACGTCGCCCAGCGCCGTAAGATCCAGCAGGGCGATAAGATCGCCGGCCGCCACGGCAACAAGGGTGTTATCTGTAACGTTCTGCCGGTCGAGGACATGCCCTACATGGCTGACGGTACCCCGATCGACGTTATCCTCAACCCGCTGGGCGTTCCTTCGCGTATGAACGTCGGCCAGCTGCTCGAGTGCCACCTTGGCTGGGCTGCTGCCTGCGGTTGGGATACCGAGCAGGCCGACTCCGACAAGTACGTCCCCGGTCCGTTCTTCACCGCCACGCCTGTCTTCGACGGCGCCAAGGAGGACGAGATCGCCGAGGTCATCCGTCGTGCCAACAAGAACATGCTCAACAAGGCCACCGCTGCCTTTGGCGATCACATGCGTCCCGAGTTCGTCACCCAGCTTGACGAGCGCGGCAAGACCCGTCTGTTCGACGGCCGCACCGGCGAGGAGTTCCGCGAGCCCATTACTGTGGGTACGTCCTACATCCTCAAGCTCGGCCACATGGTCGACGACAAGATCCACGCCCGTTCGACCGGCCCTTACAGCTTGGTTACCCAGCAGCCTCTGGGCGGCAAGGCCCAGTTCGGCGGCCAGCGCTTCGGCGAGATGGAAGTTTGGGCACTGTACGCGTACGGTGCGTCCAACGTCCTGCAGGAGATCCTGACCGTCAAGTCCGACGATACCGTGGGCCGCGTCAAGACCTACGAGTCCATCGTCAAGGGCGAGAACGTCCCGGTTCCGGGTATCCCCGAGTCCTTCAAGGTTCTCGTCAAGGAGATTCGTTCGCTCGCACTGGACATCGAGCCCATGCACGATGCCGACGAGGACGCCTCCGCCCCTGTGACCGCCGAGGAGACCTCCGCTCTCGACGACCTGGCTGCGCTCGCCGGCGTTGACGCCGACGTCGAGGCCCAGGATGCCGAGACCGCCGAGGCACCCGAGGCTGTCGCCGCCACGACCACTGATAAGGAGTAGTTGACTGTGGCAGATTTCGAAGCTACTGATTTTGACTCGGTAAAGATCTCCCTTGCCTCCGCCGACCAGATCCGTTCCTGGTCGCACGGTGAGGTCAAGAAGCCGGAGACCATCAATTACCGTACCCTCAAGCCCGAGAAGGACGGCCTGTTCTGCGAGAAGATCTTCGGTCCCGCCAAGGACTGGGAGTGCTCCTGCGGCAAGTACAAGGGCATCCGCTTTAAGGGCATCGTCTGCGAGCGCTGCGGCGTCGAGGTCACCTCGGCCAAGGTGCGTCGCGACCGCATGGGCCACATCGAGCTCGCCGCTCCCGTGTCCCACATCTGGTACTTCAAGAGCCCCACGAGCTTCCCGATGAGCCGTATGCTCGACATCAAGTCCAAGGACCTCGAGAAGGTTCTGTACTTTGCCAGCTACATCATCACCGAGGTTGACTACGAGGCTCGCGAGGCCGACGCCGACGACCTGCGCGAGGAGCTCGCCGCCGATCTGGAAGGGATCGATGCCGAGTGCGCCCGCCAGATCGAGTCCCTCAAGGAGCAGGGCAACCCCGAGAACTTTGATGAGTTCTCCGACGAGGAGCCGCTGACCCCCGAGGAGATCGCCTCTGGCATCGTCGACATCGAGGAAGAGTGCAAGGACGAGAAGCAGCTCCGCACGGACGCCTTCAACGCCTTCATGAAGCTCAGCGAGCGCGACCTCATTTCCGATGAGCCGCTGTTCCGCGAGATGACCCGTTACTACTCCATGTACTTCAAGGGTGGCATGGGTGCCGAGGCCGTCCGCGACCTGCTCGCTGCCATCGACCTCCCTTCCGAGGCCGAGAAGCTCAAGGCCATCATCGCCGACGAGGACTCCCAGAAGCAGAAGCGCGAGAAGGCCGTTAAGCGCCTCGAAGTCGTTGACGCCTTCCTGAAGGGCGGCAACAGCCCCGCGAACATGATCCTGGACGTCATTCCGGTCATTCCGCCCGATTTGCGCCCGATGGTCCAGCTTGACGGCGGCCGCTTCGCCGCGTCCGACCTCAACGACCTGTACCGTCGCGTGATCAACCGTAACAACCGACTCAAGCGCCTGCTCGACCTGGACGCCCCTGCGATCATCGTGAACAACGAGAAGCGCATGCTCCAGGAGTCCGTGGACGCCCTGTTCGACAACGGCCGTCGTGGTCGCCCGGTCTCTGGCCGTGGCGGTCGCCCGCTCAAGTCGCTCGCCGAGGCCCTCAAGGGCAAGCAGGGTCGTTTCCGTCAGAACCTGCTGGGTAAGCGTGTCGACTACTCCGGCCGTTCGGTTATCGTTACCGACCCCAAGCTGCTGCTGCACCAGTGCGGTCTGCCCAAGACCATGGCGCTGGAGCTCTTCAAGCCCTTCGTCATGAAGCGCCTGGTCGAGCTCGGCAAGGTCGAGAACATTAAGGGCGCCAAGCGCGCTATCGACCGAGGTGCCACCTTTGTGTGGGACATCCTCGAAGAGGTCATTGACGGCCGCGTCGTGCTGCTCAACCGTGCACCGACCCTGCACCGTCTGTCCATCCAGGCCTTTGAGCCGGTGCTGGTCGAGGGCAAGGCTATCCACCTGCATCCGCTGGTCTGCTCGCCCTTCAACGCCGACTTCGACGGCGACCAGATGTCTGTCCACGTGCCGCTGTCCAGCCAGGCTCAGGCCGAGGCCCGCGTGCTCATGCTCTCTGCGAACAACCTGCGCTCGCCGGCATCCGGCAAGCCGGTTAACATCCCCTCGCAGGACATGATCATCGGTGTGTACTACCTCACCCAGGTCCGCGACGGTCTGCCGGGCGAGAACCACGTGTTCGCCAGCTTCGACGACGCGCTGCACGCCTATGACTGCCGCTCCGAGGTCGACATGCAGGCCAAGATTCAGGTCCGCGTGTCCGCTGCCGACGCCAATGTCATCAACGAGGACGGCACCCGTATCTTCCGCGTTAAGAACGGCAAGAACGAGTTTGTCGACTACGACGTCACCGGCAACAAGACCGCGCGCTTCGAGACCTCCATCGGCCGCATCATCTTCAACCGCCAGTGCCTGCCCGAAGACTACGAGTTCATGAACTACAAGATGGTCAAGGGCGACGTGGCCAAGCTGGTTGCGGACTGCTGCGATCGTTATCCCGAGGCCAAGGTCGGTCCGATCCTCGACGCCATCAAGTACTCCGGCTTCCACTACGCTACTCGCGCCGGCCTTACCATCTCGGTGTGGGACGCTCTCATCCCTGCCGAGAAGCAGGAGCTGCTCGATCGCGCCCAGGCCAACGTCGACCAGATCAACGAGTACTTCGAGGAGGGCTTCATCAACGAGACGGAGCGCCACATCGAAGTCGTTAACGAGTGGACCGCTTGTACCGACAAGGTCGCAGCGCTCATGCTCGACATGTTCGACGAGGAGAACCCGCTGTACATGATGGCCGACTCCGGCGCCCGTGGTTCTAAGACCCAGCTGCGTCAGCTCGGCGGCATGCGTGGCCTGATGGCAGACATGTCCGGCGAGACGATCGACCTTCCCATTAAGGCGAACTTCCGCGAGGGCCTGCTGCCGCTCGAGTACTTCATTTCGACCTACGGCGCCCGTAAGGGCCTGGTCGATACCGCATCCCACACCTCGGACTCTGGTTACCTGACCCGTCGTCTGGTCGACGTGGCCCAGGACGTCATCGTCCGCGAGGAGGACTGCGGTACGCACGAGGGCGTCACCTACAACCTCATCATCCCCGGCACCACCGACCTCAACACCGACCTCGTCGGCCGTTGCTTCATCGAGGACGTCGTGGCTCCCGATGGCACCGTGCTCTTTGAGCAGGACGGCTACATCGAGAAGGTCGCCGACATCCAGAAGATGGTCGATGCGGGCCTCAAGAAGGTCAAGCTTCGTGCGCTGCTCACCTGCCGCTCCAAGTACGGCGTGTGCCAGAAGTGCTACGGCTGGGATCTTTCCACCCGTCGTCCGGTCGCCATCGGTACCGCGGTCGGCATTATTGCCGCCCAGTCCATCGGCGAACCCGGTACGCAGCTTACGATGCGTACCATTCACTCCGGCGGCGTCGCTGGCGTCGACGATATTACACAGGGTCTGCCTACGGTCAGCCGTATGTTCGATATCGTCGGCAACGTCAACGAGAAGATCCTGGGTCGCGAGGCCGAGCTGGCTCCGTATTCCGGCCACCTCTCGATTAAGCCCGAGAAGTCCGAGTACGTGCTGACGCTCACCGACTCCGAGGATCACACCCGTGTCCTCGACGAGCGTCGCGTCCCCGCTTCGGTGCGCTTTATGCCCGAGATCGAGGACGGCTGCGAGGTTCGCGCCGGTGACCAGATCACCAAGGGCTTCGTCAACTTCCGCAACCTGCGCAAGCTGACCGACATCGAGTCGACGATGCACACCTTCGTCGAGAGCGTCAAGGACGTCTACACCAGCCAGGGTGTCGACCTGAACGACAAGCACATCGAGGTGCTCGCACGTCAGATGCTGCGTCGCGTTCAGATCACCAACCCCGGCGATTCCAAGTACCTGCTTGGTCAGTACGTCGACCGCTACGAGTTTGCCGACGAGGTCGAGCGCGTTGCCCGTCTGGGCGGTCAGGCCCCCGTGGCCGAGCCCGTCATCCTGGGTACGCTCAAGGTCGCGTCCAACATCGACTCCTGGCTGTCGAGCGCTTCGTTCATCCGTACCGCCGGCGTCCTTACCGAGGCTGCCATCGAGGGCAAGGTCGACCACCTGCTCGATCTTAAGTCCAACGTCATCGTCGGTAAGAAGATCCCGGCTGGTACCGGCCTCAAGCCGTACGCCAACGCCAAGCTGACGTATCGTACGGCCGACGGCTACGTGGACATCGACGGTCCGGCTTCGCCCAACGCCAAGTCGCTGCCCGAGTGGGCTCCTGTGGAGCTCAAGGACCTGGACGAGCAGCTTCCGCAGCAGCTCGACTGGGCCGGCTACGACGAGTTCGGTGGTGCTGACGGTTCGTTCACCCGCAACGGCCACACCATCTCCGCCGAGAAGGCTCGTCTGTACCTGTTCGACGACCTGGGCGTGTCGCAGCGCTGGACCAACAAGTTCAGCGAGGTCGGCATCGAGACGGTTGGCGACCTGGTTGGCAAGTCCGAGGAGGATCTGCTGCGCATTGATGGCATCGGTGCCAAGGCGATCGAGGAGCTCCGTGACGGCCTCGAGGCCCACGATCTGCTCTACATCCTCGAGAACAACGACGACGTTGCCGACGAGGAAGACCTCTCGCAGCTGCTGCAGATGGTCTTTAGCCCCGACGGTCCGGACGATATCTTGCTGGGCACCTCCGCTCCGACGCATCACGCCGACGCCGACGAGGAGCTCCTGGGCGCCCCGATCGACGACAAGAAGGCTCCCGCCAACGGCGCGATCAACGAGGACATGGCTTCCCTCGACGAGCTGCTCAACCAGCTCGTGGACACCGACGACGCCGAAGAGGCCAAGGACAACGACGAGGAGTAATTTCCTAGTACGTTAACCTCCCTTCCAAAGACCCGTTTCCCAACAGGGGAGCGGGTCTTTTTTGGTGAGGAACGTTGCCCCGACGAGCACGTCGGTTTCCCGGGCCGGGCGGCACAGGGGTTAAGTTTGTCGCGAGTTCCGCACGAGCCGGAGGCCACTTAATGTGGCCTCCGTGCGAGCCAGGACTGTAGAGCAGCAAACTTAACCCCTGTGCCGCCTGGACCGGGAATCCGCCCATGCGCACAGGAAGGGATCCCTTTTGTGTAGGGTTTGCGGAAATGTGCCCATTTTGGGATACGCCCGGCGGCGTGGTCTGTTGACGGCACAGCTAACGCCACGTATCCTATCGAACTGCGTGTTTCGTAGGGGGATGCTGACCCCTCGATTCAAGCCGTTGCACTTTACAGAAAGCTGGAATCATTCGAGAAGGAGTACGCTTTGCCTACTATTAACCAGCTGGTTCGCCAGGGCCGTCGTTCCGTGCCCAAGAAGTCCAAGAACGCTGCTCTGCAGCACAACTCCCAGAAGCGCGGCGTGTGCACCCGCGTCTTCACCACGAGCCCCAAGAAGCCGAACTCGGCTCTTCGTAAGGTTGCCCGTGTTCGCCTCGTCAACGGCATCGAAGTTACTGCTTACATCCCGGGTGAGGGCCACAACCTGCAGGAGCACTCCATCGTGCTCGTCCGCGGCGGTCGTGTCCGTGACCTCCCTGGTGTCCGTTATCACGTCATCCGTGGCGCCTACGACGCTGCTCCGGTCCAGAACCGTATGCAGGCCCGTTCCAAGTACGGTGCTAAGCGCCCCAAGGCTAAATAAGCCAGATAACGTTTTGATACTTTCGCCGTGTGCCGCCTAAGCGCCGCACGGTAGACACTTAAGGAGATTTCACATGCCGCGTCGTGCAGCAGCTAATCGTCGTGAGGTTCAGCCTGACGCCGTTTACAACAACCGCCTGGTGACTCAGCTCATCAACAAGGTCCTTCTTGACGGCAAGAAGGCCACCGCTGAGCGCATCGTTTACACCGCTTTCGAGATCGTTGCCGAGAAGTCCGAGGGTGGCGACGCTCTCGCTACCTTCAAGAAGGCTATGGACAACGTCAAGCCCACGCTCGAGGTTAAGCCCAAGCGTGTCGGTGGCGCTACCTATCAGGTCCCGATGGAGGTCAACTCCCGTCGTTCCACCGCTCTGGGTATCCGCTGGATCGTCAACTTCTCCCGCGCTCGCAAGGAGAAGACCATGGCCGAGCGTCTCGCCAACGAGATCCTCGACGCCTCCAACGGCCTGGGCGCTTCCGTCAAGAAGCGTGAGGACGTCTTCAAGATGGCCGAGGCCAACCGCGCGTTCTCTCACTATCGTTGGTAAGTTAAGGTAAGGAACTAACATGGCTAAGCCTAAGTACAAGCTTTCCGATACCCGTAACATCGGCATCATGGCCCACATCGATGCCGGTAAGACCACCACGACCGAGCGTATTCTTTACTACACCGGTAAGACCCACAAGATCGGTGAGGTCCATGAGGGCGCTGCCACCATGGACTGGATGGTTCAGGAGCAGGAGCGCGGCGTAACCATTACCTCCGCTGCTACCACGTGCTTCTGGAACAAGGACGGTAAGGACTACCGCATCCAGATCATCGACACCCCGGGCCACGTTGACTTCACCGCCGAGGTCGAGCGCTGCCTGCGCGTTCTCGATGGCGCTGTCGCCGTCTTCGACGCCGTTGCCGGCGTTCAGCCCCAGTCTGAGACCGTTTGGCGTCAGGCTTCCACCTTCAACGTCCCCCGCATCGCCTTCATCAACAAGTATGACCGCGTGGGCGCCGACTTCTTCAACGCTATCGAGACCATGAAGGATCGTCTCGACGCCAACGCCGTGGCCGCTCAGGTCCCGATGGGCGCCGAGGACAACTTCTGGGGCGTCATCGACCTGGTCACCATGACTGCATGGGACTTCAAGGCCGACGAGAAGGGCATGACCTACCCCGAGCCGATGGACGAGATCCCGGCTGAGTTTGCCGACATCGCTGCCACCAAGCGCGAGGAGCTCCTTGACGCTGCTGCCAGCTTTGACGACGAGCTCATGGAGAAGATCCTCATGGAGGAGGACTTCACCGTCGAGGAGCTCAAGGCTGCTCTGCGTAAGGGCGTTCTGGCCAACGAGCTCAACCTCGTCTTCGTGGGCTCCGCCTACAAGAACAAGGGCGTTCAGGAGCTGCTCGACGCTGTCGTCGACTACCTGCCCAGCCCGCTCGACGTCGAGGCCGTCACCGGTACCGATCCGGACACCGGCGAGGAGATCCAGCGTCATCCTTCCTTCGACGAGCCCTTCTCCGGCCTGGTCTTCAAGATCATGACCGACCCGTTCGTCGGTAAGCTCACCTATGTCCGCGTTTACTCCGGCCGCGCCGAGTCCGGCTCCTACGTGGTCAACGCTTCCAACGGTCAGCGCGAGCGCCTCGGCCGCATCCTCGAGATGAACGCCGCCGAGCGTATCGACCGTGACGACGCTGCCGCCGGCGACATCGTCGCTTGCGTCGGCTTCAAGAACTCCACCACCGGCGACACCCTGTGCGCCGAGGGCAAGGAGATCGTCCTCGAGAAGATCGAGTTCGCTAAGCCCGTTATCGACGTTGCCATCGAGCCCAAGACCAAGGCCGAGCAGGACAAGATGTCCTTGGCTCTGACCAAGCTCGCCGAGGAGGACCCGACCTTCCAGGTGTCCACCAACCACGAGACCGGCCAGACCATCATCGCCGGCATGGGCGAGCTGCACCTCGAGATCATCGTTGACCGTCTGCTCCGTGAGTTCAAAGTTGACGCTAACGTTGGTAAGCCCCAGGTCGCCTACCGCGAGACCGCTGGTCACGACGTCGAGAAGGCTGAGGGCAAGTTCGTCCGTCAGTCCGGCGGTCGCGGTCAGTACGGCCACGCCGTCATCAAGCTCGAGAAGATGGAGGAGGGCTTCGGCTACGAGTTCGTCAACGCTATCGTCGGCGGCGTCGTGCCCAAGGAGTACATCCCGTCCATCGACAAGGGCATCCAGGAGGCCCTGAACACTGGTGTTATCGCCGGCTTCCCGGTCCTCGACGTCAAGGTCACCCTGTTCGACGGTTCTTACCACGAGGTCGACTCCTCCGAGGCCGCCTTCAAGATCGCCGGTTCCATGGCTATCAAGGACGCCCTCAAGAAGTCCGATCCGCAGCTGCTCGAGCCGATCATGGCTGTCGAGGTCGAGACCCCCGAGCAGTACATGGGCGACGTTATGGGCAACCTCTCCGGTCGCCGCGGCAAGATCGAGGGCATGGAGGATCGCAAGAACAGCAAGCTCATCCGTGCCAAGGTGCCGCTGGGCGAGATGTTCGGTTACGCTACCGACCTTCGCTCCCAGACCCAGGGCCGTGCATCCTACACGATGCAGTTCGACTCTTATGAGCCTGCCCCCAAGTCCATCGTGGACGAGGTCATGAGCAAGAACGCCTAAGTTCGAGCTCCCTGTTACGTAATCCTGCGAGAACATCTCTCGCACTCTTTGGAGGTTTAAGTTGGCTACCCAGAAGATCCGCATTCGCCTCAAGGGCTATGATCACGAGGTCGTCGATCAGTCCGCGAAGCTCATCGTCGAGACCGCTCAGAAGACCGGAGCTCGCGTTTCCGGTCCTGTCCCCCTGCCCACCGAGCGCAACCTGTACACGGTTATCCGCTCGCCGCACGTGAACAAGGACTCCCGTGAGCAGTTCGAGATGCGCACCCACAAGCGCCTCATCGACATCCTCGACCCCACCTCGGGCACCGTTGATTCGCTCATGCGTCTCGACCTTCCCGCTGGCGTCGACATCGACATCAAGCTCTAAGCGATATCGCTCATAGCTTAAAGGGCCCCGCTGCCGTTACGGTAGCGGGGCCCTTTTGTTTTGAGTTTAGATTTTGGGATAGCGAATTCGTCTGCCGAGCCGGCGGCTGCGGCGCCCTATTCGCTCAGGGGGCGCAAGGATGCTTCTTCGAAGTGGAAGACGCACAAGCCGCTCTCGGTCTCAATGCATGCGCGGCCGCAATCGTCGACCGTTCTAAATATGCCTCGTGCCAGCTCGTCTCCAGCGGGGGAGCGGGCGATAACGTGCTTCCCGATCCAATTGAGGTGAGCGATATATTCGTCGTGGACGGGCGCGAGCGGACCGGCGTCTTCTTCCTTGGCGTTGAGGCGCTCTGCCCAGGTATCTACAGCGTCTATAACTGCGTGATAGACCTCATCGAGGAGCATGTCGACGGCGGGAACGCTCTCGTTGAGGTCCGAGAGGCCAATTGCCGCCAGGCCGCCATCGGGCACCTCTTGGGGCGTGTAGTTTACGTTGACACCAATGCCGCAGACGGCGAAAGGTTTGCCTTCGTTATCGCGTGCGGCCTCGACCAGAATGCCGCCGAGCTTGCGTCCTCGCGCGACAAGGTCGTTGGGCCATTTAAGGTGAATCTCGTTAGCAAGACCCTGCTTTTCGAGTGCCTCGAGCACCGCTAGGCCGCTGACGGCGGCAAGACCAGAGTACTTTGCAGGATTAACGCATGGACGCAGGACAATCGAAAGCAATAGGTTGCCGGCGGTTGAATCCCACTTGTGGCCGCGCCGGCCGCGTCCTGCCGTTTGCGCGCGGGCGGCAAGTCCTGTGCCGTGTGGCGCTCCCTGTTTTCCCGCTTCGAGCAGGTCATCGTTGGTCGATCCGGTTACGTCGACTATCGTTAATTTGGCATCCATAACGGTTGCTACCTCCTAAGTTAATAAGGCAATCGCGTAATGGTGTCGAGAGATAGACACAATGTGAAGCCTTTGTCGCATTTGGACAATTTAATGTTAACACGTCAACAACGACTAAAATGCGCTATCCTCTCTTGGTCGATGTAAACACGTCAACAACTCAAAGGAGGCTAGTGATGGGTTTCACGATTCTTGGAACAGGCTCGGCGCTTCCTGAGCGCAGTGTTTCCAATGACGAGCTGTCTGAGTTCCTCGATACCTCGGATGAGTGGATTTTTACCCGCACAGGTATCAAGAGCCGCCACGTCTGTACCACCGAGTCACTTGACGACCTTGCCGTAGCGGCGAGCGAGCGGGCACTCCAGGTGTCCGGAATCGACGCGAGCCAGCTGGATCTGATCGTCTGCTCGACGACGACGGGTGACCACCTTGTTCCCGCTGAGGCGTGTGCCGTTGCTGAGCGACTAGGAGCGGCGTGCCCTGCCTTCGATGTCTCGGCGGCCTGTGCCGGCTTCGTGTTTGCGCTCGATGTCGCCGAGGGCTATATCGAGCGCGGTCGCGCCGAGCGCGTGCTTATCGTTGCTGTTGAGCAGATGACGCGCGCGCTCGACTGGACCGACCGCGCCACCTGCGTGCTCTTTGGCGATGGGGCAGGCGCCGCAGTGATTGGGGCTGGGGGAGACAGCCCCCTTGCCGTTGAGCTTTCGACGGCGCCCGACGTCGAGACGTTGCACGTTCCCGGTCTGGTCGGCACCTCGCCGTTTAAGGCTTCCGCAGATAGCAAGAGCGTGCTGTCCATGAATGGCCGCCGCGTGTTCAAGTTCGGCGTCAACGCCATCTGCGACACGGTCCATAAGCTTGCGGGCGATGCGGGCATTTCGGTCGAAGACATCGACCATTTTGTATTCCATCAGGCTAACGAACGAATCCTGAGTCAGGCGGTCAAGCGCCTCGGCGTGCCAGACGAGCGCGTGGTTCGAACGCTGCGCGAGACCGGCAACATTTCGAGCGCCTGCATTCCCTTTGCGCTTGACCGTCTGGCACGCACCGACGCACTGAATGCGGGCGACACCATCGCCCTCGTTGGATTTGGCGCCGGCCTGGATATAGGTGGCTATCTGCTTCGTTGGAAGTAGTTGCACATAGGAAAAAACGCCCCTAGGGCACAAACAAAGGAGAACTACCATGGCAGATCAGAAGACCTTCGAGCGCGTTTGCGACGTTATCCGCGAGACCGCCGGTCTTGACGATGTCGAGATGAAGCCCGAGTCCACGCTCGAGGAGATTGGTCTCGACAGCCTGGGCACTGTCGAGATCCTCGTCGCCGTCGAGGACGAGTTTGGCATCCAGCTCGATACCGAGGAGAACCCCAAGACGGTCGGCGAGTTCGCCGATACGGTCGAGGCGGCATTGGAGAAGTAGAGATGCTCAAGACTCCTCTCTGCGATCTGCTCGGCATCGAAAAGCCCGTGTTCCAGGGCGGTATGGCCTGGATTGCCGATGCCTCGCTGGCGTCCGCAGTGTCCGAGGCGGGCGGCTTAGGGATTATCGCGGCCATGAACGCCGACGCCAACTGGCTGCGCGACCAGATTCATAAGCTGCGCGCCAGGACGGATAAGCCCTTTGGCGTCAACGTCATGCTCATGAGCCCGTTTGCCGACGAGGTCGCGCAGGTCGTGATTGACGAGCGAGTGCCGGTCGTCGTGACGGGCGCCGGCAATCCCGCCAAGTACATGAAGGCGTGGAACGAGGCGGGCATCAAGGTCATCCCGGTCGTTGCCTCGGTGGCGCTGGCGCGCCTCGTGGCACGTCGTGGAGCCACGGCGGTTGTTGCCGAGGGTACCGAATCGGGCGGCCATATTGGCGAGACCTCGACGATGGCGCTGGTGCCGCAGGTTGTCGATGCGGTCGATATTCCCGTGGTTGCGGCTGGCGGCATCGCCGATGGTCGCGGTGTGGCGGCCGCCTTTATGCTCGGCGCTGCCGGCGTCCAGGTGGGAACACGCTTTCTGGTCGCAAACGAGTGCACCGTATCCGAACAGTACAAAGAGCTGGTGCTCAAGGCAGGCGACACGTCGACGCGTGCGACCGGTCGCTCGACGGGACATCCGGTTCGCGCCCTCAAGAGCCCCTTCACCAACGCGTATGCCAAGAACGAGGCGGCGGGCGCAAGCCCCGAGGAGCTTGGGGCCATGGGCACGGGCGCGCTTCGTAAAGCCGCAAAGGACGGTAATTACGAAGAGGGTTCGTATTTGTGCGGACAGATTGCCGGCATGGTCAACGAACGCCAGAGCGCACGCGAAATCGTCGACGATCTGGTCGATGGCGCCGAGCATGTCCTGAAGGGTGCGTCCGCATGGGTAGCGTAGCGTTTCTGTTTGCCGGTCAGGGTGCCCAGCATCCCGCGATGGGCGTCGACCTTATCGAAGCATCGCCGACGGCCGCCGAGGTGTTCGCCATTGCCGACGAGGTGCGCCCGGGGACCAGCGAGCAGTGCCGGAGCGCCTCCAAGGAGGAGCTCTCGCAGACCGAGAACACGCAGCCGTGTGTGTTCGTTCACGACCTGGCAGCGGCTACCGCCCTGCGTGAGCGCGGCGTGGTGCCTGCCGCCTGTGCGGGATTCTCGCTGGGCGAGGTCGCCGCGCTCACCTTTGCGGGGGCATTCGATACGCGAGCGGGCTTTGAGCTCGTGTGCGAGCGCGCGGCGTTGATGGCCGCGGCAGCCGAGCGCCATCCGGGCGGCATGCGCGCCGTCATCAAGCTCGATGCGGTGCAAGTCGAGGGCCTGGCAAAACAGGCCGGCGAGGACTGCTGGCCGGTCAACTACAACAGTCCGCAGCAGACGGTTGTGGCCGGAGCGTCCGAGGCACTGCAGGAGCTCGACGTCCTAGTAAAAGAGGCTGGCGGCCGCGCTATGAAAGTCGCGGTGTCGGGTGCATTCCATAGCCCCTATATGGCAGAGGCGACTGAGGGGCTGGCGACGTATATCCAAGCCGGCCACGCGCCGTCTCCGCTGCTGATTCCGGTCATGGCAAACATGACGGCGGCGCCCTATCCGGCGGACCCGCGAGCGGCATCGGATGTCTTGGCCAACCAGGTGAGCCATGCCGTGCGCTGGGTCGATACGCTGCATGCTTTGCAGGATCAAGGCATCGACACATTTATTGAGGTCGGCCCCGGCAAAACGCTGTCCGGCCTGGTCAAGCGTACGTTGAGCGACGTTCGTGTGTATTCGTGCGAGACGGCCGAGCAGGTTGCAGCTATTGCCGACGAGCTCGCATAGTCCACAGGGCTGTAACCCGAAAGGAATGACATGGGCAACTTGAACAATGGCGCGCTCGAGCGCAACGACTCACGTCGCGTGGCACTGGTCACGGGCGGCTCGCGGGGTATCGGCCGCGCCTGCGCTATCGGTCTGGCGGAGGATGGCTACGATATCGCCGTCGTCTATGCCGGCAGCGTCGATGCGGCGCGCGAGACGTGCGACGCCTGCGCGGCGGCTGGCGCCACGGCGCGCTCATATCAATGTGACGTGGCCGACCCCGCTGCCGTCAACGCGTGCGTGGAAGCGGTCCTCAACGACTTTGGCTCCATTTGGGCGCTCGTCAACAACGCTGGCATCACCCGCGATGGCCTGCTCATGCGCATGGGCGATGACGCCTTCGATCGCGTGCTCGATGTCAATCTTAAAGGAACGTTTAACACGACGCGCGCGCTCACCAAGACCTTTATGCGCCAGCGCGGCGGCTGCGTCGTCAACATGAGCTCGGTTGTGGGCCTGATGGGCAATGCCGGGCAGGCCAACTACGCTGCCTCCAAGGCGGGCGTGATCGGCCTGACCAAGGCGGTGGCGCGCGAGCTTGCGCCCCGCGGTGTACGAGTGAACGCGGTCGCCCCCGGGTTTGTCGAGACAGATATGACGGCAAAGCTCTCGGAGAAGGTGCGTACGGTAACCGAGGAGCAGATTCCCCTTAAGCGTATGGCGCAGCCCGAAGAGGTGGCCGGTGTGGTGCGATTTTTAGTGAGCGATGCGGCTGCCTACATTACGGGCGAAGTCATACGCGTCGACGGCGGAATGGCGATGTAGAAAGCAAGCCGGGTAAGCGGCTTGGATGAGGAGACCATGATGGAACAGAGAGTTGCAATTACCGGCATAGGTGCCATATCGCCGCTCGGCAACACCGCGCTTGCCACCTGGGCGGCAATGTGTGCTGGCACGTGCGGCATCGGCCCGATCACGCACTTCGATACCGATGCGTTTGCCGTTAAGGTGGCGGCCGAGGTCAAGGGCTTTGACGACAACGAGTACTTTGGCAAGCGTGACGCCAAGCATCTCGACCCCTGCGTTCAGTTTGCGATGGCGGCTTCGGACGAGGCCATGCACGATGCGGGCTTTGATGTCGAAGGCGCCATCGATCGCGAGCGCCTGGGCGTCTACGTGGGCTCGGGCGTGGGCGGCATGACGACGCTCGTCGACAACGTCCATACGATTGCCGAACGTGGGCCCCGCCGCGCATCGCCCTATATGATCGCGATGATGATCCCCAACATGGCATCGGGCAATATCGCAATCCGCCACAAGGCAAAGGGCCCGACCCTGCCCGTGGTGACCGCGTGCGCAACCTCGGCCCATGCGGTGGGCGAGGCGTTCCGCGCCATCAAGCACGGCTATGCCGACGCGATCCTCGCGGGCGGCGCCGAGGCCGCAATTATCCCCGATGCCGTTGCGGGCTTTACGTCCTGCCGCGCATTGACCACCAACCCTGATCCCGCGACGGCTTGCCGCCCGTTCGATGCAGACCGCGATGGCTTTGTGATGGGCGAGGGCGCCTGCGTGCTCGTGCTCGAGAGCATGGAACATGCGCAGGCGCGCGGTGCGCACATTTATGCCGAGGTCGTGGGCTACGGCAACACCGATGATGCCTATCACATCACGAGCCCTGATCCCGAGGCTGCCGGCATTGCCCGCGCGATATCGCTGGCGGTGACCGAGGGCGACGTCAGGCCTTCCGAGGGCCTCTACATCAATGCCCACGGCACATCGACCAAGCTCAACGATTCGTCCGAGACGGCGGGCATTAAGCGTGCGCTCGGCGAGGACGCGGCGCGCGCCGCGCACGTCTCGTCGACTAAGTCGATGACCGGCCACATGATCGGTGCCACGGGTGCCATCGAGGTCATGGCCTGCGCCATGGCGCTCGAGCAGGGCGTGGTGCCGCCGACCATTAACTACCACACGCCCGATCCCGCCTGCGATCTTGACTACACGCCCAATCGCGCGGTTCGCGCCGACCTTACCTGGGCGCTTTCGACCAACCTGGGCTTTGGCGGGCACAACGCCGCCATCGCGCTGCGTAGATATACGAGGAGCTAGAGCATGGATTCCAAAAGACTTGCCGAGATAGCCGATGTTATGGAGGACCGCGGCCTCACGCGCGTACGCGTTGAGGAGCCCGATGGCACCGCGGTCGAACTCGAGCGCGCGAGCGCCGCGCAGCCGGTTGCCGTGCCCATGCCTATGCCGGGTGCCGTGACTGCTCCGGCGATGGCTCCCGTCGCCATGCCTGCCGCCGCACCGGAGCCCGCCGCGCAGACACCTGCCGCCGCACCGGAGCCCAAGGGCACCGAGGTGACCGCTCCCATGGTCGGCGTTTTCTATGCTGCCCCGGCGCCGGGCGACGAGCCGTTTGTGCACGTGGGCTCCAAGGTCAAGGCTGGCGAGACCCTTTGCATCATCGAGGCCATGAAGGTTCTCAACGAGGTGACGGCAGAGGCGGATGGCGAGGTGCTCGAGATCTGCGTGGCCGACGGCGACCTCGTGGAGTTCGGCAGCTGCCTCATGAGGATCGGATAGGTGATATCCATGAACAAAGAAGAGCTTAAGGAACTGTTGCCGCATCGCGAACCGATGCTTTTGCTCGACGAGGCCGAGCTGGTGGGCGACGAGGCCCACGGCAAGATCACGATCACGGGCGACGAGTACTTTTTGCAGGGGCATTTTCCGGGAAACCCGGTGGTCCCCGGCGTGATTCAGTGCGAGATGCTCGCCCAAAACTGTTGCGTGCTGCTGATGGGCGATGAGGAGGCGCGCGGCGCGACGCCGTTCTACACGAGTCTGGACAAGGTGCGCTTTAAGCGTCCGGTGCGCCCGGGCGACACGGTTGATCTGGTGTGCTCCATCACGCGTGCGCGCGGGCCGTTCCGCTTTGCGACGGGTACTGCGAGCGTCAACGGTGAGGTTTGCTGCCGCGCCGATATGTCTTTTGCACTCATGCACGAAAGTTAAGGAAGGCTTCATGTTCGACAAAGTGCTCATCGCCAACCGCGGCGAAGTCGCGGTCCGTGTTATCCGCGCGTGCCGCGATATGGGCATCAAGACCGTCGCCGTCTACTCCACGGCCGATGCGGACGCGCTGCACGTGCAGCTTGCCGACGAGGCGTATTGCATCGGCGGCCCGCGTCTTGCCGAGAGCTACCTCAACGACGATGCTGTGCTCACCTGTGCCGTGAAGTCGGGAGCTAAGGCAATTCATCCCGGCTATGGCTTTTTCTCCGAGAAGACGAGCTTCGTACGCGACTGCGACAAGTATGGCCTGGCGTTTGTCGGTCCTTCGGCCAAGGTGATCGACAGCATGGGCGACAAGGATGCCGCACGTCGAACGGCTGCCGCGGCGGGCGTGCCCATCGTGCCGGGCTGCGATTTGCTCAAAAGTCCCGAGGAGGCAACGGCCGAGGCTGAGCGCATTGGCTGCCCCGTGCTTATTAAGGCGCGTGCGGGCGGCGGCGGTCGCGGTATTCGTAAGGTCGAGCGCGTGGAAGATGCGGCAAAGGCCTTTATTGAAGCACGAGCCGAGGGCGAGGCCGTTTTTGGCGACGGCGAGTGCTACATGGAGAAGTTCGTCGCGCCGGCGCATCACGTTGAGGTACAGATTATGGCCGATAAGCAGGGCCATGTGTTTTCGCTCGGCGAGCGCGAGTGCTCGGTGCAGCGGCGCAACCAAAAGCTAATCGAGGAGAGCCCCGCGCCGTGCCTCGACGGACACGACGACATTCGTGCTCGCATGCACAAGGCGGCGCGTGACCTGGCTCGTGCCGTCGGCTACGAAGGAGCCGGTACCATCGAGTTCCTGTATTCGGACGACGGCAATTTCTACTTTATGGAAATGAACACGCGCTTGCAGGTGGAGCATCCGGTTACGGAGTTTGTGACCGATACCGACTTGGTCAAGTGGCAGCTGCGCGTGGCAGCCGGCCAGCCTCTGCCCTTTGAGCAGGAGGACATGCCGGTCCGCAACCACGCCATGGAGTGCCGCATCAATGCCGAAACGCCGGACTTTCTGCCGTCATGCGGAACGGTCACCGCGTTGCGTGTGCCGGGTGGTCCGCGCGTGCGCTGGGATTCCGCCATGTTTACCGGTGCTAAAGTTCCGCCGTACTACGACTCCATGCTCGGCAAGCTCATCGTGTGTGCGCCCACGCGTGACGGCGCCATTCGCAAGATGCGCTCGGCCCTGGGCGAGCTCGTGATTGAGGGCGTGAGCGAAAACAGCGAGCTGCAGCTCGACGTGCTGGCAAACGACGAGTTCTTGTCGGGCATGTACCACACCGATCTGATGGGGCATCTCTATGCTGATGAATAGAAAAGCGAAGACGTTCAATGTCCTTGAGGGGCCGATAACCGAGTCGTGCGCCGAGTTTCCCGCGCGCCACGTGTTTATCAAGTGCCCGGAGTGCCGCCGTGTGATCGATGAGGCACGCCTGCACGACAACCTCGAGGTCTGCCCTCGTTGCGGCAAACACTTT
Source organism: Collinsella sp. (assembly GCA_048236535.1). Classification (GTDB taxonomy): domain Bacteria; phylum Actinomycetota; class Coriobacteriia; order Coriobacteriales; family Coriobacteriaceae; genus Collinsella. The sequence goes on along the minus strand of DBFAQQ010000032.1, from coordinate 189,834 downwards.
CGCGTGAGCGGTCGCGCGCGCATACGCATGACGGTCGACGAGGGCACGTTTGAGGAATGGGATGCCAATCTGGCGTCGGAGGACTTCCTCTCGTTTCCCGGCTATGCCGACAAGCTCAAGAGCGCTGGCGAGCGTTCGGGCGAGCGCGATGCCGTCGTGTGCGGCAGGGGCAAAATCTGCGGTTGCGATACCGCGCTCTTCTTTATGGACGCTAACTTTATGATGGGCTCGATGGGCTCCGTGGTGGGCGAGAAGATCTGTCGCGCATTTGAGCGTGCGACCGAGCTGGGATTGCCGGTTGTCGGTTTTACCGTTTCGGGCGGTGCGCGCATGCAAGAGGGCGTGACATCGCTTATGCAGATGGCCAAGATTTCTGCGGCGGTTAGGCGTCACAGCGAAGCGGGCGGCCTGTATATCACGGTGCTCACCGACCCCACGACCGGAGGCGTAACCGCGAGCTTTGCCATGGAAGGAGACATTATCCTGGCCGAGCCAGATGCCCTGACGGCATTTGCCGGCCCGCGCGTGATCGAGCAGAACATGCACAAGCGCCTGCCCAAGGGATTCCAGCGCTCCGAGTTTTTGCTGGAGCACGGCTTTTGCGATGCCGTTGTTCCGCGTGGCGAGATTGCGCTCACGGTAGGCGAGCTGCTGGCGCTGCACGAAGGGCACGCGCCCGGCCTGGGGGCACCGCATGAGATCGTGCATACGGGTCGCCGCGGCAAAAAGCTGGGACACTTGTTCAAGCGCTCGGCCGCACCAAAAACCGCGCTCGAGATTGTCAAGCAGACCCGCTCGGCAGATCGCGCCACGGCAGGCGAGATGATCTCGCTGGGCCTGGATGGATTTGTGGAGCTGCACGGCGACCGCTACTTTGGCGACGACGCTGCTGTGGTGGCTGGCATTGGCTGGAAAGACGGGCGCCCCGTAACGGTCATCGCCATCGAGCGCGGCACCACGACCAAAGAGCGCATGCGTCGCAACTTTGGTATGGCACATCCCGAGGGCTACCGCAAAGCGCGTCGCCTGATGCGCCAGGCCGAAAAGTTTGGTCGACCGGTTCTGTGCCTGGTCGATACTTCGGGCGCGTTTTGCGGCATCGGTGCCGAGGAACGCGGCCAGGGCGAGGCGATTGCTCAGAATCTCATGGAGATGAGCGGCCTTAAGACGCCGATTGTCTCGGTGGTGACAGGCGAGGGCGGCTCTGGTGGCGCGCTGGCGCTGTCCGTGGCCGACCGCATCCTGATGCTCTCGAGCTCGGCCTATTCGGTCGTGAGCCCCGAGGCCTGTGCGTCGATCCTGTGGAAGGATACCGAGCGCGCGAATGAGGCCGCCGAGGCGCTTAAGCTCACAGCCCCCGATCTGCTGACGCTCGGCATCATCGACGGCATTGTCGACGATAGGGGCCTGTCACATGAGGAGATCGCCGGTGCCATCATGTCCTCGGCATTTGATGCCTTCGATACGCTTGGGCAGCTCGACGACGCGACCCGCACAAACCTCCGCTACGAAAAGTACCGCGCAATCGGTCATTACCGCACGATGTGACAAAGGGACAGCCCGCATGTCACATTGGGAAAGGCGTTCCATGTCACAAGTTTCTAACACCACGTTTGCAACGACGGTTTCATCAAACGCCATGACCGTGGTGGACTATCTGTCCAAAAGCATGATGTCGGCGCTGCCCTTTATTGTCTGCGCGGCGTTGTTCCGCACCGTCGCCGTCATTATGGGCGAAGGCATGCTGGGCCTGTGGTCTGCCGATTCCGAAATCTATCGCCTGTTCTACAGTTGGCTCTATAACGCCGGCTACTACTTTTTGCCCATTTATCTTGGTTGGGCGGCCGCCCGCCAACTCGGTTGCTCGGAGCAGCTGGGCATGATGCTGGGCGGCGTATTGATTGCGCCCGATCTGCTTAAGCTCGTCGATGCCGCATCGACGACGGGGGCATCGATGACTTCCGTGTATGGTCTGCTTCCCGCGCCGGTCAACGATTACACGACGACTGTTATTCCGGTTCTCATCTCGGTGCCCGTGCTATGGCGAGTGGAGTGTTTCTTTCGGCGCGTTATCCCTAAGGCCGTGGCGTTTTCGTTCGTTCCGTTTGCAACCATGCTCGTCATGGTTCCGGTTTCGCTGTGCATTACGGCGCCGGCGGGCAGCTATCTGGGCATGCTGTTGGGACAGCTTATGTTTATGCTTGGCAATTCCGGTGGCATCGTGTCGCTGCTCACGCTCATGGGGCTTGCCGCGGGCTGGGAGTTCCTAAAGATCGCCGGCGTCAGCAACGTTGTCCTATCGCTTGCCTACGCGCAGTTCATGAGTGTGGGGACGGATTCGTGCATCCTGATTGCCGCGACGATGGCAACGTTCGCCGTTTGGGGCATGCCCTTTGGTGCGTCGCTTCGCGTTGCGGATAAGGACGAGAAGGCGCTCATGCTGGGCTATTCAATCTCGGGTGTTCTTGGCGGCGTAAGCGAGCCGGCGCTGTACGGTTGCGGCTTTAAATATGGCAGGTGCCTGACGAGCATGGCCATTGGCGGCGCCGTCGGAGGCCTTGTTGCGGCCGTGGGCCACGTTACGGCCTATACCATCGGCATGACGAATGTCCTCATGGTCATTGGCTTTGCCGCGGGCGGCATCTCGAACCTGCTGTGGTGCTGCGCTGCCGGCGGTGTGGCATTTGCGGTGTCTGCGGCGCTGAGCTACTGCTTTGGCGTGGTGCCGGCGAAGGGGCAGGCGGCGGGGGATGGAGCCGATTTGCCCGAAACAGTGGCGAGCGCTGCTGAAGTAAGCGCATAAACCTGTGCGACAAAAGGACGATCCCTTTGTCATGCTCCAAGGCCGCGGCTCGTGTGGGTCGCGGCCTTTTTGTATCTGGAGGACAAAGTGGCTACACTACAATCCGTTTGAGCAATAGATATATAGGCGGTACCGTGGGGGCGGATGTAGATGGTCGAGTGGATTGTTAAGCGCGCACAGGGCGATCGTGCGCGTGTGGGCACGTTAGCGGGCATGGTGTGTATTGTCGCCAATGTGGCGCTTTGTGCTGCAAAGGGTGCCATTGGTGTGGTTTCGGGATCGGTTTCGATTGTGGCGGATGCCATGAACAACCTGTCCGATGCCAGCTCGAATATCGTGAGCGTGCTGGGCTTTAAGCTGGCGAGCAAGCCGGCCGACCCCGAGCATCCTTACGGCCACGGTCGCTACGAGTATCTCTCGGGTCTGGTCGTGGCGGCACTTGTGCTGCTGATTGGCGTTGAGCTGGTGAAGTCCTCGGTTGAGCGCGTCATTCACCCCGAACCTGTCGAGTTCTCGCTTGCCCTGGTGGCAGTTCTGGCGCTTTCGATGGTTGTTAAGCTGTGGATGGCGACCCTCAACCAAAAGCTTGGTGACCGTATTGAGTCCGATACGCTGCATGCGACCGCGCAAGATTCCAAGAACGATGTCCTTGCCACAGGCGCCGTGCTGGCGTGCGCGATTGTTTCCCAGGTGACGCATATCAATCTTGATGCATGGGTCGGCCTTGCCGTTGGCGCCTATATTGGCTGGAGCGGTTTTGAACTCATCCAGGATACGGTGAGCCCGCTTTTGGGTCAGTCGCCCGATCCTAAGCTGGTCAAGCACATTCGAGACAAGATCATGAGCTATCCCGGCGTTTTGGGCGTTCACGATTTGATGGTTCACGACTACGGCCCGGGCAGGAAGTTCGCAAGCGCTCATGCCGAGATGGCGGCCGAGGCCAGCCCGCTGGAAAGTCACGACACGCTCGACAATATTGAGCAAGCATTTAGGAACGAAGACGGTATGATCGTCACGCTCCATTACGATCCCATCGTGACCGACGATCCAAAGGTGGCGAGCATGCGCCTGCGCATCAACGCAATGGCTCAGGAGATCGATAGCCGCCTCTCGATTCATGACCTACGCTGTGTGCCGGGCCCTACGCACACCAATGTGATTTTTGACTGCGTGCGTCCCTCGGATCTGCAGATGAGTGCCGAAGACGTAAAGCACGCGCTGGCACAACGGGTCGAATCGGAATATCCCAAGTCGATTGCCAAGATTACGATCGACGAAGACTACGTAGGACATACCCACGAGTAAGGCTGTGCCGGCAAAGCAGGTTATGCAGAAGGGGAGAGCATGAAGAAGCTGTATCTACTCCGCCACGGTCAGACGGAGTTCAACGTCAAAAAGCTGGTCCAGGGCCGCTGCGATTCGCCGCTGACCGATCTGGGCCGTCAGCAAGCCGGGATGGCAGCCGCATGGCTTAAGGGCCACGGCGTCGTCCCCGACAAAGTGGTCTCTTCGCCCTTAGGCCGAGCCATGGACACAGCTCAGCTCGTCGCATGCGAGCTCCTCGGCCCGGACGCAGCAGCCGAGCCCTGCGAAGGTATTATCGAGCGCTGCTACGGCTCCTTCGAAGAAGGCCCGCACGGCGCGCTGCCCACCGACGTCTGGGATCCGGGCGAGGACCTGGTCCCCTTCGGAGGAGAAGGAAGCCAGGCGCTGCAAGAACGTATGGTGGATGCGCTTACCAATATCATGGGCTCCGAGGGCATCGAAACCCTTCTAGCAGTAAGCCACGGCAGCGCCAGCCGCCAATTTATCAAGGCCGCAGCCCCAGAGGGCTTCGAGCTCCCAACAAAACTCCCCAACTGCGCCATCATGATCTTCGATTTCGATGAGGCAAAGCCACAAGCAGAAGGCGAACCGTCCCAATGCAAGTTCACCCTCCAGCAAATAGTGGACCCCCAACAAAGTCATTAGCCTGAACGAGCAGAGTTAAGCAGACATCAACGTGTCGTCTCCCGAGCTTGGCAGAGGGGCGGCGAAATATATTAAGTTTGTCGCGAGTTCCGCACGCAAAGGAAAGCACTTAATGTGCTTTCCGTCTTGCGCAGGACTGTAGAGCAGCAAACTTAATATATTTCGCCGCCCCTCTGCCAAGCCCAGGCGACTCCACGCACTTTACCTGCGTAAACAATGTGAGTGAAATATGAATCTCGATGGATACGCCCGCAGCCGTGTATACTAAACAGCTATGTGAAACCAGGGGAGTATTCTGGCTGGACAAAATGCCTGCTTAATAGGGTTGTCAGGTAGTCCGGGCGAAATACAAGGCTGGGGAGCACGTCGTGTAAGTAGTGGTCCTCTAGGGGCGTACGCTCGGTGGTGTACGCATTGTCCCAAGACCACGCGAGAGTTGGGATCATATCTTGATCAGCATGATTCTCGGCCGCAAGATTGGCATGACCCAGGTTTGGGACGAGGACGACAACGTCGTTCCCGTCACGGTCATCCAGGCTGGCCCCTGCGCTGTCTCGCAGGTTAAAACTCAGGCAACCGACGGCTATGACGCCGTCCAGATCGGTTTCGGCGACATCAAGGCCAAGAACGTGAACAAGCCCATGGCTGGTCACTTCGCCAAGGCTGGCGTCGAGCCTGTCCGCTTCCTTCGTGAGGTCCGCGTCGAGAACGGCGAGGAGCACAAGGTCGGCGAGGTCGTCACCGTCGCTGATTTCGCTGATGTCGAGAAGGTCGACGTCATCGGTACCTCCAAGGGTAAGGGCTTCCAGGGTCGCATCAAGCGCTGGGGTCAGCGCCGCGGTCCTATGACGCATGGTTCTCACTTCCAGCGTCACCCCGGTTCTATCGGTCAGTGCGCCTATCCTGCGCGCGTCCTCAAGGGCGTCAAGATGGCCGGTCACATGGGTAACGAGCGCGTTACCGTCAAGAACCTTTCCGTTGTCCGCATCGATGCCGAGCAGAACCTCATCTTGGTCAAGGGCGCTGTCCCGGGTGCCAAGAATGGTCTCGTCGCCATCCGTATGGCCTAAGGGCCCAGCCCATTTAGCCCAGCGTCATACCAAGGAGAACACTTAAATGGCAAAGTTTGAAGTAAAGAACAGCGAGGGCAAGAAGGTCGCCGAGGCCGAGCTCGCCGCTGAGGTGTACGGCATCGAGCCGAACATCCACGTTATGCACCACATCGTCAAGTGCCAGATGGCCTCTTGGCGTCAGGGCACCCAGTCCGCTAAGGGCCGCTCTGAGGTTTCCGGTGGCGGCAAGAAGCCTTGGCGTCAGAAGGGCACCGGCCGTGCCCGCCAGGGTTCCATCCGTGCTGCCCAGTGGCGTCACGGTGGCGTCGTCTTCGCCCCCAAGCCCCGTTCCTACGCTAAGCGTATGAACAACAAGGAGGTCAAGCTGGCTATGCGCTCCGCGCTGTCCGCCAAGCTGGCCGATGGCGAGCTCGTGCTCGTCGACGACTACGGCTTCGAGAAGCCTTCCACCAAGGCTGCCGTCGCCATGCTCAAGGCTCTCGGCCTTGAGGGCAAGCGTCTGACCATCATCGTTCGCGATGAGGACGTCAACGCCTACCTGTCGTTCCGCAACATTCCCAAGACGTTCATCATCACCGCTGACGAGGCCAACACCTACGATCTCGTCAACAACAACGCTGTGCTGATGCCCGCCGACATCGCCGCTCACTTCGGGGAGGTGCTTGCATAAATGACCGCCCACGAGATCATCATCCGTCCGATCGTGTCCGAGCGTTCCTTCTCCGGCATGGAGCTGAACAAGTACACGTTCGAGGTCGCCAAGGATGCTAACAAGTATCAGATCAAGGACGCTGTCGAGGAGATCTTCGGCGTCAAGGTCGTTCGCGTGAACACCCTGACGGTCAAGCCCAAGACCAAGCGCGTGCGCTATGTCGCCGGCAAGACCCGTTCTTGGAAGAAGGCCATCGTCACGCTGGCCGAGGGCGACACCATCGAGGTCTTTGGCAACCAGGCCTAAGACTCGCTGCTGTTGAGTGAGCTCATGCCTCCCAAATAGGGGAGGCGGGAGCTCAAGGTTTTGGGCGTATAAAATGGACACGCCCGGAACCGTGTATACGTCCGGTGTCATCGCACCCGAGGCAGAACCTCGAATCCCTGTCTGCGATGGCTAACGGATTCCTATTGAAAGGGATTGTAATGGCTGTAAAGCACCTTAAGCCGACCTCCGCTGGTAGGCGTTGGCAGACGATCTCCGACTTCTCCGAGATCACCTGCACCAAGCCTGAGAAGTCTCTTCTCGAGCCCCTGCCCAAGAAGGCCGGTCGTAACAACAACGGCCGCATCACCACCCGCCACCAGGGCGGCGGCGTGAAGCGTCGTTACCGCGTGATCGACTTCAAGCGCAACAAGGACGGCGTGCCCGCCAAGGTTGCCACGATCGAGTACGATCCGAACCGTTCCGCTCGCATCGCTCTGCTGCACTACGCTGACGGTGAGAAGCGCTACATTCTGGCCCCCAAGGGCCTCGAGGTCGGTCAGACCATCATGTCCGGTTCTGACGCCGACATCAAGCCGGGCAACGCTCTGCCCCTCGCCGACATCCCCGTCGGTACGCTCATCCACGCCGTCGAGTTCCAGCCGGGCAAGGGCGCCGCTATCGCCCGTTCCGCCGGTAACTCCTGCCAGCTGATGGGTAAGGAGGGCAAGTACGCCATCGTCCGTATGCCTTCCTCCGAGATGCGCCGCATCCTCGTTACCTGCCGCGCCACCGTCGGTGAGGTCGGCAACGCCGATCACTCCAACATCGTCATCGGCAAGGCCGGCCGTAAGCGTCACATGAACGTGCGCCCGACCGTCCGCGGTACCGTCATGAACCCTGTCGACCACCCGCACGGCGGTGGCGAGGGCAAGAACCACACCTCTGGTCGTCCCTCTGTTACCCCCTGGGGTAAGCCGACGAAGGGCCTTCGTACGCGCAAGAAGAAGAAGGTCTCGAACCAGCACATCATTCGTCGCCGTAAGAAGTAATTTCGGATACCGAGTTTTAGGAGAAAGCACTTATGAGCAGAAGTCTCAAAAAGGGCCCGTTCGTGGAGACTCGCCTTCTCTCGCGTATCACCGCGATGAACGAGGCTGGCAAGAAGGACGTCGTGAAGACCTGGTCCCGCGCGTCCACCATCTTCCCCGAGATGGTTGGTCACACCATCGCCGTCCACGACGGCCGCAAGCATGTGCCCGTGTATGTTACCGAGTCCATGGTTGGTCACAAGCTCGGCGAGTTCGCGCCGACTCGTACGTTCCGTGGCCACAAGGCCAAATAGGGGGTTAACCGTAAATGGCAACTAAGTCTATTGAAACTGAGGCCACCGAGGTTCGCGCCGTCGCTAAGTACGTGCGTGTTTCCCCCAGCAAGGCCCGCCTGGTGGTCGATCTGATCCGCCGCAAGCCTGTCGCTCAGGCCTTCGACATCCTCCACTTCTGCGACCGCGCCGTCGCCGTGGATGTCGAGAAGGTTCTCCGTTCCGCCGTTGCGAACGCCGAGAACAACAACGGTCTGCGTGCCGACAACCTGGTTGTCGCCGCTGCCTATGTTGACGAGGGTCCGACGCTTAAGCGCATCCGTCCCCGCGCCAAGGGTTCCGCTTCTCGCATTCTGAAGCGTACTTCCCACATCACCGTCGTCGTTGCTCCTCGAAAGGAGGCGTAAAGCTGTATGGGTCAGAAAGTCTACCCCACCGGCTTCCGTCTTGGCATCACCGAGAACTGGCGCTCCCGCTGGTTCGCAGAGAAGGATTACGCTAAGACCCTCGGTAACGATCTCGAGATCCGCAAGTACCTCGAGAAGCGTCTTTCCCGCGCAGCTGTCTCCCGCGTCGAGATCGAGCGCGCTGGCGACAAGGTGAAGGTCATTATCCTCACCGCTCGCCCCGGCGTTGTCATCGGTAAGAAGGGTGCCGAGATCGATACCCTCCGCACCGAGCTCGAGAAGGTCGCTGGCGTCTCCAAGGGCCAGCTCTCCGTCGACGTTGTCGAGATCAAGCGCCCCGAGCTCGACGCCAACCTCGTTGCTCAGTCTATCGCCGAGCAGCTCGAGGGCCGCGTTGCCTTCCGTCGCGCTATGCGCAAGGCTGTCCAGTCCGCCCGCAAGGCCGGCGCTAAGGGCATCCGTATCCAGTGCTCCGGTCGTCTCGGCGGTGCCGAGATGGGCCGTCGTGAGTGGTACCGCGAGGGTCGCGTGCCTCTGCACACCCTCCGTGCCAAGATCGACTACGGCACGGCTGTCGCCAGCACCACCATGGGCGCTTGCGGCGTGAAGGTCTGGATCTACCTGGGCGAGAAGCTCCCGGGCCAGCCTGTTCCCAACCCTGCACTCGAGGGCTCTTCCCGTCCTCGTCGTCGTAACTCCGAGAGGAGGGGTCAGTAGTGCTTGCCCCTAAGCGTATTCTTCACCGCAAGGTGCAGCGTGGCTCCATGAAGGGCCAGGCCAAGGGTAATACCGAGCTGCATTTCGGCGAGTTTGGTATCCAGGCTCTCGAGGCCCATTGGATCACCAACCGTCAGATCGAGGCCGCTCGTATTGCCATGACCCGCTACATGAAGCGTGGCGGTCGTGTCTACATCACGATCTTCCCCGATAAGCCCATCACCAAGAAGCCTGCCGAGACTCGCATGGGTTCTGGTAAGGGTAACCCCGAGGAGTGGGTGGCCGTCGTCAAGCCCGGCCGCATCATGTTCGAGGTCAAGGGTGTTCCCGAGGAGGTCGCTCGCGAGGCTCTGCGTCTTGCGCAGCACAAGCTCCCCATCAAGACCAAGATTGTTGCTGCCAAGAACGCTGAGCAGCGCATCGAGAAGGAGATGGCTGAGGAGGCCGCTCTCGAGGCCAAGTGGGCTGCTGAGGACGCCGCCGCCGCCAAGGAGGAGAACTAATGAAGCCCGCAGAGATTCGTGAGCTCTCGGACGCTCAGCTCGTTGAGAAGCTGAAGGAAATGCGCGCCGAGCTCTTTAACCTTCGTTTCCAGATGGCCACCAGCCAGCTGGACAACACCGCTCGCGTCAACACCGTGAAGAAGGACATCGCTCGCGTCCTCACGGAGCAGCGCGCCCGCGAGATCGCAGCGGAGAAGTCCGCTGTCGCCGAGTAGGACCTAAGGAGAGAACATGACTGATTCGCGTAACTCGCGTAAGGTCCGTACGGGTGTCGTTACCTCCGTCTCCGGTGCCAAGACCATTGTTGTCACCATCACCGAGCGCAAGCGTCACCCCAAGTACGGCAAGATGATGACCAGCTCCAAGAAGCTGCACGCTCACGACGAGGAGTGCACGGCTGGCGTGGGCGACACCGTCCGCGTTATGGAGACCCGTCCTATGTCCAAGATGAAGCGTTGGCGCCTCATCGAGGTCGTCGAGCGCGCTAAATAAGCAGTCGCTCTTACGACTTGTACGTTTCCGAAGATGTGCGTATGCCTGGCTTGCATACCACAGGCCGTATAAAGGCAGCGCACCTCTCTTCGGTTCTTAGTTCGGAGGAACATCTACCATGATTCAGATGCAAACCATGCTGAACGTCGCCGACAACTCCGGCGCTCGCAAGATTCGCTGCATCAAGGTGCTTGGCGGTTCCAAGCGTCGTTATGCAGGCATCGGCGATGTGTTCATCGGTGCTGTCCAGGAGGCTACCCCTGGCGCCAACGTCAAGAAGAAGGACGTTGTCCGTTGCGTCGTCGTTCGCACCGTTAAGGAGATCCGCCGCAAGGATGGCTCCTACATTCGCTTTGATGAGAACGCCTGCGTTGTCATCAACAACGATGGTTCGCCCGTCGGCACCCGTATCTTCGGGCCCGTCGCTCGCGAGCTTCGTGACAAGAAGTACATGAAGATCGTCTCGCTCGCTCCCGAGACCCTGTAGTTAGGGGAGATATATGTATATCAAGAAGGGCGATAAGGTCCAGGTTCTCTCTGGTAAGGATCGCGGCAAGCAGGGCGTTGTCCTGCGTGCTCTCCCCGCCGAGAACAAGGTCGTTGTCGAGGGCGTTTCGGTCGTCAAGAAGGCCGTCAAGCCCAACGCTGCCAACCAGCAGGGCGGCATCGTTTCGCAGGAGGCTCCCATCGACGCCTCCAACGTCAATCTCGTTTGCCCCGAGTGCGGTAAGGTTACCCGCGTCGGTCACGAGAAGGACGGCAAGAACAAGCTGCGCGTCTGCAAGAAGTGCGGCCACAAGTTCTAAGCTGCCCGCAACATCAAGTTGCTAGCAAAGGCCCGGATGCTACGGCACCCGGGCCTTTTTCTATCCCTACTCATTGGGGACAGACTTAAATGAGTGGCCGTTTGTTTCACAAGGATCGTCGCATGCGCATTTACGCGCATAGCCTTGCGCGACAATGCGCATAGCCGCGCAAACATCTGCCAACTATGGCTAAATAATGACCGATAAGCAAATAAATACGCAAACACGAGCAGATACGCGCGCAATTGTGCGACTATAGGTTTGTTAGAAATGAAGGACTTCCGATGACTCAGGAGGCACATCATGGCAGATTCCAAGCAGGCTCCGCTCGACGCCGAGGCAGCCGCAAAGGCGGCGTTTGCCTCGGTCCAGAATCAGCCGTTCCCAAACGACATCTTTACGGCTCCCGAGCTTCGTTGGGCTGTAATTGGGTGTGGCGTTATCGCCAACCAGATGGCTCAGTCTCTCGCCCTTGCCGGCCGAAAGCTTACGGGCGTTGCCAACCGCACGCTCACCAAGGCTCAGACTTTTGCCGACCAGTACGGCGTCGAGAAGGTCTATGACACGGTTGAGGATCTCTACGCCGATCCTGACATCGACGCCGTCTACATCACCACCCCGCACAACACCCATATTACCTATCTGCGCGCCGCCCTGGCGGCCGGCAAGCACGTTCTCTGCGAGAAGGCCATCACGCTCAACTCCGCCGAGCTCGATGAGGCCCGCGCCATTGCCGCCGAACACAACGTGGTCCTTATGGACGCTACCACGGTGCTCCACATGCCCTTGTATCAAGAGCTGCGCCGCCGCATGGATGCCGGCGAGTTTGGCCGCATGAACCTCGCTCAGCTCAACTTTGGTAGCTACAAGGAGTACGGCGACCTGACCAACCGTTTCTACAATCGCAACCTCGCCGGCGGTGCCATGCTCGATATTGGCGTATACGCCCTGTCCGTCATGCGCCTGTTTATGGCGAGCCAGCCCGTCGAGGTCGTGTCTCTGGGTAACACCTGCGAGACCGGCGTGGACGTTGCAGGCGGCATCGTCTGCCGCAATGCCGAGCAACAGCTGGGCGTCGTGAGCCTTACGCTCCACTCCAAGCAGCCAAAGCGCTCGGTTATCAGCTTTGACAATTGCTATGTCGAGGTCAACGAGTATCCGCGCGCCGATCACGCGACGATCGTGTGGACCGCGGACGGTCATCGCGAGGAGGTCGCCGCGGGCACCGAGGCTTATGCCCTGTGCTACGAGATGGCTGACCTCGAGCAGGCCGTCGCCGGCGACGATTCCAAGCGTGAGCTTCTGGATTATGCTTCTGATGTGATGGGGCTCATGACCAAGCTCCGCGCCGATTGGGGAGTCGTCTACCCCGAGGAGGAGTAAGCGATGCTTGCGGAAGATAGGCTCAATACGATCGTGTCGATGGTGCAGCAGGCTGGCTCGGTAACGGTGCCCGAGCTTGCCGATGCCCTGGGCGTGACGGCCTCTACCATTCGACGCGACCTACAGACGCTCGACCGAGCGCACCGCATCGCCAAGGTGCACGGTGGCGCGACAAGTCTTGAGCGCGCGCACGTGACGCGCGACCTAACGATCAGTGAGCGCAGTGATCTCCATAACGACGACAAGGAGCGTATCTGCGCCCGCGCCGCGGCGCTCGTGGAGCCCGAGAGCTTTGTGTACATCGATTCGGGTTCGACAACGCTCAGACTCATCGAGCATCTTCCGCATCTCGAATCGGTCACCTATGTGACTGATTCCGTGCTCCATGCTCAGCATCTCGCTGTGCGCGGCATGCGCACCGTGGTGCTGGGCGGCGAGCTTAAACCCGAGACCGAGGCGCTCGTTGGCCCCGATGCTCTGGCAACCCTAGACCTCTACAACTTTAACTGCGGCTTTTGGGGTTCTAACGGCATTGCCGCCGAGCAGGGCTTTACGACGCCCGATATCGAGGAAGCGCAGGTCAAGCGTATCTCGATGCGCCATACAGCCAAACGCTTCGTAATCTCGGACGCCAGTAAGTTTGGCATGGTGGCTCCCGTAAAATTCGCGGACTTCCGTGACGCAACGGTTATCACCGCGGGCGAGGTGCCCGCCAAGTACCAGACGATGGAAAACGTCATCACGGTTTAGCAACGGGGCGAAGTAAGGCCAAAACCACCACAAAGGTGCCTGTCCCCATTGTGGTGGTTCCGATGGCCCCGTCGGGCATGATTTCCCAGTACCCCTGTTTCCATACGACGTGATCATGCCCGCCGGGGCCATCGTATAGATATCGCTTAAAAGCGCCGTCACTTCGGCGCTATCAATCACTCAAACACAAGGTAATACGCAGGTTGTGACCCTCAGAAGGGGAGGGCTGGGCCTGCTTGTGCAAAAGGAGGAAACATGTCAGCTGCAAACGAGAAGGTGGGGGGCGGCACTTACGATGTCGTTGCCATCACGGCATGTCCAACGGGCATTGCTCACACATTTATGGCGGCCAAAGGGTTGGAAGACCAGGCAGCCAAGATGGGCGTGAGCATTAAGGTCGAGACTCAGGGTTCGGGCGGCGCTAAAAATGTACTGACCGCGGCAGACATCGCTGGTGCCAAGGGTGTCATCATTGCGGCGGATAAAAATGTCGAGCTCGATCGCTTCGATGGCAAGCCGGTTTACTCCTGTGCGGTGACGCGTGGCATTAATGACGCCGAGGAACTTATCAATATTGCGCTTGCGGGCAATGCGCCTATTCATCATGTGTCCGGCGGCGCCGCGGTACAGGCGGCTGCCGAGGGCGAATCCGAGGGTTTGGGCCGCAGGGTCTATAAGGACCTGATGAACGGCGTTTCGCACATGCTCCCCTTTGTTGTTGGCGGCGGCATCCTCATGGCGCTTTCGTTCTTGCTGGACCAGGCGGGGCTGGGCACGAGCGCATACGGCCACAGCACTCCGGTCGCGGCCTTCTTTAACCTTGCGGGCAACCAGGCGTTCAACTTTATGCTCCCCATCCTTGCGGGCTATATTGCCATGTCCATTGCTGACCGTCCGGGCTTGGCCGCGGGCTTTGTGGGTGGCTGGATTGCAAAGCAGGGCTTTACGTTGGGCTATCTCACCACGGCAATGGATGCCGACGCCCAGGCTCAGCTTGTCTCTGCTGGCTTTTTGGGCGCGCTGCTGGTCGGTTTTGCCGCCGGCATTATCGTCAATGCGCTCAAGAAGGCTGCAAGCGTGCTACCCGAGTCGCTCGACGGTATCAAGCCCATGCTCATCTACCCCGTGCTGGGCATTCTCTTTACGAGTCTCTTTATGATGGCCGTTAACCCGATTATGGGCGTTATCAACACCGCCATTAGCGGCGCGCTCAACGGTCTTTCGGGCACGAGCATCGTTCTTTTGGGCATTATCTGCGCCGGTATGCAGGCGACCGACATGGGTGGTCCCATCAACAAGGCCGCATATGTCTTTGGCACCGCGGCCCTTGCCGAGCAAACGCTGCAGGGCAATATGATCATGGCTGCCGTCATGGCGGGCGGTATGGTACCGCCGATGGTCATCGCGCTCTCCACGACGTTCTTTAAGAACCGCTGGACCGAGGCCGATCGCAAGGCAGGCCTGGTGAACTACATCATGGGTCTGTCGTTTATCACCGAGGGTGCCATTCCCTTTGCCGCGGCCGATCCGCTTCGCGTGTTGCCCGCCTGCATCCTGGGATCTGCGACCGCCGGCGGTCTTTCGATGCTCTTTGGTTGCGCGAGCCCCGCTCCGCACGGTGGCGCCTGGGTTATCGCGGTCATCACGAACCCGGTGCAGTACCTGTTGGCCCTTGCTATCGGCGCTGTGGTCGGCTGCTTGGTTCTGAGCTTCCTTAAGAAGCCTCTCGACAAGGCTACCGAGTAGCGGGAGCGGAAGGGTCTTGCCAATGGAAAGGCGGCAACGTCCACCAGGGACGTTGCCGCCTTTTGCTGTTTGGGGATTTGTCTCGATCTGTAACAGGAAGAGAGGGATATGGGTTCCAGATGTTACAAGCTGAGATATTTTTCCTGGTGGTCCCATAACGTCTCAATCTGTAACAGGAAGGTCAAAATGCGGGCTCCAGATGTTACAGATCGAGATGATTTCTCCGGTGGGATCCGAATATCTCAATCTGTAACATCTTGGGCCGATTTTGCCGAGTTGTTGTTACAGATTGAGATTTTCCCTTGAGGGGGATTCGAATGTCTCGATCTGTAACAGATAGACCGGAAAATGGGTTCTAACTGTTACAGATCGAGACATTTTGGGACCGCGGTTGAACCATTGCGGCAAAACCACCACAAAGGTGCCTGTCCCCATTGTGGTGGTTTAGGGCTCCCAGGGGCAGGGGGCTTCGATGTGGATGTGCTCGCCGGTTACGGGATGCGTGAAGGACACGCTGTGGGCGTGGAGCATCAGGCCGCAGGGGCGCGGCGTTCCGTACAGGTCGTCGCCAACCAGGGGATGATGCTCGCTTGCCAGGTGCACACGGATTTGGTGCTTGCGGCCGGTGAGCAACTCGACATCGATATACGAGCGCGCGGGCAGGCCACGACGGCTCTTAAGACGTTTGAGCACCTTCACGCGAGTTTGAGACGGCTTGCCGCTGGCGCCGACGCGCATCTTTCGGCTGTCGTGACGGTCGCGGGCGATGGGCTTGTCGATGAGCTTCTTGTTCCAGTCGATCTTGCCCTCGGCCAGCGCCAGATAGTGCTTTTCGAAGGCGTGGTCGATGACCATTTGGTCAAAGGCGGGCTGCGTCTGTTTGTCGAGCGAAAACAACACCACGCCGGTGGTGTTGCGGTCCAGGCGGTTGAGCGGCTGCATGTCGGTCGCGGCAAAGCCGTCACCCATCGCCAGCAGCAGGTCGCTGGCGTAGTCGGTGAGCGTGCGCTCGCCGGTGCCGTCGCCGTGGACGATCATGCCGGCGGGCTTGTCGATGGCCATGAGCCAGGCGTCGCAGTAAAGGACTTGAGGTTCTTCGTTCACGTGTAAGCCTTTCGGTTAGCTAATTCCCACAAACATGCAGCCCGAGGTGGCGCCGCGCAGGCGGGCGGCGGGCTTGCGGCCGGCCTGTGCTGCTTCGACGGCACGACGGACGCGGGCGACGGCACGGCCCACCTCATCTGTCTCGAGCAGCGTTCCGTCTACCATGAGACGACGCACGCCGGCATCGAGCAGCTGAGGAACCTGCGGCGTGAGGTCGATGGGGTAGGCGTCGTACAGGCGAGAGCGGCCATGGATGTCGGTGCGTACGGGCATGACCTTGCCGTCGATATTCTTGAGTGACAGCTTGCGGGCGCGCAGGCGGCAGTTAGCGCAATCGTGGATGCAGCCATTGGCCACCTGCAGGATGCAGTGCTCACTCGTCATAACGCGCGGGCGGCCGAACACAGTGATGCCCAGGGCTGCGGGCGCGGCGGTGCCAAGCGAGACGATCTCGTCGAGCGTGATCTCGGGCGAGAGCCAAAACGCACCGGCTCCGCGCTCGGCAAGTGCCTCCATGCAGGGCGTGTTATGCACCGGCAGGCAAGAGCGAATCTCGGCCGTGGCGCCGGCATGAGCGGCTACGGCGAGCTCGGAGATATTGCCGACGGCGAGGGTGGCTCCGGCATTGATCCAAGGATCGACGCGCTCGTGGTCGACGGCGCGGCAGACCTCGTCGAGTACGGGCACGATACCCTGCTCAAATGCATCGGCAGGGGAGAGTCCGACAGCCTCGAGCGCGTCGGTGGTCATATAGATGCGCGTTGCACCCTCCGCGCGGGCTGCCTCGGCGGCCTCGAGCGAGGTGACGGTGGCGCAGATCTGCGGCTCGTCGCGGTAGTGCTTGGGCATGGGGCGCGTACATTTGTCGAGCACCGGCAACTCGAGCGTTTTTGCGCGCTCCTCGTACGGTGCCAGAATGGCCTCTTCCAGCGCCTTACAAGCGGCGGCGCGCACCTTGTGCACGGCGGAGAAGCCCATGCCGCAGCCCTCATCGAGCGCCACATCAAAGCTCGCGGCCTCAAAGGGAGAGGAGCCCATGCGCCCGACGTGCTCAACCAGATCGGATGCCTCGACGGCGCGGGTCTTGGCGGCCTCGACGGTGAAGCCCGTGGCGGTGACGGTGAGCGCGGGGTTGTCACAGCAGGTGAGTGTGACAGTAAACGGCTCGCCCAGGCGCGCCACGACGGACACGTCAACAGCTCGGCGGCGCAGCACATCGCGCTTGAGCGCGGCGCCGGCGGCGTCAATGGCGCTCTGGCTTCGAATCACGCGCACGCGGCAGCCCTCGGGCATGCTACGGGGCACGCGGCACTCAATGATGTCACCGGCGGCGGCATCATCGGCGGCAATGGTGGTCAGGAACTGGTCAAACTCGTTATCGTGGCGAAGCTCCAGCAGGTCGCCTTTGCCCACGGGCTCAAACAGCTCAATGCGGGCGATGGCGGCGCGGCGACGGCGGTCGTCGGACTTGAGGCCGCGCACATCGCGGTTGGCCGGGCGGCTGCCCAGCACCGTGCCCACGATCTGGCCGCGGTTGTTGGAACGCTCATAGCTCATCATCTCGTCGCCCGAGGTGCCGTCCTGATAGGCGTGCGTAAAGTCGCGGTTGAAGCAGCGCTTGAGCTGGCGCTGGCGGGCGGCTTCCTCGTCCTTGGCAACGGCGGCTCCGGATAGCATGTCGTCAATTTCGTGACGATACACATCAACGATGGAGTACACGTAATCGGGTGCCTTCATGCGGCCCTCGAGCTTGAGCGATGCGGCGCCGGCGTCATACAGACGGCGAACAAGCTGTGAGGTGTTGGTGTCACGCGGGCACAGCGCGCGCTCGCGACCGGCAGGGGAGAGCGCGCGACCGTTCTCGTCGATCAACTCGTAGGGCAGGCGGCAGGGCTGGGCGCACATGCCGCGGTTGGCCGATCGTCCCGCCATGGCAAAGCTCGACAGCAGGCACAGGCCCGAGTAGCAAAAGCAGATGGCACCGTGGCTAAAGACTTCAAGGTCCACATCGGGCGCGGCGTCGTGAATGGCGGCGATTTCGTCGATGGAGAGCTCGCGCGAGAGAGTCACGCGGTCGGCGCCCTGCTCACGGCACCAAAGGGTTCCGCGGTCGTCGTGGATGTTCGCCTGGGTCGAGATATGTGTCTCGATGCCGGGCATGGTGCGCTTGGACTCAAAGAACAGACCCCAGTCCTGGATAATGAAGGCATCGGCGCCCAGCGTGGAGCAGCGATGAATGAGCTGCAGTGCATCGCCCATCTCGGACTGCTTGATGACGATGTTGACCGTGACGTAGACGCGCGACCCGGCTAGATGCGCGGCGCGGCAGGCTTGCTCAAAGGCCTCGTCGGTAAAGTTGGTTGCCTTGCGGCGGGCGTTGAAGCTGCCCATGCCGCAGTAGATGGCGTCTGCCCCGGCGGCGAGCGCGGCGGCAAAGGGCTCCGGGCCTCCGGCGGGGGCCAAAAGCTCGGGCCTGCGGTTGGTGGTTCGGCTGGCGGTTGCGGTCATATCCTGCCTTTCAAAATGCTCAGATATTCAAAAGTATAGTGGCGTCGCTGCGGTGGGCGACGCCCGCAGCCTAAGCAGGACAAAGTCTTCAGCAGCTTGGACTGGCTGCTCCACATGAGAACCGTTCAGCGGTTCGGGGAAACCGTTGGGCGATAAAATATTCTCGCAAGCTGATAATATTCTTGTATCAAACAGAAACCTTGAGTACTATCCCAATCAAGCGCGGTGTTCAGACCGAACTGTGCCTCCCGGTGTGAACACCGCGCTCACGCTCTCTCAATTGATCGTAAGGAGAAAAACATGAGCAAGACCGTCGTGTCTTCCGATAACGCACCCGCAGCCATCGGCCCGTATTCCCCCGGTATCCAGGCCGGCAACATGGTGTTCCTGTCCGGCCAGCTGGGCATCGATCCCGCGACCGGCAAGATGCCCGAGGGCGTCGAGGCCCAGGCCAAGCAGTCCCTCGCCAACGTCGAGGCCCTGCTGACCGCTGCCGGCGCTACCTTTGCCGATGTCGTCAAGACCACGGTCTACCTGGCCGACATCGCCGACTTCGCCGCCGTGAACGAGATCTACGCCTCCAAGTTTGAGGCCCCGTTCCCCGCGCGCAGCGCCTTCCAGGTTGCCGCCCTTCCGGCTGGCGGTCTGGTCGAGATCGAGGTCGTTGCCGCTCTCTAAGGCGTTGGCCACAACTAAACATGACATGCAAAAAGACCCTGCAGCGCGTGCGAGCTGCAGGGTCTTTTATCAAGTGACGGATCGCTTGTGGAGCCGCACTCCATTTTGCTCGTTAGCCTTCCTTGCGGACTTTTTGCAGGTAGCGGTAGACGCTGGGCTCAGAGATGCCCAGCGCGGCGGCGGCGCAGGCCACGGCGCCCTTGAGCATGAACACCCCGTTACCGTTGAGGTGGCGAATGACGTCCACGCGGTCGCTCTGACCAAGCGACGCTACATCCAGCCCGCGCGCGCTCAGCAACTCGGCAATGCTGCGGTCGATGAGCTCCTGTGTAGACTCCGAAAGGCTTTCGACCTCGATAGGGGCGGGCTCCGTGCGCGTCGGCGCCGCGTCGAAGCATGCCATGAGCTGCTGCGCCATGGCGTTGATGGAGCGCACGGTCGAGAGGTCGGTGTTGACGCAGAGCATACCGACGATCTCGTCATTCTCGCGGATAAAGTACGTCGCCGACTCCAGCGTCTTGCCACCGGCACCGCGCCCCTCGTAGCCCGTAATAAACGGCAGGTCGCGATACTTGGCGTCGTGCATGATCTTGAGTGCCAGATCGGTGGCGGGGCCGCCGACCTTGCGGCCGCTCACGATGCCGTTGCGAATATCGACGATGGCGTGGTCGGGATCCGAGAAATCGTGCAGCACGATTTCGCTGTTCTTACCGAGTATCTGCTCCAGGAAATCGACCATCGGCAAAAAGCGACGTACGGTCTCGTTCACGGGCAACTCCTTGGGGTGAAATCGGAAATGTTCATAACAATTTTTTCTCATGGTAACACGCTGTCCACCATCTCGTATATCCGCAGGTACATTGCGTAATGCAGACGAACGGTAGGAATTTAGCGGTAAACGGTTGACCAAAAGAAAAGTTAGATGTTATTTTGACCAGACACTTTCCTGACCTGCGGAAATGCGTTATTTCAGCTGAAGAATGGTCTGATAACAAAAAATTATTATTGAGAATGAGAATCATCTTTAATACGATATGCAATGAAGGCACAACCTCAACCCCGCACTGCGTCACAATAGAGCGTCAGATGCGAAAACAACTACTTCGAGGATTGGTGGTCAAATGACCCAGGAGACGGTTACGAACGGCACTGAAGCCCTGTTCACTCGCGAAGGCATGCCTCCCGTTAAGGAAATGATCCCGTGTGCCCTTCAGCACGTACTGGCATCGTTTGCCGGCATCATTACCCCGGCGGTCATCATGGCCGGCGTCTACGGCTTTAATAGCCAGCAGAGTACCGACATCATCCAGGTCGCGCTCATTCTTTCGGCGATCGACACGGCCCTTCAGGCCTTCGCTCCCTTCCGTCGCATCGGCGGCGGCCTGCCCATCGTCATGGGCGTTTCGTTCGCGTTCCTGCCGGCCCTGCAGGCCATGGGTGCCTCGGGCTTTAGCTTTGGTGCGCTGCTGGGTGGCGAGATCGTCGGCGGCGCCGTCGCGGTCCTCTTTGGTCTGGCCTACAGCAAGATCAAGTGGCTGTTCCCGCCCGTCGTGACCGGTACGGTCATCTTCTCCATCGGCGTTTCGCTGTATCCCACGGCCGTCAAGTATATGGCCGGCGGTATGGGTACGCCGCTGTGGGGCACCCCGCAGGCCTGGTGCGTCGCTCTTATCACCTTCGCCGTGGTCTTTGCGCTCGCCAACTTTGGCAAGGGCACGCTCAAGCTGGGATCCGTGTTCTTTGGCATGATCGTTGGCATGATCGTCTCCATCCCCTTTGGCATGATCGACTTCTCCAGCGTCGCCACCGCTCAGGTCTTCGCTCTTCCCAAGCTCATGCCCTACGCGCTCGAGTTTGATCCCGAGGTCTGCATTACCCTCGCCGTCGTGTTCCCCATGGTTGCCATCCAGGTTATCGGTGACGTCTCCGCCGCCTGCCTGGGCTCCATCGACCGTATGCCCACCGAGCGCGAGCTCTCCGGCGCTATCGTGTCCCAGGGCCTCACCTCTATGGTCGGCGGTCTGCTGGGCGGTCTTCCCACCAGCGCCCTTGGCCAGAACGTGGGCATCATCTGCTCCAACAAGGTCGTCAACAAGTGGGTCTTTGTGATCATTGCGGCCGTCTTTGCCATCGCCGGTCTGTTCCCGCAGCTCTCTGCCGTCCTTTCCGCTATCCCGCAGCCCGTCATCGGCGGCGCGACCGTCGGCGTCTTTGGCACCATCACCATGAACGGCGTGCGCATGTTCACCCGCGAGGGCCTCACGCAGCGCACCACCACCATCGTCGGTACCTCCGTCGTCTTTGGCCTGGGTATCTGGATGGCCAGCGGTTGCCTTGCCGGTGAGGGTATGCCCACCTGGGTGCCCACCGTCATCGGCTCCAATGCCGTAACCCCCACCGCCATCATGGCCATTGTCCTTAACCTGATCCTTCCGCAGACGCCGGTCGTGGCTCAGCACATCGATGCTGCCAAGGACGCTGCCGTGGATCTGGTCTTGCCCGAGAGCAAGAAGTAACCAATTCGGTGCTATTCGTCGGCGGGCGCATCGCCTCGTCCGCCGACGTCATGCGGTGCCAAGCCGCACTTCAAAGGGTTTGTCCCTTTGGTGAAGCGTTGACGGGAGAGGGCCCGTTTCCGGTGTAGGCCGGCGCTTCGCACTCCGCCATGTCAGAGGTGTCAAACCCCGCCCCTGATGTTGAAGGGAGCATTTATGCTTCTGGTCGCTAACGGTTCCGTCTTTACCCGCAATGCTCAGGCCCCGTTCATTCCAAACGGTGCGGTCGCCATTGACGGAGATACGATCGTCGAAGTAGGTCCCGAGTGCGAGCTCAAGGCCAAGTACCCGGATGCCGAGTACGTCGATGCCCAGGGCAACCTCATCATGCCCGGACTCATCAACTGCCACACCCACATCTACTCGGGTCTGGCCCGCGGCCTTGCCATTAAGGGCTGCAACCCCACCAACTTCCTGGAGAATCTCGAGCAGCAGTGGTGGAAGATCGACGACAATCTGACGCTCGACGGCACCAAGGCAAGCGCCTATGCCACGATTCTGGACTCCATTCGCGATGGTGTCACCACGATCTTCGACCACCACGCGAGCTTCTGCGAGATCCCGGGAAGCCTCTTTACCATTAAGGATGCAGCTCAGGAGCTGGGCATGCGTTCGTGCCTGTGCTACGAGGTCTCCGATCGCCGCGGCCAGGAAAAATGCGACCAGGCCATTGCCGAGAACGCCGAATTTGCCCAGTGGGCCGCCAAGGAGCGTCGCGACAACGACAACCACATGATCGCTGCCATGTTTGGCGGACATGCCACCTTTACACTTTCGGACGAGACCATGGATAAGATGGCCGAGGCCAACAACGGCCTGACCGGCTTCCACATCCATGTGTGCGAGGGCATGAACGACGTGTGGGATTCCCGCCTCAACCGCGGTGGTATCAGCCCCGTCGAGCGCCTGCTGCAGCACAACCTGCTGGGTCCCGACACCATGCTCGGCCACTGCATCCACGTGACGCCTGCCGAGATGGATATCGTCAAGGAGTCCGGCACTTGGCTCGTCAACAACCCCGAATCTAATATGGGCAACGCCGTGGGCTGCGCCCCCGTGCTCGAGTTCTTCCGCCGCGGCATTCCCGTGTGCATGGGCACAGACGCCTACACCCACGATATGCTCGAGAGCCTTAAGGTCTTCCTGATCATTCAGCGCCACAACGCCGCCATGCCCAACGTGGGCTGGTGCGAGGCCATGACCATGCTGTTCGAGAACAACGCCAAGATGGCGAGCAAGTACTTCGATCGCAAGCTCGGTGTGCTCGAGGCCGGCGCTGCCGCCGACGTCATCGTCATGGACTACAAGCCCTTTACGCCGCTGAGCGAGGAGAATATCGACGGCCACATGCTCTTTGGCATGATGGGCAAAAACTGCCGCACCACCATCATCAACGGCCGCGTCCTGTACAAGGATCGCGAGTTCGTTGGGATTGATGAGGAAAAGATCAACGCGTGGACCATGGCTGAGTCCAAGAAGCTCTGGAGCACGCTCAACGATCGCGCCTACTAATTACAAGTAGATTCACGCGCGTCGGATGTTTCGCCGCATCCGGCGCGCGTATAGGCGGCCTCCGCGGGGTCGCCGGCGCTGTGCTAGCACTACACCGTATTTGCGCCCGCCGCGCGGTCTCGCCGGGCGTTACAGAGAGGAGCTCATTATGAGCGACATCATGAGGCCGATCCCGTTTTCGCAGCTGATGAACTGGATCATCGAGGAGCACAAGACTCAGGGCGCCGTCTTTGGCGTGCGCAAGATGGTCACGACCAACCAGGAGGGTGCGCTTCCCATTTTTGACGAGCGTATCGAGACTCCGTTTGGCCCGGCCGCCGGTCCCAACACGCAGCTTGCCCAGAACATCGTGGCCTCTTATGTGGCCGGTTCCCGCTTCTTTGAGCTTAAGACCGTTCAGGTTATGGACGGCGAGGAGCTCTCCAAGTGCGTTAACAAGCCCTGTATCGTGGCACAGGACGAGTGCTACAACTGCGAGTGGTCGACCGAGCTCGAGGTTCCGCAGGCCTTTGCCGAGTACGTGAAGGCATGGTTCGCCTGCCACCTGATCGCTCGCGAGTACGGCCTGGGCAGCCCGGACGGTTTTGTCTTTAACATGTCGGTGGGTTATGACCTGGAGGGCATCAAGAGCCCCAAGGTCGACGCCTACATCGAGGGCATGAAGGACGCCAGCGGCTCTGACGTCTGGAACGAGTGCCGCACGTGGGCGCTCGCTAACCTGGACAAGTTTGAGCATGTCGATGCCGCGTTTGTCGAGTCCATCCCGGCGCGCGTCTCCAACTCCATTACCGAGTCCACGCTGCATGGCTGCCCGCCGGCGGAGATCGAGCGCATCGCGACCTACCTGATTACCGAGAAGGGTCTCAACACCTACATCAAGTGCAACCCCACGCTGCTGGGCTATGAGTTTGCCCGCCAGCGTCTGAACGAGCTGGGCTTTGACTACATCGTCTTTGATGACACGCACTTCCGCGAGGACCTGCAGTGGGCCGATGCCGTGCCTATGTTCGAGCGCCTGATTGCCCTGTGCGCCGAGCGCGGCCTGGAGTTTGGCGTCAAGCTGACCAACACGTTCCCCGTCGACGTGACGAGGAACGAGCTGCCCTCCACCGAGATGTACATGTCCGGCCGTTCGCTGTTCTCGCTGACCATCGAGGCTGCCCGCCGCATTACCGAGCAGTTTGATGGCAAACTGCGCATAAGCTACTCCGGCGGTGCCACGGTCTACAACATCCGCGCCCTGTACGATGCCGGCATTTGGCCCGTCACCCTGGCGACCGACGTGCTCAAGCCCGGTGGCTACGAGCGCTTTAGCCAGATGGCCGGCGAGTTTACCGACTTGGATGGCAAGCCGTTCGCGGGCGTCTCGCTCGAGGCTGTGACCGCGATCCAGACCGACTCGCTCACCAACCCGCTCTACAAGAAGCCGCTGCGCCCGCTGCCCGACCGTAAGGTTGCCGGCAAGAGCCCGCTTTCCGACTGCTTTACCACGCCGTGCCGCACGAGCTGCCCCATCCAGCAGGATATTCCCGCCTACTTGGCGGCTGTTGACGAGGGCCGCTACGAGGACGCACTCAACATCATCATCGAGCGCAATGCCCTGCCGTTCATTACCGGCACTATCTGCCCGCATCCCTGCGGCCGTGCCTGCGAGCGTGCGTTCTACGAGCCCGAGGGCGCCCAGATCCGCGCCAGCAAGCTCAAGGCCGCCCGCGAGGCCATGACCGCCGTGCTGCCCAAGCTGCGCGCCCAGGCCATCGCCAACGACGGCGAGCGCAACGTTGCCGTTATCGGCGGCGGCCCGGCCGGCCTGGCGACGGCGTTCTTCCTGACGCGCGCTGGCGTGCCCGTCACCATCTTCGAGGCCCGCGATTCGCTCGGCGGCGTGGTCCGTCACGTCATCCCCGAGTTCCGCATTGCGAGCGATGACATCTCCCACGATGCCGAGCTCTGCCTGGCCTTTGGTGCCAAGGTGCAGCTCAATGCCCGCGTGGAGTCCATTGACGAGCTCAAGGCCCAGGGCTTTACCGACGTGGTCGTGGCCACCGGCGCCTGGATGCCCGGCTCTGCGGGCCTGGGCGAGGATGCCGAGCTCGACGTGCTGGAGTTCCTCGAGGCCGCCAAGAGGGGCGAGAAGCTCGAGCTGGGCGAGGACGTCGTGGTCATTGGCGCCGGCAACACCGCCATGGATGCGGCTCGCGTGGCCAAGCGCCTGGCTGGCGTGAAGAACGTGCGCCTGGTGTATCGCCGCACCAAGAAGCAGATGCCCGCCGACGAGGAAGAGCTCGATCTTGCTCTTGCCGATGGTGTTGAGTTCTGCGAGCTGCTGGCCCCCAAGGCGCTTAACGGCGCCGTGCTGACCTGCGACGTCATGGAGCTTGGCGAGCCGGATGCAAGCGGCCGTCGCAGCCCCGTCGCCACGGGCGAGACCGTCGAGCTTTCCGCCACCACGGTGATCTGCGCCGTGGGCGAGGGCATCGATGCCAGCCTGTACGATGCCGCGGGCGTTGAGCACGACCGTCGCGGCCGCCTTGCCGCCACCTCCACTGGCGTCGAGGGCGTCTGGGCTGCCGGCGACTGCCGTCGCGGTCCTGCCACCGTGGTCGAGGCTATCGCCGACGCCGCCGAGGTCGCCCGTGCCATCGCCGGTGTGGACTTTAACAAGTACGCCGACTGCAACGAGCAGGCCGGCCGCGAGGACACCTGCTACGAGCGCAAGGGGTCGCTGTGCCGCGACAAGCGCAACTGCACCAAGACCCGCTGCCTGGGCTGCGGCTCGGTGTGCGAGGTCTGCTGCGACGTGTGCCCCAACCGCGCCAACGTGGCAATTAAGGTGCCGGGCCTGGCCAAGCATCAGGTCGTCCATGTCGACGGCATGTGCAACGAGTGCGGCAACTGCGCCGTGTTCTGCCCCTACCAGGAGGGTCGTCCCTACAAGGACAAGCTCACCCTGTTCTGGAGCGAGCAGGACATGGAGAACTCCGAGAACGAGGGCTTCCTGGCCGTGGACGAGGATCACTTTAAGGTCCGCGTCGCCGGCACGGTCCGCACCGTCTCGGTCGATGCCGTCAACACCGGCCTTCCCGAGGCCGTCCGCCTGACTATCAGGGCCGTGCGCGACAACTATTCGTACCTTCTTAAGAAATAGGCGAGTCTCTTATGGCCAAATCCATTCAACATAACGTGGCCTACGTTGCCTGCGGAAGTGGTTGTGCCTCCGCAGGCGGCGACGCCCGCTGCAGCGAAGGCTGCATTGGCTGTGGCGCCTGCGTCACGGCCTGCCCCCACGGCGCCATTGCGCTGGTCGATGGCATCGCCCGCGTGGACCGTTCCAAGTGCACGGGCTGCGGCCTGTGCGGCATGGCGTGCCCGCAGCGCGTGATTGCCTTCGTTCCCGGCTACCAGAACATTCTGGTGCGTTGCAACAACACCGACAAAGGTGCCATTGCGCGCAAGATCTGCGACACGAGCTGCATCGGTTGCGGCATGTGCGCCAAAAAGTGCCCCGCCGGCGCTATCCGCATCGAGGACAACTGCGCCCATATCGACGGCGCGGACTGCCTGTCGTGCGGCATGTGCGCCGTCGTCTGCCCGCATGGCGCCATCCACGACCGCACCGGCATCGCCGCTGGCGTGTAGAAGGGAATCACCATGGCACAGGAATTCACTTTTACCGTTAACGGCGTCGAGCGCACGACGACCCAAAACAAACCGCTGCTGCGTTATCTGCGCGACGACCTACACATTCACTCCGCCAAGGACGGCTGCTCCGAGGGCGCGTGCGGCACCTGCACCATCCACGTGGACGGTGCGGCCGTCAAGGCGTGCGTGCTGACCACCGCTCTTGCCGCCGGCCGCAGCATCGTGACCGTCGAGGGCCTGCCCGAGGACGTGCGCGAGGCCTTTGTGTACGCCTTTGGCGCCGTGGGCGCCGTGCAGTGCGGCTTTTGCATCCCCGGCATGGTCATGGCGGGTGCAGCGCTCATCGCCGAGGATCCCGAGCCTACCGAGGAGCAGATCAAGTACGCCATCCGCGGCAATGTTTGCCGCTGCACCGGCTACAAAAAGATTATCGAGGGCATTGCGCTGGCCGCTGCGGTGCTCCGCGGCGAAAAGCAGATCGACGAGGATCTGGAGCGCGGCGACGACTACGGCGTGGGCAAGCGCGCCTTCCGTATTGACGTGCGCAAGAAGGTGCTCGGCGAGGGCAAGTATCCCGACGACATCGACGAGATCGACCAGCCGGGCCTGACCTACGCCAGCGCCGTGCGCTCCAAGTATCCGCGCGCCCGTGTGCTCTCCATCGATACCTCCAAGGCCGAGGCCCTGCCCGGCGTGGTGGGCATCCTGCGCGCCGAGGACGTGCCGGTCAACCAGGTCGGCCACCTTATCCAGGACTGGGACGTCATGATCGCCCAGGGCGACATCACCCGCTGCGTGGGCGATGCCATCGTGCTGGTGGTTGCCGAGGACGAGGCGACGCTCGAGAAGGCCAAGAAGCTCGTAAAGATTGATTACGAGCCGCTGGAGCCCGTGCGCAACATCGCCGAGGCCAGGTCTGCCGACGCCCCGCGCCTGCACGACAGCTTCTTTGCCTTTGGCAACACGGTGGAGCTCAAGGACAACGTGTGCCAGAGCCGTCACGTGACGCGCGGTGACGCCGCCAAGGCGCTGGCAGAGAGCGCGTTTACCGTGACGCAGCGCTTTACCACGCCCTTTACCGAGCATGCCTTCTTGGAGCCCGAGTGCGCCGTTGCCTTCCCGTACAAGAATGGCGTCAAGGTGCAGTCGACCGACCAGGGCGCCTACGACACGCGCAAAGAGTGCGCTCACATGTTTGGCTGGGATAGCGAGCCCGAGCGCGTGGTCGTCGAGACCATGCTCGTGGGTGGCGGCTTTGGCGGCAAGGAGGACGTGTCCATCCAGCACTTGGCCGCGCTCGCCGCATATAAGTTCCAGCGTCCTGTGAAGTGTAAGCTCACGCGTGCCGAGTCGCTCGCTTTCCATCCCAAGCGTCACGCCATGGACGGCACCTTTACACTGGGCTGCGACGCCGAGGGTAACTTTACCGGCCTGGATTGCGAGATCAACTTTGATACCGGCGCCTACGCGTCGCTGTGCGGCCCGGTGCTCGAGCGCGCCTGTACGCATGCCGTCGGCCCCTACAAGTACCAGAACACCGACATTCGCGGCTTTGGCTACTACACCAACAACCCGCCCGCCGGTGCGTACCGCGGCTTTGGCGTTTGCCAGTCCGAGTTTGCGCTCGAGAGCCTGATCGACCTGCTGGCCGAGAAGGTCGGCCTGGATCCGTGGGAGATCCGCTACCGTAACGCCATCGAGCCGGGCGAGGTTTTGCCCAACGGCCAGATTGCCGATTGCTCCACGGCACTGAAGGAGACGCTGCTCGAGGTCAAGGATGCCTACTACGCGCATCCCGGACACGCCGGTATCGCCTGCGCCATGAAGAACGCCGGCGTGGGCGTGGGCCTGCCCGATGCCGGCCGCTGCAAGATCCGCGTCGAGGATGGCCGCGCCGTGGTCTACGCCGCCACGTCCGACATCGGCCAGGGCTGCAACACGGTCTTTTTGCAGGACGTTGCCGAGGCCTGCGGTCTGCCGCTGAGCTGCATTGCCAATGGCGAGTGCTCCACCGAGAACGCTCCCGACTCCGGCACCACGTCTGGCTCGCGTCAGACGGTCGTGACCGGCGAGGCCGTGCGCGGTGCCGCCTTCCTGCTGCGCGATGCCATGCTTGACATCGAGGCCGGCAAGCCCGCACCCGATACTCCCGTGAGCGCGCATGGCGACGGCGTCAAGATTGAGTACGACGACGGTCGCGCCTATCAGCTGCGCACGCAGGAGCTCGTCGCCGGCCAGGGTATGCATCCTCAGGATCCCGCGGCTGCCATCAAGGCGCTCGAGGGATGCGAGTTTGGCTACGTGTACCTGGAGCCGACCGACAAGCTGGGCGCCGACGTTCCCAACCCCAAGAGCCACATCTGCTACGGGTTTGCCACGCATGTGGTCATTCTGGATGATGACGGCCGCGTGAGCGAGGTCTATGCCGCGCACGATTCCGGCAAGGTGGTCAACCCCATCTCCATCCAGGGTCAGATCGAAGGCGGCGTGCTCATGGGTATGGGCTATGCGCTTACCGAGGACTGGCCGCTCAAGGACTGCGTACCCCAGGCAAGGTACGGTACGCTCGGGCTGTTCCGTGCGCCCGAGATTCCGAATATCCACGCCATCTACGTGGAGAAGGACGAGCTGTTGCCCGTGGCATACGGCGGCAAGGGCATCGGCGAGATCGCAACGATCCCCACGGCGCCCGCCGTGCAGAACGCCTACCGCGCGTTTGACGGCAAACTACGTCCAGATCTGCCCATGGTGGATACGCCCTACAGCCGCGCCCGTCGCCGCGGGTAGGGTAGGGTGCGGACAGCATTGCTGACGGGCTGTTCGCGCTCAACACCAACTGCATATGCTGCGCCTTTGGCCCCAGCTCCATCGCGAGCCGAGGCCTTTTGTTTGGAGTGGAAACTGCGTCCCGGATTTGGCGCTCAGAACGGGACACGCTTTCCGGATGGGATGCTTGGCGGAAACTACGGCCCAGTTTTTGGCTCCAGAACGGGATGCATTTTCCGGAACGGTCCACGTGCGGTGGTGTACCGCCCCTTTCGTGTGCGCCGCTTGTCGAATTACGTTATAGCTAGCTATATTATAGGAAGGTATAATATAGCTAGCTATAACGTAAAGGAAGGATGGTCTATGTTTGTCGGAAGAACAGCGGAAATGTCCGAGCTCAATCGACTGTATGGCACGGACTCCTTTGAGATGCCTGTGATTTACGGCCGCCGTCGTGTGGGTAAAACGCGCCTTATCACAGAGTTCATCCAAGGCAAGAAGGCTATTTACTTTCAAGCTCGTCGTACCAATGCGGAGGCAAACCTGCACGGCTTTAGCCAGGCGATACTTGCAGGCTCGGTTGGTGCTGCAGGCGTGTCGTTTCGTAGTTTTGACGAGGCGTTCGATGCATTGGTCACCATGGCTCGAACGGAGCGTTTGATTGTCGTGATTGACGAGTATCCCTATCTCGCCCAATCGAATCCCGAGATCAGCTCGTTGCTGCAAGACAAGATCGACCACTTATACAAAGAGACCAGGCTAATGCTGATCCTATGCGGCTCGTCTCTTTCGTTTATGGAGGAACAGGTGTTGGGCTACGAGAGCCCACTATACGGTAGGCGTACGGCCCAGTTTAAGATCATGCCGCTCGATTTTACGACGACCCTCGGGTTGTGGCAGAGCATGAGTCGCGAAGACGCTGCAGTTTGCTATGGTATGACGGGCGGCATTCCTGCATATATCGAGAGAGTCGATCCTGCCGCATCGCTCAAGGACAACATCAAACGTCTTTTCCTTACTCCTACGGGCTATCTCTTTGAGGAGCCGAGTAACCTGCTAATGCAAGAGTGCCGCAATCCCGAGCAATATGATGCGATCGTGCAAGCAATTGCTCAGGGGCGCTCGAAGATCTCGGAGATTGCGAGCTCTACGGGAATCCCTGCGAGCAACGTAAAGAGCTATGTGGATAAGCTGGCGTCGCTTGGGATTGTCGAGCGCGAGCTGCCCCTAAACGAGACGAGCAATAAGCGAGCCGTGTATCTGCTGAGCGACCAGATGTTTAGGTTCTGGTACAAGTTTGTTCCGCAGAACATCGGGCTGATTCAAAACGATATGGCCGAGATGGCGTATAAGCGCATTGAGCTGCACGTATCGGATTACATGGGTACGGTCTTTGAGCTTATATGCAGACAATACGTGTACGAACTCGCGCGCGCGGGCGAACTTGGTGTGGTGCCGGCAACAGTTGGCCGTTGGTGGGGAACGGACAATCGGACGCGTACGCAGGAAGAGATCGATTTGATTGTCGACGACGGAGAGGGCGCGGCGCTCTTTGCGGAGTGCAAATGGCGTAACGAACCGGCAGGCGAGGATGTTCTGGAAAAGCTCGTGTACCGAAGCGAGCTCTTTAGGCGTCAGCATAAAAGCTACGTGATCTTCTCGAAGCGTGGCTTTACGCAAGGATGTCAGGAAGCTGCGGCGAGCAGGGGAGATACCAAGCTGATTTC
Organism: Collinsella sp.; assembly: GCA_048236535.1. Lineage (GTDB taxonomy): Bacteria > Actinomycetota > Coriobacteriia > Coriobacteriales > Coriobacteriaceae > Collinsella. Next base: position 158,451 of record DBFAQQ010000032.1, on the reverse strand, counting down.
GTTTGCCGAGATGTGCGAGCGGAGATAACCAAGCGCGCTCTGATGTGATTGCTCGGAATGGGTCGCGCTAAGGATGCCAAGCGTAAAACCTACAATGAAAATGGCGTAAAAACTACATCTGTCATGGCGTAAAAACTACATTGAAAGTAGCGTAAAATCAGCATTGAGAATGGCGTAATTTCGCATATCGCGTGATAGAGAGGGACGGCCGTCTATGGATGCACCAAAGAGATTGACCCAAAAGGGATATAGGCCCCGGCTCATAGAGGAGCGCCTCGACACCCTTATGCGGGCGTTTGGCTGTGTGGAGATCAACGGCCCCAAATGGTGCGGCAAGACCTGGACGGCGCTCTCTCGCTCGGCGAGCGTCTCCAGGCTCGATGAGCCTGCGCAGCGTGCGGCGGCAGAGGTCGACCCAAGCCTGGCGCTCATCGGCGATGCGCCACACCTGGTCGATGAATGGCAGGAGGTGCCCGAGGTTTGGGATGCCGCCCGGCGTTTCGTGGACGCGAGCGGCAACGAACGGGGGACACTTTTGCTCACGGGCTCGACCGCGCTCAAAAGCGAGGAGCGCAGCCATGTTCGTCATTCCGGCACGGGTAGGATCGCCCGTCTGTCAATGCGCCCCATGGCCCTGTGTGAGTCGGGCGACGGCGAGCCGCTCGTGTCACTGGCAAGCCTCTTTAAGGGCGAGGATTTTGCCCCTCAGCGTCGCGAGAGCACGGTGGATGACGTCGCCCGCTGGTGCTGCAGGGGCGGTTGGCCTGCAAATCTTGGGCTTTCGGAAGATCTTGCGCGAGAGACGGCAAGCCAGTACGTGCACTCGGTGCTCGACGTCAACGTGCTGGACGAGGGCATGTCGCCCGAGCTTGCACACGGCCTTTTGCGAGCTCTTGCCATGAACGAGAGCCAGGCTGTCACGTACAAGACGCTCGTAAAGGACGCCTCGTACGGTGAGGCGGGCCCCGACGAGAGGACCATCGCTGCGTACTTGGACCTCTTCAACAGGCTCAAGCTGACCGAGGACCTGTGCGGATGGGAGCCGCCCATGCGCTCGAAGGCCCGCGTTCGCGTGCGCCCCAAGCGCTACTTCTGTGACCCGTCACTTGCGGCGGCGTTGCTGGGGGCTACCCCTGAGCGGCTGCTTGGCGATATGCAAACGCTGGGGATGCTCTTTGAGAATCTCGTCCTGCGCGACGTGCGCGTGTTCCTTTCCACCTACGGCGGTGTCGACAACAGTGTCCATTATTTCCGAGATGAGAAGGGCCTTGAGGTCGATCTGATCGTTGAGCACGACGGGCGCTGGGGAGCCATCGAGGTCAAGCTGAGTGATGCGAAAGCAGACGATGGAGCGAGAAATCTCAAGGCGCTGGAGAGGAAAGTGCTCTCCAATCCTGCCGCCCAGAATGCCGCGCCGGCGTTTTTGGCGGTCGTGGTTGGAAAGGGGAGCATTGCCTACACACGCGACGACGGCGTGGCGGTGATTCCCATGGCGGCACTTGGGGCGTAGTGGTTTTGCGGGCGTGCCGTGCTTCCTTTACCGAAAATCCATTTGGTAAACCAGATGCTCGCGGATAGAATAAAGTTGACGGCAGCCCAAGGGTGATAGCTGGGCAGCGCCGTTGCTTGGTCAAGAGGTCAGTGCCTTAATGGCAGCGACTTGTTATGCTTCGAATGCTGCTTGAGTGCCTCGGAAAGTTCGATAAGCGCCGTGAAGAGCGAGACCAAAGCAACCAAGAGCTCTACGAGCTCTGATGGGCCCGGGATGACCGCTGATTCAAGTCACCGGGCCTAAATCTTTTTCATGCATTTGAATAGAGCGGGCAACTCTCTTGGGGCCGTCTGCATGACGTGTGCCTGGCGCATGGTATTGCGCCCCACTTTCATGTCCGTACGGGCGCCTATCCTTACGGCAATGTAGCCGCCTATGTAGCAAGCGGCAGGCAACGGAGAAAGGCCCTAACCGTGTCAGCTGAAAAGACGCCGTGTATCTCGGCTATCGATACGACGAACTTTGCGCGCCAGATTGTGCTGGACTTTGAGTTTGCGCCGGTGCCAAAGCAGCGCCAGCGCCGTGGGCTGCGCAATGAGATTATTGAGGCCGGCGCCGTCAAGCTCGATTACCACGGCAACGTTATGGGTGAGTTCTCGCAGTTTGTGCAGACAGAATTTACCGAAGGCGTTGCGTATCCCGTCCGCGAGCTTACGGGGATATCGGCTGTGGACACCGCGATGGCCGATCCGCTCTATGTGGTGATCAAAAGGCTCAGCGATTGGATCGGTCGCTACTCCGCCCAGGTGGTTTGTTGGAGTGGGGCGGATCGTCGACAGCTTTTGACCGAGTGCCAGGCAAAGCACATCGACCTTTCCGCATTTCCTACGGACTGGGCCGACCTGCAGGCGTTTTACACCTCGATCATGGACGTGGGCAGCCACGGGTGTGTCTCTTTGAGTGACGCGGCGACGTGGTTTGGCATCGAGTTCGACGAGTCGACGGGTCACGCCCACAGCGCCCTAGCCGATGCGCGCGTGACCGCTAAGTTGCTCAAGCAGGTAATGGACGGGGGCTACCACGTGAGCCCGCGTGCCCAGGAAGTCCGCCAGCGGTGGGGGATGGGCGAGCGAGCCCAGACACGCCTTTCCAGCAAGTGCCCCGAGCTGAGCGATCTGCTGCTGAAGCTGAAGGCGGAGGGGAGATAGGGGGCGTTAGCTGTCTGCGTGGCGCGTGCCTGTCGTGTATCGCTACTCTTCCTGCTGCTCGGCAGGCAGGATGTAGACGTTCTCGGCGTCCACGGCGATTTGCGTGGGGCGGTTGTAGAGGGTGTCGATCTCCATTATACTCTGCCTGAACGGCGCGACGTCGGGTGTCTTTGCCTGGTGGAGCTTCTCGATGAGTTTCTCGGATTGCTCGTCGTTGAACCTGCCGATGTCCTCTCCTGCACCCTCAAGCGCCTCGTCTATGGGCGTGAACTCGCCGATGGGCGTCGCCGCGATGACGCGACCGAGCATCTTGCCAGCGGACGCGATACCGCCCAGAAGTGCCACGTCGATAGTGTCGGCAGCGCTTGCCTCGAGTGCGTCGTAACACTCGGTGTAGAGCTCGCGGTACGCAAGCGAGTCCGCTTCGATTTTTGCGGCAGTGTCTGCGAGCTTTGCGGGCTCGAAGTTCTGGGTGAGCATGGGCTCGAGGAACAGCGAGAACGCGTGGATATAGGTGGCGAGCTGGTAGTCCTTGAGATAGTCGAGAACCTGGTCGAGACGCCTTTTCACGTCGTCTCGCACCTCGATGAACCCTTTCTTTTTCAGGTCCGCCTGCGCCTGCGAGCGGAAGAGTTCCATGTCACGCGTGGACGCGTGCTCGATGTCGAGCACCTTCATATGGGCGTTGGCCATGTAGGTGGCGTCGCCGCAGTTGAAGCTGTAACCGTTGAGGATATCTGCGAGCGTCTTGAGATCGCCACGCATGTTGGCCTTGTCGCGCTGACGCATGTACTCGAACATTTCGTCGACGGACTCCTGGATGGAGTCGAGCTTTTGGTTTATCTGCGCGATTGCGGCTGCCATGAACAACGACGTTGGATCGTAAGGCACCTGCGTGACGCTTGTGGCGATGTCGCCCTCGACTACGTGGAGGCGCGCCTGCCCGAAACCCTTGGCCGCATCGCGGTAGGACCCCATGAGGCCGCTGCCGTCCTTGAACGATTGAAGTATCGATGGGTCAAGCGGATTGCCAAACTTGTCGGTTGGCCGGAGCAGCATAGGCACACTCACCGTATTGGTGACGGTGCGGAATATCGAGGGAAGTGAGGCGAGCGCTATGCCGAGCTGGGGGACTCGTTCGAGCGGGAGCTTGATGGCGCCGGAGACGTCCGCCCGCTCCTGAGTGAGCGCGAGGTGGATTTTGGTGGATGCGAGTTGTTTTGCCACGAGTTCCTCTCGGCCGTCATCCGCCGAGGGTTTGGTCTCGTTGTCTGCCATAGCGTGCTCCTTGCTTACGTTGATAGTCGTGGGCATTATCTCACCGTTGAGCGGCCTGCTGGGCCGGGACGGACTAGTGGCGGTTCGAGGACGATTAGTGGACGAAGCACGTCAGCCTTGCTGGCTTTCCTACGGACTGGGCCGACCTGCGGGCGTTTTATACCTCGATCATGGACGTGGGCAGCCACGGGTGCGTCTCTTTGGGTGACGCGGCAACGTGGTTTGACATCGAGTTCGACGAGTCGACGTGCCACGCCCACAGTGCCCTAGCCGATGCCCGCGTGACCGCCAAACTACTCAAACAAGTGATGAACGGGGACTATCACGTGAGTCCGCACGCCCAGGAGATCCGCCAGCGATGGGGGATGGGCGAGTGCGTTCAAACACGCCTTTCCAGCAAGTGCCCTGAGCTGAGTGATCTGCTGCTGCAGCTGAAGTTGGAGGGGAGGTAAGGAGATGTGCTGAGAACGGTGGTCGAGTGTTGGATATACCTTGGCATCAAGGCCAATTTGATAGATCAACGCATGCAGATAGGCTGCCTACCGATAGTCCCAGGAATGACCTTCGATTCAAGTCGCCAGGTTTCAAGCTGTATATCATTTGGAACATCTGAACGGCTGGCTGGCTTGGAGGGTTCACGGCTGTAGCGTGCCGTGAGTGAGTTCGGCTCTCGCTTTAACTTGGGGCCTCGCTGATTTCTCATGCGTGACGTTTAGAATCTGATGCAAATTAAAGGCCGTATGCTCTTTTGCGGGACATGTTGTTGAACGACCGGCTTCATAAACCTGTAGCAGCTTCTCAGGGCAGATGAAAAGGGGCTAAAAACTGCTTATCTTGTTCGTGATATACGATGCTATTCTGCCAGGACTAACAACTTTCTCAAGGACGTTCCGGATCGCATTCGCGATTTGAGTTATCGACTGGACCTTGCAGACCTCGAGCGGGAGAGCTTGGATGAAACCCTCGGCAAAGTTTTGGGGCGGTAGCCACATTGCGGGCCCTTATTGTCTAACCTAGCTCGTCAAGCAGAGAGGGGTTTGCGTCTATATCCATGCCAAGGGCTTCTGCGACAGATTGCGCAACCGCAAAGGCCATCTTGGGAGGAACGGCGTTTCCAATTTGCCGATAGCGGGAGCATTGCGAACCATACCAAGGCATATCCCTCGGGAAGGTCTGTATGGTGGCGGCTTCCTGGACCGAGATGCGGCGAAGGCGAGGAGGAACGCTATCGGCTACTTTCCCGCCTTTCTGAAGCTCTTCGTGGTATTTCTCGACCCATTGGGTCGCTCCGGTTTCGAGCGTCTCTTGATCGACAATCGGCGTTCTGTTCCCGCCCATTGAGGCGGGAAGCGTCGGCGCGGGCTTGTCCATGTCCATCGGGCGGCCTTGGCCGTTGAACAGCATGCCTGCAAACGGCGACGGGCGGAGCACGGGGCTTTTTGCCGTAGTTACCTTCGCCTTGCAAGTCTGATCATTGCCCGGCTCGCCGAGAGGAGGCAGCCCGCGCAGGGCGTCGGCCACACCCACCCATTCCTTGACTGTCGGCTGCGGGTAGTTGTACTCGATGCAGGGGTCCTTGATCCCGACAAGGAACATGCGCTCTCTGGTCTGCGGGACGCCGTAATTGGCACTGTTCAGCACCTCAAGGTTGGTTTTGTAGCCAATCTCTTCCGCCTTCTTGCGGATGTCGGCAATAGTTCCAGCCCAGCGTTTGTTCTTGGCGAGTGCCTTGACGTTCTCCATCACGAACGCTTGGGGCTGGACCCTCTCGACCATGCCGAGGAAGTCGAAGACGTGACGCGAGCGGGGGTCGTTCGGGTCCATCTTCCCCGCGACCGAGAAGCCCTGACAGGGCGGTCCTCCAATGACTAGCTCCGCCGAACCCCTTCCGGGCAGTTCCTCAACTTCCCTAATATCTCCCGTGACTATCCTGTGGCTCAGTGTTTTGCCGGTCTTCTTCGAGATCGCGTCCATCGCGGCAGCGTAGGTTTTCATGGCGTCCGGGTTGATATCGTTCGCAAATACGGGGGTGAACCCGGCGGCGATGAAGCCGAGGTCGAGACCGCCCGCTCCCGAATAAAGGCTGACGAAACGCTTCATTAAAGCAATCCTCCTGAATAGTAGAGCTCATTCCAATATGGAATGAGCTCATGAGATGATATCATATACAAGCATGGGTTGCTGCCGGAAGGGGGCGTTTATGGAAGACTTCAATCTTTCTCTCGGGAGACTTATCGCTAAATGGCGGAGACGCTCCGGGATGTCACAGGCGGCGCTCGCTGAGGCAACGGGATGCCAGCAAGCGTCGATTTCGAAACTGGAAAGCGGCTCCAAGCGCATAACTGTCTCTGAGCTTTCTCAAGTGCTTTGTGCCTGCGGATTAACCTTCAGTGCGGTAAGCGACGATCTTGATGGCCTTATCGCTTATGAGCCTCAACCTTTATGGGAGCGTGTAAATGAGTAGCAGTGCAAACATTTCTGAAATATGCGAAGCGCTTCTGGCGGCGTCCCTGCCTATAGATCCGAACTCGATGGAAAGCGCCGCGATTCAGGTTGCGGACTATTACGAGAACGGCCCTGAGGAATCCAGGATTCCCGCCGAAGAGATCTCCGATCGCTTCGGCGAGATGTGGAGCTTTTGGCTTGAGAACTACGATAGTCCCTCAAAGGAATTGAAGGACGTCATTAGCGCCGCGGTTGGCGTCGACCATGGAATGGAAGAGCTCGCGAACGGCTACTTCAAGCTCGAAGAAAAACTCGAGGAGAAGCAGTTCATGGCAAGGAGTCATGCAATCGCTTTGATTGGCTGTGCTCCGCTCATTCGTACCCTTGTCGTGGAGCAACACCTCGGTCTCGATAGGATTAGAGGCATTCTTAACGTTCCTGCCGCAACTTTCGACGCCATCAATGCTGTAATCAGTTCTATCGGTATTGACCCGCCCTTCGGCTCTGAGAGGATAGCCGGAATACATGAAACTGACGTTTCAGACGTCGCCGCCCTGTTTGGTGATATCGAACCTGACGTCGCTGGAGAAACTTTCCGAGGCCTTCTCGGATCGTTCTCGAGATGCGATACGCTTGCCGACGATGTTATCGACTTGGGCCTCATTCCTTTTGAGCCGTACCAGTTTATGCTCTACTTTGAGTTGCTTACGCTTGAGATGGTTGACAGATTCCCCGGCAGGGCGATTTACGAATGCACGCCCCGTTCGAGCAATGTAAAGGCGCTTTGGAACTCCATGTATCATCCCACTCAGGAGAATCCATACCTCAACAACGCCAAGTCCGTCTATTCACTTGACGAAGCATGGGCCGAAACGAAACTCTCCCGGCAGACTGGGAACGGCTCGATTCTGCTTGCCGATGTCTTTAGCATTCTGGCAGAGTTGCCCTACACGACGAGAAGACGCGTTGCTCACATTATTCGTTGTTATTTGATTCTCATTGCCGATTCTCGTCAAACGAAGACGCCTTTGGAGCCGATCGGCGTCGATTCCATCAAGGCTTTTGTCAAGCGCGTGGGGATCTCAAACAGTTTAACCAAGGGCGTTCTCGATCAGAGGCTGGTAGATTTCCTTACCCGCTGCATTCATCCGGAAGAGGGCTGGTTCGCAAGGGGTCTCGGCTCTTCCGTGAACGAGACGAACGCTTCGGGGCGCAAATATGGCGATGTTGAATACTTGGACCTTTCAAATCGTGCGCATATCGAGGCCTATGAGGCACACGGTGGCGGTCTGCGGGATGAGTACATTCAGGCGCACATTAACTCCCTGCATGAAACTGTGCGCTACCACGAGCACGAGGCGAAGTTGCGCAACGAACCCTACGACATGACCGTTAGAGTCACGTACGTTGCCCATGACGTTTCGAGACTGATTGACTTTCATGATGGATGCACAAAGGAAATCGAGGGCATTCCGTTCGAGTTTCGCTTTATGACGTACGTCGATTTGCTCAACGCTGCTGGCGGCATCGATGTCGTAATCGGAAATCTGGCGGATTTTAATGAGTTGATTCATCAGAGGATCTCTAGGCTTCCCGATGCGTATACGTTGAAGCGGCGCTATCAGGAGATTACTGGATTGGGATTATCCGAAAAGAATTAGTTGCTGGGGCCCGCGTTCCGAGCTGTGGTGGTTCGGAACGCGGGCCTCTCTGTGCTTCCATGTAGCATAAGCGCTCGGGTATCTGTGCTTATTTTGACGTGTTGGATCCATTGGAGATGGGTGCGATTTGTATTCAGCATCTCTTTACTGCTGCGCATCTAGTCGCGGCATCAATGAACTTCGCTAGCGCTTTCGGACTGTCAAAAGGCATACACAAGTGTCAGTCTTTTGACATCGCGTGGCCTGAGCGGCGGCGTGCAACGGCTGCACGCCGCCTGCGTCTGCCTACATCCCCGCAACCCCATGCGCGGCGCTCAACAGCTCGTACTCCCTCTGACTCCACTGGTGCAGCTCGGCCGCGCGTACGGCGTCGCGGCACAGATCCAGGAATACCTCGGCGCCCTCGCAGAAGCACTCGCGGGCAAAGATGCCCGACCCGCCCGCAACGCACGCGCCATCGGCAAACCGCTCCCAGCTAGACGGCTCACGCGAATCGTCTCCGGACAGTTTGATCTGCAACACATGCGGGTCGCCGGCAACGCAGAACTCTTTCTCGAGCTTTTGCACCGTGAAGCGCATCTGGTGGGAGAGGCTGCTCTTGACCATGGCCGAGGCGTAGCCGTTCTGCTTGTCCAGAAGATGCATTCGTTTTGGCTTGGCTGCCAGGTTGTGGAAGTTGCGCTCGCTGCGCACAGAGAAATTGTCCATACGGACTCCTTTCATCGATGTTGGCAGGGCCACCGTGCCTTTTGGCCGGTTGGCGTCGGGATCGTGGAGCCAACTCTCTACCCCGACTCTGGATAAAACGTGCCCGCTCCTTGCGGGCAAGAGGAAGTCTATCAACGTGTACGGACTCAACGTGTACGGACAGAAATCAAGCGCCATCCGCGAAATGACGCGCGGATGGCGTTGGTTTCCCAAGTGATTATTCGGCTTTCATCCGGAAAAGTGTCGAAATCAGCCGTGTAAAAGTACGGAAAAGTGTCGAAATAGGCACCTTAAAACTTCGGAAAAGTGTGGCTGGATGACAAAACAGCACTTAGAAGCCGGCGCTGGATGCGGGATCCTGCGGCCGCCTTCAGCTCCCGCTACTCATCGTCTCCGTCGTTGGGGTCGCCCTTGAGGGTGTTGATGTCCAGGTACTGGTTATCGTCCTCTTTTTGCTGGGTCTCCGACTCCGCTTGGGTGGGGCCGCGGAACAGCTGGAATCCCTCAAACGCAATGACGCCGAACAGGGCAATGACAATGGCGAGAAAGGCAATCTTGACTGCCTGCGGAAATTCCGAGAAACGCAGTGCCTTTTCCTCGGCGTAATAATCGGCGAAGCGTTCTTCGCCCGTGCTTTTGGTGTACGCCGGTGCGGACGCGGCCTCCGGGTCATATTCCGGTGCACGCGTGGCAGCGTACGGATCGTTGAGATAATCGCTCGGTGCGGTGCCATAATCCTCGGTCTCGATGCGACTGGTGCCAGCATAGCCATCGGAATAATCGGAATATGCCGCACCGCCCTCATAGTCCGCGGCGCTCGTGTTGGCGGCAAAAAGCGGATTAACTGGAACGTCGAGCGCCGGCATGCCGGTAGAGGTCTCATCCAGATCGGCTGCAGCCCAGGAATCGTAGGCAACCTGATGGGCAACGGACTCATCGAGCCTTGCGACCGGAGGCTTGCGTGCCGCAGGAACAGGCAACTGCTGGGCGCTGTACATAACGGTGCTGTCGGCCGATTTGCCCTGCGTCGCTGCAGCGAGAAATGCCGCCGTCTCGGACGGGTCGCTTGCGGGGCGGGGAGCGGGCGTGGACGCCGAAGTGGGTGCGGGCGTAGGCGCGGGCGTCGAAACAGGCGACTGCGCAGGAGTCGGCGCAGATGCGGGCTTAGGCGCAAGTGTGGGATCGGGGCTTGACGGGCGAGCCCCGCCGCCCATGAGTTCGTCGGCGGTCCACGGGCGATCATCCATCACGTCGTCAAGGCTTAGCGAAAACAGGTCGTCTTCACCCTCATCGAACATGCGGTGCACATGTCCACCAATTGCCGGAATCAATCCGCGACCGGTGCATGATGCCTTGCTCAACGCCATTCTGTTCCATCCTTTCGAAATACTAATGACATCGATTATATGGAACTTCCCAAGCGGCCCGGTCTTGGATTCGTGCTTTCCAGAACTCGCACCCAAAAGGGGAGGGGCAATCCAGGCGAGTGCCTACTTGTCGCCGGCCGCCGCCTTGGCCTCATTGAGGTAGCTATAGAAGCTGTACTTGGAGATGCCAAAGAACTCGCAGGCGCGCTCGCTCGACTTGGAAATGAGGAAGGCGCCGCGACGGTCGAGGTAGCCAATGGCACGAATGCGCTCGTCTTTGGTCATGAGTGCCGCGGGCTTGCCCACAAACTGCTCGCACTCGTGCAGCAGGTCCTCGAGCAGGTCGCCGATGTTCTTGGTAATGGGCTCGGGCTCGGTATAGCCCGTGCCGCCGGTGCCGGTAAAGGCGTCGAGCGAACGCTCAAAAGCCTTCATAAGCGTAATGTCAAAGTTGATGCCCAAAATGCCGACGGGCTTGCCTTCGTCGTTGCGGATAAAGATGGTCGAGGACTTGAGCAGCTTGCCATCGGTGGTTTTAGTGAGGTACGGCTCGCGGTCGTGTACGTCGGTGCTGCCCTCGTGCATGGACTCAAACACAATATGGCTGGGGCCGTCACCCAGTTTGCGCCCGCTGACGTGGCCGTTTTCGATCACTACGATGGAGTGGTCCACGTCCTCGGTCTCCAGATCGTGGACGACGACTTCGCAGTTGGGGCCAAATTGGAGCGCCAGGCCGTGTGCGAGGCGCTTGTAAAACTCAATCTGTGCGGGGGTCATGGGTGCCTTCCTAAAAATTAGTTTGGGCACACTTTGCCATAAACCACATCTGTTCGCAAACAAATCCATCAACAAGGCAATTCATGACCGTTCGGCGGCGAAAAAGTACCGATTACGGCAACAAACAATTTGTTAGGTTTGCCAATCAAAAAGTGTGATAGAACAGTGCTAACAAACTTTTTGTTTGGCATCCACATAAAAGTTCAGTCGCATGAATGGGAATGGGCTGAAACGCGTATGCGGGGGCCGGCAAGAGAGGACTTAAGGAGTTCACCGTATGGCCGATAAGATCCAGTGGGCGGGCAACACGATGCCCAAGAGCGATGACAAGCACTTGGGAATCATGAGCCTCGACCACGTGAAGAAGGCCCGCGCCTTCCACCAGTCGTTCCCTCAATATACCGTCACCCCGCTTGCCCGCCTGGACGGTCAGGCTGCGCGCTTGGGTCTGTCCAACCTGTGCGTTAAGGACGAGAGCTATCGCTTTGGCCTCAACGCCTTTAAGGTTCTGGGCGGATCGTTTGCCATGGCCAACTACATTGCCGACGAGACCGGCAAGGACGTTGCCGAGTGCACCTTCGATTACCTGACCTCCGATCAGCTTGCCAAGGACTTTGGCCAGGCCACCTTCTTTACCGCTACCGACGGCAATCATGGCCGCGGCGTGGCATGGGCTGCCAACAAGCTGGGCCAGAAGGCCGTCGTGCACATGCCCAAGGGTTCCACCAAGCCCCGCTTCGATAACATCGCCGCCGAGGGCGCCACGGTGACCATCGAAGAGGTCAACTACGACGAGTGCGTGCGCATGGCCGCCGCCGAGGCCGATGCCTGCGAGCGCGGCGTCATCGTTCAGGACACCGCCTGGGAGGGCTACGAGAAGATCCCGTCCTGGATCATGGAGGGCTACGGCACCATGGCTTCCGAGGCTGCCGAGCAGCTGCGCGAGATGGCCATCAACCGCCCGACGCACGTCTTTGTCCAGGCTGGCGTAGGCTCTCTGGCCGGCGCTGTGGTGGGCTACTTCACCAACCTGTATCCCGATAACCCGCCCACCTTCGTTGTGGTCGAGTGCGCTCCGGCCGCCTGCCTGTACAAGGGCGCTGCCGCCGGCGACGGCGATCCCCGCATTGTGGACGGCGACATGCCCTCCATCATGGCCGGCCTGTGCTGCGGCGAGCCCAACATCCTGGGCTGGGATATCCTGCGCAACCACACCACTGCTTTCGTGTCCTGCCCCGACTGGGTCACCGCTCGCGGCATGCGCACCCTGGGCGCTCCCGAGAAGGGCGACCCGCGCGTCATCTCCGGCGAGTCCGGCGCGGTGACCACCGGCCTGGTCGAGACCCTCATGCTCGATCCCGAGTACGCCGAGCTCAAGGAGCTCATCGGCCTGGACAAGACGAGCTCCGTGCTCTGCTTCTCCACCGAGGGCGATACCGATCCGGATCAGTACCGTCGTATCGTCTGGGAGGGCGAGTATCCGACCTGCTAGCGAGCCCAACCTGTCCGGAGGCAGCCGGAGGACTTTACTCCCTGCTCGGACAGTCCTGCTCGCACGGAGAGCACATTAAGTGCTCTCCGGCTCGTGCGGAACTCGCGACGGAGCAAAGTCCTCCGTCCGCCTCCTGCGTCTACTTGCTTGTGGGGTGCTCGACCTCACGCTGCTTGGCACAAGTGATCTATCTGAAATATCTACCTGTAGGTAAACCCTTGTAGAAAGGTTGACTGTTATGACTAAGGAACTCGATTTCGAGGCAATTAAAAACGCTGCTGAGTCCCACCGTGCTGATATGTCGCGTTTTCTTCGCGCAATGATTAGCCACCCCTCTGAGTCCTGCGAGGAGGGTGAGGTTGTCGCTTGCATCAAGGCCGAGATGGAGAGCCTTGGCTATGACGAGGTCAAGGTCGACGGCCTGGGCAACGTTATGGGCTTTATGGGCGAGGGCGACAAGATCATCGCCATCGACTCCCACATCGACACCGTCGGCATCGGCAACATCGAGAACTGGGATGCCGATCCCTATGAGGGCTACGAGACCGACGAGATCATCTACGGCCGCGGCGGCTCCGACCAGGAGGGCGGTATGGCTTCTGCTACCTACGCTGCCAAGATGATGAAGGACATGGGCCTCATCCCCGAGGGCTACAAGATCATGGTTGTCGGCACCGTCCAAGAAGAGGACTGCGACGGCATGTGCTGGCAGTACATCTACAACAAGGACGGCATTAAGCCTGAGTTCGTCATTTCCACCGAGCCCACCGACGGCGGCATCTATCGCGGTCACCGCGGCCGCATGGAGATCCGCGTCGACGTTCACGGCACCTCTTGCCACGGCTCCGCTCCCGACCGCGGCGACAACGCTATCTACAAGATGGCCGATATCATCGCCGACGTCCGCGCCCTCAACAACAACGGCTGCGACGAGTCGACCGATATCAAGGGTCTCGTCAAGATGCTCGACCCCAAGTACAACCCCGAGCACTTCGAGGATGCCCGCTTCCTGGGCCGCGGCACCTGCACCGTCAGCCAGATCTTCTACACCAGCCCCAGCCGCTGCGCCGTGGCCGATTCCTGCGCCATCTCCATCGACCGTCGCATGACCGCCGGTGAGACCTGGGAGTCCTGCCTGGACGAGATCCGCAACCTGCCGGCCGCCAAGAAGTACGGCGACGACGTGAAGGTCTCCATGTACATGTACGACCGTCCGTCCTGGACCGGCGAGGTCTACGAGACCGAGGCTTACTTCCCCACGTGGATCAACAAGGAGACCGCTCCGCACGTCAAGGCCCTCGTCGACGCTCACAAGGCCATGTTCGGTGACGAGCGCATCGGCTGCGAGCCCAGCATGGACAAGCGCACCGGTCGCCCGCTGTGCGACAAGTGGACCTTCTCCACGAACTGCGTCTCCATCCAGGGCCGCTACGGCATCCCCTGCGTGGGCTTTGGCCCGGGTGCCGAGTCTCAGGCTCACGCTCCCAACGAGGTCACCTACAAGGACGACCTGGTCACCGCTGCCGCCATGTATGTGGCTGCCCTGAACCTCTACGATCCGAGCCAGGCCGATGGCGACGCCACCGTGTTCCGCGCCGGTCTGACCAACAACAAGATCGATTAGTCCCATTCCTCGATTTTGTTGAGCCGGGGGCCGCTCGTGTCTCCGGCGCCTCCTGTTGACTTGGGGCCCGCGGTCGTTATCTCCCATGCTTCCTCAACGGTGGCGGGTCCTCGTCATGGTGCTCTGCATGTTCTAGCCACACGCGCATGCCGGAGCACATCTACTCATTGCGATCGTTTCATCTTTAGAAAGGACATTTCCATGGACGCTAAGTTTACCGAGCTCGTCGAGCAGCTGAACGGCCTCGATTTTAAGGGTATGTACGGCAGCGACTTCCTGCACACCTGGGACAAAACCACCGATGAGCTCAAGGCTCTCTACATCGTCGCCGACGCCCTGCGCGAGCTGCGTGAGAACAACGTTTCGTCCAAGATCTTCGACTCGGGCCTGGCCGTCTCCCTGTTCCGCGACAACTCCACCCGCACGCGCTTCTCCTTCTCTAAGGCCGCCAACCTGCTCGGCCTTGAGCTGCAGGACCTGGACGAGAAGAAGTCCCAGATCGCTCACGGCGAGACCGTCCGCGAGACCGCTACCATGATCTCCTTCATGGCCGACGTCATCGGCATCCGCGACGACATGTACATCGGCAAGGGCGACGCCTACATGGCCGAGGTCTCCGAGTCCGTGCAGCAGGCTTACGAGGACGGCGTTCTGGATCACCGTCCCACGCTCATCTCCCTGCAGTCCGATTCCGACCACCCCACGCAGTCCTCTGCCGACATGCTCTACCTCATCAACGAGTTTGGCGGCCTCGAGAACCTCAAGGGCAAGAAGGTTGCCGTCACCTGGGCTTATTCGCCCTCTTACGGCAAGCCGCTGTCCTGCCCGCAGTCGCTGATCAGCCTGCTGCCCCGCTTTGGCATGGACGTCACCCTGGCCCACCCCGAGGGCTACGACCTCATGCCCGAGGTCGTCGAGCGCGCCAAGGGCTATGCCGCCGAGTCCGGCACCACCTTTAAGCAGGTCAACACCATGGCCGAGGCCTTCGAGGGCGCCGACATCGTGATCCCCAAGAGCTGGGCTCCGTTTGCCGCCATGGAGAAGCGTACCAACCTGTACGCCGAGGGCGATGACGCCGGCATCGCAGCGCTCGAGAAGGAGCTGCTCGCCCAGAACGCCACCCATCAGGACTGGTGCTCCACGACCGAACTCATGGAGAAGACCGCCAACGGCCAGGACACCATCTTTATGCACCCGCTGCCCGCCGACATCTCCGGTGTCTCCTGCGAGCACGGCGAGGTTAACGCCGACGTCTTCGACATGCACCGCGTGGGCATGTACAAGGAGGCCAGCTACAAGCCGTACGCCATCGCTGCCATGATGTTCCTGCAGAAGGTTGCCGATCCCGCCGCTACCCTCAAGGCCCTCGACGAGCGTAACACCGCCCGTTGGCTCCAGGCCTAAAGCCGGGCTGAGGTAAGCCATGTAAAGGGGGCGCTCTGCCAACCGGCGGGGTGCCCCCTTTTGCATCGTGGGCGTGCGGGATAAGCGCTTTCGATGTGGATGCCCGCGGCGCGAGTTATGGGTACGATGGTTTGAGGGGAGGTATCACCATGAAACTTGGATGCGTCATTATGGCTTCGGGCGAGGGCAAGCGGTTTGGCTCTAACAAGATGCTTGCCGATATCTATGGTGAGCCGCTGATTGCCCGGACCATCGATTCGGTTCCCCGGGGCTTTGACGTCGTGGTTTCGACGCGTTGGCCCGAGGTCGCCCAGATTTGCGAGGACAAGCATTGCCCGTGTGTGCTGCACGATGGCGAGCTGCGCAGCGAAAGCGTCCGTGCGGGCCTTTCGTGGGGAGTCGAACGCAACTGGAAAGGTTGCCTCTTTTTGCCGGGCGACCAGCCGCTCGTGAGTTCGGATTCTTTTGAGGCTATGGTTCGTGCATTTGACGAGCGTGGCCGCAAGCATCCGGTGCGTCTTGCGTGCAACGGTGAGCCTTCGAGCCCGGTGCTCTTTCCGGCGGAACTGTTCGATGCACTTATGTGTCTTGAGGGCAAGGACGGCGGCGGTTCGATTCTCAAAGGCCGCGTCGACGTTGCGCTGGTCGAAGCGCGCGCCTATGAGCTGTGGGATGTCGATACCGCCGAGGGGCAGCGACGCATAACGGAGCATATCGCGGCCTGCTCGTATTTTGATCGCGTGGCCAACTGTATTAATCAATAAGGAGCAACATGATCATCATCAAAAACGGCGCGCTCGTGACGCCACAGGGGCTTCGCCGCGCCGATCTTGCCATGGAGGGCGACAAGATTGTGCGGATTGCCACGGCAATCGAGCCGGGCGAGGGCGATACCGTCCAGGACGCCACGGACTGTTGGGTGTTCCCCGGCTTTATCGACGGCCACACGCACATGCAGTGCTGGACTGGCATGGATTGGACGGCCGATAGCTTTGAGACCGGTACGCGTGCGGCTGCCTGCGGCGGTACGACGACCATCGTGGACTACGCGACGGCCGATCGCGGCGTGACCATGCCCGATGCCCTTGCCGAGTGGCATCATCGCGCTGACGGCACCTGCACCGCCAACTATGCCTTTCATATGGCGCTTGCCGAGTGGAATGAGCGCAACCGCGCCGATCTTTCGGCCATGCGCGAGGCGGGCGTGTCGTCGTTTAAGACCTACTTTGCCTATGACCACCTGCGCTTGGACGATGCCGAGACGCTCGAGGTACTGGAGGAGCTCAAGCGTATTGGCGGCATACTGTGCGTGCATTGCGAGAACGGTACGCTGGTGAATGAGCTGCAGAAGCGCGTGTTTGAGCAGGGTATCCACGGGCCCGAGGGCCACGCGCTCAGCCGTCCGGACGTGTGCGAGGCCGAGGCCGTGAGCCGTCTGCTATATCTGGCGCACCTGGCCGGCGACGCACCGGTCAACGTGGTGCACCTTTCGACCAAGCTGGGGCTCGAGGCCATCCGTGTGGCTAAGGCGCGCGGGCAGAAGAACATCTATGTCGAGACCTGCCCTCAGTATCTGATGCTCGACGATACTTGCTACTTGGAGCAGGGCGAGGATGGCTTTGCGGGTGCCAAGTATGTGATGAGCCCGCCACTGCGCCATGCGGGTGACCGTGCGGCACTGCGCGAGGCGCTTGTGGCCGGCGAGATCGATACGATTGCGACCGATCATTGCAGCTTTAACCTGCACGGGCAAAAGGACCGCGGGCGCGACGATTTCCGCGCGATTCCCAACGGCGGGCCCGGCGTGGAGCATCGTCCCGTCGCGATTGCCACGAGCTTTGAGGGACAGCTGGGACCCGAGGACCTCTGCCGCTTGATGAGCGAGAACCCGGCGCGCGTCTTTGGCATGTATCCGCGCAAGGGCTGTCTTGCCGAGGGCTCCGATGCCGACGTGTGCGTGTGGGATCCCCAGGCACGCTGGACCATTAGCGCGGCGACGCAGCATCAGGCTGTGGACTACACGCCGCTCGAGGGCTTTGAGGCGCATGGCCGCGCCAAGGCCGTGTTTGTGAACGGCGTGCTGGCGGCACGCGACGGCGAGCCCACCGGAGCCCAGCCCGGTCGCTACGTCCCCCGCTAGCAGCAAAGATGCTGTGTCCCCTCCTCAGTTGCGGTGAAATACGGACTGTTTGCGGCCATTAGGTGGCCAAACAGTCCGTATTTCACCGCAACTGAGGAGATGGGGCCGGCTACTTGAGGCTGGTGGCGACGAT
The DNA here is from genome assembly GCA_048236535.1 of Collinsella sp. Lineage (GTDB taxonomy): Bacteria > Actinomycetota > Coriobacteriia > Coriobacteriales > Coriobacteriaceae > Collinsella. The sequence continues at coordinate 140,722 of DBFAQQ010000032.1, read as the reverse complement.
GGGACGGTCGAGGGCTGCCTCGAAGCGGTCGGCCATCGTGGGGTCGCTGAGCGTGTCGACTTGGTTGAGCATGACGCGTGCGGTGCTGAGTTCCATCACCCGCATCTCGGCATTGAGCACCTGGGCGACGCGCTCGGGCGTGGCGATGTCGGTGAGCTCGCAGCCGCAACGCTCGCAAAAGAGCTCGGGGCGGTGGACGGCTTCGTTGATGGGCTTGCCGAGCCCCGAGGCGCCGACGATCCAGGCGATGTTGGCCGTGCCAGAGGGAATCACCGGCTCCCAGGCGGCGTGGGCCTTGAGCGGGAGCCGCTTGCTGCCGTCCGCCTCGGCCAGGACGTAGTCAAAGCGCTGCGCCAGCTGGTCGAGCGGCTCGGCAGGGGAGGAGAGCTTGCCCGTCTCCGGGTCCAAAACACCCGCCTGGCAGATACTTCCGCGGCTCATGCCCGCGCATGCCTCGCAGGTGCAACCGGGGACATGCGAGGCGCCCGGCTTCCAAGGCGCGGCGTCCAGGCGACGGCTCGACCCGTCCCACGGCACGCCGGCGACGGGGAACATGCGCGTGGTGGTGCAGAGGAGCACGCGGCCGCCAGCGCGCATAAGCTCAAGGCCGAGCGTCTTCAGCAACGTCGACTTGCCACCGCTGCCGATAATCGCGGTAATGCCCGGCTCGATCCTGAGCGCCGAGGCAAGATTGCCGCTAACCGTTTCCATCTGTTCACCGCCGTATAATACTGTGATAATAAATAATCATCAGAGTAGCGGTCGAACCGCTTTTGCTCTGCTCAAACCGTAGCACAGGGAGGTGCCCCGGGAATGCTCGTTTATGTTCGCGGCGCCGGCGATATCGCCACGGGCGTCGCCGCTCGCTTGGTGCGCGCCGGCGTGTCGGTCGTCATGGCCGATATCGCGGTTCCCACGTGCATCCGCCGCACAATCAGTTTTTGCGAGGCTATTCGCTTGGGCGAGGTCGAGGTCGAGGGCATTCGCGCTCGCTTGGCACAGACGCCGGCAGAGGCGCTTGCAATTACCGAGGCTGGAGACGTCGCCGTGGTGGTGGACCCCCAGGCCAAGATGCTCGGCGAGCTGAAACCCGCTGCCGTGGTCGACGCGATTCTGGCTAAGCGCAACCTGGGTACCACGCGCGACATGGCGCCTGCCGTCATCGCCGTGGGGCCGGGCTTTACTGCGCCGGTTGACTGCGACGCCGTGGTCGAAACCATGCGCGGGCATTTTTTGGGCCGCGTCATTACCCAGGGCTCGCCCCAGCCCAACACGGGCGTGCCGGGCATTATCGCTGGCTATGGCAGAGAGCGCGTTATCCACAGCCCCGCCGCCGGCGTGTTTCGGTCCGATCGCGCGATCGGCGACATCGTGAGCGCCGGAGACGTGATTGGCTACGCGGGCGATACGCCCATGCACACGCAGATCGATGGCTGTCTGCGCGGGCTTTTGGCGAACGGCGTGCAGGTGACTGAGGGCTTTAAATGCGCCGATGTCGATCCGCGCGGCGATGCCAGCTATATCAACTACATTTCGGATAAGGCGACGTCGGTCGGCGGCGGCGTGCTCGAGGCACTTGCTATGCTCACCGATATCTTTAGAGGATAGAAGGCGGCAATGGAAAAGCTCGATGTTGTGAATGCGGCGCTTGTCGCCCTGCGTGCTGGCGAGACGTGCGAGCTGGTGGTCGTGGCCGGCACGGCGGGGTCGTCACCGCGCGGTGTGGGCGCCTGGATGGCCGTCTTTGCCGATGGCGGCCAGGCGGGCACCATCGGTGGCGGCAAGATCGAGCTCTTCGCGCTCGATGAGGCGCGCGAGCTGCTGGCTGGGGGTAAATCGCGTCTGGTCCGCTACACTATGGGCGGCGAGAACTCCGATACCGGCATGATCTGCGGCGGAGCCATCTGCCTGTGCTATCTGCACCTGGACGCGACCAAGGCACCGTTGTTCCAGGAAATTGCCGACGTCTTGGTTTATCGGCGCATCGGCGACTTCGTCATCGACTTTGAGCCGTTTACCTCGAGCGCGTTCGAGGGCGATGTGGCCGAGTACCATGGCGAGGAATCGCGCCGCACCATTGCGGGCTGCCCGGGGCTTTCGCTGGTGGAGGAGGGGAGTAAGGTCACCTACACCAACGCCGCCTCCGAGATTTCCCCGGCGCACATCGAGACGCTCTGCCCCGAGGGCCTGACCTATATCTTTGGCTGCGGCCACGTGGGCGCCGCGACGGCGCGGGTGCTCACGGCGGCGGGCTTTGCCGTCGTGGCGTGCGACGACCGCCCCGGCACGCTGACCCCCGATTGGGTGCCCGGTGTCTACGACCGTCGTCTGGTCGACTACAAGAGCCTGAGCAAGCAGTGCCCCATCGGCCCGCGCGACCTGGTGGTCGTCGCCACGGCGGGTCACAAGTCCGATATCGACGTGGTGATTCAGGCCATGCGCGCCAAGCCCGCCTATCTGGGCTGCCTGGGTTCGCGCCGCAAGACGGCCTTTGTGCGTGCCCGCCTGGAGCAGGAAGGCTTTACGCAGGACCAGATCGACGAGCTGCACCTTCCGATCGGCGTTGCCATTCAGGCCGAGGACCCCGAGGAGATCGCTATCTCCATCGCCGCCGAGACGATCCACCTGCGCCGCACCAAGCTCGTCCCCCGCAAGCGCTAATCGCATCCTCACCAATAAGTTGCGGTGAAATACGGATTGTTTAAGCCTGTTAGGCCGCCCAACAGTCCCTATTTCACCGCAACTGCTTTTTGGGACCCATTTGTGCGGGGGAGTTGTGGAGTTGTGCAGGCAGACGAGGTTTTTCTGGAAATACGCTCCCGATGCGCGTATAGTACCGATTGTTTTGTCGGCTCCTGCTGCGTCGAGTCCAAACCGCAAAATGCCATGAGCGGCGCGGATGCAGCCAGGAGGCACGAGGACAACCCATCGTGGCCACGCCCCGTGCTTAAAACCCCAAGAAGGAGTGAACAATGGCAGAAGAGAAGTATGTGCCGCGTCTGAAGACCAAGTACAACAACGAGGTCAAGCAGCAGCTTCAGGACAAGTTCCAGTACGAGAACGTCATGATGATCCCCAAGTTTGAGAAGATCGTCGTGAACATGGGTGTCGGCGAGGCCGCTACCGATTCCAAGGCCATCGACGGTGCCGTGCGCGACCTGCGCGCCATCACCGGCCAGCAGCCGATGATCACCCGTGCCCGCAAGTCCATCGCTACCTTCCGCCTGCGCGCTGGTATGCCGATCGGCTGCAAGGTTACCCTGCGTGGCGACCGTATGTGGGAGTTCTTCGATCGTCTGACCTCCGTCGCGATCCCCCGTATCCGCGACTTCCGCGGCATCTCCGCCAAGAGCTTCGACGGCCGTGGTAACTTCTCCATGGGAGTCACCGAGCAGCTCATCTTCCCCGAGATCGACTTCGACTCCGTCGATCACCAGCGCGGTATGGACATCACTTTCGTGACCACCGCCAACACCGATGAGGAGGCCAAGGCCCTTCTGGACGCCTTCGGTTTCCCGTTCAAGAAATAGGTTCACCTGCCCTATAAGCGCCGTTCCCACAAGGGGGCGGCGCTTGGGGCGAACAATACTCTATGTGAGGAGGATATAAGTGGCTAAGACATCGATGATCGTCAAGTGCAATCGCAAGCAGAAGTTCTCTACTCGTGAGTACACGCGCTGCCAGCGCTGCGGCCGTCCGCACTCTGTGTACCGCAAGTTCGGCCTGTGCCGTGTCTGCTTCCGCGAGCTTGCACTCAAGGGCGAGCTTCCCGGCGTTAAGAAGGCCAGCTGGTAAGTCACTACCAGCGTTTCAAGCATCAGTTTGGAACAGGGAAAACGCGCTAAAAAGGCTTTGCCGTTAAGGGCGGCGAAGAACCAAGAGCACGTGTTCATCAAGAACGAAGGAGAATCTGTATGAACCTTACAGACCCGATCGCAGATATGCTTACGCGCATCCGTAACGCTAACTCTGTGAACAAGGCCACGGTCTCCATGCCGAGCAGCAAGAAGCTCGTCGAGATCGCTCGTGTTCTGCACGAGGAGGGCTACATCGAGGGCTACGATGTCGAGGACACCGTTCCCCAGAAGACTCTGCACATCACGCTTAAGTATGGTCCCAAGAAGGCTAAGGTCATCAACGGCATCCGCCGCATTTCCAAGCCGGGCCTGCGTAAGTACACCGGCGTTGCCGACATGCCCCGCGTCCGCGGTGGCCTTGGTACCGCCATTATTTCCACCAGCCATGGCGTCATGACCGACCGCGATGCTCGCAAGCACAACGTCGGCGGCGAGATCATCGCTTACGTCTGGTAATTCGCTCGGTAGGTAGAAGGAAAGGAGATCACCGTGTCTCGTATCGGTAATAAGCCTGTCCAGATTCCCGCCGGAGTCGAAGTGGCAGTCAACGGCAACAACGTTGTCGTCAAGGGCCCCAAGGGCCAGCTCGAGCTCGATGTCTTTGAGAAGCTCGCTATCAACGTCGAGGACAACGTCCTCACCGTTTCCCGTCCCGACGACGAGCGTGAGACCCGTGCCCGCCACGGCCTCACCCGCGCCCTCATCCACAACATGGTTGTTGGCGTTTCCGAGGGCTTCGAGAAGAAGCTCGAGCTCGCCGGCGTCGGTTACCGCGTGCAGCAGAAGGGCAAGAACCTCGAGTTCTCCCTGGGCTTCTCGCACCCCGTGATCGTCGAGGCTCCCGAGGGCATCACCTTCGAGGTTCCCGACAACACCCACGTGAACGTCAAGGGTATCAACAAGCAGCAGGTCGGTCAGATCGCCGCTGAGATCCGCGGCCATCGTCCTCCCGAGCCTTACAAGGGCAAGGGTATCCACTACGTTGGCGAGCACATCCGCCGCAAGCTGGGTAAGGCCGCCAAGTAGTCGTAACCGACTCACTCTCATAAGACCAGCACCCCGTCAGGTGCTGGCAAGATCAACCTTTTTAGGAGTTTACGTATGAACAAGCATAAGGCGAAGCTGGAAGGCCTCAAGCGTCGTCAGCGTCGTGTTCGCGGTAAGGTCTCGGGTACCTCCGAGCGTCCGCGTCTTCGCGTGACCCGTACTAACGCCAACATCTATGCCCAGATCATCGACGACAGCAAGGGTTCCAGCCTGACGCTCGTCTCCGCCTCGACCCTCGAGGCCGAGTTCAAGGGCACCCACACCTCGAACAAGGAGGCTGCGGAGAAGGTCGGTCAGCTCGTTGGCAAGCGTGCCATCGAGGCCGGCATCACCAAGGTCGCCTTCGATCGCGGTGGCCGTATCTACCATGGCCGCGTCAAGGCCCTCGCCGACGGTGCTCGTGCCGCCGGTCTCGAGTTCTAGGAGGTATGTAGCACATGGCTCGTAATCAGAAGCAGCAGCGCGAGGCCTCCGAGTTCGAGGAGCGCGTCGTTTACATCAACCGCGTGTCGAAGACCGTCAAGGGCGGTCGTCGCATGAGCCTCGTCGCTCTCGTCGTCGTTGGCGACGGCAAGGGCAACGTCGGCGTTGGCATGGGCAAGTCCGCTGAGGTGCCCATGGCCATCTCCAAGGCGTCTCTCGATGCCAAGAAGAACATGTTCCACGTGCCGGTGACCGATCAGGGCACCATTCCGCACGAGGTTCTCGGTCACTTTGGTGCCGGCCGCATCATCATCAAGCCCGCTGTCGAGGGTACCGGCGTTATCGCCGGCGGCGCTGTGCGTCCCCTCTTTGAGCTTGCTGGCATCAAGAACGTCCTGTCCAAGTCCCTCGGTACCGACAACGGCCTCAACATCATCAAGGCTGCCGTCGAGGGCCTCAAGGAGCTCTCCAGCCCTGAGGACGTCGCGGCTCGCCGTGGCCTGACGGTCTCCGAGATGTTCGTCGGTAAGGAGAACTAAGCATGGCTGACACCATCAAGATCAAGCAGGTCCGCAGCACCAACGGTTGCAAGCAGGACCAGGTCCGTACTGTCCGTGCCCTCGGTCTCCACAGGATCCGCGAGGTTCGCGAGATTGCTGACAACGAGTCCGTCCGCGGCATGATCTTCAAGGTCAAGCACCTTGTCGAGATTGTAGAGGAGTAGCAAATGCAGCTTCACGATCTTACTCCCGCGCCCGGTTCCACCAAGAACCGCAAGCGCGTCGGCCGTGGCAATTCTTCGGGTCACGGTACCACTTCTGGCCGCGGCCAGAAGGGCCAGGGTTCCCGCTCTGGCGGCACCAAGGGTGCCGGCTTCGAGGGTGGCCAGACTCCGCTGGCCATGCGCCTGCCCAAGCTTCCGGGCTTCCGCAACCCCCGTCGTATCGAGTACACCGCTGTTAACGTTGAGCGTCTCGAGCGCAAGTTCGAGGACGGCGCTGTGATCGACGGTGCCGCTCTTAAGGCCGCTCGCATCACCAAGAGCGAGTTCGAGCCCGTCAAGGTGCTCGGCAATGGTGAGCTCACCAAGAAGTTCACGGTCAAGGTCGACAAGGTCAGCGCTTCTGCGCAGGCCAAGATCGAGGCCGCCGGCGGAAAGGTCGAGCTGCCGTGCTAAATGGTCTTAAGAATGCTTTCCGCATCAAAGAATTGCGCGAAAAGATTCTTTTTACCATAGCTATGCTCGTCGTGTACCGCATTGGTGCGCACGTTCCTGTGCCCGGCATTCCCTTCCAGGGGATGCTGGGCCTTTTCTCGACCGATAACAATTCGGTCGCCGCAGGTGCTATGGCCCTCCTGAATCTTTTCTCTGGCGGCGCGTTGAGCTATGTGTCGGTGTTTTCGCTGGGCATCATGCCTTACATCACCAGCTCGATCATCCTCCAGATGCTCCAGGCCGTCGTGCCTTCCCTGCATGAGCTTGCCCGCGAGGGCGAGGTCGGTCAGACCAAGATTACGCAGTATTCGCGTTACCTCACCCTGGCTCTGGCAATCCTCAACTCCGTGGGTTACCTCTTCCTCTTTAAGAGCTTCGGCATCAGCTTCAATGGCGCCGGCGCTCCCGAGATCATCTTCGACCTCATGATCGTCGGTACGCTCACCGCGGGCGCCATGCTGATCATGTGGATTGGTGAGCTCATCACCCAGCGCGGTATCGGCAATGGCATGTCGCTGATCATCTTCGCGAACATCATGGCCGGTCTGCCGCAGGCCATCTTCTCCAGCACCGAGGGCAATGCCGGTGGCATCATCACCATGGTGATCATCTGCGCCATCATCCTGCTGGTTATCCCGCTGATTGTTTTCCTTGAGCGCGGCCAGCGCCGCATCCCGGTCTCCTACGCCAAACGCGTCGTGGGCCGTCGCATGATGGGTGGCCAGACCACCTATCTGCCCATCAAGGTCAACACCGCGGGTGTCGTGCCGATCATCTTCGCTTCGGCGCTGCTGTACTTCCCGGCTCAGATTGCCGTGTTCTTCCCCGGCATCGGCTGGATTCAGGCAGTTGCCTCTGCGCTTTCGCGCGGCTGGCTCAACTGGGTGCTTAACGTTGTCCTCATCGTGTTTTTCGCGTACTTCTACACCTCCATGGTGTTCAACCCCGATGATACGGCCGACAACCTTAAGAAGCAGGGCGGCTTTATTCCGGGCGTGCGTCCGGGTAGGGCTACCGCGGCCTACATCAAGAACGCGCTCAACAAGATTACGCTTCCCAGCGCTGTCTTTTTGGCGCTCATCGCCATCGTGCCTTCGATCATCTTCTCCTTCACGGGTAACCAGCTGATCCAGGCATTTGGCGGCACGTCCATCCTCATCATGGTCGGCGTCGTGCTCGACACGGTCGATAAGCTCGAAGGCCAGATCAAGATGTATGATTACGATGGATTCTTTAAATAGGCTAGAGGAGGATTGCTCATGAACCTCGTATTGCTCGGAGCTCCGGGTGCCGGTAAGGGCACCGTCGCACAGGAGCTCGTCGCCGAGTTTGGCGTCGCCCACATTTCCACGGGCGACCTGCTGCGTGCTGCCGTCAAGGGTGGCACCGAGCTTGGTATTCAGGCTAAGAAGTACATGGACGCTGGCGAGCTCGTTCCCGACCAGCTCGTGATCGACCTTGTCAAGGAGCGCCTTGCTGCCGATGACGCCCAGCAGGGCTTCATCCTCGACGGCTTCCCGCGCAACACCGCCCAGGCTGTGACGCTCGATTCCGAGCTCTCCGCCATGGGTCGCGAGATCGACTGCGCCCTTCTGGTCGATGTGGCCCCCGAGGTCATCATCGATCGTCTGTCTTCGCGTCGCACCTGCCGCGCATGCGGTTACACCGGCACCGCTGCCGATGCTATCTGTCCCAAGTGTGGCGGCGAGATGTATCAGCGCGACGACGACAAGCCCGAGACCATCAAGAACCGTCTCGACGTCTACGAGAAGTCCACGAGCCCGCTCGTCGACTACTATCGTGGCCAGGGTCTGCTCAAGTCGGTCAACGGTGACCAGGCTCGCGAGACCGTGTACGGGGATGTCAAAGAGGCTCTCGGTCTATGATCAAGATTAAGTCTGCAACGCAAATCGAGCAGATGAAGAAGGCAGGAGCGCTATCTAAGATGGCGCTCCGCCACGTTGGAGCCATGGTGCGTCCCGGCGTTTCGACTTTTGAGCTCGATCAGCTCGCGGAGCAGATTATCCGCATGCATGGCGGCACCCCGGCCTTTAAGGGTTACGGCGGGTTCCCGGGGACCATTTGCGCATCGATCAACGATGCCGTGGTACACGGTATTCCCAACCCCGACATGATCCTGCGCGATGGCGATATCATCTCCATCGATACGGGAGCCGTTGTCGACGGTTGGGTCGGCGATAACGCTTGGACGTTTTTCGTCGGCACGCCCACGCCCGAAGCCAAGGCTTTGTGCGAGATTACGCGCGATTGCCTTAAGGCTGCCATCGAGCAGGCTGTTCCCGGTAACCATATCGGGGACGTCGGTTATGCCGTTCAGTCCCTCGCTGAGTCTCACGGTTACGGCGTGCTTCGCGATTATGTGGGCCATGGCATCGGCCGTGTGATGCACGAGGACCCCAACGTTCCTAACTATGGAAAGAAGGGGAGGGGCGTTCGCCTCCAGGCCGGCATGGTCATTGCCATCGAGCCGATGGTTACGATGGGTTCCAACCATGTGAGCACGGGTTCCGACGGTTGGATCGTCACGACCAACGACCACCTGCCCGCCGCGCACTACGAGAACACCGTCGCCATTACCAATGACGGTCCGGTGATTCTTACCACCGATGCCCAGGGTTCCTGGTGCTCCCTGCAGGGCGGGGAAATGTAACAAGTTCCACTTAGATGTGGAGCCATTACGAAGTTATTACGATGCGTGCATACGTGTTGTAAAATACTCAATCGCTGTCGTTTTCTAGAGAAAGATGATTGCTTGTGAAGAAGGAAGACGCAATTGAGCTCGAGGGTACGGTAAAAGAGCCGCTGCCCAACGCCATGTTTAAGGTTGAGCTCGAGAACGGTCATTCGGTTCTGTGCAACATTTCTGGCAAGATCCGAATGAATTACATCCGCATTCTCCCCGGTGACAGGGTTGTCGTGGAGCTTTCCCCGTACGACCTGACCCGCGGCCGCATCACCTATCGCTATAAATAGCGGCACGCATACACGCACTCCATTTCCGGCTGCAGGCTTAGCTCAACCTACGGTCGGATTGTGTGTGAAGACCAGCCATAGTTTTAAACGCCTGCGGCTGGGCGAGTAGATAGTAGGGAAGTAGTTTGAGCGCTACCGAAAGGAAGAACGATGAAGGTACGTCCTTCGGTCAAGAAGATGTGCGATAAGTGCAAAATCATTAGGCGCCATGGCAAGGTCCTCGTCATTTGCGAGAACCCCCGTCATAAGCAGCGTCAGGGTTAAGAGAGGAGACTACGTTGGCCCGTATTAATGGTGTCGACCTCCCGCGTGAGAAGCGCGTTGAGATCGGTCTGACCTACATTTACGGCATCGGCCGCACCACTGCGACGAAGATCTGCGTCGAGTGCAACGTTAACGTGGATACGCGCGTTAAGGACCTCACCGAGGATGAGGTTAACGCCATCCGCGATTATATCGATAAGAACCAGATCATGGTTGAGGGCGACCTCCGCCGTGAGCGCAACCAGAACGTCAAGCGCCTTATGGACATCGGCTGCAACCGCGGCCTTCGTCACCGCAAGGGCCTCCCGGTCCGCGGCCAGCGCACCCACACTAACGCTCGTACCCGCAAGGGCCCGAAGCGTCAGATCGGTGCTAAGAAGAAGAAATAAGGAGCGCTAGATAGATGGCTACTGCTAAGAAGAACGTTCGCGCTGCCCGTCTGAAGCGCGCGGACCGTAAGAACATTTCCGTGGGCCAGGCTCACATTCGTTCTACGTTCAACAACACGATCGTTTCGATCACCGATCCCCAGGGCAACGTCATTTCCTGGAAGTCGGCTGGCCAGGTGGGCTTCAAGGGCTCCCGTAAGTCCACGCCGTTCGCTGCCCAGATGGCTGCCGAGGCTGCTGCCAAGCAGGCCATGGAGCACGGTATGAAGAAGGTTTCCGTCTTCGTCAAGGGCCCCGGCTCCGGTCGTGAGACCGCCATCCGCTCCCTCCAGGCTGCTGGCCTCGAGGTCTCGAGCATCCAGGACAAGACCCCCATTCCGCACAACGGCTGCCGCCCCAAGAAGCGTCGCCGCGTGTAACTGAAAGGATCGTATCAATATGGCAATCGACAGGACTCCTGTTCTTAAGCGCTGCCGTCAGCTCGGGATCGATCCCGCTGAGCTCGGTTACAGCAGCAAGAAGGAATCTATCCGTCAGCCCAAGCGCCGTCGCAAGGAATCTGAGTACGGCATGCAGCTGCGCGAGAAGCAGAAGGTCAAGTTCATCTATGGCGTTCTGGAGAAGCAGTTCCACGGCTACTTCAACAAGGCCCGCAAGATGAACGGCGTCACCGGTGAGAACCTCATGATCATCCTTGAGTCTCGCCTCGACAACGTCGTCTTCCGTCTTGGCTTCGCCCGCACCCGCAAAGAGGCTCGTCAGTCCGTCCGTCACGGTCACTTCACCGTGAACGGCAAGCGCGTGGACATCCCGTCCTACCGCGTCAAGGCCGGCGACGTCGTCGCTGTCGGCGAGAAGTTCCGTGACCTCCTCCCCATCAAGGAGGCCCTGATTTCCTCCGAGCGCTTTGAGGTCCCTGGCTGGCTCGAGGTCGATATCGAGAAGCTGTCTGGTAACGTGCTCGCTCTGCCGACGCGTGAGCAGATCAGCGGTGATATCAACGAGCAGCTCATCGTCGAGCTCTACTCTAAGTAGTCCATCCGGGCTGCTGAGGCTGGAGGTAATACATGTCAGAATTCATTAGGCCTCAGGTTCAGGTCGAAGAGATCAACGAGACGTCTGCTCGTGTCTCCGTCGAGCCGCTCGAGCGTGGTTACGGCGATACGCTGGGTAACTCCCTTCGTCGCGTTCTTCTGTCCTCGCTCGAGGGTGCCGCTGTCGAGGCTATTCAGATCGATGGTGCGCAGCACGAGTTCATGACCATCCCTAACATGGTCGAGGATGTCACCGACATCGTCCTGAATGTCAAGGGTCTTGTCTTCAGGGCTCTCGGCACGACCGACGAGGCGACCGCCACCATCTCGGTTGACGGCCCCTGCGAGGTCACCGGTGCGGACTTCTTTATTCCGTCCGAGTTTGAGCTGGTCAACCCCGAGCAGCACATCGCTACGCTCACCGAGGGTGGCCATCTCACCATGAGCATGCGCATCGGCTATGGCCGCGGCTATGTTTCTGGCGAGGCCAACAAGCGCGACAACGATCCCATCGGTGTGATCCACGTCGACTCGCTGTACTCGCCGGTTTCCCGTTGCGCCAAGCTCGTTGAGGCTTGCCGTGTCGGTCAGCACACCGACTACGACCGCCTTGTCCTCGAGATCGAGACCAACGGCTCCATCGCCCCGCGCGACGCCGTGGTCCAGGCTGCCAATATCATCAACCAGCATATGGCCGCCTTTATGAACCTTGCCGAGACCCCCGAGGTCGAGGAGGAGACTTCGATCTTCGCTCCCGAGGTCACCAACGACAACGCCGAGCTGGACAAGCAAATCGAGGATCTGGACCTTTCCGTCCGTTCCTACAACTGCCTTAAGCGCGCCAGCATTCACTCGGTCCGTCAGCTCGTTGAGTTCTCGGAGAACGATCTGCTCAACATCCGTAACTTCGGTGTTAAGTCGATCGAGGAAGTGAAGGACAAGCTTGAGTCCATGGGCCTGAGCCTGAAGGCTTAATGCTTCGCATATTTGAGGAGAAACTAGACCATGCGTCACAACGTTAAGAAGGGCCTGAAGCTCGGCACCGATGCGAGCCACACCAAGGCCATGAAGAAGAGCCTTGCTAAGGCCCTCTTCGAGAACGACCGCATCAAGACCACCGAGACCCGCGCTAAGGCGCTGCGTTCGGTCGTCGACCCGATCATCACTTGGGCCAAGAAGGGCGACCTGCACTCTCGTCGTCTGGCTATCGCCAAGCTCGGCGATAAGCAGCTCGTTGCCGAGATCTTCGACAAGGCTGCTCAGGGCATGTGGCAGGACCGCAACGGCGGTTACACCCGCATCATGAAGCTCGGTAACCGCAAGGGCGACAACGCTCCCATCGTTATCATGGAGCTCGTCACCGAGCCTTGCACGCCTAAGGCCAAGAAGGCTGCTCCGGCCCCCAAGAAGGCCGCTGCTCCCAAGAAGGTCGAGGCTGTCGAGGAGGCTCCTGCTGAGGAGACCGCTGAGTAGACATTCCGTCTGCATAGGCTATATTCGAGGGGTACGTTCGCGTACCCCTCTTTTTTTGTCGCGATACCGTTACTTGTTTGTTGGGAGCGCCCATGACTGCGCCGTCTGATTTCAATTCGATTTCCGAGCTTGACGCCACGCTCGTTTTCCGCGTGGCCTATGATGGCTCGTCGTATAGCGGATTTGCCGAGCAGCCGGGACAGACGACGGTTGCGGGTGAGCTACGTCGAGCCATCGAGACGCTGCTTCGCCGCCCGATCGATTTGACGTGCGCGGGACGTACCGATGCCGGCGTACATGCCGTGGCTCAGTACATCAGCGTGCCTGTAACGGACGCTGAGCTCGCGTGTACGCGCCGTAGGTGGCTGCGGGCTATGGATGCCCTGCTGCCCAAAGATATCGCCATCAACGAGGTCTACAAGGCTCGTAAGGGCTTTTCTGCGCGCTTTGACGCGCGCTCTCGCACTTACACCTATCGCATTGCCGATCGTGATGCGCGGCCCGTGCTGTCACGCGGTGCTGTGTGGTGGCATCGCTATCCCCTCGACGTCGATGCGATGGCGGCCGCCTGCCCTGCGCTTTTGGGCGAGCAGGACTTTAAAAGCTTTTGCAAGGTTGCCTCGGCCGTTGGCAAGCCCACGCATCGTTGCGTGACGCGTGCCGAGTTTGGCCATGAGGTTGCGTTTGGCGAGGACATCCTGACGTTCACCATCGAGGGCAATGCGTTTCTGCATTCGATGGTCCGTACGATCGTTGGCACGCTTGTCGAGATCGGCATGCATCGCCGTGAACCCGAGTGGATGCGCGAGGTCATCGATGCTTGCGATCGTACCGCTGCGGGCCCCACGGCTCCTGCCTGCGGCCTTACGTTTATGGGCGTGGATTACGATCCCGCCGAGCTTGTCGTGCTCGACTAGGGGAGGGCTCGACGCGCCGTTCGTCGGCACCTGTCATCTGTGGGCTGCGCGTGTGCAACATCTGTTCTTGGCGTGCAGTGCAACCGGTGTCTCATTGCTTTTATTGCCGGGGTGTACCATGAACGACAGTTTGATTCATTGCTGTCGAGAGGATGGATAACTTGGTTCGACGTGGCTCGCATCCGCGACTTTCGGTGATCCTTGTGGTAGAAGGTTCGCCCAGCTATGCGATGCGTGCGCTCGAGAGTATCCAGAACCAAGACCTCTACGATTTGCAGATTGTCGTTGTCTGCCGCGATGCTGCGCCCGGTGTGCGCCATTCGCTTCAAGTTGCTGCCGATAGGGACATACATATTGATTTGATTGACGTCGAGGACGCGAAGCGCGGTGCTTGTCTTCGTGCCGGTTTTGCTGCCTCGCGTGGCTCTCAAATCATCGCTATGAACGCCGATGAGTGGTTTGCTCCGCAGTCCCTTTCCAAGATGGTCGATATCGCGTGCGATTCAGCGGCAGACATAGTGTTCCCCACGGTGTCGCTCGACCGCTATGATGCACATCGAGAGCGCCATTCGCGCGTCTTGGATACTACTCATATTTCCATTGATAGCAAATCTTCGATGGCGGCCGGGCTGCCTCAGTTGATTTTAGGCGGCCTAGTCGTTCAGACCTCTGGCGTGATGTACAGCCGCTCGCTGTTTGAGGCATGCCTTTTGTGCGACAAGGTGTTTCGCACAGTTGGGTTTATGGCATGTGCGCTCTCGCAGGCACGATGCGTGTCCGGCTGCGGCGATGCTTGTTTCCACGCGGCGGCACCTAAGCTTACAGATGCCTTTGATCCCACCATGTATGCCAAGGTATCCGATGATACCCGAGCGCTCGACGAGCTTGCGGACTCACTCTCGGAAGCAGATAGCGGTGGTCGGCTCAAGCTGGCAAGCCAGAAGTTCTACTTTGCCGGACTGGTCGCCTGCATCGAGAATTTGTGTCTGAGCCCGCATGGGGTGTCGTCAATCGAGCGTTCCGCCCGCATGCGTGATATGCTCGAGACGCCTCGAACCCGTCAGATGGTCGCCGCGCTCAAGGATAACCATCGGGGACTCGGTCTGTTGTTTGGGCCGATCGCCAGCGCCAAGCCCGCGCGCTGCGTGATGTGTACGCATCTGGCAGCTTTTCTTAACCGGACGGGCGTAAAAACCGCCTAAACGGCTCATTTCGAAACAAATTTGCATAGAATTGTTTCGAAATGCGTTCTTATACACAAAAGCCTTCAAATAGCGTTAAACTATTCAATCACTGATTGATTGTCTCCGCCATCTTTTGGAGAGAGGGTTTGTATGGCTAAAAAACGCAATGGGCGCCAGGATGCCATTAGAGATATTGTGCGCAATAAGGACGTCCGCACGCAGCGCGTGCTGGTCGATGAGCTCCGCGCCATGGGCTTTGATTGCACGCAGGCGACTGTCTCTCGCGATATTGCCGATATGGGGCTGCGTAAGCTCCCTGAGGGCATCTATGTTCTGGCAGAGGACCTGCACCTGCAGCGTATGGTTTCCGAGCTCGTAACGGGCGTTCTGCGCACCGATAATCTGGTTATGATCAAGGCTCAGCCTGGTACGGCTTCCGGCATCGCCGCCGCTGTTGATGCGGCAGAGCTGCCCGATGTGCTTGGCTCGCTTGCCGGCAACGATACGATTTTGGTTATTGCCCAGACGGCCGAGGACGGCGAGCGTCTTGAGGCGCTGATCAATAAGCTGAGCAATTCTCGCAAGTAGGCGTGCGGGTCGTGCGCTCGGCACCGTGCGCGCTGACATAGTGGCTTGTAAGGGGTATCGACGTTGGTCGGTACCCCCTTTTTTGTCTGCCGGTATAAAGACCGCCCATCAGGTCGCATTAAACTAAAAAGGCCCCCGAGCAGTTTAATAAGCTGCTCGGGGGCCTTGTTGCTTATGGCAGGATGATTTCTAGCCGACCGTATCGTCAGGCGTGGGCGAGGGGTCGGGAGTGGGTGTAGGCGTAGGCGTAGGCGTAGGCGTGCCGCCATCGCCGCCGGTCGAACCACCAGTGGAGCCGCCCGTCGAGCCACCGGTCGTACCGGTGCCGCCGGTGGTGTCGCCGCCCGTGGTCTCGGTGGTCGTGGTCGTCGTGGTAGTCGTTGTGGTGGTTTCCTCTTCGTCCTCGTTCTCGTCCTTGTCGTCGTTCTCCGTCTTCTTGGAGTTGTTGGTGCCGTAGAACTTCCAGACGCTGTTGTTCTTGTAGGTGGGCGCCGTTCCGGTCGCAAACTCCTCGCGCTCGGTACCGGTCAGAACGGTGTTCATAAACCGCTTAAAGACAGGCAGGTTGGTGCTGTCGCCCAGCAGGTCTGTGCCGTATTTTTGAATGGGGATCTCGCCCGCGGAATAGCCGGTCCACAGGGCGCACGCCAGCTGCGGGGTATAGCCGCAGAACCACAGGTTGGTGGTGTTGTCGGTGGTGCCCGTCTTGCCGGCATAGGGCTGGTTGACGCTCAGCGCGCCGGCGGCACCCGTGCCGCTGCCCTGCATGACGCCGGATAGAACGTCGGTAACCGCGGCAGCCTCGCCTTCGGTGAGCACCTGCGTGGGATTGTCGGTGTGCTGGTACAGAACCGAGCCGGTACGCGAGTCGATCTCGGTGATGGCGATCGGCTGGCGATAATAGCCGCCGTTGGCAAAAGTGGCGTAGGCCGATGCCATCTCGAGCGGCGAGATGGACCCGGTGCCGAGCGTCATGACGGGAACGTCCTCGATATTGTCCTTGGCGGGATCGATGCCGAGCTTTTTGACGAGCGACATGATCTTGTTGTTGCCGATGGCTTCTGCCACCTGAATGTAGCCGGTGTTGGATGAGTATGCCGTTGCCTGCTTAAGCGTGATGTTGCCATAGCTCTGGTTGGCATAGTTTTGCACCTTGGTCGTGGTGCCCTTGGCTGTAAGAGGCGAGTTGCAGTTGAGGGTGACGTTGGGGTTCATACCGTTTTGGATGGCAGTTGCCAGCGTAAAGGCCTTAAACGTGGAGCCCACGGGGCGCTTTGCCGTAGCGTGGTTCACATGATTCTCGTCGGCGTTGTAGTCGTAGCCGCCCACCATGCACTTGATGTAGCCGGTCTTGGGGTCAACGACGACCATGCCCATGTCCAGGCCGTCGAGCGAAAGCGTGTCGAGCTGCGCGCGCACAGCCTCCTCGGCCACCTGCTGCATGGTGGGGTCGATGGTGGTCTTGACGGTCAGACCGCCCTTAAAGAGCACGTCGGTGGAGAACTCCTGCTCAAGCAGCTGCTTAACGTAGGAGACAAAGTAGGGTTGAGAGTACACATCGACGCCACTGCCCGAAATCTCGGTCACGTTAAGCGTGATGGGCTCAGCCTGTGCGGCATCGTGCTCTTCCTGCGTGATGTGGCCCAGACGCAGCATGTTGTCCAGAACCTTGTTGCGGCGGGACAGCGCCAGGTCGGGATTGACCGTGGGGTCGTACTGCGAGGGCGAGTTGGGAAGGCCGATGAGCAGCGCGGCCTCGCTCAGGGTGAGGTCGGCGGCGGTCTTGGACAGATAGGTCTCGGCTGCAGCCTCGATGCCATATGCTCCATGGCCGTAGTAGATGGTGTTGAGGTACATCATGAGGATCTCGTCCTTGGAGTACATATCCTCCATCTTGATGGCGATGTAGGCCTCGCGCACCTTACGCTCGATGGTCGAGTCGAACTGCTCCTCCTGCAGAATGGTGTTGCGCACCAACTGCTGGGTGATAGTCGAGGCGCCTTCGTGCCCGCCGCCGAGGGTTGCCACCGCAGCACGCGCGATACCCCACAGGTCGATACCGCCGTGCTCGTAGAAGCGCTCGTCCTCGACGTCAACGGTGCCCTGCAACACGTAGGGGGAGACCTCGTCCTTGGTGATGGACTTGCGGTTTTGCGTGTAGAAGCTCGCGATCTTGTTGCCGTTGCAGTCGACGATCTCGGTGGGCTCGCTCACCAGATACGCGTTGGCGTCGGTGTAGTCGGGCAGATCGGACAGCCAGCGGTTGACGTTGCCGACCATGCCGATGCCAAATGCCACGCCCGCGATAAGCAAAAAGCCCAAAAACGAGAGCAGGATTATGGGCAGGGCATGCGTCTTTGAACGGCTGCGTCCCTGTCGTTGGCGAGGACCCATATATTGACCTCCAGGTATGTCGTGCCGGACGGCGGATGTGCCGTCGGGGCAGGATGGACATAAGTTATTACACGATAAACCAAACGGGGCGCGCGAGGCCTCGTGTATGCTGGAAGGCGGCATTTTTCAGAGTGAATGCATACCTTGGTAAGGAGTTTGTCGATGGCGATTCGGACGATGGGGCCGAGCGGGCAACACAAGACTGGATTGGATGCTGCCGGTGCGGCGCTGCCCGAGCTGCTGGCGCCGGCGGGCGGGCTCGACCAGATGTTTGCGGCCATCGCCGCGGGCGCCGATGCCATCTATGCGGGGTTGGGCGGCTTTAACGCCCGCGTGAGCGCCCATGGCTTTACGGATGACGAGTTTGCGCGCGGTTGTGCCGTGGCGCATGCTCATGGCGTGCGTGTGTACGTGACGCTCAACGTGTTCGTGTTTGACGATGAGCTGTCCGACGCGGTGGCGTTGGGAGCTCATGCACTGGAGCTGGGCGCCGATGCTCTGATTGTCGCCGATGCCGGGCTGGCTTGTGCGCTGCGCACAGCGATTCCCGGGGTCGAGATTCACCTGTCTACGCAGGCGGGCGTTCATAGCGAAGGCGCCGTGCGACTTGCCGCCGATGAGCTGGGGGTCGAGCGCGTGACGACGGCACGCGAGCTGACGGTCGACGAGATTGCGGCGCTATGTGCCACGTGCGTGCCCATTGAGGTATTCTGCCACGGTGCGATTTGCATCGGCTATTCGGGGGCGTGCGAGTTCTCGGCCCTGCGGCGTGGGCGCTCGGCGATGCGCGGCGACTGCACGCAGCCGTGCCGTCTGGCGTACGACCTGGTGGACGAGGCGGGGCAGAGTGTTGTTGCTGTCGAGGGAGATCGCCTGCTGTGCCCGCGCGACTATCTGGGTATTGCGCATCTGCCCGAGCTTGTAGATGCCGGCGTGGCGTCGCTCAAGATCGAGGGGCGCATGAAGAACCCCGATTACGTATTCAACGTGGTGCGGATGTGGCGCCGGGCGCTCGATATGCTGTGCGACGGCGCGTGGGACCCCGGTGCCGTGGAAGAGCTTGAACGCGAGCTGGGAAGGTCGTTTAACCGTGGGTTTACCGATGCGTACCTGCGGGGGCGTTCGGGTGCCGAACTGATGAGCTTTGAGCGCGCAATTAACCAAGGCGTGCGCGTGGGACGCTTGGTCGCTGTGGGCCACGAAGAGGTGACCGTTGAGCTCGACGCCGCTGTGGCGGCGGGTGATACGCTCGAGATTCGGTTCTATCCGGGTGTCGACGCGCGTCCCGATGTGCCCAAGCGCTGGCCGCAGGTGCCCTGTCCGGTGGATGCCGCAGCGGGGGAGCGCGTCGTCGTGCATTGCAAGCGTAAGGTTGACACGGGCTGCGAGGTGTACCTGATTCGCAGCGCCGGCGTGTTGGATCAGACGGCGGCGGTGTTGGAGCGCATGCAGGCCGAGGCGGATGCGATTGCGCCCGTTGCGCGTGCCGTTGAGGTACTGCCCTTTGAGGATGTTGCGGTGGATGGCGGTGCGTCGACGGAGTTGGTGGAGTGCGCGGTTCCCGCTCGCATGGTTTTTGCTTGGCGGCTGATGGATGCCGACCCGCGCGGAGAACTCGATTTGTCCGACGCCGTTGTGGTGCTTGACGAGGTGTGCCGCACGGGTGACGCTGACCGGACCCGCTCACTGATGCAGCGTGCCGGGCGCGTCGTCTGCCGCAACCTGGGACAGGTGGTGATCGCTCGCGAGCTGGATGTGTCGTTTGACGTGGCGGCGCCGGTGCTCTGCGCGAATCGGGCCACGCTTACCTGGCTGCGCGGACTCGGTGCGGGGCGGGTGTACTTGCCGGCCGAGTTGCTCGGCAATGATGCGGAGCGTATTGCCGAACTGGCTGCTGAACCCGGCGTCTGGGGTCCGGTCGACGCCGACCGTCCCGAGCTTATGGTGTGCGAGCACTGCCTGCTGACCGCCGAGGGCGTCTGCGCTACCGATGCGACGGGACAGGTCCGTTGCCGCGACTGCTTGCGTCGTCGGCAGGTACGCTATCTGGTCGAGCGTGACGGTACACGTCTGCCGGTCGCCGTTGACGCGTGCGGCAGGACGAGGATTTTCCTGTCGTAGGTGCCGCGTCGCGTCAGTTTGTTATCATATCAGAGTTTATGGACTTCCAGCACCGCCGTATCCGGTGAGGGTGCTATAGCAAAAGGAGGATACCCAATGCTGTCTGTTGACGAGCAAATGCGTATCATCACCTCGGGCGCCGCGCAGATCGTTCCCGAGGCCGACCTTCGCAAGAAGCTTGAGAAGGGCGAGCCCCTCAACATCAAGCTCGGCGTCGACCCCACCAGCCCCGACCTGCACCTGGGCCACGCCGTGCCGCTGCGCAAGATGCGTCAGTTCCAGGACCTGGGCCACAACGTCACCCTCATCATCGGCAACGGCACCGCGCTGATCGGCGACCCCTCGGGCAAGAACTCCACGCGTCCGCAGCTTTCGCAGGAGCAGATCGAGGCCAATGCCGAGACCTACGTGAGCCAGGCCATGAAGATCCTGGATCCCGAGAAGACCACCATCGTGCACAACGGTGACTGGATCTTGTCGATGGATCTGGCTGGTCTGCTGCAGGTGTGCTCCAAGTTCACCGTCGCCCGCATTCTTGAGCGCGATGACTTTACCAAGCGCTACCAGTCTCAGACGCCGATCGCCCTGCATGAGTTCCTGTATCCCGTGATGCAGGCTTTCGACTCCGTTCAGATCAAGGCCGACGTGGAGATGGGCGGCACCGATCAGCTCTTCAACCTGCTCGCCGGCCGCGAGCTCATGGAGAAGATGGGCATGGAGCCCCAGATCGCGCTCACCATGCCGCTGCTCGAGGGCACCGATGGCGTGCGCAAGATGTCCAAGTCCTACGGTAACTACATCGGCCTGACCGACGCCCCCAAGGATATGTTCGGCAAGACCATGTCCATCCCCGATGAGATGATCGGCAAGTACTACCGCCTGGCCAGCTCGCTCACCCCGGCCGAGGTCGACAAGATCGACGCTGCTCTGGCCGACGGCTCTGCCGATCCCTATGAGCTCAAGCGCGCTCTGGGTCGCGACCTGTGCGACACCTACCACGGCGCCGGTGCCGGCGACGAGGCTCAGGCCGAGTTCGACCGCGTGTTCAAGGAGGGCCAGCTCGCCGACTTCCCCGAGAAGCACGTTGAGCTGACCGTCAACGACGAGGGCCAGATCTACCTTGCCGGCCTGCTCAAGGACCTGGGTCTTTCGGCGAGCGCCGGCCAGGCCCGTCGCGACATCGACGGCGGCGGCGTCAAGATCAACGGCAAGGCCGTGGCTCCCAAGAGCTATAACATCGATCCCAGCGCCCTCAAGCTGGGCGACACCCTCTCCGTAGGCAAGCGCAAGGGCTTCAAGTTGATTTAGTTCCGCCGTTCTACCGAACGGCGGACCGGCCGACGCTGCGCGGGCCGCATTTGGACAATCTGACGTTCAACTTCAAGGGCGCGACCAGAAGGTCAGCGCCCTTTCGTTTCACGTCACCTTGTCTCAAATGCGGCCCGCTCGCTGTCGTTGCCAAAACATCGGCGTTTTTGTTGTCGGGACGGCAGTTAGTAGTCGTCGAGTAGTCATTGGTGCTCAGCGGCAGTTCCCATTGCGTCAAGCGGCGTGTGCCGTTAAGCGGAGAGGCGTATTGTTGACCCATCGTTTGGGCATACAATTGCTATTGGCTTGTTGCGGTGAAGGTTTGTCCGCCCCGCAGCGTTTTCTACGGTTAAAGGAGTATGTATGTCCGTTGAGGTCATGAGGTCTGTGATCGATGCTGCCGAGGGGCGCGTGCCCGTCGACACGCTGTTTACCAATGCGCAGATCGTCGACGTGTATGGCCAGCGTGTGGCACCCGGTAGCGTTGCCGTCAAGGACGGTGTGATCGTCGGCGTGCTCTACGATGGTCGCGACGATGCTGCTGGCACCTACGAGGCAACTGAGGTCATCGACTGCCAGGGTTGCTATCTCGCTCCCGGTTTTATTGACGGACATCTGCATATCGAGTCTTCGAACATCCGTCCCGCCGAGTATGCTCGCATGGCCGCGACGCGCGGTACTACCACCGCCATTGCCGACAGCCACGAGATTGCCAATGTTGCCGGTCTCGACGGCTTGCGCTTTATGATTGAGGACGGCCGCCGCGCACCCATCTCCATCAAGTACATGATGCCTTCGTGCGTGCCCGCGCTGCCCGACGAGCAGGCTGGTGCCGTTATTTCTGCTGCCGATATGCAGGCGTTTTTTGCCGAGCATCCGGGCGACGTTTTTGGCCTCGGCGAGATGATGAACCTGCCGGGCGTCTTTATGGCCGACCCCGAGACCTGTGCTCGCATCGATGCTGCCAACCAGACGCCGTCCAAGCAGGTTGACGGCCATGCACCGCTCGTTGCCGGCAAGGACCTCAACGCCTATGCCGCGGCAGGTATTATCGCCGACCACGAGTCGACGATTCCCGAGGAGGCGCTCGACAAGCTGTCTCGCGGCATGTACGTGATGCTGCGCGAAGGCACGTGCAGCCATGACCTGGCCAACCTGTCTCCGATGCTGCTGGAAAACCCCGCCCGCGCCCGCCGCTGCTGCTTCGCGACCGACGACCGCGCTCCCTCCGACGCGCTTTCGACCGGCATGATCGACAACGCCTGCCGCGTGGCTATCGAGGCCGGCATCGACCCGGTGGTCGCCATCTCCATGGCGTCCCTCTCTACGGCCGAGGCGTTTGGCCTGGATCACGGCTGCCGCGACCCGCACGAGCTGCGTGGCGCCATCGCCCCGGGCAAGCGTGCCGACCTGCTGGTGCTCAACGACCTGACGTTTGCCACGGCTCCGCATCGCGTATATGCCGCCGGTGCCCTGGTGGCGCAGGACGGCACCTTTGTGGGCGAGATTGCACCCGAGATGGCCGAGGTTGCAGCCCTTGCCGATGAGCTGCGCGCCTCCGTTAAGCTGCCGAAGCTTTCGCTCGACGTATTCGACTATGCCTTTATGCCGGGCGAGGCCGTGATCGACGTGGTAGCGGGTAAGGCCATCACGGGTATGGCTCGCCCCGAGAACGCCGAGGGCCTGCGCCGCATTATGCTGATTGAGCGCCATGGCCGCGGCGTGTCGTTGCAGACCGAGGGTGCCGATGGCGACGGTCCCGCCGGCATGGGGCTCGTCGGCAAGCATATCGGTCGCGGCTGGGTGCGCGGTTTTACCATCACGGGCGGTGCCATTGCCTCCACGATCGGCCACGACTCGCACAACGTGTGCGTGGTGGGCGACAATGCGGCGGATATGATGGCTGCTGTCGAGGCCGTGGGCCAGGGCGGTCACGTGCTGGTGCGCAACGGCGAGGTCGTGGCTCGTATTCCGCTGGCGCTCGGCGGCCTGATGAGCGAAGGCACTGCCGAAGACGTCGCGGCGCAGCACGACGACTTTATGGTCAAGGCGCGCGCCATGGGTATTGAGCCGCCGCTCGACCCCATCATGGGCATTATCTTCCTGCCCCTGCCGGTCATCCCGACGCTCCGCATCCGCCCCGAGGGCATGTTCGACGTCACAACCTTCACCTACGCCGACTAGTCATCGGGGACGTTCTTAAACGACTAGTCATCGGGGACACTCTTTGGCGGGCTGCCTGGCGCCGCGACCGTAGGACCTCTGGCATGTGTGAGCTATTTGCCAGGCCCTTGTAACGTTTACGCCCGCGGAGTCTTATTTGAGCTCCCTTTGGGTACGTTGGAATCGGATACACGTTCGATTCCAACAAGCCCGAAGGGAGCTTTTCTATGTTTAAACTGATTGCATCCGATATGGACGGCACACTGCTTGACGAAAACGGCCAGGTGCCTCCCGAGACCTATGAACTGATTCTGGCGCTACACGAGCATGGCGTGCATTTCGCCGCATCGTCAGGTCGTCGCTACGATCGCCTGTGCGAGTTCTTTGCGCCCGTTCGTGACAAGATGGACTTTGTCGCCGCTAACGGCGCCCAGGTCTACGCCGACGGTAAGATGGTAGACCGTGAGGTGTATTCCCACCTGGCGATTCGAAGGCTCGCCCAAGCCGTTAGGACGTTTCCCAATCTGCATCTTGCGCTCTTTGACCGAACCAAGTCCTTCCTGCTCGATGACGAGTGCAAGTTCGTGCGCGAGGTCGATAAGGACCTTCCCAATGCCGAGCGCATTTGGGAGCTGCCCGATCCCAGCGTAAATATCATCAAAGCGAGTATCTTTTGCGACGACGGTGCCGTTATGGACAGTGCGTACGTGCTGCAGCGCGAACTCGGTCAGCTCTTTACTTTTGCGCCTTCGGGTAACGCGTGGATCGACGCCATGCAGCCCGGCGTGTCGAAGGCTTCGGGTATTGCACAGCTTGCGGAGCATTATGGCATTGGGCGCGATGAGATCATGGCGTTTGGCGACTCGATGAACGACTACGAGATTATTCGCTTTGTCGGCACGGGCTGCGCGATGGAAAATGCACGTCCCGCGCTCAAGGCCGTTGCCGATTGCGTGGTGGGGCGCAACCGCGACCACGCTGTCCAGCAGGAACTCCGCCGTGTTCTGGAGAGCCTCGCCTGATCCGGCAGTTAGGAATCCGGCAGTTAGGGACGTTCTTTTTCTGCCGGCAGTGGGGGACAGTCCTTGCAGCTTTTTGCGAAGAGTGTCCCCAGTGACTAGTCGTTTAAGAACGTCCCCAGTGACTGACCAATGACTAAGCGAGGGCGGCCATGATGGTGCGGGCGACGCCGTCGTGGTCGTTGTCGTATTCGGTGATAGCGTCGGCGGCCTCGCGGTCTTCGAGCTCGGCGTTGATCATTGCCATGCCGTGGCCCGCTGCCTGCAGCATGGGGATGTCGTTGATGTTGTCGCCGAACGCCCAGGCGTCGGCGAGACGCTCGCCCAGATGCTCACATAGCCACGTGAGGGCCGTTCCCTTGGTGGCGCCCTTACCCATGACCTCGATATTCATGGTGTAAGAACGCGTGACCTCAATGCCTCCGAGCGTGTCGAGCGCCGCCGCGATGGCGTCGCGATCGGCCGGGTTGTGCCAGTACATGGCGATGCGTTCGAGTGTCTTGACCTCGTCCATCTTGCTGTCGATATCCATGTCGATCGGTGTTCGTGTGCGCTTAAGCGAAGCCGCGATGTGGGGGTCGCCGCCGCAGAATTCGTCCAGGCGCGTGTAGAGCGAGCGGGGGAGGAAGCACTGTCCGTCCGCAAAGATATCGAAGGTCACATCGTGGCCGGCTGCAATGCTATGGACGCGGTGGGCGATGGCGCGGTCGAGCGGTCGGCTCAAAATGCGCGTGGCACGCGAGACATCGGTGGGCACAACGTCGTCGAGTTGCCAGACGCTGGCACCGTTGGCGCAGACCGCGTAGTGTACGGCGGGGTGGGCGAGGATGGGCTCAAAGATGCCCGACAGAGGACGCCCCGTGCAGGGCACAAACTCAATCCCACGTCGAGCGAGTTCGTCGAGCATTGCCCAGGTGGCGTCGCTCATCTGCTTATCACTCGTCAGCAGCGTTCCATCCATATCGGAAAACACAATCATTCGCTGCAATCCTTTCTACTGGCATAAAAAGCGTGGCCGAGGGCGATGATGCCCTGGCCACGCTCGAGTTCTATAACGGTCCGCGTCCTAGCGGTCGGCGAGCGGCTTGTACCCCAGCGGCTCGATCACCGGACGATAGGCGGGGCGGATGATACGGTGCGCGCAGAAGAGCTCTTCCATGCGGTGTGCCGACCAGCCGGCCATGCGGGCGACGGCGAATAGCGGCGTAAAGAGCGTCTCGGGCACGCCGAGCATCTTGTAGATAAAGCCTGTGTACAGGTCGATGTTGGCGCAGATGGGCTTGGTCATGCCGTGGTCGCGCATGACCTGGGGTGCCAGGCGCTCGATGCGCTCGATGAGTGCGAACTCTTCGCCCAAGTCCTTCTTGGCTGCCAGCGAGCGCGCGTAACGGCGGCAGACCTCGGCGCGCGGGTCGCTGAGCGTATAGACGGCGTGGCCCATACCGTAGATGAGGCCCGTGCCGTCGAAAGCCTGCTTGTCGAGGATCTTGCCCAGGTAGGCCGCGACCTCGTCCTCGTCCTCCCAGTTGGAGACATGCGCGCGGATGTCCTCGTGCATAGACACGACCTTGGCATTGGCGCCGCCGTGGCGCGGGCCCTTGAGCGAGCCGATAGCCGCGGCGTAGGCGGAATACGGGTCGGTGGCCGAAGACGACAGCACGCGGCAAGCGAAGGTAGAGTTGTTGCCGCCGCCGTGCTCGGCATGCAGCATGAGCATAACGTCGAGCAGCATCGCCTCATCGCGGGTGAACGCCATGCCGCCGCGCAGGACCTGTAGGATGGTCTCGGCGGTGGAGAGACCGGGCGTAGGGTGCGGCACGTGAACCTCGGAGCCGCGAAGCTTGGCGACCGAGGCCATGTGTGCGAAGGCGGCAATGCGCGGGAGACGTGCGAGCATGGAAATGGCGACGTCGATTTCGTGCTCGGGCGTGATCACGTCTGGTTCGGCATCGAAGGCGTAGAGCAGCAGCACGGCGCGCTGGAGCACGTTCATGATGCTCGACGACACCGTGGTCATGGGGAACTCTTTGACGTACTCGTCGCTCAGATGTCTAAAGGCACCCAGGCGCTCGCAGAAGCCGTCGAGCTCTTCCTTGTTGGGCAGCGAACCCGTGATAAGCAGATAGGCGACTTCCTCGTAGCCGTAGCGATTCTCGGCCTGGGCATTGTTGACCAGATCCTCGATGCTGTAGCCGCGAAGCGTGAGCTTGCCCTGATCGGGCACGACCTTTCCGTCGACCTTGTTGTAGCCGTGCACATCCGAGATACGAGTGAGGCCCGCGACCACGCCCGAGCCGTCGGCATTGCGCAGGCCGCGCTTGACATTGTGCTCGACAAACAGGTCCTCGTCATAAGGGTCGGTCGGCAGGCCGTGGTAGAGGCTTTCGCTCTCAGACGAAATCTGGCGGCTTGCTTCGTAATCCAGAACCAGTCGGCTCAAGTGGTCATCGAAGCGGTAATAGATTTTCTTGGCGTCGTAGGCCATGCGCGCTCCTCTCCGGTCCGCTTGGGGGCCGCGCGCTTGGACGATATGACGTCAAGCTGCCCCGAGCGGCTTGTTCGCTACAGGCGGTACATAAAGTTAAAGACGTCCTCGCGCTGGATGGACACGTTGACGCCCGAAAGCTCGCCGGCCTCGGCCAGGGCCTTCTGCAGCTCGGCGAAGTCGAGCTTGGACTCGGCGGTGTCGGCCAGCATGGTCATGGTGAAGATGTCCTCGATAATGGACTGCGTAATGTCGCGGATGTCGACGTTGGCCTCGCCCAGAACACGGGTGACGCCGGCGACGATACCGGGGCGGTTCTTGCCAAGGACGGTGATGACGATGCGGGAGGACGAGATCTCGGCCATGGGAAACCCTTTCGCGTGGTTGCGGCGCGCGGGGCGCTCCGCTACGGTACAGTGTTCATCATTGTACCTGTCTGGCGCAAAAAAGGGGTCGCTCGCTGCGGCGTTACATGTCTGCAACATGAGCGTGAGGGGGCAGGCCGCATGGGGAAGAGCCGTCTGGCGCGCGTCCAGCTCGTGTTGGGTTGATTTCCGAACTCAGCCGAACACATCGAGCGGATAGGCCGTTCCCGCAGTCAGCCGAACGCCTCCGACTGCTGATTCCAAACTGAAAACGGGGGGCATCCCCCACTATTCGGTAGGGGGTACCGCTCCGCGGCGCATGCCGCGGGCGGCGCCCCTATCGGACCACCGTGACCTCAGTTGGGATGGGCCCAGCACCGCGGCGTACTCGGTGGGGTAGAGCCGACTGATCGTCTTCACGTCGCGTATGACGATATTTCGGTCGTCCGGCTCGGTGACGCCGTAGCCGAACGCCTGGAGCGTCTCGATGGACTCCTGGATTCTCTGCTGGAACATGGGTCCCGGATCGACCCTCGGCCCGAGGTACCCGCGCCAGAGGCACGGCGAGACGCGCAGCATGTTATGGATTTTGGAGATTGGCTCGATGTCGGCGTAGACGTTGAGCGTCGCCATGGCGTCCTTGTGCCCGAGGATCGATTGGAGCGCCTTGATATTGCCGCCCTGGCGGATCCACTGCGTGGCGAACGTGTGGCGCAGGCCGTGGAACGTGATCAGCTCGTCGTTGGTGCCCATGAGGCCGTTGGTCTCCGAGAACGTCTTGAACGCCCTGCGGATATAGCTTGTCGTCGCGAAGGTCGCGCCCGGCTCCGACAGGATGTAGCAGTTCCCGATCTCGACCGCCCCGGTAAGGTTGCGCGAGCGCAGCTTCCCGCGGTCGATCTCGTGGATCTCCTTCAGGAAGGGGAGCAGGCCGACCGGGTCGATGGGGATGCCCCTGGCGTCATGGGTCTTGGTGTCCTTGATGAACGAACCCATCCCCTTCGCGTACGCCACCGAGTGCCTGATCGAGATCAGGCCCGTCTCGAAATCCACATCGCACCACCGAAGGCCGCAGACCTCGCCGATTCGCATCCCCGTGTGCAGGGCGAGTACGACCGCCCTCTAATCCTCGGCGGACCAATCGAGTCCGAACTCCTTTCGGGCATCCTCTTCGCTCATGACTTCGAGAAGGTCTCCGGGTTGGCAACGAAGGGCGAGGCATAGCTGCTCGAGTGTGTTGAAGCGAATGCCGCGAATATGCCCTTTTTTTATACGGGACAGGTTCACGGGCGTGGTTCCAATCCTTTCGGCAAGTTCGTTCGAGGAAATCTTTCGCTCGGCCATGATCTTGTCGAGGCGAACAATTACGGGCATGGCGTTTCCTTACGCAATCTCGTCGGAGTCGAGGTACAGCTCTCGGGCGTACAAGAAGAGCTGGGAAAGCATGAACAGGACGATGCCGAGAACCAGAGAGGTCCAGTCGAATGATGAAGCGATCTCTTGGGCGCCGACGGCCCCCTCGCCGCCAAACATCGAAACGGAGGTTTCGAGTGAGCCGGCGTAGAGGCTGGTGGCAGCTTGAACAACGAAGAGAATGCCGAGCACCTTCAAGCATGTCGCAGACCCTTTCTTGAAGGGGTCTCCGCTCTTGATCGTCCACACGAGAACGGCGCTGAGGATGGTCGTAGCGATACCGATGACGGCAGGGGCCAATGTCGAGATCGCAAGGGCTGGATACGCGGGGGAGTCTGCAATTACAGGGTTGTCGAGCACTTCGATTGCTGGCTTTAAGGAGAACGCCACTTGTGCGATGGCGGTGACGCAAAGGGCCGCAGAGGCTATCGCACATGCGATGCGGAAGGAATGAAGCCGGGGAGTGCGATTGTCGGAACTCATAATAACCTCCGAAGAATTTAAAAAACTCAGGTTACTTTTTAACAGTTTATGTTAAATTGACTTTGCCGGCAAGTAATAAGGGCCGAGCATTTTGTTCGGCCCCTCTGTTCCGACTGGATGAGGTCAAGGTTGGCGATGAATATGCTCAAAATCTCGAAGGCAATCTTTAGGTCGCTCCTCTCCTCCAGGTCGCTCTGTGTTGTCGTTGTTGCGTTGATGGTTCTTTGTGCTTTGCCCGTCTTCAGGAGCGCGGCTGGCATCGACGGACGGGTTGAATACCTCGAGTCGGGAATAACCCGTGTTGAGCAGGAATTGTCAGCATCCTATGCGGATGCGCTTGTGAATGCGGGGGAGGAGGGCGTCTATACCTCTTCATCAAGCATGCCCGCGCTTCTGTACCCTCTTGCCGCGGGGCGTCTTGTCTTGGCGCCGCTCTCTCCTCTGCTTCCGTTTCTGCAGGTATCGGATGGAGCGTACTCCTTTTATGACGGATCGAAGGAGTACTTGCTATGGGCCGCAACGGCCGTTGCCGTTTCGTTCCTTGCCGCGCGTCTTAACAAACGTGAAAAACTCATCATCCAGGCACCGATGGGTGAGCTGGGCAGGCTTGTTGCATCGAGCGTATGGGCGAGTGTTTTTGCGATGCTTGCCGTCTTCGCCGTCAATCTTCCAGGGATAATCGCCGCACTTGTGAAGAATGGCCCGGGCTCGCTGTTCTATCCGATAGGCCACGTTCTATATGCGACTCCGGTTATCAAACCGGCTTGGCTGGTGTTCGCACAGACGGCCATCTTGCAATTCTTGGTGGCGGCGTTCATCTCGCTCGTCGTTCACCTTGCCGTGAAGATTGCCAATAACCCTACGCTTGGAATCGTGTTCGTATGTGCCCTGATGGGGGTGACGATGGTTCCCGGGTATTACGGAAGATCCATCGCTTTACGTGAGTTCGCCCTGTTGAATCCCCTTTCGTATGCGAACACCGAGCTGACCGTCGGCGCCTATAGCCCGTACCCGACAACGCAGATAGTGAATCTGCCCGGACTTTGCTTCGGGCGTGGCGCGATTGTCCTCGTATGCGCAATCGGGATCGAGGTGCGGGCAATTAGCCTGCTTTGCGTTGCTGGAAAGAGCGGCTGCGCGCGCCCGATGCCCCCGATTTGTCTTGAGAGAGGTTCCTTCACCGCATCGAGAACGGCAACTCGTTCGAGCGCTTGTGCCTTCGCCGTTGCATACGTAAGAACGATGGGGAAACTGCTCCTGCATTCTCCTGTCATCGCCGTGTGCGCGATTGCAATGTCGACGACGATGCTGGTCCCAGCCCTGGTCGAGGTGTTTCCTGACGCTGATGCCGCTTCCGCCGGTCGGTATAGGGATGGCGAGCTCCGTTCAATAGACCGGTATCTAGAGCAGGACGCTGCGAATATGGACGTCGAGGGCAAGACGGCCCTGGAAGACATGCGAGGTGCCCTTTCGGGTTTCGTGTACGCGCCTACGCCTGCGGAGGGATTTCAGAGCCTTGCGACGTACGAGCGCGCTCGAGGCGAGCTGGGCGCGGCAGATGCGACCCTCCTGCAATCGATCGGAATCGAGCCGGAGACTCCTTCTCGTGCGGAGGCGCGCGCCCTTCTGCTCGAGTCGATCGCGAGCTTGCCGGACCCCAAGGTTTACGAGTTAAGTACGAAGATGCCCCCATTAATCCTCCTTTCCTATCTCCAGGCAGCGCTTCCTTCCTTGTTTTGGCTGTTGCCCGTGGTTGTCACATCGCTTGCGTGCATCCACCTGCAGTGTCGTTCCCTTCTGGTTCTCCAAGTCCCCGCAACAGCGCATGTGCGTTTTCTGACGGCCGTTGCGCTGTCTCTCCTGCTTGGCTTGGCGCTGCTTTTGGTGTCGATGGTTCCCGCTGCGGTTGTGTCCTTGATTAAGAACGGTGCGGGTGGATCGGAGTATCCCGTCGCTCTCATTCGGGCGGGAGCTTCGACAACGTCCATGGTGGGGGAGGCGGTGTTGTGCAGTATTCCGTTGCTGGTCATGGCATACGGCGTGATTTCCGTCGTCGCTGCGTTGACAGCAGCGATTAGCCGCAACCCCGTTGTCACCGGAGTGGTTTGCGCGGTTCTCCTGGTGTTGGGTTCGTTGAGCGCTCATGTTGAAAGTGCGGGCATGGGCGTCGCGCTGCTGGCTCCATTCGCCTCGTTTGATCCCGCTTCCCAGGTGGGGACGATTGGGTTCCTTGGGCGAGGGACGAACGCGATGCCTTTTGGAGAGGTCGTCGGCGCATCGGGCGCTCTGCTGGTGGTTTTGGGCGCCGTATCTCCGTTGGTGGCGCGCCTGGGTGTTCCAAAGATCGAAAGGGGACGGTCTCGATGATTGGCCTTCAAACGCTGACGATCTCTTATGGAAAGAAGGTGCTCGTAGATTCGGTGGACGCTGAGTTTGCCCCGGGTACGGTCTACGGTCTCGTCGCTCCGAACGGGCATGGAAAGACGACGTTGCTGCGTGCGATGGCAGGTTTGCCGGGTCCTCGCGTGGACGGGAGCATCGTTCTGGATGAGGTGCAGGGTACGGGTGCGAGAGAGGTCCGTTCTATGATCTTCTATGCACCTGGTGAGGGGACGCTGCTGTATCCCGGATTGCGTGCGGAAGATCACCTCAAGATGGTTTGCGATATGTGGCCGCATGCTCGCGATATCGAAGAGATAGTGGAACAAACGCAGATAGGCGAGTTCGCGAAGATGAGGATCCGCACTCTGAGCCAGGGCATGAAGCAGCAGCTTACCCTGGCGATTGCGTATGCGACGGGTGCGCGGTACCTTCTATTAGATGAGCCCATGAACGCGCTCGACCCCAGCAGGGTGGACTTGCATTCCGAGATTCTCAGGAAGCTGGCCGATTCTGGTACGTGCATCATCATGTCATCCCACATCTTGGATTCGGTCGATAGGCTGTGCGATGAGATTTTGTTTTTGAAGGATGGGAGGCTCATTAGAAGCATTCCGCAAGATGATGCTGCGCCGAAGTCTCCTGGATCCCATTTCGCAAAGCCTGCCGGACGCGCCGAGGGTGCGCTAAGCGCGTATCGGCGGCTCTACGGAGAGGGCGGGTAGAAATGCAGGTTAATAATCTATGTGGTCAATATGATACCGTTGAACCCGCGTATCAATACCGCTCAGCCATTTGCCTCGCCCCCGTCGCACGTATCTTCATTCGGTCTGTCATTAATTAAACTAACGATGCTTTGAGAAATGTAGGTGCTTCTAAATGTACTGTCGACTTCTTCTCAAACTAATCCTAAGAGACAGGGCCGTATGGATCTCTACGCTCGTTCTTGCCGCAGCCTTCTCCATCCCCATCGCGTTCAATTCACCCATCTTCGGCCCCTTCTTTATGAAGCAGGGCATGCAGAGCTTTGTCGACGCATTCAATACGCGCGCAACCCAAGCCAACGGCAATATGAACGAGCGAGGAATCATCACGTTATCAGGGGCAATTTTGAGAAAGGAGATGTTTTCTATCCAAGACGTCCGTTAGGAGGACACAATGAAGAAAATCGTCGAAACCGGGATCACCAGGCGAGCCGCTATCGCCGCAGCGGCGGTTGGAGGAATCTCCCTACTGATGCCAAAAGGGGTGTTAGCGGCGGAATTTCAAACACTTGATCAGAATCGAATCGACTACTTCGTTCGCCCCGACCTCACTGAAAACCAGTTTGACGCGATGCTCCGCGAACGCGCGGAGGAAGAAGCTGCGCAAATCATCGAGCAAGCCCTCGCCGGGTACGATGGCGACGCACGAGCCGGGGGACGTCCGACCTACGACACGGTATACGGCAGCGTGGTAAACAAGAGCACTGGATGGCATGACGTCGCCGGACAGCCGGCGGGCGGCGTGCAGATATCGGGAGGTGGCTCTATCTTCGTATCACCTTCCGGCGGCGGATCGGTCAGTGTGTCGGTATCCCTTCCCGGAGGAGTTGGCAGCGTGAGCGTTTCCATCCCGAAGGCAAATCGCTCCCTCAGCGTGACGGGGTATGCGGTCAACATTTCCGGATCGGGCTTCTACAAGGCGACGGCGAACGTGACCCACAAGATTCAACCCTACGTCGTCTATGAGACGACGAACGGGGTACGCAGGGTCTACGCAAAGATGGCCACCAACACGTTCTACAGCATGGCTCTCGGCAAGCGCAAAGTAGGCTGACATGAAGACCGGCTCCGCCAAAATACCCATTGCGCTGGCGTTATTGGTCGCGATAGCCGCAATCGTAGTCTCTGCCGTATCCATAAAAGATGCGAACACCTTGAAACATGGCATTTCCGAAGGGTTCCGCCTAGACGGAGTGTACCGAGACCACGAGACCGGCTTAACCCAGCTCTCCTTCCTTGGGGAAGACGAAAACAGGTGGCAAATCGTCGACAGCAATGGAAATGTGACCGACGGTTCATTTGAGACAACCGGCGATCCGAACATCTTCATGTTGGCCGACCAATCAGGAGATGATTACGGATTTGTCCACCTGGCTTACGCCTCCGCAGACGGAAACCAAGGAAGCCTTTATTTGAACACCGGAACGTCGGTGCTCGAATTTGACAAGGTAACCAGCGGCCCGGCTTTCGTCGTGTTGTAAATGCAAATCGAGCGTCATGAGAGAAGAGGGGACTGGCCTTGCCAGCCCCCTCTTCCTTTTACGGCCCAAGCGGGAATGCTCACCACTGCACTTCGCGAACGTCAGACGCCTCCTCCGCCCGCGGCACTCGGCCAGGTACATGCTGATGATGACTTGATACGGCACCGCTGTACGGGCGGACTCCGCCTTGAAGTAGTCGATGTTCTAGCCGTCGATGTTCATGGTGACGCGGCGGCGCGCCTTCCCGATGTAGGGATTCGGAACGCTGTTGGAGAAATCGACCTCGGCGGGCATCTCCATAATCTCGTCCTTGCCATTCATTTCGATAGCTCCAATACTGCCGTCCCTCTGTCCTCGTCGATTTCTCGCCGAGATTATCCTGATGGTCGAGCCGCCATGCCTCTCGCAATGGCAAACCGTCAGCACCCACGATTCCAGAACGCTGAAATTTGCAACGTTCTACCAGCGCGTGGTTCGTTTTGAAGGTAATTCATGGGACCATTTGTCAGTAATCCGTGGGTCATTTTTCCTTTGCTTTAGTTCATCCCTATCAGGAAGAACCTCTCCTCGTAGTCCGAGTGCTTGCTGTTTTCCTGAGCCCGGGAACGGCGGAGGGCCTCGTTGCTCCCAACGGTTCGGGGAAAACCGCCCTTCTGGAAGCGCTATCGGGCCAATTTCCCACCCGTATCCGCTCGGGAAGCCTGGCGGCAGACGGGATCCGCCAACGTCAATCGGCCGAATTCGCGGAACTTGTCTATCTGAGCTCTTCGGGCAGCGCGGATCTCTACCCCACGCTATCGGCCCTCGAGCACCTTGCTTTCGTTAGGGAGGCGTGGAAATCGGCCGCCGACATCGACTCGCTCTGCGACTCCCTCGGAATCTCCCCATATCTCGACAAGCCGACCCGTAAACTCTAGACGGGAATGAAGCAGCAGGTGAAGCTTGCCATGGCGATAGCGACCGATTGCCCGTACCTCATCCTCGATGAACCGCTGAACGGCCTCGACCCGGGAAAGTGGAAAACCTCCTGCGACGCGATGCGCAACGAGGTGGCGCGGGGACGAAGCGTGCTCATTTCAAGCCATCTGCTCGACGACCTGGCAGACCTCACCAGCTCGTTCTACTTCATCGAGGCCGGCACGCTCGTGGAAAAGATCAAGTTGTCCTCGCAGACGCTCAAGCAGGAATACCTCGATACATACGAGAGATGAATGTGGGGGAGTGTTCGGATGAAGTTGATATTTAAGGTCCAGCTCGTGTTGTGCCGAAAAGACCGTGAACCTTTTGTGGGACACGTGGCGCCGTGGTACCATAGCCGAGTTTGTTGTCTTGGTCGGAAACCAAGACGCCTTATGCGCTGATCGGTAACCAGCGCCTGACCAATAAGGAGTCCTACCATGAAGCAGGGTATCCATCCCCAGTATGTCGAGTGCACGGTGACGTGCTCCTGCGGCAACACCTTCAAGACGCACGCTACCGTGTCCGAGATGAAGGTCGAGCTTTGCAACGAG
Source organism: Collinsella sp. (assembly GCA_048236535.1). Lineage (GTDB taxonomy): Bacteria > Actinomycetota > Coriobacteriia > Coriobacteriales > Coriobacteriaceae > Collinsella. The sequence goes on along the minus strand of DBFAQQ010000032.1, from coordinate 105,450 downwards.
TGCCACCCGTTCTACACCGGCCAGCAGAAGTTCGTCGACACCGGTGGACGCGTCCAGCGCTTCGCCGACAAGTTCGGTGGCGCCGCTGCCGCCCAGCTCAAGAAGGCTGAGGAGGCCAAGGCTGCCAAGGCCGCCAAGGCTGCTGAGGCCGAGGCCGCTCGCAAGGCCGCCGCTGAGGCTAAGGCTGCCGAGAAGGCTAAGCGTGCCGCTAAGTTTGCCGAGGAGGCTGCCAAGCAGGCCGCCGAGGCTCCCGCAGAGGCTCCCGTCGAGGAGGCCGCTGCCGAGGCCGAGACCACCGAGGCTGCTGAGTAAATAGCTCGCCGCGGAATCACTCGCATTCATGGCATAAGGGCCGTGCATCCGTTTGGGTGCGCGGCCCTTTTCTTTTTATTGGTGCAAACCAACCTGCCCCCATTGCACCAAATGGCAGAGAGGCAGCGTTTGCCCAGATAAAACCTGCCAAAATTAACCTGTCCCATTGTGGCAGGTTGGTCGTAGTTATTACGTGGCGGTCGAGGTCGACCGTATAGGCCGCGCCTTGTTTGGCTAAAGTACAATCATCTGTGTTTAACTCGCCCGCAGCTGCACGGCGTGGGCGATGGCCAAAAAGGAAAACCACATGGGATTCATGTCAAAGCTGCTGTCCTTTGGATCCGATAAGGACCTTAAGCGCTACTACAAGATCGTCGACCAGATCAACGGTCTTGAGCCCCAGTTTGAGAAGATGACCGAGGAGGAACTCCGCGCCCAGACCGATAAGTTCCGCGAGCGTTACGCCAACGGCGAGTCGCTCGACGACATGCTCCCCGAGGCCTTTGCCACCGTGCGTGAGGCTTCCAAGCGCACCATGGGTATGCGCCACTTTGACGTGCAGCTCATTGGCGCCATGGCACTGCACGAGGGCCACATCGCCGAGATGAAGACCGGCGAAGGTAAGACGCTCGTCTCCACCTTGGCCGGCTACCTCAACGCTATTGCCGGCAAAGGCGTGCACGTCGTTACTGTCAATGATTACCTTGCCAAGCGCGACTCCGAGTGGATGGGCCGCATCTATAAGTACCTGGGCATGACCGTCGGTCTGCTCCAGAACAACATGCCGCTCGAGCTCAAGCGCGCGGCCTACCAGGCCGACGTCACCTACGGTACCAACTCCGAGTTCGGCTTTGATTACCTGCGCGACAACATGGTTACCCGTCCCGAGCAGCGCGTGCAGCGCGGCCACAACTACGCCATCGTCGACGAGGTTGACTCCATCCTGATCGATGAGGCCAGGACGCCGCTCATTATCTCGGGCGCTGGCACTAAGTCCGCCAGTACCTACAAGGACTTCGCGCGTGCCGTGCGTGGCCTTGAGCGCGGCGAGGACGTGTCGCACGACATGCTCACCGCCACCGAGGATGTTGAACCCACGGGCGACTACGTCATGGACGAGGCCAAGCACACCATTGCCGCCACCGAGCGCGGCCTTAAGAAAATCGAGCGCCGCCTGGGTATCGATGACATCTATGCCGATCTCTCCGGCCAGCTGGTCAACCACCTGCAGCAAGCGCTGAAGGCCCAGTACATGTTCCACCGCGATAAGCAGTACGTGGTCACCAACGGCGAAGTCAAGATCGTCGACGAGTTCACCGGCCGCATTATGGAAGGCCGCCGTTACTCCGAGGGCCTGCACCAGGCCATCGAGGCCAAAGAGGGCGTGCTCGTACGCGAGGAGAACCAGACACTCGCCACCATCACCCTGCAGAACTACTTCCGTCTGTATGACAAGCTCTCCGGCATGACCGGCACGGCACTTACCGAGGATGCCGAGTTCCGCGAGATCTACAAGCTGCCCGTCGAGGTCATCCCCTCCAACAAGCCCGTGCAGCGCGTGGACCACGAGGACCTGGTGTACCGCACCATTCAGGCTAAATACAACGCCGTTGCCGACGACGTTGAGCGTCGTCACGCCAAGGGCCAGCCGGTCCTGGTGGGCACCGTCTCCATCGAGAGCTCCGAGAAGCTGTCTGCCGCCCTCACCAAGCGCGGCATCGCACACGAGGTCCTCAACGCCAAGCATCACGAGCGCGAGGCTCATATCGTTGCCCAGGCCGGACGCTACGGCGCCGTGACCATCGCTACTAACATGGCCGGTCGTGGTACCGACATCCTGCTGGGCGGCAACCCCGACGAGCTGGTGCGCGAGCGCCTTGAGTACGAGGGACTAACCATGGAGGACGTGACGCCCGAGCAGCTCGAGCAGTTTAACGCCGAGGCAAAGGAGACCTGCAAGGCCGAGCGCGAGCGCGTGCTTGCCGCCGGCGGCCTGACCGTTATCGGCACCGAGCGCCATGAGTCCCGCCGTATCGACAACCAGCTGCGTGGCCGTTCCGGCCGTCAGGGCGATCCGGGCGAGACCCAGTTCTACTTGTCGCTCGAGGACGACCTCATGCGCCTGTTCGGCGGCGACAAGATGGACCGCGTCTCCAAGATGATGGTCACGGCCGACATGGGCGACGACATGCCCATCCAGCACAAGATCATCTCCAAGGCCGTCGAGAGCGCCCAGCACAAGGTCGAGAGCATCAACTTCTCCATGCGTAAGAGCGTCCTTGAGTACGACGACGTCATGAACAAGCAGCGCCAGGTCATCTACGCCGAGCGCAATAAGATTCTGGACGGCAAGGACCTGACCGACCACATCACCGAGGTCATGCACGATACCGTCTACCGTTGCGTGCAGGAGTTCTGCACCAAGGACAGTCACGATGGTGAGCGCGACCTGGAGGGCCTGCGCAAGTGGGTTGTGGAGCTCACCGGCCACATCGATACGCCGAAGTTCCCCGACGAGGATTATGAGGCCCTGGCTGCCGATGTCCTGGCTTACGTAGAGAAGTGCTACAACATGAAGGCCGAGCGCTTGGGCGAGGACCTGATGCGCGAGCTCAACACCCAGGTCATGCTGCGCGTCATCGATACCCGCTGGATGAACTACCTGCAGGAGATGGACTACCTCAAGACCGGCATCGGCCTGCGCGGCTTTGGCCAGCGCGACCCGCTGGTTGAGTACAAGACCGAGGCCTACGGCGCGTTCCAGATACTCGTCGATACCATGTATGAGGATTACCTGCGCACGGTTCTGCGCATCGAGATCAAGGCTGCCCCGCGTGCCGTGGAGCACAAGGAGGAGCCCGCGCTCGAGGGTGCGCGCTTCTCCGGTCCTGCCGAGGTCGATGGTGACAACGGCGACTCGGTGCTGCGCAAGCAGGCGCAGGTGCAGGCCCGCACGGCTGTCCAGGGTGGTCCGGCTGCCGTCAACAACGGTGGCAAGGTGACCACCTATCGCAAGTCCGAGAGCGACGATCCGTACGTCAACGTGGGCCGCAACGACCCGTGCCCCTGCGGTAGCGGCAAGAAGTTTAAGTACTGCCACGGCAGGAATCGTTAATGGCTGAGGCTTTAGAGGTAACGCCCGCCGAGCTGGACGCGTTCGCGGACCGGCTCGGTGAGGTCGAGTCGTATCTCCACCTGGACGAAAAGCGCATGCGCGTGACCGAGCTCGAGGCCAAAAGTGTTGCCCCTGGCTTTTGGGATGACGCCGACGCCGCCCGTGCCACCATGGAGGAGATCGCGCGTACCAAGGAAGATATCGCTGCCGTGGACACCGCGCGCGGCGAGCTTTCCGATGCCCGCGCTGCGCTGGAGCTTGCCGAGGAGATGGGGGATGACCCCGACGCCGTCGCCCTTCGCGAGGAGGCTACAGCCACGGCTGAGCGCCTGGCCCGGGCCATCGATGAGCTTGAGCTTTCGAGCTGGTTTACCGGTGAGTTCGATCACGGCGATGCCATTGTGACCATCAAGCCCGGACAGGGTGGTCTGGAGGCCCAGGACTGGACCTTCATGCTCTTTAAGATGTACATGAAGTACTGCCAGCGTCGCGGCTGGAAGGTCACCATCAACGACTGTCCCGCGGCCGAGGTCATCGGCATTGACCGCGCGACATTTACCGTCGAGGGCAAGGACGCATTTGGCATGCTGCGCGCCGAGGCCGGCGTCCACCGCTTGGTTCGCATTAGCCCCACCGACGACAAGAAGCGCCGCCAGACCACGTTTGCCGGCGTCGAGGTCATCCCCGTGCTACCCGATGATATCGACATCGAGATCAGTCCCGATGACATCCGCGTGGACGTGTACCACGCGAGCGGCCCGGGCGGTCAGGGCGTCAACACCACCGACTCCGCCGTGCGCGTGACGCATTTCCCCAGCGGCATTGTGGTCACCTGCCAAAACGAGCGCAGCCAGATCCAGAACAAGGCCGCGTGCATGCAGATCCTCAAGGCTCGCCTGTACGAGATTGAGCTCGAGAAGCGTGCCGAGGCGCTCGATGAGATTCGCGGACCCAAGACCACGATTGGTTTTGGCAACCAGATCCGCAGCTACGTGCTCTACCCGTACCAGATGGTCAAGGACCTACGCACGGGCGTGGAGACCAGCAACGTCGAGGCAGTTCTTGACGATGGCGACCTGGACCCGTTTGTTATTGGCTACCATCGCTGGGCTACCGGCAACGCCGATGCAGAAGGCTCGGAGGTCTAAAACATCGGGTGGCTTCAAGCCGATGCCAAGCCCAACGGTTGGACGGGTTTGTATCCAGAATAAACCCTGCGCAGGGGTGGTTTTTGTCCGGCGAATCGGTAGAATCGAATACAAGAAGAAGTTCAAAGCGCATCCGATGGGGTGCGCTTTTTTGAGGGAGGCAGCATGGCATATCGTCTGGACATCAAGCGCATTCTTTCGATGAACTTCTTTCACGACCTGCCCCAGATCATGTTGGGGTGTGCCTTGGCCGCTATTGCGACCGACCTGTTTTTGATTCCCAACGGCCTTGCTGCCGGTGGCGTTACGGGCCTTGCCACCATTATCCAGGCGGTCGGCGCATCGCGTGGCCTATCGCTTCCCGTTGGTATTCAGACGATCGTGATGAACGCCTTGCTGTTGCTGGTCGTTATGCGCGAGGGCGGCATGTTCTACGTGGTGCAGACCGCGACGGGCTTTGTGCTTCTGGGCTTCTTTACCGATCTGTTCGCCCCGTTTGTAGCACCTCTGGCGGATGCGGACCTGATGCTTCCCGCTATGTGGGGCGGCATTATTACGGGCATCGGTTACGGCATGGTGTTGCGCGCCGGTGCCAACACCGGCGGCTCGGACACGATTGGCCAAATCATCTCGCGTAATACCTCACTGCCCGTGGGCTCGACCGTCATGGCGATCGATGTTGCCGTATGCGCGTTGTCGGCTCCGGTCTTTTCAATCGAAAACGCACTGTATGCAGGTCTTTCGATGGTCATTAGCGGCTACGTGATCGATGCCGTGGTCGATGGTGGCAACAAACGCCGTATGGTACTCATCATCTCGGACAAGTTCCCTGATATCGCTGCCGATATCATGTATGGCCTGGGTCGTGGTTGTACCAAGTTTAAGGCGACTGGCATGTATTCGGGTGCCGAGAAGCCGGTGATTATGGTCATCGTGAGCCGTCGAGAACTCAATACCCTCAAGACGATCGTGCGAGAGCGCGATCCTCACGCCATTGTGACGGTCGCTGACGTTACGGAAGCCTTCGGCGAGGGATTCAAGGACATTAGCGCGTAGGGTCGGCCGCGTTCCATCCAAAAGACGTTCACATTGATAAACCGTTTCATCAGCGGTTCTGCCTGCTAAATTGTTCAAATAATGATAAAAACTCTGGTAAAGCCATCAGTTTCCAGCATAATGAATGACGTACGTGCATTGCGGCTGTGTTGGGATTACCTTCGGTGCCGTGCGCATTTTGTCTAATGAGGATGAAAGGAAGGCACAATGAGCGACGAAGAGCTCAAAAAGGTTGCCAACGAGGTAAGGAAGGGCATCGTCACCGGCGTGCACGCTGCCAAGTCCGGCCATCCGGGCGGTTCGCTCGGCGCTGCCGACATCATGACCTATCTGTACTTTGAGGAAATGAACGTCGACCCGGCCGATCCCCGCAAGGCCGATCGCGACCGTTTTGTGCTCTCCAAGGGCCATTGCGCTCCGGGCCTGTACGCCGTGCTCGCCGAGCGTGGGTTCTTCCCCAAGGAGGATCTCGAGACGCTGCGCCATATCGGCAGCCACCTGCAGGGTCATCCCAACATGAACGACACCCCGGGCGTCGACATGTCCACCGGCTCGCTCGGCCAGGGTATCTCCGCCGCCGTGGGTATGGCCGTTGCCGCCAAGCACTGGGGCGATACTTACCGCACGTACGCCCTGCTGGGCGATGGCGAGAGCGAGGAGGGCCAGGTCTGGGAGGCCGCCATGTTTGCCGGCAACCAGCAGCTCGATAACCTCTGCGTGATCGTCGACCACAACGGCCTGCAGATCGACGGCCCCGTCGAGGAGGTCAACGACCCCATGCCGCTCGCCGACAAGTTCCGCGCCTTTAAGTTCCATGTGGTGGAGCTCGCCGACGGCAACGATTTCGATCAGATCCGCGCCGCCTTTGCCGAGGCCCGCGCCACCAAGGGTCAGCCGACCGCCATTATCGCCGAGACCATGAAGGGCAAGGGCGTTTCCTTTATGGAGAACCAGGTGGGCTGGCACGGTAAGGCCCCCAACGATGAACAGTTTGAGCAGGCCATGGCAGAGCTCACGGCCGCCGGAGAGGAGCTCTAGGATGGCAGACGTCAAAAAAATCGCCACGCGCGTAAGCTACGGCGAGGCCCTCGTCGAGCTCGCCAACGAGCACGATGACTTTGTAGTCCTCGACGCCGACCTGGCCGCCGCCACGCAGACCGGCAAGTTCAAGGCAGCCTGCCCCGACCGCTTCTTCGATGTAGGCATTGCCGAGAGCAACCTGATGGGTGTTGCCGCCGGTATCGCAACCACCGGCCGCGTTGCCTTCGCGAGCAGCTTTGCCATGTTCGCCGCCGGCCGCGCCTTTGAGCAGGTCCGCAACTCCATCGGCTACCCGCACCTCAACGTTAAAATCGGTGCCACGCACGCCGGTATCTCGGTGGGCGAGGATGGCGCCACGCACCAGTGCTGCGAGGATATCGCCCTCATGCGCGTCATCCCCGGCATGACCGTGATTGTTCCCGCCGACGACGTCGAGGCCCGCGCCGTGACGCGCGCCGCCTACGAGTGCGACGGCCCCGTGTACATGCGCTTTGCCCGTCTGGCCTCGCCGGTTATCAACGACTCCGAGACCTACAAGTTCGAGGTGGGCCGCGGCATCGTCATGCGCGAGGGCACCGACGTCACCATCATCGCCTGCGGCCTGATGGTCGGCGAGGCGCTCGAGGCCGCTGAGCAGCTTGCTGCCGAGGGCATCGATGCCGAGGTCATCAACATGCACACCATCAAGCCCATCGACGCCGACCTGATCGTCAAGAGCGCCACCAAGACCGGCCACGTCGTGACCGTCGAGGAGCATTCTGTAATCGGTGGCCTGGGCAGCGCCGTTGCCGACGTCCTGTGCGAGCAGTGCCCGACGCCCCTCAAGAAGATCGGCGTCAACGACACCTTTGGCGAGTCCGGCCCGGGTGCCGAGCTCTTGCACAAGTATGGCCTGGACGCCGCCAACATCGTGGCGACCACCAAGGAGTTCTTGGCATAAGGCAAGGCGGATCTCAAGGACTGCTTCGCCAGAACTATAAAACTGTTTCGCCAGTACTATGGAAACCCGGCAGGGGCGCTCTCTTGGAGAGCGCCCCTGTTTCAGTTGCGGTGAAATAAGGACTGTTTTGCCAGCCTAAAGGCTCAATTAATCCGTATTTCACCGCAACTTTCGAAGGCGTTCCCGCTTGTGTTGGCGCCGTCACGTCGACCGATTGCCGCTTGGCACAGTGCGGCAACATCGGGGGCGTCGTCGCCTTTATATGCCATGGCGAGTAGGGCGGCATCATAGATTTCGTCGTTGGTCATATCGCCGGCATCGATGGGGCAGAAGGTGAGTATCGAATCCTGCCCAGCGAGCTCGGCGAGATTGATCGTTTCGCCTGCGGCAAAGACATCGTCGAGGACGAGCGTCGCGCTCGTACAGGGAATTTGATAAATCTTGCCATCGGTGGCGATGGGGGAACCTGCCGCCTCGAGCGTGTACACACCTTGAATGAGGCTGATACCGGAACCGTCGGAGGCGACGAACTCAACCTTGTTGACCGTTGTCCCGTCGACAGTCTTGCCCGTAATGTGTATCGGGACACGTGAGGCCCCGCTATCGGTATCCCAACCTGCGGCAGAGATGTCGAGCATAATAGCATGCTCCGAATGAGCCGATATAAAGTGGGAAAAAATCTGCCGCAGATAAAGACCAAAACAGCTACCGCCGATGATGCCGATTATCAGCATGCAGGCAAGGATGGCCGCAACGTGGTTCCAAGGCTTTACCCGAAGTTCAGAATCAGCAGAGACGCCATTGACGGCAACCCCGCACGCCGTGCAGTACCTAACACCATCGCGCAACTCAGTTCCACAATAAGGACAATTCATGCCAGCCCCCGTAACCATAGGCGTTCTAATCGAGGCCACTGTAAAGCGATAATCCAAATCCAAGTTGCGCAACAATTAGCCTTAATTGAAGTCGCGGTGAAATAGGGACTGATTAGACCTTTTAACTGGTAAAACAGTCCCTATTTCACCGCAACTCATGAAGACGCCCCTCAAGCACGGTCCCATCAGGAAAAAGGGCATATATCGACAAAGCGCAATTCAGACCCTTCCAGCTTTGTATATGCAGCACCTCAAGATAAACGCGGCGACCCCTTAGTTATCGCAGGCCGGGCACAGGGTTACTCTCCAAATCTTTCCGCAGGACGGAGGAGCCCCCGCCGCGCGAAGCGCGCAGCGGGGGCTCCGACATGTCCGAGGACGATTTGGAGAGTAACCCTGTGTCCGGCCGACGGGATCCCTAACCACGCCATGCTTCTTATGTGCAGCAAAGCTAATGCTGCTAAAATACAAAGCGCTCATGTAGTTTAAACGCACGACGATAAGGAGCACCAGTGGGTAACCACTTCCGTACCTCCGGTGCGGGCGATGATGCCCCCAAGACGCAGGCAGGCGTCCAGGGCAGTCGTTTCGCCACTCCGGATTCAGAGGGCCAGCCTGTTGCTCAGGCCCCCGCTCAGCCGGCAGATCAGGCACAGCCGGCATCCGATCCCTTTGCCTACAATCCAACCAGCGATGTCGCGCTTTCCGGCACGGCGGGTTTTGAGCCCGTTCAGGCCGTGACCGCTCGCGTGGAGCAGCCTCAGGCTGGTGCCGCCACGCCGCAGCCTACCATGGCCGGCATTCCCGACCCCTTGGCCCCTGCGGCGCCGGCTCCTCAGCCTGCGCAGTCCGGTCTCTTTGCCGCTATTCCCGACCCCACGCAGCCTGCTGCCCCGGTGGTCGAGAGCGATCAGGCCGCCGAGGTCGCAAGCCTCGATAACGCGCTCAACAACCCCGATTTTACGTCGGTGTTTGCGCCCATCGATCCCCAGGCCAGCCGCAAGAAGATGGCCAAGCAGGCCGGTGTCGAGCCCGTCATCCTTATGGAGCATGTCACCAAGATCTATCCGGCACAGCCCAACAAGCCTGCACTCGACGACATCAACATCGAGATCTATCCGGGCGAGTTCGTCTTCCTGGTCGGTCACTCCGGCTCGGGTAAGACCACGCTGCTGTCGACGCTCAACCGTGACGTCAAGCCGACGAGCGGTCGCATCCTGGTTGCCGGTCAGGACCTCATGAAGATCAAGAACCGCAAGGTTCCGTTCCTGCGCCGCCAGATTGGCGCCGTGTTCCAGGACTTTAAGCTTCTGCCGCAAAAAACCGCCTACGAAAACGTGGCGTTTGCCCTGCAGTGCATCGGCAAGCCCAAGGGCGTCATTCGCAGCCAGGTGCCCGAGGTGCTGCGTCTGGTCGGTCTGGCCGATCAGATGGACTCGCTGCCCGACCAGCTTTCCGGTGGCGAGCAGCAGCGCGTTGCCGTCGCCCGCGCTATGGTCAACCGTCCGCCGCTGCTGATCTGCGACGAGCCGACGGGCAACCTCGACCCGGCGATCTCGCTGGGAATCATGAAGCTGCTCGAGCGTATTAACCGCACCGGCACCACCGTGATCGTCGCCACGCACGACCGCGAGATGGTCGATAGCATGCACCGTCGCGTGATCGCCCTCGAGGGCGGCCACGTTATCCGCGACCAGGAGAGGGGAGGTTACGGCAACTATGGCACCAACTAACGTGGGCTACTCCTTCAAAGAGGCAATCAGCCACTTCTTCCGTAACTGGACTACCTCGCTCGGCGCCGTCATCACGATCTTCCTTTCGCTGTTTATCATCGGCCTGTTCATCATGGGCTCCGCGATGCTGAACTCCGTGATCGGCACCGTCGAGGATCAGGTTGTCATCAACGCGTTCATTAGCGATGACGCCGATCAGGCCGATGTTCAGGCTTTTGAGGCCGAGCTTAAGACATGGAATAACGTCAAGTCCGTGACCTATAAGGACAAGGACGACGCGCTGGCCGAGTATACGAGCAAGATGTCGGGTAACGCCGACGCCACCATGAGCGCGCTCGATGGCCAGAACCCGCTGCCGGCTTCCTTCGCTATTGAGATGGACGATCCGTCCAAGGTCGAGAGCACGGCAAAGAAGCTCAAGAAGGATGCCGATTTCCAGAAGATCGCGGATGACGGCGACGTCAACGCGAGCGTGCTGTACGGCCAGGAGGAAGTGAGCCGCCTGTTCCAGGTGACCAACTACATCCGCATCGCCGCCGTGGTGCTCGTTGGTCTTCTGACCTTTATCGCATTCATCTTCATCAACAACACGATTCGCCTGTCCATCACGGCGCGTCGTCGTGAGATTGCGATTATGCGTCTGGTCGGCGCCAGCAACGGCTTCATTCGTGGCCCGTTTATCACCGAGGGCGTGCTGCAGGCCATTTTGGGCTCGCTGCTTTCCATCGGCGTTCTGGAGCTGCTGCGCAATCTGATGATCCCGCGTCTGCAGGAGAGCATCGGCTGGATGTCGTTTGCCCTGCCGATGCAGTACTACCTGGTGACCTATGCTGCGCTGATTCTGGTCGGCGTGATTATCGGTCTCTTTGGTTCTGCCATCGCCATGCGCCGCTACCTGCGCGTGTAGGCATGCTTGGAATTCATCCCTTCCAACGGGTCGTCTCTTATGGGGCGGCCCGTTTTTTGATCCCTAGGGGACGGCAGGATTGCGGATCATCGTGGCGCTGGTCTATCTATGTGATTCGTTTTCCTCCGTCCCCTAGGGATCATTTGGGTAGACTCTTGGGATGTAAACGGCAATCGATAGTTAGGAGGCGCCATGGGGCGCAATAACAAGCATAAGCGTGGAGCTCGCAATAAGCGCGGGCCGGTGCGCAGCGAACGCCGTCCGAGCCTGACCGGACGCGTGCAGCTCCATGAGCATAGCGCCTACGTTGTAACCGAAAACGGCGACTACAAGGTCATGGGTCGCGGCAAGCGCGAGATCATGGATGGCGATACCGTTGCCGTGAGCATTAAGAACAGCCCGCACGGTGAGCTGCGCGCCGTGATCGAGGGCGTGGTTGAGCGCGCAGCCATAAGCGTGGTGGGCACGTACCAGACCGCCGGTCCGCTTGGTGTGATCGAGCCGCTCGATTCGCGTCTGAAGGCCGACTTCTTCATTCTGCCCGAGGATACCTCGGCGGATCGTCTGGGCGTCCACCCGGGTGATGCCGTTGTCGCGCGCATTTTGACCTACCCGACGCGCCTGGAATCGGGCACTGTGACGATCGAGCGCCGCATTGGCGGAGATGACGCGCCCGATTTGGGCGTTCAATATGTGATGGCGCGTTACGGCTATACCGATAGCTATCCCGAGGCCGCGCTGGACGAGGCCGAGGGACTTTCGCTCGATGTGTCCGCGGCGCTTAAGGACCCGCTCCGCCGCGATCTGCGCGACCGCTTTGTCATCACGATCGACCCAGTCGACGCGCGCGACTTTGACGATGCCATTTCGCTGGAGCGCACACCCGAGGGCGGCTACAAGCTGGGTGTGCATATCGCCGACGTTTCGCACTATGTGGCTTGGGACGGGCATATCGATCTTGAGGCTCGCCATCGCACGACATCGGTGTATCTGGCCGATCGCGTGCTTCCCATGCTGCCCGAACGCTTGTCCTGTGACCTGTGCTCGCTTCGCCCTGACGAGGACCGTCTTGCGTTTACCGTCGATATCGAGCTCGATGCGCAGGGTCGCGTGCGGCATTACGATCCGTACCCCAGCGTGATTCGCTCGCGTGTGCGTATGGACTATGACGGCGCCGAGGCGCTGCTGGTGCGTGCCGGCGCGGTTGAGTATTCGGTGCTGGAGGGTGCGGCCGAGGATGTTGCGGCTGCCGAGACCTCGCGCGAGGAAGCGCTTGAGCGCGGTCTTGCGTGCGAGGAAACTGCCCGCGGCTACAACATCGACCTCGGCGATTTCCTTGTCGCCGCCAACGAACTCGCCGAACTTCGCCGTCGTATTCGTCGCGCCCGCGGCTCAGTCGATTTTGACACAGCCGAGATTCGCGCTCTATTGGATGAGGACGGAGTGCCCGTGCAGATTGTGGCGCGTGAGCGTTCGTGTGCTACGTCGCTTATCGAGGAAGCCATGCTGCTCGCCAACGAGTGCGTTGCAGAGTGGCTGGCAGACCGTGATATCGAGGCCTGCTATCGCGTGCATGAGGATCCGAGCCCCGATAGCCTGCACGGTGCCGCCGTTGCGCTGGCGCAGCTAGGCATCATCGACGATCGCCGTGCTGCCGGTATTGCCCTGGGGAGCCCCGATGAGCTGCAGGCTGCAGTTGATGCTGCCGCCGGTACGGCCAACGCACCGCTCGTCAACACGCTGCTTCTGCGCAGCATGCAGCGCGCGCTGTACAAGCCGCGCAACGAGGGCCACTTTGCGCTCGCCGCGCCGTGCTACTGTCACTTTACGAGTCCCATCCGTCGCTACCCCGATCTGGTGGTGCACCGCGTGCTCAAACTGCAGTTGGCCTATGAGCAGCTCGGCGGCAAGGACGCCTTGGTCCGTACGCCGCGGCTGATCGGCAAGGGGCGCGAGTCGCTGCCGCGCATTCTGCCGCAGATCTGCCGCGCATGCAGCGATGCCGAGCGCGCGGCAGATGCCGCCAGCCATGCGACGCAAAAGATTAAGATTGCCCAGTACTATGAGGACCGTCTGGGCGAGCGCTATGCCGGAACCGTCTCGTGGGTTAGCAGCATGGGCCTCTTTGTGCGCTTGGACCTAACGCAGGTCGAAGGCTTGGTTTCGATCAAGAGCCTGGGCAACGAGTGGTTCGAGTTCGACGAGGACGCGCTTACGCTGACGGGCGCCGACACGGGGACTCGCTATGAACTGGGTCAGCGCGTGATCATCGAGGTCTCGCGCGTCAATACCACGCGTGGGCACTTGGACTTTAAGCTTATCCATTAGCCAAATCCCGACTCATGGTGGGGGAGCGGAGGGCGGCCTTTCGGGACCGCCCTTCGCATTTGAATCGTGACTACCTTGCCGTCTGCTCGGCCGCCCGCTTACCTGCTATTTGAGAGGTAAAACCTACCAAAATAAACCTGTCCCTTTTTGGCAGGTTTACAAGAAAGCGGGGATGAGATGGCGACGGTGTACGGTTATGCGCGGGTGAGTTCGCGCGATCAGAATCTTAATCGGCAGCTGGATGCGCTGGGCGCCTATGGCGTGGGCTCGGCGAATATTTATGCCGACCATGCGAGCGGCAAGGACTTCGATCGACCGCGGTATCGCGAGCTGCTGCACGTCCTGGGAGACGGGGACGTGCTGGTAGTGCTTTCTATCGACCGACTTGGCCGTAATTACTCCGAGATTCTTGAGGAATGGCGACGCATTACCAAGGAGCTCGGAGTTGCCATTGTGGTGTTGGACATGCCATTGCTTGACACGCGCGCCAGGGCCAGCGGCGCGCCGGATGTGACCAACGCCCTGATTGCCGATATTGTGCTGCAACTGCTGAGCTACGTGGCGCAGGTGGAGCGCGAGAATATCCATCGGCGCCAGGCGGAGGGAATTGCAGCGGCGCGGGCTCGAGGGGTCCGTTTCGGTCGACCTCGCAAGCCGTGCCCTCCTCAGTTTGAGCTGGTGCGCGATAGCTATGAGGCGGGCGATATTACCCGCAGCCAGGCAGCAAAGTGCCTGGGCGTGTGCGTGGGGACGTTCGATCGCTGGATGCGCGAGGCGGGGTAGGGGTTTGCGTCGCTTTGTCGCTTCCTGTTGCGATTCAAATTTTGATACGGTGACGATGTCATTTGGGGCTACACTCGCTGATATTCAAAAAAAGGAGGTTGGCCCTTGGCGCGCATAAAACAAATAATCGGATGGACCGCGATCGTTCTGTTCGCTGCAACGCTGGCGGGTATCTGGGTGCTGACGGAGCAAAATGCGGTGGAGACGTCGTTGCTGAGCGAGTCCACCGCGCGTGTGGTGGAGGGTCAGGCCACGGGCGTTCAGGCTGCCGATGCCACGGGTGAAGCCCAGGCGGAGAACGGAATGACCGGGGGCACCGATTCGGCTGCCTCGAATGTCCGGTCTGGCCGACTTGCTTCCATTCGCATCTGGGTGAGCGCGAACGTCCGTCGCGTTGCCCATACCGTAGAGTTTTTCTTCGTCGGATTGTTCGCCTCGGTGGTCGTGGTTTGCTTTTCCAGGCGTCCGTGGAGCGTATGCTCCCGTTGCGTACCCGTATTGCTCTTTTGCGCCGCCTGCTCCGTTGGCGATCAGGTACATAAGATCTTTGTTCCCGGCAGGCATTTCGACGTTATCGATTTAGGATTCGATGCTGCGGGCTATGTCACCGCCATGCTGTTGGTATTGTTGACGGCGGCGTTGGTGCGCCATGCGACTCGGCCGATCGGCGCCCATGCGAGGCGCTAGCCGGTAACAAACCCGTTTCTGATAATGCGGCCTCGTTGAATTATTTTGTGTCGTGCGTATTTCCGAGCGGTCGGATTTGAGGGGCGAGCGGTAGAACGCTCACCCTTTGCGCGCCACGATGCGGCACAATGTACCGCAAAAGCTGTTTGTATCCGGTACGAATCGTTCGTTGGTCTTTAATTCTTCTCAACGGAGGTGTTTGAGATGGCAAACGGATTGCTTTTGCGGCTTCGCGAGCGTGAGCTCAGCGCGAGCCCGGCGGAACGCAATGTCATCGCATATGTAAGCGCTCATCCGCACGAGGTGGTCGGGTTGTCCGTCCGCGGTCTTGCCGATGTCACGTTCTCCTCGCCCTCGAGCATTTTGCGCTTTTGCAAGCGTTTGGGTTTTGCGGGCTACAAGGAGCGCCAGCGCGAACTGATTGCCGCGCTGGCGCTCTTAGGTGACAAGAAAGACGTAGCCCTCGAGGACATCTCCATGGATGACAGCGTCGAACGTATCGTGGGGAAGGTGATGAAAAGCAACGTGCGTACGATCGAGGCGACGGCGCGAACGCTCGATTACACCGTCTTGGAGCGATGCGCGGCCCGTCTTAAGCGGGCACGTGCGGTCAATCTGTTCGGTATTGGTGCTTCTCGTTTGGTCGCGCACGATCTGGCGCAAAAGCTCATGCGTGTCGACAAAGAGTGCCATCTGTACGACGACTGGCATGATCAGCTCTTGTGTGCCAAGAACATGCATGAGGGCGATATGGCAATCGCCTTTAGCTACTCGGGCTTGACGCAAGAGGTGCTGGACTGCACCGCCGAGGCTCAACGTCACAATTGTCCCGTCGTGGCCGTTACCAAAGTAGATGGATCATCCAAGCTTGCCACCATGGCCGATGCCGTGCTCGGCGTCGCTGCGAGTGAACCCTTGGTCCGCAGCGGTGCCATGGCTTCGCGTATGGCCCAGCTTATGGTTGTCGATGCCCTGTACGCTGCTTACGTTGCCAGTGACTACGAACGGGCGACGCATGTCATTAAGCAAAACTACATCGAGAAACAGGAAAGATGAGGTGAATGAAATGCTCGATTTAACAAAATTCACGACCGAACAGCGTAATCAAAGGTCAATGGACCTCGATACGATGACATCGCTGCAAATCGTCACGACGATGAACGATGAGGATCTTCGTGCCGTCCAGTCGGTCACGAAAGTGTTGCCCCAGGTTGCCACAGCAATCGACTGGGCTGCTGAGGCACTCGAGCGCGGCGGGCGCGTCTTTTACATGGGCGCAGGCACCAGCGGTCGTCTGGGCGTACTCGACGCTTCGGAGTGTCCGCCCACGTTTGGCGTGTCACCCGACCTGATTGTCGGGCTCATTGCCGGAGGCGAGACGGCGTTTATCAAGGCTGTCGAAGGTGCCGAAGACAGCGAGGAGCTTGGCGCGAGCGACCTGCGAGAGCGTGGACTCTCGGACAAGGATCTTGTCGTTGGCCTGGCGGCAAGCGGTCGTACTCCTTATGTGGTGGGCGGCCTTGCGTACGCCAAGGCAGCTGGGTGCAAGACCATTGCAATTGCCTGCAACCAAGGGTCGAAGATCGGGGAGAGCGCAGATCTTGCCATTGAGCCCGTGCCCGGTCCCGAGGTGCTGACCGGCTCAACGAGGCTCAAGGCGGGAACGGTTCAAAAGCTCATTCTCAACATGATTTCGACCGGTGCCATGGTCAAGATCGGCAAGGTATACCAAAACCTGATGGTCGATGTGCAGCAGACGAACGAGAAGTTGGTGGTGCGCGGCCAGAACATCGTGATGGAGGCGACCGGCTGCACGCGCGAGCGCGCTGTTCAGGCGCTTGCAGATGCCGGCGGCCATGTAAAAACCGCTATTGTCTCGATACTGCTGGACTGCGATGCCGAGCAGGCTGCGGTGGCTCTTGAGCGGGCACGAGGCCATGTCCGTGCTGCGGTGAGTGGCCATGAGAAGAGCAATGCCGACGCCCAATAGGTGCGCGGCGTGAGCTGATATGACATCCAGACGAGATACCCAATACAAGGAGGAGTTATGACGAACAAAGAGCTGGCCCAAAAGCTGTTGGACCTTTTGGGCGGTAAAGACAACGTGCTCGCAAACGCGGCGTGCATGACGCGCCTGCGCGTGACCGTCAAAGACACGGGCAACGTCGACACGGAGGGTATTAAGGCACTCGACGGCGTGATGGGCCTGGTCGAGGACGACACGATGCAGATCGTGCTGGGTCCGGGCAAGGTGAATAAGGTGCTCGAGGAGTTCTCCAAGCTCACCGGCCTTGCGAAAGGCGTTGCTGATGAGAGCGTGGTTGACGCTGCGGCCACAAACAAAGCCGCGCAGAAGGCCAAGTACGAGTCCAAACCGGTTCAGGCCTTCCTTAAGAAGATTTCCAACGTTTTCGTCGCCCTGCTTCCCGGCATCATTGCGGCTGGCCTCATCAACGGTATCTGCAACGTCATTAACGTCTCGACGGCAGGTGCGCTTGCAGGCGAGTGGTGGTACCAGGGCATTCGTTCCATGGGCTGGGCCCTGTTTGCCTATCTGCCCATCTTGGTGGGCTATAACGCGGCACGTGAGTTTGGTGGCTCTGCTGCGCTGGGCGGCATCGCCGGCATGATGTGTATCGCCAACAGCGCCATGCCCCTGCTTGCGCCTGGCGCGGCTGATCCTGCCACTGCCATTCTGCTGCCGCTCACCAGTGCGCAATACAACCCCGCAGCGGGCGGCATGATCGCGGCTCTCATCGCTGGCGCATTTTTTGCCTGGATGGAACGTCAGATTCGCAAGGTTATGCCCAACGCACTCGACACGTTCTTGTCCCCGCTGCTGGTGCTCATCATCGGCGCCTTTGCTCTGATGCTCGTCATCCAGCCGGTTGGCGCATGGCTGACGACTGCCATCTTTAGCGTTTTGACCTTTATCTTCGAGAAGCTGGGCGTCCTGGGCGGTTATATCCTGTCGGCAGGCTTCTTGCCGCTGGTGTCCGTCGGCCTGCATCAGGCGCTCACGCCGATCCACGCTATGCTCAACGATCCCGACGGCGCTACCAAGGGTATCAATTACCTGCTTCCCATCCTTATGATGGCTGGCGGCGGCCAGGTCGGTGCCGGTTTGGCGCTGTACTTTAAGACCAAGAACGCCAAGCTCAAGAAGTACGTCGCAGAGTCCATTCCCGTTGGAATCCTGGGTGTGGGCGAGCCTCTGATGTATGCTGTTACGCTGCCGCTCGTTCGTCCGTTTGTGACGGCCTGCCTGGGTGCCGGATTTGGCGGCGCGCTCGCGGCGCTGCTTCACATCGGCACGGTTTCTCAGGGCGTTTCCGGCCTGTTTGGCCTGCTGATCGTCGTTCCTGGCCAGCAGCTCGGCTACGTTGCCGCTATGCTGCTTGCCTATGCCGCCGGCTTTGTCCTGACGTGGTTCTTTGGCGTCGACGAGCAGAAGATCAACGAGTTCTTTGGCGAGTAGTTTGATATCGCGAGCCGTGTTGCTCGGGGTTCGCGGCGCGCGGCAGATTTCTTGATGTTATGGTTGTGCCGGCGGGGCTAGTTGCTCCGCCGGCCTTTTTTAAAGGAGCGTTAAAGCGTGAAAACGGGTATTTCAATTTATCTTTCCAGCCCTCTGCAGGATATTGAGCGGACGATTGAGCGTGGTGCCGCGGCGGGTGCGCGCTATGCGTTCACCTCGCTGCATATTCCCGAGGATGGGGGAGCGGCGTATGCCGATAAGGTCCGTCATGTGCTGTCGCTGCTTTCCGCCCGCGGCATTGCGCTCATTGCCGATGTGGGGCCTCGCACGTGCGATTTGCTCGGGCTTGAGCGCATCGAGGACCTGCGCGATCTGGGGTTGGAATACCTTCGTTTGGACTATGGCTTTAGCGCCCAGCGGGTCGCGGAGCTGTCCGGTGTATTTCACATTGTGGTCAATGCATCGACGGTGAGTTCTGATGAAATCGCATCGTGGCGTGAGGCCGGTGCCGATGTGACTCGTTTTGCCGCCTGCCACAATTTTTACCCCAAGCCTTATACCGGTTTAGCTCTTGAAGATGTTGCTCGGACGAATCTTCGTCTTGCGGCGCTTGGATTCGAAATCATGGCTTTTGTGCCGGGTGATGCTAACGTTCGCGGGCCGGTATTCGAGGGACTGCCGACGGTCGAGGCGCAGCGCGGTCGCGCGTCAAAGGTTGCTCTCAATATGCTTGAGCTTGCACATGGCGCCGATTGCGACATTGTGTTGGTCGGCGACCCCGATCTATCCGATGCGGGCTGGGCGCAGTTTGCTCAAGTTTCCGCCGGATACGTGGACCTGCAATGTGAGCTTGAGCCCGGTTATGCCTATGTGCGCGGGCAGATTCATCACGACCGGCCCGACTCGAGCGTTCTCATCTTTAGGTCTCAGGAGTCACGTACGACGCATAAGCCGGATTCCGTGCCGACGGATGCCGGAGCCGGCCTGCCGCGAAAGGCTGGGTCGATCGCTGTGAGCAATAGCGGATATGGGCGCTACGAAGGCGAGCTTGAGATTGCGCGGGTCGATCTTCCCGGTGACGAGCGCATGAACGTTGCGGGCCATATCACGCCCGAGGCAATGGAGCTGCTGCCGTTCATCAAACGCGGATTCGGGGTACGGTTCGTTTAGCGTGTGACCCGTGGGCTACAATTGGCCCATCATACGAAGGCGCCTCGTGTGGCGTGTGCCTGCGTTGGCCGATCTATATTCGGAGGATTCCCATGACCGTACTGTTTGTTGAATATCCCAAGTGCTCGACCTGTAAGAAGGCCAAGGCATGGCTGGACGAACATGGGGTAGAGTATATCGACCGCGATATCGTTTTGGACAATCCCGCGGCTGATGAGCTTGCGACCTGGATTGCTCGTTCGGGGCTGCCGGTGCGGCGCTTCTTTAATTCGTCGGGCATGAAATATCGAGAGCTGGGCCTGAAGGCGCGTTTGGATGCGGGCATGACGGATCGGGAGTGCTACGAGCTGCTGGCGACCGACGGTATGCTGGTCAAGCGTCCGCTGCTGGTGGGCGACGACTTTGCGATTCCCGGCTTTAGGGAAGCGGCTTGGGCTGAGGCGTTGCTGTAGCGGCTGCGGAAAGTGCGACCCGGAATTCGCTTCCAGAATGGGATGCACTTTCCCAAAGTGGCCGGTTGCGGAAAGCACGTCCCATTCTGAGCTTCGATTGTGGGACACGGTTTCCGTTTGAGGGCTCGACGGGAAAGTGGGGACCAGTTTGAGCTTGAGATCTGGGACGCACTTTCCGCCGGCGGGCCTGCCCCAGTCAGTCCGCCAGCTGCGCCCATTCGTGTGGATCGTAGACCTTTACGTGTTTGTTGGGCTTGCCGCTCCAGTACTCCTCGTCCATAAAGGGCAGATATGCCTGAACGCCGGGGCAGATAAAGGGAATCCGCTGCTGTTGCAGTCGCTCGCGCTGGCGCTGTTCCAGGTGCGTCTCGGATATGACGGTCGGCATGCCGGACAGCTCGACGAGGCTTGCCTGGATTCGCTTAAGGTCGGGGAGACCCGCGTGCCATGACACCCGCATGATCAAAAAGGATGCACGGCGGTATTTTGCCTGCATCACCGTGATGGCGGGGCGCAGTGTGGGATGGATTTTGTCCCGTTCGGGCCAAAGGTCGGCAGTGATCTCGAGGCCCAGGGTCTCCCATAGGTAATCAAGCTCTTCGTCCATGGCGCCTCGATATCTACGCGATCATTGATACTTCGATTGTGTTGCCTGGTGCTATCGTTTTCACGGTAGAATCTGCCAACGGTTGACGGCTACCGCTCACGGCGTTTTGCCCTTCGTGTACAGCGGTTGGCTTCACAGGTCCTTCACGGGTTGGACTAAATTAGGCCAATTTGACTGAATTTCAAAAAAGTCAAAATTGGGGCTTGCGTCACGGCGAGACTTCCCGTATATTTCTTTCTTGCGCAAAGGCACAGCCGAGCGCAGCGATGCAGTCATTGGGATGTCGTCTAATGGCAGGACAGCGGATTCTGGTTCCGTCAATGGGGGTTCGACTCCCTCCATCCCAGCCATTGCATTTGCTACATATGGCCCGTTCGTCTAGCGGTTTAGGACGCCGCCCTCTCAAGGCGGAGATCACCAGTTCGAATCTGGTACGGGCTACCAAAATTGAACGCCCGGGCCTCGTAAGAGACCCGGGTTTTGTGTATTTACCGTATATACGGCGCCTGCCGTGTTTCGCTCAGATCGAGGAGTAGCCATGGATCTGCCCATCAGCTTGCAAGACATCACGTATGCCGAGAACTATCTGGCGCAGGGCGACCTGGCTACGGCGACGCCGCTGCTGGAGCGTCTGGTGGAGCTCGCCGAGGAGTATATCGACGCTGAGTGCAAGACGGAGGAGAAGCGCCAATACTTTAGCTTCGATAGCAAGTTTGAGCGCTTGGCCTATCGCCGCGTGGAGAAGGATCCGCGCGAGCTCGTGCAGGTCGAGGTGCCGTTTGACCGCCTGTACTCTGATATGGCGTTTGCCTACATTCGCCAGCAGGATTATGTGAGCGCTCGTAATGCCCTGATGCAGGCTGTGCGTTGGGACCCCATGAACTGCAACTATCGCTTGGATTTGGCCGAGCTGTTCCGCGCACTCGAGGACAAGCAGGAATGGGCATCGCTCTCGTTCTCGGTGCTGGAGCGTGCAAGCGATGGCAAGTGCGCCGCCCGCGCTTACGCCAATCTAGGTCAGTATTTCTTGGAGCCCGAGACCGAGAACGTTTCGGCTGCCGTGGGCTGCGCGCGTCTGGCGCTGCGCCTGGCGCCCAACGATGCGCATACGACGCGCCTGCTCAACAAGATCCATACCACCTATCCGGATGCTGCCGATGAGAGCGACGACCACGCGATGGGTGAACTGTCCCTGCAAGGCGTTCCGACCTCACCCTCGGCCGAGATTGCCATCTGCCTGATTATGTGCGCGACCGATGCTGCAAGCGACGGCGACAAGCAGGAGGCGACGCGCCTGACGGTGCGTGCTCGCGACTTGGTGGGTGAGGAAGCCTGCGCGGCGATTATCAAGCTGGTGCGCGAGAGCGACGCCGAGCTCAACGCCGAGCGCAAGGCTCAGCGCGAAGCTACGGGCAAGGGTTCCGATGGCGCCAAGGAGGCCGGCGATGCCCAGTAAACGCGAGCGCAAGCTCATTTCCAAGAATCGCTCGGCGCATCACGAGTACTTTATCGATGAGACATTTGAGTGCGGTATTGAGCTGAGCGGCACCGAGGTCAAGTCGATTCGCGAGCGCGCCTGCCAGATCACCGATACCTTCGCGCTGATCCGCGGCGGGGAGTGCTGGCTCGTCGGCCTGCATATCCACCCTTATAGCCATGGTGGCGTGTGGAATCGCGATCCTGACCGTCGGCGTCGTCTGCTGCTGCACCGCAAGGAGATCGACTTTCTTGACGGCAAACTTCGCAACCGTGGTTATGCGCTGGTTCCGTTGGAGCTCTACTTTAATACCGACGGCCGCGTAAAGCTGCTGCTGGGTCTGGGTCGCGGCAAGAAGCTCTACGACAAGCGCGAGGACATGGCCAAGCGTGATGTCCAACGCGAGATCGACCGCGCCCTTAAAGAGCGCAACCGCTAGGCACTCTGTATAAGTTGCGGTGGAATACGGACTGTTTTGCCTGTTTGAGGGGCTATTCAGTCCCTATTTCACCGCAACTGCGGGCGTCTCATCTTTCTTATTGTTCTGACACATATGTCTCAAAGGGGGCGTCCGTTATGGGTGCCGCCTTTTTTGTGGGTACATACATTCATGAGGTTCCAACCCGAGCTAGGGGAGTGATCGTTATGGACAAAACTGCGTTCTTTACCATGCCGAGCGGTCTGTACGTGGTGAGCGCCGCGGCGGACGGGCTGCGTGCCGGCTGCGTTATCAACACAGCGGTGCAGGTGACATCCGCCCCGCCGCGTATTTCGGTTGCCGTGAACAAGGACAATGTCACCTCGGGCGTCATCGCCTCGGCCAAAGCGTTCGCGCTGACCGTGATCGATCAGACCACCGACATGCTCTACATCGGTAACTTTGGGTTTCGCACCAGCAGCGATTATGACAAGTTTGCCAAATACGAGACCCGCGAGACGGCTCTGGGCATGCCCTATGTGCCCGAGCACGCGGCGGCCCTGTTTAGCTGCCGTTTGATCGACACTGTGGATGTGGGCACGCATCTGCTGTTTATCGGCGAGGTCGAGGATGCCGAGCGCCTGAGCGACGAGACACCGCTGACGTACGACTACTATCACAAGGTGCTAAAGGGCAAGACGCCGCCCAAAGCCTCGTCGTATCAAGGCTAGAAATGTTCTAAAAATACTTGCATTATGTTATTGAGAATATATACTAATAAGTAAGTACACCAGCAGTCACGTTCGAGAGGAGAACATCATGGCTGAGGAGAAGAAGACGTATAAGTTTGTGTGCACCGTTTGCGGTTACGAGGTTGAGGTCGACACGCCCGAGCTGCCCGAGGACTACGTATGCCCGGTCTGCGGCGTCGGCCCCGATGAGTTTGAGCTCGTCGAGGAGTAGCTCGCAGACACACGGCGATTAGCTATACAGAGCTCTGTCCAAGGGCCCCGGTCGAATTCTCGGCCGGGGCCCTTTTGATTTATCTGACGGTTTAAAACGGCCTTACGTGTTACAGATTGAGACGTTATATCTGGACAGCCACGCCATCCCAATTACATCCCCGTTAGCAGCACGATGTCGAGAATCGTCACGATGGCGCCGATCCCTACGAGCAGCGCGTTGAGCGGGCGCGAGTTGACGTATTTGCCCATGACGTGGCGTGAACTGGTGAGCCGTATGAGCACAAAGACCGTAATCGGCAGCTGAAGCGACAGCAGTGCCTGACTCCAGATGAGACCTTCAAAAGGATTTGGGACGACCAGACACGCCGCCACTGCGCCGGCGAAACAGGCCGCCACCCCGATCGAGGAATGTCGGTCGTGGATGTCGTATTCCTCGTCGAACATGCCCGCGGTGATGGTGCCTGCCGCCATGCCTGCCGTCACACTACTCGAGAGGCCCGCAAACAGCAGCGCCACCGCAAAGATGGTCGAGCTTGCCGGGCCCAGAATGGGGGAGAGCGTGTCCGCTGCGACGGCGAGGTCGTCTACGACAATGCCGTGCGCAAAGAAGGTCGTTGCGGCCAGGATGACCATGGCCGAGTTGATTGCCCAGCCCACGCCCATCGAAAAGAGCGTGTCGAAGAGCTCGTAGTGCAGACGCTCTTCGATAACTTGCTCGCCTTGGCCTTCGAAGTGCATGGATTGGATGACCTCGGAGTGTAGAAAGAGGTTGTGGGGCATAACGACCGCACCCAGGACACTCACGATAATCGCGGCCGAGCCGGTGGGCATACTGGGTGTGATCCAGCTTATGGCGGCCTGCGGCCAGCCGACCTTGACCAGCACGAGCTCGGCCAAAAACGATAGGCCCACTATGCCAACGAAGGCGATAATCCAGCGCTCGGCACGCTTGTAGGAGCTCGTCATGAGCATGGCAATCGATGCCGCCGCCACGATGACGCAGCCCGCGCGCACGGGCAGGCCAAAGAGCATTTGAAGCGCGATCGCACCGCCCAGGACTTCGGCCATGGCGGTGGCGACCGTGGCTAGATACGCGCTGCCGAGTATCGCACGCCCGACGAGGCGGGGCAGGTGGCGCGTCGTGGCCTCGGCGAGACACATGCCCGTGGCGATGCCCAAGTGCGCCGCGTTGTGCTGCAGCACGATGAGCATGATCGTGGACAGCGTGACGATCCACAGCAGTGCGTAGCCAAACTGCGAGCCGGCGGCCATATTGGAGGCCCAATTGCCCGGGTCGATAAAGCCGACGGTCACGAGCAGTCCGGGGCCGATATGCCGTGCGATGTCGAGTCCTCCGTGGCCACCGGTGCGTGGGGAGCCAAAGTGATGTTTGAGATGGTTGAGCATGATCGGTTCCTGAATAGGAGCAGCGCGGCGCCGCGCTTGGGTTATGCGGCGCCGCGCGCTCGGTTTAGGTTGGGGTTACTTGCGCGCCTTGCCCTGATTGGCCACGGCGTCGATCTTGGCGGCGATGGTCGCCGGGTCGCCGATGTAGCGCTTGTCGAGAACGTTGAAATCGGCATCGAAGGTGTAGACGAGCGGCACACCGGTTGGGATGTTGACCTTGACGATCTCCTCGGGCGTGAGGTGCTCGAACTTCATGACGAGCGAGCGCAGAGAGTTACCGTGTGCGGCGATGAACACGCGCTTGCCGGCGAGCATCTGCGGGCGAATCTCGTCCTCAAAGTAGGGCCAGGCGCGGGCGATGGTGTCCTTGAGGCACTCGGTGTAGGGCAGCTGATCGGGCGCGATGTCGCGGTATTGCTCCTGCGTGTGGGGGTCGCGACTATCGCCCGGCTCGAGCGCCGGCGGGCAGACATCGAAGGAACGACGCCAGATGAGTACCTGCTCGTCGCCGTGCTCCGCCGCGGCATCGGCCTTGTTGAGACCCTGCAGCGCGCCGTAGTGGCGCTCGTTGAGCTTCCAGGACCTGATGACGGGCAGCCATTCGCGGTCCATCTGGGCGAGCACGATGTTGAGGGTATGGATTGCCCGCTTGAGGCGCGAGGTGTAGCAGACGTCAAAGTCGAAACCCGCTTCTTTGAGGGCTCGACCGCCTGCGACGGCTTCTTCGCGGCCCGTGTCGGTGAGCTCAACATCGGTCCAGCCGGTGAACAGGTTGAGTTTGTTCCACTCGGATTCTCCGTGACGGATAAGGACAAGTTGCATCTTCTGTTGGTCTTTCTGGCGTGCCATGGGGGCCTCCTTGATCTGGCACGGCGCGCGTGCCGTTTGCTTGACGCCGCAAAGGATACCCGTTTTAGGCCAAAAAGTTAACCACGACTAACAAAATTGTTGTATTTGAATGGGGTGGGGAAAGGGGGTTGCCGAAATGTCTTGATCTGTAACAACTAGGGATGGAAATTGGGTCTAGGTGTTACAGGTCAAGACAGGAAGAAATGGTCCTATGGAAAATCTCGATCTGTAACAGCTGACCGCCAAAACTGACCCTTCGTGTTACAGATCGAGACATTCGGAACCGTCTCTCGAAAACATCTCAATCTGTAACAGTTAGTCGTCGAAATTGGGTCTTACTGTTACAGATTGAGATGTTTGAAGAGGTGAGTTTGCAGGCCGAACTTGGGGCCCTTGTTGTCGCCCTTGAGGTCGGCGGTGTCCACTCGTAGGGCGTGCGTTACGCGATTGTTTCGAAACGGGTGGGAAACACAACGGGCCGGCGATGCTCCTAGTATGCCTATTCAACTGACTGTCTAATATCTAGGGGAGGATCGCGATGCAGGCAGATTCCGCTCAGCAGCAGGGCCTTTATCGCCCCGAATTCGATCACGATGCATGTGGCATTGGCGCGCTTGCCGATATCAACGGTGAGCGCCATCACCAGATTCTGGACGATGCGCTGTCCATTCTGGTCAACTTGGAGCACCGCGGCGGCACGGGACTCGAGAAGAACACCGGCGACGGCGCTGGCATTCTGTTCCAGGTTCCGCATCACTTTTTCCGTAAAGAGGCCCAAAAGTGCGGCCAGATTCTGCCGGCAGAGGGCGACTATGGCGTGGCCATGCTGTTCTTCCCGCAGGACGACAAGGGCGTAGAGGATGCCCGCCGCGTGTTTGAGGAGGGCTGCGCCGAGGCCGGCGTGCCGCTGCTCTTTTGGCGCGAGGTGCCGGTCGACCCGCACGACCTGGGCGAGACGGCCCGCGCCTGTATGCCCACCATCTTGCAGGCCTTCCTGGGCCGTCCGGACGACACGCCGGCAGGTGACGCATTCGAGCGTCGTCTGTACGTGTGCCGCCGCACCATCGAGAAGAAGGCCGACGCCGAGTTTGCCCTGCGCGACAAGATCTTCTATGTGTGCTCCATGAGCTCGCGCACCATCGTGTATAAGGGTATGCTGGTCGCCACGCAGATGCGCCGCTTCTTCATCGACCTCAACGACGCCGCCGTCAAAACGGCCGTGGCGCTCGTTCACTCGCGCTACTCCACCAACACCACGCCCAGCTGGGAGCGTGCGCACCCCAACCGCTTTATCATCCACAACGGCGAGATCAACACCCTCAAGGGCAACGTCAACTGGATTCGCGCCCGCGAACCCAACCTGTACAGTCCCGTGCTGCAGCATGATCTTGAGCGCGTGATGCCGATCATCAACCGCGAGGGCTCCGACTCCGCGATTCTGGACAATGTGCTTGAGTTTTTGGTCATGAACGGTCGTCCGCTCACGCGTGCCGCATCCATGCTGCTGCCCGAGCCGTGGGACCACAACGACAGCCTGAGTGAGGAGCGCCGCGCCTACGACGCTTACCAGTCCATGCTCATGGAGCCGTGGGATGGCCCGGCGGCCATCGCCTTTACCGACGGCCGTACCCTGGGTGCCGCCCTCGACCGCAACGGCCTGCGCCCCGCCCGCTACTACGTGACGCGCGACGGTCGCTTTATGCTGGCAAGCGAGGTGGGCACCATCGAGGTGCGCCCCGAGAACATCCTGACGAGCGGCTGCCTGGGACCGGGTCAGATGCTCGAGGTCGACTTTGCCCGCGGCCGCGTGATCTACAACGACGAGCTGCGCGCCCGTTACGCCAAGGAAAAGCCCTATCGCGACTGGATCGCCGAGGAGACGCTGACCGTCGACGCGCTCGATGAGCCCGTTGCGCCCGCGCCCGCTGAGGATGCCGAGGTGCCCGCCGCCGTGCGCATGGCCAAGCTCGGGTATCACTGGGATGATGTTGACGAAGTCGTGCGCCCCATGGCCCAGCAGGGCAAGGCGCCGCTCGCCTCGATGGGCATCGATGCGCCGCTGGCCTGCCTGTCCAAGAAGACGCGTTCGTTCTTTGACTACTTCTATCAGTTGTTCGCTCAGGTCACAAACCCGCCCATCGACGCCCTACGCGAGCATATGGTCACCTCGACCACACTCTACCTGGGCAACCACGGCAACCTGCTCGAGGATTCCCGCACGGCCTGCCAGCTGGTGCGCTTGGAGCGCCCGTTGCTCAACGAGGAAGAGTTTGACCGCATCTGCGCCATCGACCGCGTGGGCTTTAAGACCCGCCGGTTCCGTGCCGTGTACCGCCGCGACGCGGGTGAGGGCGCGCTGCAGGCTGCGCTTAAGCAGCTTGCCGAGGACGTTGAGGCTGCGGTCCGCGACGGCGTGAACATCGTGGTGCTGAGCGATCGCGCCGCCGCGGGCGAGGTACCCGTGCCGTCGCTGCTCGCCGTGGGCTGCGTGCACAACCACCTGATCCGCGCCGGCGTGCGTACCTTTGCCGATATCGTGGTGGAGTGCGGCGACGCCGTGTCCCCGCACGACTTTGCGGCACTGGTGGGCTACTCCGCGAGCGGCATCTATCCGTACAACGCACATGCGTGCATCCGCGATCTGGCGGCACACGGCGACCTGGACGTGACGGCCGAGCAGGGCATCGCCAACTACAACAAGGCTGCGACCGCCGGCATCGTCTCCATCATGTCCAAGATGGGCATCTCCACGGTGCAGAGCTACCATTCGGCGCAGATCTTCGAGGCCGTGGGCTTTACGCCGGAGTTCGTCAACGCGTACTTCGCCGGTACGGTGAGCCGTGTGGGCGGTATGGGTGTCGAGGACGTTGAGCGCGAGCAGAATGAGCGCTATGACGCTGCACTTGCCATCCTTAAGAGCCCGGCTCCCGATCAGCTGCCCACGCTGGGTCTGACCAAGTGGCGCCCGCTCGGCGGCGAGGATCACCTCATCGACCCCCAGACCGTCTACCTGCTGCAGACCGCCTGCCGCGAGGACAGCTACGATACCTTTAAGGAGTACAGCGCTCGCCTGCACCGCACCGGCCGTGCCGTGCGCCTGCGCGACTTGCTCGACTTTGATGCCAGCGGCCGTACTCCGGTGGCGCTTGACGAGGTCGAGCCCGCGCTCAACATCGTCCGCCGCTTTAACACCGGCGCCATGTCGTATGGCTCTATTAGCAAAGAGGCACACGAGTGCATGGCCATCGCCATGAACCGCCTGCACGGCCGTTCCAACTCGGGCGAGGGCGGTGAGGATCCGCGTCGCGAGACCCCGCTGGCCAACGGCGACTCCAAGAACTCCGCCATCAAGCAGGTGGCAAGCGCGCGCTTTGGCGTGACGAGCCGCTACCTGTGCAGCGCCTTCGAGATTCAGATCAAGATGGCCCAGGGCGCCAAGCCCGGCGAGCGCGGTCACCTGCCCGGCAAGAAGGTCTACCCCTGGATTGCCGAGGTCCGTCAGTCCACGCCCGGCATCGGCCTGATCTCGCCTCCGCCGCACCACGACATCTACTCCATCGAGGACCTGGCAGAGCTGATCTTTGACCTTAAGAACGCCAACCCTGGCGCGCGTGTGTCGGTCAAGCTGGTCAGCGAGGCCGGCGTCGGCACCATCGCCACCGGTGTGGCCAAGGGTGCTGCCGACAAGATCTTGATCAGCGGCCACAATGGCGGCTCGGGTGCCGCTGCTCGCGATTCCATTTGGCACGCCGGTCTGCCGCTGGAGCTTGGCCTTGCCGAGGCTCAACAGACGTTGCTGCAAAACGGCCTGCGCTCGCGCGTGGTGCTCGAGGCCGACGGCAAGCTCATGGACGGCACCGACGTCGCCGTCGCCTGCCTGCTGGGTGCCGAGGAGTTTGGCTTTGCGACCATGCCGCTCATCTCCATGGGCTGCCTCATGCAGCGCGACTGCCAGCAGGATACCTGCCCGGCCGGCATCGCTACGCAAAACTGCCGCCTGCGTCGCGGCTTCCGCGGCAAGCCAGAGCACGTCGAGCACTTTATGCTCTTTGTTGCCGAGCAACTGCGCGAGGTCATGGCGAGCCTGGGCTTCCGCACCGTCGACGAGATGGTCGGCCATCCCGAGTGCTTGCGCCAGATTGAGGTCCCGGGCAACCGCAAGGCTAACCTGCTGGATCTGTCGCCCGTGCTGGCGAGCGCGACCTGTGAGTTTGGTGCCCACATCCCGGGTGCCGACGGCCGTCACTTCCTGCCCCAGATGGCTGCGGACAGCGAGCTCGACAAGACGCTCGACTCCACGTTGTTTGTGCCCTATACGGCCGATGCCCGTGCGCACCTGCGTCCGATTCGCTTCCGCGCCGATATCGCCAACGTCAACCGCTGCGTGGGCACCATCTTGGGCAACGCGGTGACCAAGGTGCATCCCGAGGGCCTGCCCGCCGGCTCCATCACCATCGATTGCGATGGTTCGGCCGGTCAGAGCTTTGGCGCCTTCCTGCCGCGCGGCATTACGCTCAACGTGTGCGGCGACGCCAACGACTACTTTGGCAAGGGCCTTTCGGGCGGCGAGGTGTCGGTGCGCCCCAACCCGCATGCGACCTACAAGTTCGATGAGAACATCATCGTGGGTAACGTTGCGTTCTTTGGCGCTACGAGCGGCCGCGGCTTCATTAACGGCCTGGCCGGCCAGCGCTTTGGCGTACGCAACTCGGGTGCCACGGTGGTGGTCGAGGGCTGCGGCAACCATGGCTGCGAGTACATGACGGGTGGTCTGGCGCTCATCCTGGGCGAGGTCGGGCAGAACTTCGCCGCCGGCATGACGGGTGGCGTGGCCTATGTCTTTGACCAGTACGGCACGCTCGATGCCCGTGTGAACCACGAGAGCGTTGAGCTTAAGGCCCCGACGGCCGGCGAGCTGGCGCAGATTCGCGAGCTCATCCAGGAGCACGTGGACGCGACGCAGAGCCCGCGCGGCATTAAGCTGCTCTACAGCTTTGAGACGATGAGCAAGCACTTTGTGAAGGTCATTCCAACCGAGTACGAGCGCGTGCTGGCGATTGTCGCCGCCGCCGAGGCCGTCGGCAAGACGCATGCGCAGGCCGAGGAGCTGGCGTTTGACATTGTGACCGGTCGCGCGAGCGCTGCGGATGTCGCTCGCTTTGATGTCACGGGCGGTGTTGCGGGCGCTGCGTCCGTGGCTGCCAGCTCCGTTGCTTCGACTAAGAAGGAGGCGTAAGTGCCATGGGTAAGCCCGGTGCTTTTCTTGATATCGATCGCGTGACCCACGAGCTTCGCCCCGTGGAGGAGCGCAGCCGCGATTTCGATCCGCTGTACGTGGAACTCGACGACGATGCGCGCCGCGCCCAGGCGAGCCGCTGCATGATGTGCGGCGTGGCGTTTTGCCAGATGGGCGCGAGCTTTGGCAAGGCACGTCCGAGCGGCTGTCCGCTGCACAACCTGATTCCCGAGTGGAACGAGCTGGTGTATCGCGGCCGTTGGGACGAGGCTGCCGAGCGCCTGTCACTCACCTCGCCCATGCCTGAGTTCACGAGTCGCGTGTGCCCGGCGCTGTGCGAGGCCGCGTGCAACCTGGGTTCGGTTGACGGCCAGCCCACGACGATCCATGACAACGAGCGTGCGATCAGCGACCATGAGTGGGCCAACGGCGGTCCGCGCCGCTTTGAGCCGGCAGGGGAGGGCGCACCCACGGTTGCCGTGGTGGGCTCCGGTCCCGCTGGTCTGGTGGCAGCATGGGAGCTTGCGCGTCGCGGTGCCCGCGTGACGGTGTTTGAGCGTGACGACCGCCCGGGCGGCCTGCTCATGTACGGCATTCCCAACATGAAGCTCGAGAAGTCCGTGGTCGAGCGTCGCGTGGCGCTCATGCGCGAGTTGGGCATTGTGTTTGAGCTGAGTGCCGACGTGACGGACCCTGCGGTGGCGGCCAAGCTCGATGACTTTGACGCTGTCGTGGTGGCTGCCGGCGCCCGTGCTCCGCGTGGGCTTTTGGCTGCGAACATTGATGCCCCGGGCGTGGTGTATGCCGTGGACTACCTGACGGCTTCGACCGTCTCGGTGCTCGATGGCGGCGAGCCCGCGGTGAACGCCCGCGGCCTGGACGTTGTGGTCATTGGCGGCGGCGATACCGGCAACGACTGCGTGGGTACCGCGGTGCGCCAGGGTGCGCGCAGCGTGCGTCAGTTTGAATTCCTGCCGGCCGCGCCCGATAAGCGCGCGGCGAGCAACCCCTGGCCGCAGTGGTCCAACGTTAAGAAGACCGACTACGGCCAGCAGGAGGCTATCGCTGCGATGGGTGGCGAGATGCGTGCCTGGGGAGTGGATACGCTCGAGGTGCTGCTGGACAAGAAGGGCGCGGCAGCGGGCCTGCGCGTGGTCGATCTAGATTGGTCGGCCGGCAAGCCCGAACGCATTACGGGCTCCGAGCACGAGGTGCCTGCGCAGCTGGTGCTCATCGCCTGCGGCTTTACGGGTCCGGAGCACAGCGTGTTCGAAGCTGTCGGCGTACCTGTTGCCACGGCGGGCCGCCCGCTGCCTGTGATGGTCGCCGAGGGCTCGCATCTTGCGGCGCGTGTCGACGGCGTCGCCGCAGATGCCGCGCCGGTGTATGTGGCCGGTGACGCTCGCAACGGCAGCTCGCTCGTGGTGAGCGCCATGGCCGACGCCCTGGCCTGCGCTGCCGAAGTCGCCGAGGCGCTGGAGCTGTAAAGCAGTCATTTAAGAACGTCCCCAATGACTAGTCATTTTTTGTCTAGTCGTTGGGGACACTCTTTGCGAGCGATTTGCTCGTTTGTCGACGTACGGGTGTTCATTTGTCGACTTTTTGGGCTGTGGTCACCTGTTGTTTCTGTGGTGGCTGTGGGTATCTGGCTCAAAAGGGCGGGTTGGCTGTCTATGTTTACCTGCGGTTTTGTTGCGGTGCGCATTTTCGGTCAAGCTTTTCGTCAAGTGCTTGGTCAGCATCTGGTTTGCAGCCGGAGGCCTATTTTGCCCGCGCTGGTCGTGGCCGACCACCCTCCTCGTAAGCTCAAATTGAGGTCTATCAGTTTGAGGAGGATGCCATGACTGACCACGCTTTAGACCGAGCGCAGCTAGCCGAAGCCGTCGGCAACGATATTGCCGACATGGCCCATTTTTGGATGCTGCGGAAGTTCCAGTTTTTGGAGCCGGCGCGCGAACAGTTCGAGATCATTGTCGACCCGTGGCTCAGCTATTGCGCCGAGCCTTCGCAAAACGAAATCATGGCCTACAACATGGCATTTACCGATTGGCTGCTCTTCGAGCGCCCCTATCGCCATGGCAAGACGCTGCTCGAGCTGTATGTTGATGAGCCGCCGGCATCGCTTTCGCCTGCCTCGCTCAAGCGGCTCGAGCAGGTGCGCGACACACAGTATTTCTCGCGCTTTGGCATTTTGGACAAGGATCCTGCGAACGGCATGGTTGCGCTGAAGGATACGCGCACCGACCGTCGCTTTGATGTCTACGACCCGCATATCGTGCAAAAGGAGCATTGGAGCGACGGTGCGATTGCGGTGCGCCTCGCCTGCGTCGATGATGTCTGGCTGACGGCGGGGCAGCTCTATCTGTATGACATCGCGCGCCTGAGCGACACGGCGGTCGACGGGCCTGGTGCCGTTCATCCGGAAGACCTGGAAGATGGCTTCGATACCTCATGCGTCAGCTTCTTTTTGCGCCTGGTCCGCGACATCATGGGTGCCCAGGGGCGCTACGTAAAGTCCCTCAACATCTACGAACAAGAATGGGAGTAGGGGATGTGACTGGTGTCGCCCTACAGCCCTGACTTTGTCTCAATCTGTAACGTTTAGCGGCTGTTTGAGCCCGTAACTGTTACAGATTGAGACGGAAGGTTGGCGGCTGTCGAAAGATCTTGTTCTGTAACAACTAGAGGCTCAAAGACTGTCTTCCTGTTACAGATCAAGACATTTGTCAGCGGAGGCAACGGTGACGATGGTCCATTTGTCTGACGTGGTGGTGACGAAAGTGTCTAATACCGTTCTCAAACACAAACATGCGACTCGCAACACGTTGGCGCGGAATAGGATGCTCGCGCGGCTCACGGAGACGGCCAAGCAAGGTGCGCTGCTCGCAACGCATGACAATACCGAGCTCATGTGGCTGCGACGCCATGTTGGAACCGACGATATCGCGGAGCCCGAGCCGTACCTGTTCTGTTTTCAGCATGATTGGGATGCATTGACGCCGGCGGAGCGAGCGTTGAGGACTATCAAAGGGCTTGCGGAATTTCATCCCGATTGGGCGTTTTGGGGCTATGACGCGGCGCTTTTGTGGGGTTTGGAAGTGCCGAATGATCTGCTCGGGCCGCGTTATCTTGTTAAGACGGGTTGTTCGGTGACGTTGAGCGGCGGGTGCAGGTTGTTGCGTCCGCAGATGGCGGGCGTGCTCGAGCGTGTCGATGGCGTGCGGGTGACGTCGTTTTGGCGCACGGTGGATGATTGCTTGCTGCGTGCGCCTTTCTCCTACGGGTTGGCGATTGCCGATTCTGCACTGCGGGCGAAAGGCGTATCACGCGGGGATTTGTGCGAGCGCCTCCGCGCCGATTGCGAGGGCAGGCGAGGGTATCGCAGGGCACAGGTGATTGCGTCGTATGCGGACGGGCTGTCCGAAAACGGCGGCGAGTCTCGGTTCCGAGCGTTCTTTATTGCGTACGGCTTTCCGGTTCCGGAGCTGCAGGTGGAGTTTCGCGACCCGCTCGATCCGAGCCAGGTGTTTCGCGTCGACTATTTTTGGCGGCTCGAGGACGGGACGTGTGTCATCGGCGAGCTCGACGGAAAGGGGAAGTACACCTTGCAGAACGGCGAGGGCCGGAAGTCGGTCGACCCATTCGTGGCAGAACGTCAACGGGAGTCCCATCTGACAATGCTCGGGCATAAGGTGCTTCGGTTTACGTTTGATGAGCTCAAGAATCCGGGGAAGCTGGTTGAGAAGATGAGGCTGGCGGGTATTCCGCGACGGCCCGATTTGGCTGAGGAGTGGAGACGCCAGTGGTATGGGCGCTGAGAGGTTTTGTTTCGATCTGTAACGTTTAGAGGTTGTTTGAGCTCGTAACTGTTACAGATCGAGACAAGCCGGTGAAACGTCGACCGAATGTCTCGATCTGTAACATCAAGGGGCCCAATAACCCTGTACCTGTTACAGATCGAGACATTTCCCTGGTGTCGCTGGGGTGGGACTGCAGCGCATTCCGTCCCCCATCCCCTCTTCCCTCCGTTAGCCGATGCGTCTGCAGCAATCCAGCGGGACTAGGTAATAATGGACAAATGTTCAAGTTAATCGTGAGGGAGGAGCTCGATATGGCGTCTGCCGATCGTTCCACGTTGTTTATCAATACGACCGTCTTGGATGGTTCGGAACATATGGAGCCGCAGCCCGACATGGCTGTGGCCGTTGAGCGCGGTCTCATCACGTGGATGGGGCCGAGTGCTGTGGCGCAGGCGCCTGCAGGTGCCGAGGTCATCGACCTGGCAGGGGCGTATCTCATGCCAGGCCTCATCAATATGCATGTGCATCTGTGCGGCTCGGGCAAGCCGGTTTCGGCGGGCGATGCGGGCGCGCTGATGAAGAAGCTCGATAATCCCGTGGGGCGCGCCATTGTCCGCCATATACTCAAGGGCAGCGGCCAACAGCAGCTGGCAAGTGGCGTGACCACGGTGCGCGGCGCGGGCGACCCGCTGTTTGCCGATCTTGCCGTGCGCGATGCTATCGATGCCGGTAAGTATCAAGGTCCTCGCCTGGTGGCGCCGGGAACGGGCGTTACGGTGCCGGGCGGCCATGGTGCGGGCTTGTTCGCCCAGGTGGCCAACAGTCCCGCTGAGGCAGCCGAACAGGTGCGCGATTTGTATGCGCGCGGTGCCGACGTCATCAAGCTGTTCGTGACGGGCGGCGTGTTCGACGCGACCGAGGTGGGCGAGCCGGGCGTGCTGCGTATGCCGGTGGAGGTCGCCGCGGCGGCGTGCAAGGCGGCGCACGAGGTTGGCCTTCCGGTCATGGCCCATGTCGAGAGCACCGAAGGCGTGAAGGCCGCGCTTGAGGCCGGCGTTGACACGATTGAGCACGGCGCTCCGTTGACGCCCGAGATCCTGGAGCTGTACCGCGGCGCCGCGGGCACACAGCTTGAGGGGCGTGCAGCGAGTGTGACCTGCACTATCAGCCCGGCGCTGCCGTTTGTGTTGCTCGACCCGGAAAAGACCCATTCGACCGATACGCAAAAGAAGAACGGCGACATCGTGTGCTCGGGCATTATCGAGAGTGCACGTGCGGCGCTGGAAGCCGGCGTTAAGGTGGGCCTGGGCACGGACTCGAGCTGTCCGTTTGTGACCCAGTACGACATGTGGCGCGAGGTGGCCTATTTTGCCAAGTACGTGGGTGTGAGCAACGCCTTTGCGCTGCATACGGCTACGCAAGTCAACGCCGAGCTGCTGGGGCTGGGCGGCGAGACCGGCACAATCGAGTGCGGCAAGGCCGCCGATATCCTGGTGACGCGCGAGAACCCGCTCGATGACCTGTGCGCACTGCGTGAGCCGACGCACGTGATGTGTCGCGGCGATCTGGTGCGCAAGCTCAAGGTGAAGCGTATTCCCGAGGTTGACGCGGAGCTCGACGCGATTATGGCCATGCCGGCAGAGGCGCTGGCCGAGGAGCTTGCCCGCGATGGCGTGGCATAGGTGTGACAAAGGGACGGTCCCTTTGCCGCGTTCAAAAAAGCCGAGGTCCCAGTGCGAGGCCTCGGCTTTTATTTGTCCAATGGTATGGCGGCTATGAGCGCGTCTCCATCTTGGCGTGGCACTTGGGGCAGGTGACGCGGATCTTGCCCTTGCCCTTGGGGACGGAGAGCATCTGGCCGCAGTTGGGGCACTTGAGATATGCCGTGGTCTTGCGACCCTTCCACATCTTCTTGGCCGTGCGCTTGGCACGCTCAAAGTCTTCCTTACTGGTGCCGGCCGCGCGTGAGGTGCTGGCCGCTGCAGCGCCGGCGCCCAAGCTGGCGACAAACTTGCCCAAGCCGGGAACATTGGCGGTCGCGGCGACAAAGGCCTCGTTCTCCTTGCGACGTGCATCGATATTTTTGGACAGGCCGCGCAGCACGCCAAGCACGATGACGGCGATGGCAATCCAGCTGAGCCACTGGATGCGGGCCATCGATCCGATCATTGCGATGATGATGCCGGCAAAACCCATTACGATGGTGAGCTCATCGGCGCCATTGCGACCCTTCATAAAGTCATTCATGCAAATTGCCTTTCGTTCGATATGCTGCACGCCTTTATACCCGATTTAGAGCAAGGGGGACAGGTCAATCTGCACCAAGGTGGTGCAAACGTACCTGTCCCCAATGCACTAATTACTTGGAGAGCTTGTCGACGACGCGTTCGATCTCGGCGAGCTTGGCGGCTTTGAGATCTTCGTCGCCCGATTCGATTGCCGAAGTCACGCAGCCTTCGATATGCGCCTTGAGCACGTCGGCGTTGATGCGGGCGAGGAGCGCCTGTGTGGCCATGAGCTGCGTAGAAATATCGACGCAGTAGCGGTCCTCAGCGACCATCCGCAGGATGCCGTCGATTTGCCCGCGTGCCGTCTTGAGCATGCGGGTCACCGATTTATGGTCTGCCATCATGGCGGGTCCTCGTTTCTGGTCAATCCTTCAAGTACCACGCCCTCAGTTGCGGTGAAATAGTTCTTGTTTGAAGGCTTGACGCGCTAAAACAGGAACTATTTCACCGCAATTTCTGAGGATTGAGTAGGCGGCGTCTGCTACGCGGCGGTTACGGACAGGGCGTGGAACTTCTCCCCGGCGCCCTCGACGGCGGCGGCGAGCTGCTCGGCGGTCACGGTGTCGGCGCACTCCACCTGGACGGTCTGGGTCTCGTGATCGGCGTCGGCGTCGGTCACGCCGGCAACGTTGAGCAGTGCCGTCTCGACAGTAACGTCGCAGTGGCCGCACATAAGGCCCGAAGTCTTGATTGTGTAACGCATGGGTGTACTCCTTATCGATTGAGATTATCTGACAGTTTAGTCGTGAACAGCGTCATCTTAAAGGCGCGCTGAGGTGCCCGAGATTGCCCCGAAAGAGGAGCGAAGCGTACTTGGGTACGCGAGCGACGGTTTGAGGGGCAAGGTCGGGTGCTTCAGCGCGCCGTCTTAGGCTTAAAGGATTTCAGGCGCAGCGCGTTGCTTACGACGCAGACGCTCGACAGGCTCATGGCCGCGGCGCCAAACATCGGCGAGAGTTGCCAGCCGGTGAGGGGGAAGAACACGCCCGCGGCGAGCGGAATGCCGATGCCGTTGTAGAACAGCGCCCAGAACAGGTCCTGCTTGATGTTGCGGATCGTGGCGCGCGAAAGCTCGATGGCGCGGGCGATGTCCATGAGGTCGCTGCGCATGAGCACCACATCTGCTCCCTCCTTGGCAATGTCGGCGCCGGTGCCGATCGCAAGGCCCACGTCGGCGCGCGCCAGGGCGGGGGAGTCGTTGATGCCGTCGCCCACCATGGCAACCATGCTACCCGCATCCTGCAGCTCGCGCACGTGGCGCTCCTTGTCGGCGGGGAGGACGTCGGCGATGACCTGCTCGCTGCTCAGTCCCACGCGGCGGGCGATTGCTTCGGCCGTCACGCGGTTGTCGCCGGTGAGCATGCGCACGTCGACGCCAAGCTTGCGGAGCGCGGCGATGGCCCCGGCGCTCGTCTCCTTGACCTCGTCAGCCACGGCGATGGTACCGACAAGCTCGCTGTTCTTGGCAAAGAA
Organism: Collinsella sp.; assembly: GCA_048236535.1. GTDB lineage: Bacteria > Actinomycetota > Coriobacteriia > Coriobacteriales > Coriobacteriaceae > Collinsella. The sequence goes on along the minus strand of DBFAQQ010000032.1, from coordinate 66,905 downwards.
CAGCGGCGTCTTGCCCTCGGCGGCGAACTGTTCGGCAAGGCCGGCGGGAACCTTCGCGCCCAGCTCTTCCATCAGGCGCACGTTACCAGCGGCAATGGCGTTTTGCCCTTCGCGCGCCGTAACGCCTCGTCCGGGCACGGCGGCAAAGTCCTCGACCATGCGCGCGACAATTCCGCGCGACTCGCACTCGGCCATAATCGCCTCGGCCAGCGGGTGCTCGCTCGAGCGCTCCAGCGCGGCAGCGAGCTTCAGTAACGCCTTTTCACTCATAGCGGGCGAGCCGTCAGCGCGCGTGGCTACCACGATATCGGTCACGGCAGGCTTGCCGCGGGTGACCGTGCCCGTTTTATCGAGCACCACGGTGCCCACGCTGCGCAGGTTCTCCAGCGCCTCGGCGCTCTTAAACAGAATGCCCATCTCGGCGCCCTTGCCGGTTCCTACCATAATGGCGACGGGCGTGGCCAGGCCGAGCGCGCACGGACAACTGATCACCAGCACGGCCACGGCGGAGGTGAGTGCCTCGTTCACGCTGCCGGTCAGTGCCATCCACACTACAAAGGTCACGGCCGAGATCGCGAACACCACGGGCACGAACACGCCGGCGACTTTGTCGGCCATGCGGGCGATGGGCGCCTTGGTGGCGTTGGCGTCCTCGACGAGCTGGATAATCTTGGCGAGCGATGTCTCGGCGCCCACACGCGTGGCGCGGAAGGTAAACGAGCCGGTGCGGTTGACGGTGGCGGCGTTGACGGTGTCGCCGGCAGTCTTTTCCACGGGGATAGACTCGCCGGTGAGCGCGCTCTCGTCCACGGCCGAGCTGCCTTCGAGCACCACGCCATCGACGGGGATGGACTCGCCGGGGCGTACGCGCAGGACCTGGCCGGGAAGGATGCTGTCGACGTCGACGGTGGTCTCGCTGCCGTCCTCTGCAACGACGGTCGCGGTCTTGGGCGCCAGGTCGATGAGCGCCTCGATGGCGCCGCCGGTTTTGGACTTGCTGCGCGTCTCGAGGTATTTGCCCACGGTGACGAGCGACAGGATCGTGCCGGCGCTCTCAAAATATAGATTGTCCATGCTCGTCATCATTGCCTCGTGCACCTGACCTGTGGCCAGCTGGTCGGCCATGATGAACATGGCGTAGAGCGACCAGGCGATGGAGGCGGTGGCGCCCACGGCAATAAGGGCGTCCATGGTGGGCGCGCCATGCGCGAGCGATTTAAACCCATTGATAAAGTACGCGTCGTTGACATAGACGATGGGGATGAGCAGGACGAGCTCGGTGAGGGCGAGCGTCATGCTGTGGGTATGGTCGGTGAAAATGCCGGGCAGCGGCCAGCCGAGCATGTGTCCCATGCCTATGTAGAACAGCGGGATGAGGAATACGATCGAGACGATGAGGCGGGTGCGCATGGCAGAGGCGGCGGCCTCCAGCTTTTTGGTTGGCGACTCCATATGGGCGGCGCCGGACCTGGCTTGCGTGCTGCCGTTTGAGTCGGCGGCACCGGTGCCCGCATCGACGGGCGAGGCCGAGTAGCCGGCACGGTCGACGGCGGTGCAGATATCGTCGGGGGAGACCTGCGCGGGGTCATAGTCGACCATCATGGAACCGGCGAGTAGGTTGACCGCGACGCTTTGGACGCCGTCGAGTTTGCTTACGGCGCGGTCCACGTGCGCCTGGCAGGCGGCGCATGTCATGCCGCCCACGTCGAACTTATCTTGAGCCATGGCTTCTCCTTTCTGTGGTTCGGTGCTGGAATTGTTAACCTGCCGATACTATACACCCATACCCCCTGGGGGTGTCCAGTGGAGATTGAAATGTATGTCATTCTGTTATTGGCCGAGGTGATAGCCAGGTCGGCGGACCGTAGCCGGTCTAATGTCTCAATCTGTAACAACTAGACCCGTTTTTATCGAGTAACTGTTACAAATCTAGACATTACATCGAGCCACAACTTAACGTCTCAATCTGTAACATCTGAGGACCGTTTTGCCTGCTAGATGTTACAGATCGAGACAAACCATTAGAGGGTAACCTGAACATCTCGATTTGTAACAGTAAGACCGATATTTGGGTCCTAGTTGTTACAGGTCGAGACAATCTCGGAGCAGATGCCCCGGCCATACAACGTAAAACGCCGGGGCGCCCGTGTGGTGGACGTCCCGGCGCATGTCAGGCGGGGTTTGTGAAACGGTGGGAGGGGGGAGAAGCCGTCCTCCCGAAATCCTTACTCCTGACAACGTTTCTTGTCGGTTAGGAAGACGCCGGCGGCTACAAGCACGACGCCTCCGATGACAAACGTCTCACCGGCGAGCGCAGCATTGTCGCCTGTGGTGGGAAGTGCCGAGTTGGCGGCCGTCTTGGCGTTGCCGGCAGACGGCTTTCCAGCAACCGGCTTAGCGGCAGCCTGCGTGATCTTGGCCTGCTCGGACTTTGCTGCCTCTTGCTCCTGGCGGGCGATCTCGTCCTTCAGGGCTTGCTCGGCGGCTACGCGTTTTGCCTTCGCCTCGTTGTAGGCATTGAGCGCCGCGGTGTAGGCGGGCGTCGCAGCATCGAGGTCTGCCTGAGCGGCATCAAGTGCGACCTTTGCGTTAAGTTCTACCTGCTTGGCAACGACGCACTTGGCAAAGAGGGCATTGAGCGTATCGTTCGCGTTTGCGTCAGAGCCAGTAGCAATGCCGTTTTCGACGTTGATGGACTTGAGCTTTCCGAGGGTAGCGACAGCGGCGTCCGATGCGGCCTGAGAATTCTCGACCGCCTGCTCGGCGTTCGCGATGGCATCGTTTGCCGCACCAAGGGCGACTCCGGCCTCAGTCACTGCTGCGTCGGCGTCCTTCTTGGCCGCCTCGGCGGTGGCAAGATTATCGGCTGCATTGCTCAGGGCGTCGGCATGAGCCTTCTTTGAAGCGAAGTCGTTTTTCGCCGCGGTCAGAACGCTCGCGGCGTGCTCCGCGGTCGCCGCCTTGGCCTCGGCGTTGTCCTTCGCGGTGTCGAGGGCCTGCTTCTTGGCAGCCGCGTCGCGCTCCGCCTTTTCGAGAGCACTCTGGGCAGACGTCTGGGCTGCCGTGGCTTCATCAAGCGCCTGATGGGCCTCGTCGGCTTTCTCCTGAGCCGCAGCAACATCGGCTGAATACTTGGCAAGTTCCTTCTTTGCATCTTGCAGAGTCTGTTGCTTTACGAGAGTCTCTGCCTTGGCGTCATCAACCTTCTTCTGACTCTGAGCGGCTTGCTCTTTCGATGCCTTAAGCTCGGCGCGCTTCTGGTTGACGACCTGCTCTGCGGGCGCCACGTTGCTTTGGGCGGCTTTGACCTGGTCTTCGGCTTCGGCAACTTTTCCGTTTGCCTTGGCGAGATTCTGTTTTGCTAGGGCAACAGCGGCGGCGGCACTTGTTACGCTGTCGTTCTTGGCGGCAAGGTCGCTATTCGCGGCAACAATGCCTTCCTGCTTTTGAGCGACGAGGGTTTCAGCTGCCTTTACGGCATCGGCTTTCGATGCCGCTGTGCTGCGCTTTTGCTCAAGGTCCGTCTTTGCGGCGGCGAGCTTTTCGCTGGCTTTGGAGAGGCTCAGCTGATACTGATCAAAGAGATTCTCGAGTTCATCGATCGAGTATTCTTTCTCGTACGAACCGTAATTGTTGTCGATCTCCAAGACGAACACATACGGCCAAAGGGTTCCGCGCGAGTTGATGCCGTATCCCATGGTTTTGGCGTCAGGCTGTACGATATTCAAATAGTGGCCGACTTTGCCAAAACCCACGCCTTGGGCTCCGAATTCGGTACCGTGACTCCAGAAAGTCTTCCAAGCATCTTTGGGGGCAACCTTGCCAAGGCCGGCTTTCGCTGCAGCATCGTCAAATATTTTCTTTTCGCCATCAACCCATTGGTGCGCGATGTTTTCTTTCGTGCTGAAGTTCCAAGCGGCATTTTCAAATCCGGCATAGTCTGAGTGCCCCTTCGTTGCGTCGGAGTAATTGGAATCAGACTGAGCGATTGCCATTTGCTCTGCCGTCACCTTAAGCTCGCTAAGGCCGACGCTTTTGCGATATTCATTAATTTCGCGCAGCTTGCCAAACGAAAGCTTGGCGTTGTCGAGTGACGTGCCGTCTTTTTTATCGCCAATGGTCGTCGGGTTTTTATCGCTCTGCCTATAGATGATGTTTGCAGCGTCGTTGGCACCGATGAACTGGTAGAAGCCGATGACGCTCTGCGCCTCCGCTGTCGTTGCCTTATCGGTTGCTGCCTTGCACGTATCGTATGCTTTCTGTGCATCGACAACGGCTTGATCGGCGGCCGCCTGGTTTACCTTGGCAGTTTCGAGCGCCTTGTCTGCCTGCTCCTTCTCGGCTTTTGCCTGGTCGACTTGTTTCTGAGCGGCCTTTGCCTTCTCCAGTTCGGCAGCATGTGCCTGCTTTGCCGAGGTCAACTCCGATTGCGCCGCATCGGCTTTCGTCTGGGCTGCCGTTACATCTTTTTCGGCTGCTGCGACTGTCTGCTTCTTGGCTTCGAGCTCGCTTTCGGCGCCGGTGAGGGCGTCCTGCTTGGATTCAACGTCGCTATTTGCCTGAGAAAGGCCTGCTTCGGCAGTCGCCTGCTGCTGTTTCGCTTGGTTGAGTGCGCTTTGGGCAGCATCGACCTTTGCCTGGGCGGCGTCATACTCCGGGCCCTCAGCGCCTGCCTTTGCGGCCGCCAAATCGGCTTGTGCGCTGTCGTACGCTGTCTGTGCCGCAACCACCTTACCATCCGCGGCGGTCTTTGCCTGCTGGGCGGAAGCCAGCGTGCCTGCCGCCTCGTCGTAAGCGCTCTGCGCGGCGCTCTGAGCCTGCTGGGCATCGGTGAGCGCGGAATCGGCAGTGGCCTTCGCAGCCTTTGCTTGGTCCAGAGCGGCCTGCGCATCTGCGGCAGCCTGCTCGGCGACCTTGATTTCCTCCGGCGTTGCGTTGGCGGCTGCCTTCTGGGCTGTCTCGAGCTTGGCCTGCGCATCAGCTGCCGACTGCTTTGCGGAGTCGAGTGCCTTTGCCTTGCTCTCGGCGTCGGTCTTGGCTGCATCGAGCTTTCCCTGGGCATCCTTCAGCGTGGCACTGGCGCTGTCGGCCGCCTTGACGCTTTCATCGAGCTGGCGAGCATATTCGGCGCGCGCGGCGGCCTCTGCCTGCGAATTATCGGAGACGGAGGCGTCATAGGTGCTTTGTGCGTTGTCGCGGGCCGTCTGCTTTTCAGTATAGGGAGCAGCCACCGTGTCGTAGTCGGATTTGGCGTCTGCCTCGGCAGCCTTTGCGGCGTCGATAGCAGCCTGCAAGTCGGCAATCTTCTGGGCGTTTGCCTTTACTGCGGAGCCTGCCGCCTCGCCGGCGTGGACAGCAAGCGGGGACATGATCGCGTCCTGTGCCGTGGTATCACTCGCATCGTTGGCAAATGCCGAGAACGGCGCGAGCAGCGACGAGCCAGTCATAGCGATGGTGGTTGCCGCGGTGACGGCGAGTCGTGTTGCCTTGTGGCCCGAGAATGTGGGGCGAGGCTCGTCGCCGCCTGAGACTTCCAAGTGTTTAGGTGCGTACTTTGCCATTTCTTCTCCCAATCGTTGAAGGGGTACCTATGACAATTCGTACGTTACGACCGCCGAAAGGGCTTCTGTTGCGCAACATTGGCAAGGAAACATCGACACACTTGAGTCACATTTATGAGGTGGAGTTCTCGGCAAGCTAATGTCTCGGTCTGTAACATCTGGCGGGAAATATGACCTCTAACTGTTACAGATCGAGACAGACTGCCCGGGGTCAACTCAAATGTCTTGATCTGTAACATCTAGAGAGGTTTTTGACCCCTTACTGTTGCAGATTGAGATGTTGTCTCGCAGGGTTGGGGTTTGTCTCGTTCTGTAACATCTAGACCTGTATCTGCCGAGCTAGTGTTACAGATCGAGACAATTGCCGGGGAGGGGTCCCGTCACGGCAAGACGCCCACCGCCTAGATACAGAACCCAGGGATCACACAGGTTCGCTTATTTGGCTTTTCCGCAGGCGTTGCGTACGTAAAGACGTCGCCGTCGTGTCCCACGCGATTCAAATAGAGCGTGCCTTCGGTCTCCGATGAGTCGGGGCTCACCGTGCGCTCCCACCAGCAGGTGTCCTTGCCCTTCCACTGGCGGACCATCGTCTCGTTCGTGGAATACGGGCTCACCTTGAGCTCGCGGAAGAGCTGGTACTCCTTGCCCTCGCCGTTGTAGATGTCTGCCAGGTAGTGATAGTCCTTGGCAAACGAATAGGGCGGTTGCGTACCGCACAGCTCGACCATGGCGGGCAGCCAAAGGGTTGCGGGCAACTCGCTCAGACACGATGCGCTGTTGGCGGCACCCACGTTATTCGAGATCTTTTTGATAGATTTGATGAGTGCGCGCAACTCGTTGGGCAGCAGCTTAAGGCCGTCGCCGTCGAGCCATTCCCGCAGCTCGCAATCTGCCCAGCCGGCGCTCGGCGGTTCAGCCGCAACGTTGCGCTCGGCAATACCCGCGTCGAACATAAACGTCAGCCCGGCCTTGCCCGTCCCGTCCAGAAGCTCATCGTGGCGGATGCCCACAAGCTGCGCGCCAACCTGCAGCCCGTTGGTGAGCGTGACACGCTTGGTACACGGATAGGGGATATGCCCATCGGCATCGAGCAGGTGATAGCGCTTGGCAATCTCGCGTGCCTCGCTACGGGTCTCGGCGGCCTTAATCTTGAGCGAAATCTCCTGCAGCTGATCCCAGGCGTAGTCGTCAAGCGTACCGCGGATGCCGTTCAGGTAGTCGGGGACGCCAAAGCCATGGGTCGCCGCCCCAATGACGCTGAGCCCCGCAACGGCTGCAACGACGCCACCGATAATAAAGCGGCGGCGGGTCATGGCATCGTGCCGGGCCTGCTCCAGGATCTCTCGCGCGCGCTCGCCGGCGACGTCGACCTTAAGGTGCGTGCCGGAGTCGATGTCGATTGCGGCGTCACTGCCCGCGCCTTCGCGGCCCTCGGATTCGGCATCGGTGAGGTATGCCGAGAGCGCCTCGAGCATCTGCTGCTCGGTGGGACGATCGCACTGCTCGACTGAGAGACCCTTCATGATGATTTGGACGAGCGCTTCATCGCCCTCACAGCGCGGCTCGAGCGGTGCCGGCTTGGTCTTGGTCTTTACGAGATAGAACGAGCCGGTTGCAGCGGCGTCCGTCGACTCAAAGTCAAACGGCTTGCGACCGCTGTAGAGCTGGTACAGAATGCTCGAAAGCGCATAAACGTCGATCGCGGGCGAGCGGCGAAGGGCCGTGATGCCTTCGATATCTTGCGTGAGCATTTCGGGCGCGGCGTATGCGGGCGTGGCAAAGCGCCAGATGTCGGCGCGCCGGGTGATCGTGTCGTCGCCGAGAGCCATGGTCGCGGAGCCCATGTCAATGAGGCAGGGGTCAAAGGAGCAATCGGCAATCTGCTGCTCGAGCGTTCGGCTGGTGGTGCGGAACATGATATTGGCAGGCGACAGGTCGCGATGGATGACCGAATTCACGAGGCTTTGGGTCATCAAGAGCGCACGAAGCACGGCGTTTCCGACGGCGGCGACCATCTGGGTGGTCAGCCCGCCCGAGGCGTCGTGCGGAAGCAGGGGCAGCGCCTGCTTGAGCGAGGTGCCCTCGACCCACTCCATGAGGATGAGCGGGTCATCCTCGCACGATCCGTAGCCATAGACGCGCGGAAATCCGCGCAGGTGCGAGACGGTACACAGATGACGGTACTCCTCAAACAGCGCAGCGGTGTTGGCCAGGTGCGCGGCCGATTGCTCGGCGGAGCGGTCGGGGGCTTGGCCAGAGAGAATGACGTTGTCCTTGAGCAGCTTGACGGCAAAGACCTCGCCGCTCGTGTTGGTCGCGCGCAGCACGTGCCCGATGTTGCCGTTGTTGCGGTGGGCCGTCTGGAGAATAAGTGTCATAAACCGGCGTTTGGCGTCGTCCTCGGCGCTGGGGTCGACCGCCACGGCGGTATCGAACGTATCGAGACGGACGAGTTTGTCGCCATAGGCGCTATCGGTAGTATCCATGGCGTTCCTTTGTCTGGCATGGGTTGCCGCACGTATACGCGAGCAGTGCGGATATCGGTAAAGTACCATGATAGTCGCACTGCCCACGTATACCGCTGAGCATTGTCGTTTACGACGCAGAAGGCAGAAGACATAAGACGGACGGCGACCGTCTTCCGATCGCTGTCCGTGCTAGTCCACAATGACAAGGAATGTCGTGTAGAGACCCAGATGGAGCCTGTCGCTGTTTTCGATTTCCACTGGGGGATAGATTTTGCCGGGCTCGCGTTGGTCGCGCGGCGGCTCAATCACAATATCGCCGTCGCCTGCACCCGATTCGAGTACCGTGCCGTTGGTCGATCCAAGGCCCTGGGCGTACCAGTGCTCACCCTCAAGCCAAATGCGAAGATGCTCGCGCGATGCGTCAGCGCCCACATCGGTGATACTGGGCGAGGTTTTGGGCAAAGAACCAATCACGGTGCCGCGCGGATTGCGTGTGAGGGGATGGATTTGCATGTCGGCGCAGTTGTCGGCATGGGTTCTGAGCAGACCGAGGTTGGGGGCGACGGTGCGCGGCTGCTCCAGGCTGCTCATAAAGCCACGTCCGACGGTAGTTTCGGTGGTGCCAAAGTGCCCGCCCGTCTTGTTGTCGCAAAAGCGCTCGACGGTGGCCACGCCCTGAACGGGATCGGCGAGCGCCCCCGTTGCCACAAAGAGCATAAGGTAAAGCGTGCTTTTCTCGCGCACGGCATTGCCGTCAAAGTTGTCGATGCGATTGAGGGCATTTGCATATAGGCGGCTGTCCAGTTTGTAGCTGGCGAGAGCCGACATCATTTCGTTGGCGGCCGGACCGCGATAGTGCTCGGCGATTGCCCGATAGGCGGACTCGCCGCCGCCGAGCTTGCTGCAGATTGCCGCGGAAAGGTTGAGCGTGGTGACGGTAAAGTCGCTGTAGATGGCGGGTGCGCACTGGTCAGGCTTGCGATGGACGATGTAACGGGTGAGATACGAGCGGTTGGAAGAGCATTTCTCGAGCAGGGTACTGCCGAGATAAGAGTTTCCATTGATAAGCATTCGGGCGATCTCGAGATGTTTAAGACCGCCGAACGAGCGAATATCGTTATAGAGGATCGAGCAAGGCGTCTCTGCTGCCACGGATACCTCCTTTGATTGCTTCCTAGCCAATATGGCGATAGGAATTAATGGCCCCCGGTGGGCGACGTATTAAATGGCTGCGCAATATATAGCGTAACCAAAGCAACATTATAGGCCACATGTTCGAAATTGCAGGAAGCCTGAGAGATTTGGTTTGGACTGGACGGAAATCCCCCTCTGTCTTGATCTATAACAATTAGGACCCGGTTTTGTCCCGCAGCTGTTACAGATTGAGACAATCAGCCGGGCTCACCTCGTCCGCCTCGTCATCTGTGGTTTACGTGGGGGCATGCGAAGCACGGGTATACTAACCGGCGGCGAATCTGCTCCATCGCTTAGAGCTGCTGCGTCTGGACGGCGCGTGATAGGGCTGCCAAAGCGATCGCCAGCGTGCTGAGCAACGTCCTCTCTGTGCGCACCTGTTTTTGTATGTATTAGCGCACTACCAAGCACGCCCGCGCGGCCGCATGCCGCGCCCATTGCGCGTGCAGATAAGGAACAACAACATATGCGTAATTCTGTATCTGACGTCACCGACGCCGAGATTCTGGACGAGACCCGCGAGGCCATGACCCAGGCTGCCTTCGATGCCGCCGATGAGGCCAATGCTGCCCAGGCCGTCGAGTCCGCCACCGAGAGCCTGCCCGCCTTTGACGAGCTGGGGCTTTCCGAAGAGATGCTTCGTGCTATCGAGAACCTGGGCTACACGGCGCCGACGCCCGTGCAGGCCGGCTCGATCCCCGTGGTGCTCGAGGGCCGCGACCTGCTTGCCGCCGCTCAGACCGGCACCGGCAAGACGGCCGCCTTCTTGCTGCCGACTATGAACAACCTGGAGCACATCGCTCCGCCTAAGCCCGTGCACGAGCGTGGCGGTCGCAATCGCCGTCGCGGCGCCAAGAAGCCCGAGGGCAACGGTCGCGGCCCGGTGATGCTCGTCATCACCCCCACGCGCGAGCTTGCCCAGCAGATCGACGAGGTCGCGAGCAAAATCGCCGACGTCACGGGCCACGTTGCCGTGACCGTCGTGGGCGGCGTGAGCTACAAGCCCCAGACCGCTGCCCTCAAGTACGGCTGCGACATCCTGGTTGCCACGCCGGGCCGTCTGGTCGACCTGATCGAGCAGGGCGCTTGCCACCTGGACGAGGTCAAGGTGCTGGTGCTCGACGAGGCCGACCGCATGCTCGACATGGGCTTTTTGCCCGCCGTCCGCCGCATTGTGCGCGAGACACCGGCCGAGCGCCAGACGCTGCTGTTCTCGGCGACCCTCGACGAGGAGGCCGTGGGTGAGATCACCGACCTGGTGAGCGACCCGGCCCGCGTGGAGATCGCGCCCGCCACGTCGACCGCCGACACCGTCGACCAGTTTGTGTTCCCGGTGTCCATCGAGGCCAAGAACAACCTGCTGCCCGAGTTCCTCAAAAAGGAGGGCCCGGAGCGCACCATCGTCTTTATGCGTACCAAGCACCGCGCCGACAGCTGCTGCCGTCGTCTGGAGCGCAAGGGCATCAAGGCCGCCGCGATTCACGGCAACCGCAGCCAGGCCCAGCGCGAGCGCGCGCTTTCTGCCTTCCGCGACGGCACCGTCGACGTGCTGGTGGCAACCGACGTGCTCGCCCGCGGCATCGACATCAGCGACGTGCGCTACGTCGTGAACTTTGACGTGCCGGCCGAGCCAACCGACTACATTCACCGTATTGGCCGTACGGGCCGCGCCGGCGAGCTGGGCTGGGCCATTACGTTTGTGACCGAGCAGGACGTGGACGAGTTCTACGAGATCGAGAAGCTCATGGACAAGACTGCCGACATCTACGAGGCCGGCGACCTGCATGTGGGACCCAATCCGCCCGCGGTTGACCCCGAGCGCGACCCTGCGGCCTTTAAGGTGAAGAAGAAGACCAAGCGCGGCAAGTCCAAGAGCAAGAAGAAGCTTGAACAGGCGCGTCGCGACGGCAAGCGCAACGGCGATGACTACGGCGATGTGGCCGGTCGTTCCAACCGCGGTCGCGACGAGCGTCGCGGCGACGGCGAGCGTCCGAGCCGTCCCAAGCGCGGCGGTAAGACTCGCGTGCGCGAGGGCGTTCAGGCTCGCGTGGACGAGGCTGTGGAGAGCGTGGCCCGCGAGGTGGCTGCCGAGGAGCGCGGCGGTGCTGCTGCCGTCGAGCAGGCCCCACGCGGTAACCGTGCCGAGCGCCGTGCCAAGCAGTTCCAGGGCGAGGCGCATCGCCGTCGCCGCGAGGACGAGGACCGCGGCGGTCGTCGCCGTGTTGAGCGCGAGGACGAGGGCCGTGGCTCGCGTGGCGGCAAGCGTGGCTCGGGCGATCGTCGTCGTTCCGGTCGTGATGATGAGCGCAGTGGTCGTGACGAGCGTCGCGGCGGCGAGGGTCGCGGCGAGCGTGGCACCCGCAGCGGTGAGTCCCGTGGCAGCAAGCGCTTTGAAGAGCACGGCGGCCGTGGCGGCGAGCGTCGCGAGGGTGCTCGCGGTAATGGCGGGCGCAGCGGCGCTGGGCGTTCTGGTGAGTCGCGCGATCGTCGCGATCCGCGTGCCAGCCGCGATCGTCGCGATGACTGGCGCAACTACGACGACATCCGCGAGGAGCGCCGTGGCGGCTATCGCGGCGGGCGTGGCGGCAACCAGGTCGGCTCCCGTGGCGGTCGTGCCGGCGGTCGCGATAACCGTGGCAGCTATGGTAACAATCGTGGCGGCAAGCGCGGCGGTAGCTCCCGTCGTCCCGGCGACGGCGGCGGCAAGCGCAAGTAACATACGCGTCGCACGCTAGAGCGAGGCGAACTAAGGGCCCCGAGTAACTACGCTCGGGGCCCTTTTTGGTGCAAGGGGGACAGGTTAATCTGCACCAACGTCTTGAAGTTGCGGTGGAATACGGACTGTTTTGGCCTTTTGAGCGGCTTTTCAGTCCCTATTTCACCGCAACTCATGATTGGTGCAAACAAACCTGTCCACGATGCACCAGAGTGAGGAGTGTCCCCAAGTGCCGCATTGTGGGTAATGCGTTTTATCAAATATGGCATTTATCTGCGGTAATGTTCTATTTCACCGCTGAGGACGACGTTTCATACCGCCTGCCGAACCGTGTTGCTGCCAAACAACTTTATAGGTCAGTGTGTTGCGTGTAGCAATTTCGCCCGGCCTCGCCTCCGGGCTGCCATGTGAGAGGGGATCTTATGGCTCGACTGCATGTAATGGAACGCAGCCACGCTCAGGCCGTCATGGACGACCTGCACGATGCGCTCGGACGCCGTTTGGCGGTGAGCTCGCTCGCCCCGTGTCCCGTTGAGTTTACGGCAGCGCTCGTCAACCTGTGTTCCACCCAGAGCTGCGGCAAGTGCACGCCCTGTCGCGTAGGCCTGAGCGCGCTGAGCGACCTGCTTGCCGATGTGCTCGAAGGGCATGCCGATGAGTCCACGCTCAACCTGATTGAGCGCACGGCCCGCACCATCTACCTTTCGAGCGACTGCGCCATCGGCTACGAGGCCGGCGCCATGGCGCTCACGGCCATTCGCGGCTTCCGCGACGACTTTGAGCACCACATCCGTGAGCACTCCTGCGGCTTTGACCGCGATGCCCGCGTCCCTTGCGTTTCGGGCTGCCCGGCGCACGTCGACATTCCCGGGTACATTTCGCTCGTCGAGGCCGGCCGTTATGCCGATGCCGTCAAGGTCATCCGCAAGAACAATCCGCTGCCGCTCGTCTGCGGCCTGGTGTGCGAGCATCCCTGCGAGATGCACTGTCGCCGCGGCATGGTCGACGATCCCATGAACATTCTCGCCCTCAAGCGTTTTGCCGTTGAGCACAGTGACCTCAACGACCACAAGCCGCATGTGGTGGACAACACCGGTAAGCGCGTCGCCGTGATCGGCGGCGGCCCGGCCGGCCTTTCCTGCGCCTACTACCTGGCCGTGATGGGCCACAGGGTGACCATTTTTGAGCAGCGCCACCACCTGGGCGGCATGCTGCGCTACGGCATCCCCAGCTATCGTCTGCCGCGCGAGCGCCTGCAGGCCGAGATCGACTGGATCTTGAGCGCCGGCATCGACGTTGAACTCGATCACTCCGTCAACGGCGAGGAGCTTGCCCGCCTGCGTGACGAGTCCGATGCCGTCTACCTGGCCATTGGTGCCCACAGTGACAAGAAGCTCGGCCTTCCGGGCGAAGAGGCGCCCGGCGTTGAGTCGGCCGTCAAGATGCTGCGCGCCATCGGTGACGACGAACTGCCCGACCTGAGCGGCCAGCGCGTGTGCGTCATCGGCGGCGGCAACGTGGCCATGGACGTGGCACGCTCTGCCGTGCGCTGCGGTGCCCAAAAGGTGAGCATCGTCTACCGCCGTCGCATCTGCGATATGACGGCCCAAGACGCCGAGATCGCCGGTGCCCAGGCCGAGGGCTGCGAGGTTCTGGAGCTCACAGCCCCGCTCGCCATCGAGACGGGCGAGGACGGTCGCGTGAGCGGCCTGCGCGTGCAGCCGCAGATTATCGGCGAGCCCCGCCGCGGGCGCCCGGCCCCGCGTGCCGCCGCCACGCCCGAGCAGGTCATTCCCTGCGAGCGCGTGTTCGTGGCCATCGGTCAGGACATCGACTCCAAGCCGTTTGAGGACATGGGCATCGCCTGCAAGTGGGGTCGCGTCGTCACCGATTCGGACGGCGCCGTGCCCAACTTCGATGGCCTCTTTAGCGGCGGCGACTGCCAGACCGGCCCCGCCACCGTTATCCGTGCTATCAACGCCGGCCGCGTGGCTTCGGCAAATATCGACCGCTACCTGGGCTTCGACCACAAGATTAAGCTCGACGTGGAGCTGCCGACCGTTCAGTTTAAGGGCAAACACGAGTGTGGCCGCTGCGATCTGGGCGAGCGCGAGGCCGGCGAGCGCATTCACGATTGGAATCTGGTCGAACAGGGCCTTACCGAGGAAGAGGCGCGCCAAGAGGCGAGTCGCTGCCTGCGTTGCGACCACTTTGGCTTTGGTGCGTTCCGCGGAGGGAGGAACCTGGAATGGTAGAGCTCAACAAAACCACCGTCGGCGACAACAGCGAAAACGGAGCGCACAACATGGTCAGGCTCATTATCGATAACTGCGAAGTCGTGGTGCCCGAGCACACCACGATCCTGGATGCGGCCAAGTCCGTCGGCATTCAGATTCCCACCCTGTGCTACCTGCGCGATCTAAACGAGATCGGCGGCTGCCGCGTGTGCGTGGTCGAGGTTGAGGGCTGCGACCAGCTGGTTGCCGCCTGCAACAACTACGTGCTCGACGGCATGGTGGTCCACACCAACAGCCCCAAGGCCCGCGAGGCCCGTCGCACCAACGTGCAGCTGCTGCTGTCCCAGCATGATTCGCAGTGCACGAGCTGCGTGCGCAGCGGTAACTGCAACCTGCAGACCATCGCCAACGACCTGGGTATTTTCTATCTGCCGTATCAAAGGCATTTGGCGGGCGAGGGCTGGGATTTCGATTTTCCCATCATCCGCGAAAACGACAAGTGCATTAAATGCATGCGCTGCATCAAGGTGTGCGAGAGCGTGCAGGGCCTAGGGATTTGGGACCTGACCAACCGCGCCACGCATACCGCCGTGGGCACCCGCGGGCGCGCACCGATCGGCAAGACCGATTGCGTCGCGTGCGGCCAGTGCATTACGCATTGTCCGACGGGCGCACTGCGCGAGCGCGATGATACCGAGACCGTGTTTGACGCGCTCGCTAATCCCGACAAGATCGTGCTGGTGCAGATCGCGCCTGCCGTACGCAGCGCCTGGGGCGAGGAACTCGGCATTCCACGCGAGGAGGCCACCGTTGAGCGCCTGGCTTGCGCGCTGCGCCGTGTTGGCTTTGAGTACGTGTTCGACACCGATTTCTCGGCCGACCTCACCATTATGGAGGAGGGCTCCGAGCTGCTCGAGCGCTTGGACGCCGCCGCCAAGGGCGAGGGCGACAGTCGCGGCTGGCCCATGTTTACGAGCTGCTGTCCGGGTTGGGTGCGCTTTGTGAAGGCGCGCTATCCGGAGTTTGTCGACAGCCTGTCCACGTCCAAGTCGCCGCAGCAGATGTTCGGCGCTATTGCCAAGACCTACTACGCCAAGGTGCTGGGCGTGGAGCCCGAGCGCCTGTTCGTGGTGTCCGTTATGCCGTGCACGGCCAAGAAGGCCGAGTGTGCGCTGCCGAACATGATGGGCGAGGGCGGCGCGCCCGACGTGGACGTTGCGCTGACGGTGCGCGAGATGGTGCGCATGATCCGCGCGAGCCACGTGAGCGTGGACACGCTGGTCGAGGAGCCGCTCGACACGCCGCTGGGCTTTGGCACGGGCGCGGGTGTGATCTTTGGCGCCACGGGCGGTGTGATGGAGGCTGCTGTGCGCTCGGCCTACTACCTGGTGACGGGCAAGAACCCCGATGCGGATTTCTTTACCGACGTGCGCGGACTCGACGGCTGGAAGGAAGCCGTCGCCGATATCGATGGCACTAAGGTGCGTGTTGCCGTGGCGCACGGGCTGGGCAACGCCGCCCGCCTGCTCGACGCGATTCGCGACGGCCGTGTGAGCTATGACTTCGTTGAGGTTATGGCATGCCCGGGCGGCTGCGTCGGTGGCGGCGGTCAGCCCATCCACGACGGCTGCGAGCTGGCGGCCGAGCGCGGCCAGGTGCTGTGGGGCCTGGATGCGAAGGCGGACATTCGCTTCTCGCACGAGAATCCCGATGTTCAGGCGTGCTATCGCGAGTTCTTGGGCGAGCCGCTCTCGCCGCTGGCCGAGGAGCTGCTGCATACCGACCATCACGCATGGACGATGCCTAACGAGGGAGCGTGCTAACGATGCGCGCGTTTGTTTTTGAAATATCGCGCCGGGGGTTTGCCTCGGCGCTCGCCGCGGGTGCGCTGTCGCTTGCGCTCGCGGGCTGTGGCGGCGGGGCTGCGGGGGCGGGGTCTGCTGCGGGCTCGGCTGCCACGGACGGTGCCGGTGCTGCCGCAGAGCCGGTCGAGGTGCACGTCGCCTCGCTCAAGGGGCCGACCTCGATTGGCCTGGTGCAGTTTATGGACCAGGCTGCCGATGGCGAGACGGACAATGAGTTCGACTTTGCGATCAACACTGCCGCCGACGAGATTGTGCCCAAGGTCATTCAGGGCGATGTCGATATCGCCCTAGTGCCCGCCAACGTGGCGAGCGTGCTCTACAACAAGACCGAGGGCGCGGTGCAGGTCATCGACATCAACACGCTGGGCGTGCTGAACGTGGTGACGGGCGACGCGAGTGTGGCCTCGTTTGGCGATTTGGCGGGCCATACCGTCTATATGACGGGCAAGGGCACCACGCCGGAGTACGTCATGAACTACCTGCTGGAGCGCGCGGGCCTGACCGGCCAGGTGGCGCTTGAGTTTAAGAGCGAGCCCACCGAGGTGCTGTCGGCGCTGCTTGCCGACCCGACTGCCGTGGGCGTGCTACCCGAGCCGTTCAAGACGGCGGCCATCGCCAAGAGCGAGGGCAAGCTGTCGGCTCCGGTAAGTCTGACCGATGTGTGGGATGAGCTGGCAGGTGACACGGGTTCGCGCCTGCTGACGGGCGTGACCGTGGTGCGCCGTGTCTTTGCCGAGGAGCATCCCGAGGCCGTGGCGGAATTCTTGCGCTGCCATGAGGCGAGCGTGAAGGCCGTCAATGCGGCGCCGGCGGACTGGACTCAGGCCGTGGTCGATGCAGGCATCGTGGATAACGCCACGATTGCCGAAAAGGCGATTCCCGGGTGCATGCTCGTGTGTCAGACGGGGAAGGATATGAAGGCGGCACTCGGTGGGTACCTGCAGGTGCTGGCCGATGCGGACGCGAGCGCCGTGGGCGGCAAGCTCCCGGCTGATGATTTCTACTACATGGAGTAGCCCGTGCGTGCGTTTGCTCGACACATGACAGAGCGTATGAAGGCGGTGGCGGCAGCAGGTGCCGTTGCCGCCTTTTGGCTTGCCGTGTGGGTCTTCGCGGCGGCGCTGGTGGCACAGCCGCTGATTTTGCCGGGTCCGGGTGCTGTTGTGGTGGCGTTGCTGCGGCTGGTATGCGATGCCGGCACGTGGGCGATCCTGGTGGGATCAGGCGCGCGAATCTTGGGCGGGCTGGCGCTTGCCGCGGTGTGCGGCGGCGTGCTGGCGGGAGTCTCGGTGCGGTCGCGGACGTTTGCCCGCCTGGTGGCGCCGGCGCTTTCGTTTGTTAAGGCGACGCCGGTTGCCTGCGTGGTGGTCCTGCTGCTCATTTGGCTGGGGTCGGCGCGCGTGAGCATCGCCGCGGTCTTTTTGATGGCGCTGCCGGGCGTGTATTTCTCGCTGGTTGAGGGTTTGGCGCAAGCGGATAAGCCACTGGAGCAGATGTTTCGCCTGCATGGCGTGCGGGGCTGGCGACTGTTCTTCGCCCACACTTGGCGCGAAGTCCTGCCGTTTGTGCTTTCGTGTGCCCGCGCCGTGATTGGCATGAGCTGGAAGGCCGGCGTGGCGGCTGAGCTGATCGGCATGGCGACGGGCACCGTGGGCGAGCGCATCTATCAGGCGAAGCTGCTCATCGAGACGGCTGACCTGCTGGCTTGGACCGTGCTAGTCGTGGCGGCATCGTGGGCATGCGAGCGTGTGCTGGTGTGGCTGCTGCGGGCTTCGGGGCCCGCAGCGTGGCGTGCTGCCGTGTGGGCACATGGGCGTGGTACTCGCGGGCGTTCGGGCGACTCTGCTGGCGCCGGCGCTGCTGCGGAGCTTGCGCTCGCCGTGGGCGATCGTGCGCCCTGGGCGCCGGCGCTCGGCGGACTGGTGCTTCGCGTGCCCGCGGGCGGGCGTATCTGCGTGATGGGCACCTCGGGCGTGGGCAAGTCGACGCTGCTTGCGCTGGCGGCGGGGGAGTGCGCGCCGTGCTCCATGGTGTTTCAGGATGTGCGCCTGGTAGAGGGCGCCTCGGCTTTGGATAACGTGCTGGTGTGCGCCGACGCGCGCGTGGACGCCTCGAGTGCCGCGGCCCTGTTGCGCCTGCTGGTGCCGGGGGTCGATGTGCATGCTCGTGTGGCCGAGCTCTCGGGCGGGCAGCGCCGTCGCGTCGAGATTGCCCGAGCCCTGCTGTGCCCAGGCGACGCGGTGATTCTGGACGAGCCCTTTACCGGCCTAGATACCGCTGCGCGCGACGCATGCGCCGAGATCGTGCTCGACTTGCTCGACGGCCGCATGCTGTTGCTTGCTACGCACGATGCCGTCGACGCTCAGGCCCTCAATATCTCGGACATCGTCACGCTCTAAATACTTACTCAGCAACAAAATGATCCGTTTTTTCTCCGTCCCCATAGGGTTAGGTATGGTATTCTATCTGCGGGGTAATACTTTGGATTACCAAGTAATACCAAAGCCGCAGAAACAAACTCCGGATGCGGGCCAATCGGGTTGCCTTCACAGCCCGTCGCCCAGCCGCGTGGCCCGCATCTATCCGCACTACCGTCGTTTCAAAAAGGAAGCGCCATGGCAGAACACATGACCCCCGTAGTCGCGAAGGTCTTGCCCGAGGAGAAGGCAGCCTTCGCGGCGGCAACCCAGCTCGTGGGCACCACGCCGTCCAACGCCATCCGCATGTTTATCGCTGCGTTCAATCGCTGCGGCACCTTCCCGTTCGACATCTCGCCCAGCGGGGCCTTTGGCAAAGACTGTCCCCAACAGCTAGTCGTTGAAGAACGTCCCCAATGACTAGTCGTTGGGGGGAGGTCGGCATGCTCAATGCGCTGGTTTGGGCGCTTGCCTGTTTTGGCGTCGTCGCTGCCGATATTGTCCTGAGCATGGTTTTGTTCTCCGCGCTGGACATCGTGTCGGCGCTGACGGGTTTCCCGATCGACAGCCTCGATATTCAATGGTTTCAAGCCGTCGCTCAGACGGCGTCGTTTTTGATGGCGCTGCTGTGGTGGCGTTATCTGTGGCCGCGTTCGTTTATGGCACGCCGGCAAAGCGCGCATCCGCTCGGCGGGGGAGCGCGTGGGACATGGAAACGCATCGCCTGCGTTATCGTGATTGGCCTGGCCCTGCAGGTGGTCGTTGGCTACGTGACCGACGCCGTGCTGTCGCTGCTGCCCGAGGCGGCGGCCGACTACAGCGAGCTTGTCGAGGAAACAGGCATGGGCGACACCAGCTATCTCGCCGTCCTGACTACGGTGTTCGGCGCCCCATTTTGTGAAGAGCTGCTGGTACGCGGCATTATTTTTGAGTTTTCGCTCCGAGCGTTTAATCCGCAGTGCCGCCCACTTTGGAAGCGCCGGCGTCGTGCGGGCGCGCAGGACGGCGCCATGGTGCCCTGGGCGGCCCCAAGCACGTGGGGTATCGCCGCGGCGATTGTGCTGCAGGCGGCAATCTTCGGTTTTATGCACATGAATTGGGTGCAGGGTTGCTACGCGGGTGCCGCCGGCCTCATCTTTGGTTGGGTGCTCGTGACCACCGGAAAGCTTCGCTACACGATCCTGCTGCATTTTGCCTTTAACGCCGGGTCGTATCTCATGACGTTGCTCTGGTTTGTGAACACGCCGTCCGACGTGGCAATTACGGTCGCTATCGCCGGTGTCATCCTCGTTGAGGCAATGCGCTCGCTGCGCCACGCGTGTGGGATGGACGCAGCGAGCGCACCGCTGCCCTAGTTGCGACGCCCGCCGCCGTTGGCGCCCTGTCGTCCCTGGGCCGCGCGGTTGCGACCTGCGGTGTTCTGCGCGCGCGACATGCCGCCGTGGCCCTTGCTGCCTTTGGGTCCCTTGCCAGCGCCGCCGCCATGCGGTTTGCCGCCCTTCTTGCCGGTGCCGTGCCCACCGCCAACAGACGTCTCGCCTGGGCGTGGTGGCACGGGGCGAATCAGACAATGTTTGGTGTAGCCGATCAGGTCGCGACGCCCGGCCTTTTCCAGTGCCTCGCGCACCAGCTTGTAGTTCTCGGGCTTGCGATATTGGATGAGCGCACGCTGCATGGCCTTCTCGTGTGGGTCGCGTGCCACGTAGATCGGCTGCATGGTGCGTGGGTCCACGCCGGTGTAGTACATGCACGTCGACATGGTGGACGGGGTGGGGTAGAAGTCCTGCACCTGCTCGGGCATATAGCCCATGTCGCGTACGGCCTCGGCAAGGTCCACGGCTTCCTTCATCGTCGAGCCGGGATGGCTCGAGATTAGGTACGGCACCACGTACTGCTTGAGTCCGTATTCGCGGTTCAGGCGTTCAAATTTACGGCAGAACGCATCGTAGACGGCGCGGCTCGGCTTGCCCATCACACTCAGCACCGCGTCGCTCACGTGCTCGGGCGCTACGCGCAGCTGGCCCGAGACATGGTGCTCCAGCAGCTCGCGCAAAAACTCGTCCGAGGCATCGGCCATGGTGTAGTCAAAACGGATGCCGCTGCGGACGAAGACCTTCTTGACGCCCGGCAGCTGGCGCAGGTCGCGCAGCAGCTGCGTGTAGCCGCTCTCGTCGACCACCATGTTCTTGCACACGCTCGGCCACAGGCAGCGCTTGTTCTTGCACACGCCGTGCTTGAGCTGTTTGTCGCAGGCAGGGCGGCTGAAGTTTGCCGTCGGTCCGCCCACGTCGTTGATATAGCCCTTAAACTCCGGGTCGTGTGTGAGCAGCTCGGCTTCGCGCATGATCGAGTCGTGGCTGCGCATCTGCAGCACGCGGCCCTGGTGGAAGGTGAGCGCGCAAAACGAGCACTCGCCAAAACAGCCGCGGTTGGAGCTAATGGAAAACTTGATCTCGGCAAAGGCCGGCACGCCGCCTGCCGCGTCGTAGTCGGGATGCCAATCACGTGCGTAGGGGAGCTCGGCCACCTCGTCCATCTCATCGGTGGTGAGCGTCGCCGACGGCGGGTTCTGCACCACATAGACGCTGTTGGGGTAGGGTTCTACCAGGCGATGCCCGGTGATGGGGTCCATGTTTTGCTGCTGCACGTTAAAGCTACGCGCGTAGTTGAGCTTGTCGGCGGCAAGGTCGTCCCAGCTGGGCAGCAGATCGTAGTCGTAGACCTCGTCGAGCGAACCCGTGCGGTAAACGGTGCCGTTGATATAGGTGATCTGATCGACGGGCAGTCCGGCGTCGAGCGCGTCGGCGATCTCGACGATTGCGTGCTCTCCCATGCCGTAGATGAGGATGTCGGCGCCCGAGTCGAGCAGTACCGAGCGCTTGAGCTTGTCCTGCCAGTAGTCGTAGTGGGCCAGGCGGCGCAGGCTTGCCTCGATGCCGCCGATAATGATGGGAGCGTCCTTAAACGTCTGGCGGATGAGGTTGCCGTAGACCGTGACGGCACGATTGGGACGGTGTCCTTCCTCGCCACCGGGAGTATAGGCGTCGGTGTGGCGGCGGTGCTTGGTCACCGAATAGTGGTTGACCATGGAGTCCATGTTGCCCGCGCTGACCAGAAAGCCCAGGCGCGGCTCGCCGAGCACAGTGATGCTGGCGGGGTCGGTCCAGTCGGGCTGGCAGATGATGCCCACTTTGTAGCCGTGCGCGTCGAGTACGCGGCTGATGATGGCCATACCAAAGCTGGGGTGGTCCACGTAGGCGTCGCCGCAGATGTAGACAAAGTCGCACTGGTCCCAGCCGCGCGTATCCATGTCGGAGCGGCTGACGGGGAGGAACTTATCGCGGCTCGGACGCCAGGGGCGGACGGGCGTCGCTTGGGAATGCTTGGTGCGGGCGACCGTGGCCTGCGCCTTACCGCTGCGCTTTTGCTGCTGGCCCTGTTTGCCCTGCCGACTGCGCTGGTTGTTCTGAGCGTGCTGAGGCTTTTTTGCCACGATCCCTCCCGGTGTTTGTATGCTGCACGTAATTGTAACCAGTCTTTTTGGGACGGCGCTAAAAAGACTGGTGGAGTACATGGCGGATCGGCGCGTCGATGCGTGTGTCGTTTGTTTCCAGACTGTGTATCTGCGCGTTGGGGAACCCGTCTCGCACGCACGCCATGTTGTCAATGGGTTACAGTATGAACGGCGGCTATGTCTCCGCCAACGCACGAGAGAGTCGTCAACAAGGAGGATGCACGACGATGCAGCGTGCCAAACAGATATCTGAGTCTATTGAGCTGGGCATCATCTTGGCGCTCGCCGGTGGCTTTATGGATGTGTATTCGTACATTGGGCGCGACCATGTTTTCGCCAACGCGCAGACGGGCAATATCTTGCTCGTGGGCGTGAGCATCTCGGAGGGCAACTGGGTGCTGGCGGGGCGCTACTTCTTCCCTGTGGTGTCGTTTGCCGTGGGTATTATGCTTGCCGACCTGGTTCACGAGCGGTTTGGCAGCGTGATTCACTGGCGCCAAGTGACGGTGTTCTTTGAAGCCGTTATCTTGCTGGGCGTGAGCTTTATCCCCGGTGGCGGTTACAACCTGCTCGCCAACTGCCTCACCTCGTTTGCCTGTGGCATGCAGGTCGAGAGCTTCCGCAAGATACATGGACACGGCATCGCCACGACCATGTGCATCGGTAACCTGCGCAATGCGCTGCAAAACGTGGACGACTACATCATCACCCACAAGCGCGGCTTTTTGGAAAACGGCGTGCTGTACTTTGGCGTGATCTTTACCTTTGTGTTTGGCGCCGTGTTGGGCAATTGGTGTATTGAGCGCATGGGGCTGCACGCCATCGTCGTGGCGAGCTTGCTGCTGTTTGTCGCGTTTGCCATCATGTTCATCGACCGCGAGCGCGACTTGCGCTTACGCTGGAAGGTTGCGGCCGAGGCTTGGAAAGAGGGCTGCCGAAAGTAACCGAATGCGGCAAAGGGGCTGTCCCTTCGCCGCATTATTTTTCATCATCTGTTGAAACGCTTTAACAACTTTGACGTTCTCACGCGTTTTTTGTTTCAAAAGCGTTAGGATGGGACTTATAGCGCGGGGCGTAATGGATGCCCCGCACACGATGGGAGGCTATCAATGGCTAATCGTTTCGTTCTCAATACCATGTCTTATCATGGTTCCGGCGCCATTAAGGAGATCCCCGGCGAGCTCCAGCGTCGCGGCTACAAGAAGATCTTCGTCTGCTCCGACCCCGATCTGGTCAAGTTTGGCGTTACCGCCAAGGTGACCGACGAGCTCGACGCTGCCGGCATCGCTTGGAGCCTCTACTCCGAGATCAAGCCCAACCCCACTATCCAGAACGTCAAGGACGGCGTCGAGGCCTTCAAGGCCGCCGAGGCTGACGC
The DNA here is from genome assembly GCA_048236535.1 of Collinsella sp. Taxonomy (GTDB): domain Bacteria; phylum Actinomycetota; class Coriobacteriia; order Coriobacteriales; family Coriobacteriaceae; genus Collinsella. The sequence goes on along the minus strand of DBFAQQ010000032.1, from coordinate 43,555 downwards.
TATCGTGACTATCGGTGGCGGCTCCTCCATGGACACTGCCAAGGCCATCGGCATCATCATCAACAACCCCGAGTTCGCCGATGTCCGCAGCCTCGAGGGCGTTGCTCCCACTAAGAACCATGCCGTGTTCACCATCGCTGTGCCGACGACCGCCGGTACCGCCGCCGAGGTGACCATCAACTACGTCATCACTGACCCCGAGAAGGTCCGCAAGTTCGTGTGCGTCGACACCAACGACGCCCCCGAGGTCGCCGTCGTCGATCCCGACATGATGGCTTCCATGCCCGCCGGCCTGACCGCTTCCACTGGCATGGACGCTCTGACCCACGCCATCGAGGGCTACACCACCAAGGGCGCTTGGGAGCTCTCCGACATGTTCCACTTTGAGGCCATTAAGCTGATCAGCGAGAACCTGCGCGACTCTGTCGCCGAGGCCAAGTCCGGCCAGCCCGGCTCCGGCCGCGAGGGCATGGCCCTTGGCCAGTATGTCGCCGGCATGGGCTTCTCCAACGTTGGCCTGGGCATCGACCACGCAATGGCGCACACCCTGTCCGCTCACTACGACACCCCGCACGGCGTCGCTTGCGCCATGCTGCTGCCGATCGCCATGGAGTTCAACAAGCCGGTTTGCGCCGAGCGCCTGGCCAAGGTTGCCGTCGCCATGGGCGTTGACACCACGGGCATGAGCACCGACGAGGCCGCCGATGCTGCCATCGCCGCCGTTAAGCAGCTTTCTGCCGACGTGAACATCCCGCACGTCTGCGAGGCCATGAAGGCTGACGAGATCGAGGTCCTGGCCAAGGACGCCATGGCCGACGCCTGCTTCCCGGGCAACCCGCGCGAGGCGACGCTCGACGACGTCATCGAGCTCTTCAAGAAGATCTGCCCGGCTGCCTAGCCTAGTTTGGTGTTCTTTCGCCTGTAGGCGTATGGACTTTTGACTTGCCGCTGGCCCCGCCGTGCTACGCACGGCGGGGCTTTTTGTGCTGCGTCGATGCCCCGAGACGGGCAAAACCAAGGCATACTGCCCGCTGCGGATAGGTGGTGCACTTCCCAGCGTGCATTTTTGGGAGTATTCAGCAAGCTCTTAAAAATGCATAACGTTGTGAATGGCCCGTAGTGGCCCGCAGGCGCTCATCGACAGCCATTGTGGGCGGGCTATCGATGAGCGGAGGGGGTTGTTACTGAGTTTTTGCTTTGCGACGTCCTGCAACACTGCTGTAACCGCGTCGTTTTGTCGTTCGTGATGGGGCTGTTGGGGTCCACGGTGCTGAATACTCCGTTTTTTGCACGGCCCAAGGTGGGGCACCCTGAGACGAAGCAAAAAGATGCCTCATTTCTATGCAGATACCGATAGGATTTATGCAAGATTGGGATTGTAAACCGTGCACGTGCACAAAACCGGTGCGGGGACGTCTGGAGTCGGCTCGGCTCCTGGGGCATTGTACGTGCAGAACGGTTAAAATCGGGACTCGGTCTTAGTTTTACTTGGAAGGATGCATATGACTTCTAATATTGATGCTTCTCTAGAGGAGACGCTCTCCTATATCGCAGGACAGCTTAAGACGCTGACTTCTATCGCTTCGCCTACGGGCTATACCCGTGCGGCGACTGATTATCTGATGGAGACGTTGCGCGATATGGGCTTTGGGCCCGAGCGCTCCAATAAGGGCAATGTGCTCGTTGAGCTTGGTGGTGAGGGTGAGCCGCTCGTGTTGGCGAGCCATGTCGATACCCTGGGCGCCATGGTGCGCTCCATTAAGGACAATGGTCGCCTGCGCCCCACGACTCTCGGCGGGCATCAGTGGTCTACGGCCGATGGCGAGAACTGCACCGTTTATACGCGCGATGGCAATGTCTACACGGGTGTGGTCCTCAATACCGAGCCCTCGGCGCATGTGGCCGATGAGCCGGTCAAGACCATCGAGAAGAACATGGAGATCTTGCTCGACGAGAACGTCGACAGCAAGGGCGATGTGCTTGAGCTGGGCATTCAGACTGGTGACATCATCGCTATGGATCCGCGTACCACGGTGACGGAGAGCGGCTACATTAAGAGCCGCTTCTTGGATGACAAGCTGTCGGCGGCGATTCTGCTGGGCTTGGCGCGTGCCGTCGCCGCTGGCGAGGTGACGCTTTCACGCAAGGTGTCGCTGCTCTTTACCGTGTACGAGGAGGTCGGCCACGGCGGAGCCTTCGTGCCGGCCGACACGCGCGAGATGATCAGCGTAGACATGGGCTGCGTGGGCGACGACCTGGGCTGCACCGAGCGCATGGTTTCGATCTGCGCCAAGGATTCGGGCGGTCCGTACAACTACGACCTGGTAACCACGCTGTCCAACATCGCGCGCGAGCTGGAGCTCGATTACGCCATCGACGTGTACCCGCATTACGGCTCGGACGTTGAGGCCACGCTTTCCGCCGGCTACGACATCCGTCACGGCCTGATCGGTCCCGGCGTGTACGCGAGCCACAACTACGAGCGCAGCCACATTGACGGCGTGCGCAACACCTTTGAGCTGGTTCGCGCCTACGTCCAGCGCTAACGATGCAGCGGCCTCGGCTGACACAGCAGTGCCGACCGAGGCCGTCCTCTCTAAGTTGCGGTGAAATAGGGACTGTTTAGCGGCCTGAAACGCTTAACAGTCCCTATTTCACCGCAACTTATGAAGGGGATGGGACTACTTGATAGCTGCCGTAACGGTGCCGCCTCCCAAGACGACGTCGCCGCGGTAGACTACAACGGCTTGGCCGGGGGCGATGGCGCGCTGCGGCTCGTCAAAAGTTAGCAGCATTTGCCCGTCTTCGCCGCGCGTAAGGGTCGCTGCCTGGTCTTTCTGACGGTAGCGGTACTTGGCGCCCACGCGAATGCCGCCGGACGTGAGCTCTGCCTCCATGCGGTCGGCAGGGGCGCTCCAGATCCAGTCATTGGCCGTGAGCGCTGCGGCCGTCAGGTCCTCGGCCTCGCCAAGATGCACAATGTTGTTGGCGGTGTCGACGCCCGTCACATACACGGGGTGCGCCATTGCGACGCCCAGGCCCTTGCGCTGGCCTATGGTATAGCGCAGCGCGCCGTTATGGCGTCCGACCACGCTGCCGTCGCGCCATACGATATCGCCCGGTATAGCGGGATGCCCGCACCGACGCTCGATATAGCCTGCATAGTCGCCATCCGCGATAAAGCAGATGTCCTCGCTTTCGGCCTTCTTGGCGTTGGTAAAGCCCTGCTCGGCGGCAATGCGGCGCACGTCGCGCTCTTTGTCCAACCCAGCCAGCGGAAAGATCGTGCGTGCCAGGCGCTCTTGCGTGAGCGAATACAAAAAGTAGCTCTGGTCCTTCTTGGGGCCCTCGCCGCGGTGCAGCTGCCAAGTGCCGTCGGACGCTTGGCTCGTTTTGGCGTAGTGGCCTGTGGCGATGTAGTCGCAGCCCATATCCAGTGCCGCATCGAGCAACGCGCCAAACTTAATGTGGCGGTTGCAGATAATGCACGGGTTGGGCGTCAGTCCCTCCTGGTAGGCGGTCACGAAGCGCTCGATAACATTGCGGTCGAAGGTCTGCTGCAGGTCGAGCACATGGTGAGGTATCCCCAGGCGCTCGGCGACGGCCTTTGCATCGGCGATGTCGCGGTCGACCTTACTCATGCCCGTGACGGGATCGGGCGCGGGGCAGGTGAGGCGCATGGTGGCGCCGACGCATTCGTAGCCCTGGCTTTTGAGCAGGTACGCGGTCACGCTGGAATCGACGCCGCCGCTCATGGCGACGAGCACGCGCTTGTTGTGCATGGGGAGGTTCTCCTTGGTGGCATGTGGCCAAAAAAAGAAAAGCGGCGCGGGAGGCTGGTTCCGCGCCGCAGACATTGTAGCAAGTCCGGACGTCTCGTGGGACACCCTAACGAGATGGGCTCAGGCAGCCAGAAGAGAGGGGAGACCGGCGTGCCTTGGACCTACCGACAAGTGACAGGCCCTAGTCCTGGAACGGTGCCGTGGACAGGTAACGCTCACCGGTATCGGCGAGCAGCGCCACGATGGTCTTACCTTCGTTCTCGGGGCGCTTGGCCAGCTGCAGCGCGGCCCACACGGCGGCGCCGGACGAAATGCCCACGAGCACGCCCTCCTTGTGGCCCACGGCGCGGCCGGTGGCAAAGGCGTCGTCGTTCTCGACGGGGATGATTTCGTCATAGACCCGGGTATCGAGGACGTCGGGCACAAAGCCGGCGCCGATGCCCTGGATCTTGTGCGGGCCGGCCTGGCCCTTGGAGAGCACCGGGGAGGTGGCGGGCTCGACGGCGACGACCTGAATCTCGGGGTTCTGCTCCTTGAGGAACTCACCCACGCCGGTTACGGTGCCGCCGGTTCCAACGCCGGCGACGAAGATGTCGACCTCGCCGTCGGTGTCATCCCAGATCTCGGGGCCGGTCGTGGCCTTGTGGATGGCGGGGTTGGCGGGGTTCACAAACTGGCCGGCGATGATGCTGTTGGGAGTCTCCTTCTGCAGCTCCTCGGCCTTGGCGATAGCGCCCTTCATGCCTTTGGAACCGTCGGTGAGCACAAGCTGTGCGCCGTATGCCTGCATAAGTTTGCGGCGCTCGACGGACATGGTCTCGGGCATGGTGATGATCACCTTGTAGCCGCGGGCAGCCGCCACCGAGGCGATGCCGACGCCGGTGTTGCCGCTCGTGGGTTCGATGATGGTATAGTCGCCACCGCGCACGAGCTTGCCGGCCTTCTCGGCCTCGTCGATCATGTTCTTGGCGACGCGGTCTTTGACGGATCCGGCGGGGTTGAAGTATTCCAGCTTGACGAGCACGCGGGCCTTGAGGTCCTCATCGGCCTCAAAGTGAGTGAGCTCCAGGAGCGGGGTGTGGCCGATAAGCTGATCGATGGACGTGTAAACCTTGCTCATGGTGAACCTCCAAAGTGTTCAAGTTGCTGGTTGCCGTGTGGTTTCACGGTGCGTGTAGCAGCTAAACCCATAAACCTTATAGGTTGTTCGTTTAGCTGTTGGGAAGCATACTAGACACTAAAGCCTAGTAATGCAATAGGAAATAGAAGATTATTACGAGCTGATTAACCATCTTGACCGGAACGGGTATTTTCAAAACCAATTTTTCGGCTAGAATTTCTACGGACTAAATGACCGAAAGGCAGCACTATACATGTTGGTTTCTACTAAGGGCAGATATGCCCTGCGCGTTATGGTCGATCTGGCCGAGCACCAGGCGGCCGGTCGCATCCCGCTCAAAGAGATCGCGGCGCGACAGGGGATTTCCGAGAAATATCTCGAGAACATCTTGGCTACGCTCGTGCGCGCCAACATGCTTTCGGGCATGCGCGGTAAGGGCGGCGGCTACGTGCTCACGCGACCGCCCGAGCAGTACACGGTGGGCGAGATCTTGCGCCTGACGGAGGGTAGTCTGGCACCGGTTGCATGCCTGGATGGCGACTGTAAGGGCTGCTCGCGTTCGGATGAGTGCCCCACGCTCGACGTGTGGAAGAACCTGGACAAGCTCATCAACGACTACCTCGATGGTGTGACGCTCGATCAACTTGTCGCTCCCAACCATGGCTACGACTACGTCATCTAACCCACACCTGCCATGTGAGGACGGGTAGAAATGGTAGATTCTCTCGTCCTTTGAGACTTGACAAATAAGAAGGCCGCCCATTTTTGCGATGGGCGGCCTTCGTTTTGGGCTGTTGAGACGGGCACGGCCGGAATGGCCGTTTTAGTCCTCGGCGATGCTGTCGAGGATGCTGCGCATGATGGACACTAGGATACTGCCCATAAAGGCCGAGCCAAAGCTTGCGATGGAGATGCCGATGCCAAGCAGGTTGACCGACAGGTAACTCGCGAGCTCGAGCATAAAGCTGTTGACGACAAGCTGGAAAATGCCCAGCGTAATGATCGTGAGCGGCAGTGAGATGACCGTCAGGAACGGCTTGACGAACGAATCGACGATGTTCAGGAACAGTCCCACGAAGGCGAAACAGACCCAGGCCTCGGCAAAACCGAAGGGCTGGATGCCGGGAACGAGGAACGTGGCAATCGCGATGGCGATCGAGGTAAAGAGCCAGTTAAGCATAAAGCGCATGGTGGAATCCTTTCTTGCGCAGGGTGCGTTGGTGTCGCGTGAAACGGCTTGCTGCGGCAGCTTGGACGGCCGAGCGGATGTGCCGCTTTGTTCGGCCGCCCATTGTCTCAGATATTCGTGGAGCTTACGTGCGCATTCGGTTTCAAAACGGCGTTCGTCCTGAAAAACGTGCCGCTGACAGAGAGTCTTGTCGCTTTAGTTTGGTGGTGTGCTACACTGCTACGGGCAAATGGCCCATGCATAGTTTTATTGCATATTACGGGTGAACGATGCCCGATGTCAGTATCAACTTCGATGCCTTATGGCGGGTTTGGCGGTGATCGATGAATATCGAGAACATGTTTGACAAGCCTGATGTCAAGCAGCTAGTCCACGCATTTAATCTTTTGGATGACGAGAAGGATATCCAGGCGTTTTTAACCGATATCTGCACGCCGCGCGAGATTTGCGATCTTTCGCAACGCCTGCAGGTCGCGCGTTATCTGGATGAGGGCGAGCCCTATGTTGAGGTTCAGGCCCGCACGGGCGCCTCGTCCACTACGGTGAGCCGTGTTTCCAAGGCGCTCAACGGCGAGTACGGTGGCTACCGTAAGATCCTCATTAAGCTGGAGGATGGCGAGTAGGCCAACGGCAACAAACGAATCAGCTGGAGCCGCCCCTTCGGGGGCGGTTTTTGTGTGTCGAAATCGATCCCTTGGGGACGGAGGAAAACGGATCATCGAGGGGATCTGGTGCAAAGTGGCCTGACCCCGATGCGCCAAAACATGTTGGTGTGGTGCCATGTTGTCCGTGCGGGCGGGTAGGATAGATGCGTTGAATATTGCGAACAGTTTGAGTGGAGGACCATGCCTGTTCGAATCTATACCACCAATGCCGGCACGGATTTGAGCGATGCCGAGGCGGCTCTGCTGGCCGACCTGGTTGCCCGCCACGGGCGCGCTGTTCTGTTGGCGCCCTCGTTTGCCGAGCTCGACTTGTGCCGTCATGATGCGGCAGAAGCCGGGGTTTCACTGGGTGTCGATTACAAGACGCCCACATCGTGGCTCCGCTCGCTGTGGGAGCTTATGGGCGATGGCCGCAGCTTTGTGGATAACCTTCAGCGCCAGATGCTGTTCTCGGACATGATCGACCGCCGCGACGACGCTGCTCTGCAGCCGCTCTCGCGCAGCCAAGGCACGGTACGCATGCTTGCGCGTATGGCCCGCGACGTGTTGCCGGGCGTGGCGGGGACGGGCGACGAACGCTGCCGCGATGCCGCCGCTCAACCCGAGCCCAAAAGCGACGCCGAGGCCCGTGTGTTCGAGCTGTTGAGTGCCTACGCGGGCGGTTTGGACCGTCGAGACATGGTCGAGCCCTGCGAAGCCGCCGATATGATGGCAGAAGCCCTAGCGAACAACCTGCCGGGGTGCGCCCGCGCCGTCTGCGTGCGTGGTGTCACGTCGTTTACGCATGGTCTGCTCGAGCTGTTGTCGGCCGTGGCGAACCGCGGGGGAGAGGTTGTCGTGCTGCTCGCTTGCGAGCAGGCGGCGATGCGCGAGGAACTTGCTGCCGCCTTTGATGCCCGCGGTGTGCTGTTTGAGGCCGCCCCGTTGGGGGAGGACGCCGGCGCGTCCGAGACCGCTTCTGCGCCTGCTGCTCAGCCTATTTTTATAGAGGTGGCCGGTCCCCATGCCCGCGCCCGCGCTTATGTGGATGCTCTTGAGAACCTGGTCGCGGCATGCGAGGAGTCCATGTCGCGCGACGGCGCCGCGACGAACGCCGACTCCGCGCGCGTGCTCGTAGTTTCCGCCCAGGCGCCCCAGCTGTTCGTCGAACTCGCTGCCCGTTTGGCGGCGCGTCACATTGCGGCCGAGACGACTGAGTTCACGGCGTTTTCCCAGTCCATCGCGGGCAGGCAGTTCACGGCACTCGCCAATCTGATCGAGCGCATGAAGGCTGCCGACGAGGGCACCGCCTCCAAGACCGAGTGGTGGCCCGCGCCGGAGCTTACCGACTGGATTTATAGCCCGCTTTCGGGTGCCGACGCCGCGAGCGCCCGCGGCTTCGACAAGAACATGCGCCTGTCGCGCAGCAAGACCACTGCGGGCGTCAAGAGCTTGCTGCAGAGCGTGCAGGGCCAGGTGAGGGGCGCCCGCAAGGCCGCCAGCGACGAGAACTGGTTTAAGAACGTGCCGTGCGTGGTCTCGGACGTGTTCCAGGCGCTGTGGCGCGACAAACCCGTGACGGCGCTCAAGGCCATGCTCGCCGTTGCCGAGGCGCTGCCCGATCGCGCTCTAGGCGGCCTTGACGGCCAGGCCCGTCGCCAGGCAGAGACGGCTTTGCTGCGCCATGCCATCGACATCCTTATGAACGATGCTCGCGCGCTCGACGTGTCGCAGGCTGCGACCGTGCCGGTTCTCGACGGCGTTCGAACCAAGGTGGACAAGCGCAGTGCCGCTTACGATTACGAGACCTACGAGGTCGATCGCACACCACGGGCACAAGTGCGCTTTGTGCCGCTTGCCGATGCGTCGGTTCTACGCCCTGGCAGCTACGATGCCGTGCTGTTTGTCGATGTCGACCTGGACAGCTACCCGCTTTCGCACGAAGAGGGCCCGCTTGCCACGTTGACGGCCGAGCTGCGCCGCGACGGCGTGTCTTTGGAGCCCGCCGCCCTGCTGCGCGTACGCTTTGGCCATGCAATGCAGGCGGCGAGCGGTCCGGTCGCGCTCGCCCGCGTGACGCACGATCGTCAGGCACGCGAGTGCTACCCGGCAGCCGTATGGACCGAGCTGCGGGCACATGCCGAGGCCGCTGGCGCTGCCAAGCCCACGCGCGTGGGCGAGGGCGATATCATCGCCGACTTTGATCCCGCGGCAGGCGAAGGTCTTAGGTGCGAGCGCGTGACCTGCGAAGCTCCCCAGCATCTGAGCGATGAAGCCATTCCGTATCTGGTCCTGCGCCGTCGAGATGGCGAGGGCGAGGATGCGCCGCTGGTGCCGCGCCTGACGTCTGCCTCGCAGATCGAGGCCTATTCGACCTGCCCGCTATGCTGGTTTGTCTCGTACCGCGTGAAGCCCCAGTCGATCGACGCCGGCTTTGGCAATATGGAGAAAGGCAACTTTGTCCACGACGTGCTGGAACACCTGCACGCCCGTCTGCCCCAGGAGGGCATGGAACGTGTGACGCCCGAGAACCTGCCACGTGCTCAGGAGCTGCTGCGCGAGGTCTTTGACGAGACCTTGGCCGAACATGCCTCCAAGCGTGGCAACGAGGGCCCGCTCGTGCCGCTCTCTCCGGTAGAGGAGCGCCAGGTGGCCGAGATTCTGCCGCAGCTGGAAGGCGTGCTTGCCTATGAAGCCGAGGCGCTGACGCCTTTTGCTCCGCGCTACCTGGAGTTTGCCTTTAACGATCTTAACGTTGAGTATGCCGGCTGGCCGCTCGGTGGGCGCATCGACCGTGTGGACGTGGATGCCGAGAACCGCGCCGTCGTGATCGACTACAAGCATCGCACGGGCGTTGAGGAGTTTAAACTCGCCGACCCCACGGTGCGCGACGAGGAATCGGGCACGGCGCCCATCGACGATCCGCGGTGGCTGCCGCCCCATACCCAGACGCTTATCTATGCGCAGGCCATGCGCCGGGCGCTGGATCTGGATACCCGTGCGGCGCTCTATTTTTCGACCAAGGGCGGCAAACCGGCGCTGCGAGGCGCCGCGAGTGCCGAACTGCTCGAGGAGGAGCGTGGCGACGGCCGCATCCCGGGGCTTAAGAAGGGCTTTCCCGGTGAGGGCGGCAACATGGACTTCGATGCGCTGCTCGATCGCGTGGAGGCCGGCATCGCCGAGCGCTTGCGCGAACTCGAGGCGGGCAATGTCGCTGCTGCCGACCCGGCGTCGACGCAGGCCGCGCATGGCCGCTGCTCGTATAACCACGAAGGTACGTTTGTAAGGAGGGATGTGTAGACCATGGACCTTTCGACCTTGATGCCGCAACAGCTGCAGATCGTCAAGACGCTCGACCGTCCGCTGTTTGTCTCGGCGGGCGCCGGTTCGGGCAAGACCTTTACCCTCACGCGCCGCATCGTCTACGCGCTCTCGCCCGAATCCGGTCCGTTCGTCGAGCATCTGGACCAGGTGCTCGCCATCACCTTTACCAAGGATGCCGCGGCCGAGATTCGCGACCGCGTGCGCCGTGCGCTTATCGATGAGGGCATGGACGAGGAAGCATTGACCGTCGACGACGCGTGGATCTCGACCATTCACGGCATGTGCTCGCGTATCCTGCGCGCGCACGCGCTGGAGCTGGGCATCGACCCCGAGTTCACGGTGCTCACCGATACCGACGAGCTCATGGATCAGGCTGTTGAGCATGTGCTGGGTCGCGCGACGGCACCCGATGCCGCCCCCGAGCTCGCGGCATCGCTCAAGGCCCTCTACGCCTGGTATCCCATGGCGGGTGAGGGCGGTTCCTTTGGCGCAGGCACGACCATCAAGGGCCTGGTGCGCGACCTGCTGGAGCTGTCGAGCCAGTTGCCGGGCGGTATGGACGACGTGCGCGTGGCGCGCGGCCAGGCCGATACCTCGGCACTCGCCGATGCCTATCGCGCGGCGCTGGGCGCAAGCAAGGCCTCGACCGAGAAGGCACAGGCGGCGCTCGATGCCATCGACGCGTTCGAGGCGAGCGACAAGACCATGGTCGATGCGGCGCGACTCATGATGTCATGCACCATGCCGCGCGCGAGCAAGGCATTCCCTAAGGAGCAGGTCGAGCTGCTCAAGGCCGAGGCCGCCGATGCGTTTGTCAATATCGTGCTTGCCTGCGGCGGCCCGGCGCTCGATGCGCTGGTGGGCCTGGCCCGTTCCGTCGAGGCCGAGTATCGCGCGCTGAAGGCTGCCCAGTCCGCCCTCGATAACAACGACCTGCTGCGTATGGCCTACGAGGCCCTGCGCGATTACCCTGCCATCCGTGCTGCGTACGAGGGCCGCTTTAAGATGGTCATGATCGACGAGTTCCAGGATACCGACCAGATGCAGGTCGATCTGATCCGTTACCTGACGGGTGCGGGGGAGCGCGCGCTGTGCACCGTGGGCGATGCGCAACAGTCCATCTATCGCTTCCGCGGCGCCGAGGTCGAGGTGTTCCGTCGCCAGGAGCGCAAGGTGGGCTCGTCTGCCGCGCCCGAGGCGACTGCCGTGGCCGACGCCCCTGCCGGCGAGCTCGTCAAGCTCGTGCGCAACTTCCGCAGCCATGACGAGGTGCTGCGTTACGTGGCACGCGTCTTCGACGGCGATGACGGCGGCCTGATGCAGGGCTTTTTGGATCTTGAGGCGAGCGACGGCCGCAAGGACACGCTAGTGGCAGATGCCTCGCGTCGCCAGGCCCTCTTTGTTGCCGGCGGCAGTACGCAGGAGCGCACACAGGCCAAGGCCCGTGCGATCGCCGAGCGGTTCCGCGCGCTTGCCGATGCCGGCCAGCCCCAGGGCGGCATGGTGCTGCTGCTGGGCCGCATGACCAACGCAGACGTCTACGCACAGGCCTTCCGTGACCAAGGGCTCGATTGCGTCATCGCGGGTGGCTCGGTCTTTGCGCAGGCTGCCGAGGTGCAGACGGTGCGCGCCCTGGTTTGCGCACTCGCCAATCCGGCCGATACGGCGCAGGGTCTTATGCCACTGCTGGCCTCGCCGATGTTTGCGCTCGGCGCCCAGGAATTCCTGGCGCTGGCGACCAAGCTCGATAGCGAGACGGGGGAGACTTCGCGCCGGAATATCGACGTGGGCATCATGAGTGATTTCGACGTACCGGGTTTGCAAGACTTGCCGCTCGTGACGCGCGCCCGCGAGGTGCTGCGGTATGCGCTTCGTCGCGTGGGCCGCGATTCGTTCGCCGCCATCGCGCACGACGTGGTCAACGCCTCCGGCTGGTTTGTGCGTCTGGCACAGCGTGGTCCCGAGGGCAAGGCCATTGCCGCCAACGTGCTCAAGGCGCTCGACGCTGTGGCCGAGGCGGAGGCCGAGTTCGGCAACTCGCCGCGTTCCATCGCGCTGGCCTTCGACCGCTTCCTGGCGGGCAAGGAAGCCCCGGGTGCCCTCAACGAGGAGGGCGACGGCGCGGTGCGCATCATGACGGTACACGCCTCCAAGGGTCTGGAATATCCGGTCGTGGCGGTCGCCGAGTGCTTTGGCGTGCGTAAGTCCTCGGGCGCGGCACAGATGGGTCGCGTTGAGGGCGGAGCGCAGGTCGTAGCGCTGCCGGCACGCTTCGACGGCGTTAAGCTCGCCGACGGGACCTTTGTGAAGGGCGACGACGTTAAAAAGCAGTTTGAGCATGCGTTTAAGGGCAAGGGCACGTCGCTGTGGCTGCCGCCGGAGCTCATGGAGGACGTCTGTGCGACGGGTTCTCCCGCCGAGGCATTTGCTCGCCTGCGCAACGACGATCTGCAGCTTTCGCTCGAGGAGCGGGCCCGCTTGCTCTACGTTGCCATGACGCGTGCGCGCGAGCTGGTGATCTTGGCGATGGATGCCGGCGTGAGCCGTGGCAAGGTGACGGTGCCGACCTTCGACGTCGAGACCGATCTGACCTACGACGTGCTGCGCCGTATTTTGCCGACCGACGCTCTGGACATGCCACAGCTCGATTCCGACCGCCTGGTGTTCGACAACTCCCAGCCGGGCGACTACGAGCTCATTTCGCTCGCGGACTTTACCTTTGGCGAGCAGGCGTTTGAGGCCAACGCTTCACTGGATGCCGAGGGCAGGCTTGTCCGCGGCGATGCGGGGCCGGAGGGCGCCGGTGCAGATGCCCGCGCCGCCGTCCCCGGTCCTGCCGACCCCGAGCCCGATGCGTTTGAGCTCGTGTATCCCCAGGCGGTGGGCGTGCGCATGGGCATCTGCCCGTATCCGATGCGTGATTCGTATAGCTACTCGTCAATCGCCGCGGCACTGCATGCCGAGACGGAAGACCGTGCCGCCGAGGCTCGTGTTCCCATGGACGAGGCTGGCGATGATGCGGAGTCGGATGGCTCGGAGATGACGGATGCAGACGTGGCCGCTGTCGAGCCCGCCGGCAATCCCATGGCGCTGGGCTCGGCCTTCCACGCCGCCTGCCAGTGGCTCATCGAGATGGGTGCCGACGCGTTGCCCGCCGCGCGTGCCGATGCGCTGGCACGCTTGTGGCGCCTGACGCCGGAGCAGCGCGAACGCTTCGACGTTGCCCTGGACCGCTGGCTCAAGTCGGCTGTTCGTGCCGACCTGCTCGCGTGGCCGTGCGTTCGCGCCGAGGTGCCGTTCTTTTCGCTGGGCTGCGAGGACGAGGACATCGCTCGCTACGGTGCCTATGCCGAGGGCGCCATCGATGCACTGGCCACCGACCCGGCCGATCCGTCGCGCGCCCTGGTCATTGATTACAAGACGGGCGGCACGCCGGACGAGACGCCGGACCAGCTGCTCGAGAAGCACGCCCTGCAGGCGCGCGTTTACGCCGACGTGTTGCACAAGGCGGGCTTTGAGGCCGTGACCGTCAAGTTCGTTCGCGTGGAGCAGGCGAATCCAGCCATCTTCGTCGAACCCGCCGAACCTCAAGTAGTCACCTACAATCTCTAGCCCTCAGATAACTTGCGGTGGAATACGGACTGTTTTGGCCAAAAAAGCCGCCAAACAGTCCGCATTTCACCGCAACTCAATAGGAGCCGTGTTGGTTTGGCTAGGTTCGGGTGCTGTCCGTGCCGTGGGGTAAAATCGTTCAGTCAGAACACGAACCCGCATCGGAGCTCATCACATGGCATTCGTCCATCTGCACAATCACACTGTTTTTTCCATGCTCGACGGCGCAACCCGTATCCAGGATATGGTCAACCGTGCCGTAGAGCTGGGCATGCCCGCCGTGGCCATTACCGACCACGGCTACATGTATGGCGTGCCCGACCTGGCGCTGGCCTGCGACGCCGTCAACCACAACACGCCCGAGTACAAAACCTGGAGCCACGACAAGGCCTTCTTGGAAAAGGACCGCCGCGACGAGCTGGTGGAGCCCGATCCCGAGGCAAACCCGCGCGAGCATGCCCAGTATGTGAAGGACATGGCCATGTGGGACGAGAAGGGCAACATCGACGAGCTCAAGCCGCCCCTGGTCATCAAACCCATCTTTGGCTGCGAGGTCTACTTTACGCCGGACGAGACCCTTGCCCGCGACCATAAGCCCGAGCTCTACCACATGATTCTTCTGGCCAAGGACCAGGAGGGCTACGTCAACCTGATGCAGACGGTTTCCGAGGCTGCCGTGCAGGGCTTTTACTACAAGCCGCGCGTGACGCTCGACAACCTGCGCCGCCACGCCAAGGGCATGATCTGCACGAGTGCCTGCATCGCGGGCATCATCCCCAAATACATCGACCGCGGTGACACGGAGGGCGCCATCAAGTGGGCCGAGACCTTCCGTGACACCTTCGACCCCGGCGACTTTTACATCGAGATCCAGGAACACGGCATCACCACCGACAACGGCCTGACCGACGAGCAGATGGACCGTAAGCTCATCGATATCGCCAAGCAGGTGGGCGTCAAGGTTATCGCTACCAACGACTTCCACTACCTGCGCCGCGAGGATGCGCCCGTGCAGGACGTCATCATGTGCATTGGCATGAACGCCAAGGTCGACGACCCCAACCGCATGCGCATGACCGGCTCGGAGTTTTACATGAAGACCGAGGAGGAGATGCGGGCGATGTTCCCGTATTGCCCCGAGGCCTGCGACAACACGCTCGAGATCGCCGACAAGTGCTACGTTGAGCTGGACTGGGACTCCATCATCCTGCCGCGCTTTCCGTTGCTCGACCCCGGCGAGACGCACGAGAGCCAGTTCCGCCGCGAGTGCGAGAAGGGCCTGCGCCAGCACTACGGTGACGACTGGGCCACGCGCGAGATCGGTGGCGTCAACATCAAAGAGCGCTTTGAGTACGAATACAAGGTCATTTGCGACAAGGGTTTTGCCGCCTACTTCTTGATCGTTGCCGAGTATGTGCAATGGGCCAAGGACAACGGCATCGGCGTCGGTCCCGGCCGTGGCTCGGCAGCCGGCGCTATCGTCGCCTATGCCATGAACATCACCGCGTTCGACCCGCTCGAAAACGGCCTGATGTTCGAGAGGTTCCTGTCTCCGCAGCGTACCGAGATGCCCGATATCGATATGGACTTCGACGACGAGCGGCGCCTCGAGGTCGTGGAGCACGTTCGCCAGCTCTACGGCCCCGAGAAGGTCACCCACGTCATCACCTACTCGACCATCAAGGCCAAGCAGGCCATCAACGACGCCGCGCGCGTCTTGGACTACCCGGTCTACATGGGCCAGCGCCTGTCCAAGATGGTCTCGAGCGACCCCAAGGTCAAGCTCAAGCAGGTACTCGAAAAACAACCCGGCAAAGAGGATCTGTTTAACCCAGATTTTGCCGAGGCCTATAAAAAGGACGACGACGCCCGCCGCATCATCGACACGGCGCTCTCGATCGAGGGCCTCACCCGTGGCGAGGGCGTGCACGCGTGCGCCGTTTTGATCTGCCGCGACCCCGTCAACGAGCACGTGCCCACCAAGCTCGACACCAAGGGCGGCGTCGAGATTACCCAGTACGAGGGCCATACCGTTGCCGACATGGGCCTGCTCAAGATGGACTTCCTGGGCCTGCGTACGCTGACGGTTATCTCCAAGGCAAAGGCCAACATCAAAAAGAACTTCGGCATCGACATCAAAGAGGAAGATATTCCCTTTGACGATCCCGAGATCTTTAAGCTCATGGGTTCCGGCCACACCGCCGGCGTCTTCCAGGTCGAGTCCGCCGGCATGACGGCCACGATCAAGAACATGAAGCCCACCGAGTACAAGCACGTCGTAGCATTGATCGCTCTGTACCGCCCGGGCCCGCTGGGCGCCGGCATGGTTTCGTCCTACATCAACCGTATGAACGGCAAGGAGCCGGCCGTCTCCTACGACGACCGTCTGGACGACATTCTGGGCGAAACCTACGGCACCATGGTCTACCAGGAGCAGGTTATGCTCATCTCCGTCGAGATGTGCGGCTTCTCCAAGGGCGAATCGGACTCGCGTATCCGTAAGCCCGTGGCTAAGAAAAAGATCAAGCTGCTCACGTCGACGGTGCTCCACTGGGAGGATGGCTCGGACGAGACCACCTACGACCACTGGATGAACGGCGCTATCAAGAACAACTACACGCGCGAGGTCGCCCAGAAGATTTGGGACGATGTTCTCGAGTTCGCATCTTACGCCTTTAACAAGTCGCACTCCGCCGGCTACGCCATCCTGGTTATGCAGACGGCGTGGCTCAAGGCGCACTATCCGCACGAGTACATGGCGGCCGTTCTGACGTCCTATACGGGTAAGACCGACAAGATCGTTCACTACGTCTCGGCGTGCCGTCACGACGGCATCCCCGTGCTTTCGCCAGATGTCAACGAGTCCGGTACCGAGTTCACGGCTACCAAGGAAGGCGTGCGCTTTGGTCTGGCCGGCATCCGCGGCGTGGGCACCGGCGTGGCGCAGGCGATCATTGCCGAGCGCGAGGCGGACGGCCCGTTTAAGACGCTGCACGACTTTGTCGAGCGCGTGGACTCGAGCCAGGCCAACCGCCGCGTGATCGAATCGCTGATCAAGGCAGGCGCCTTCGACTCCACGGGCTATCCGCGCCGCCAGATGATGCACTTTGTGGACAAGAACAACCCCGAGAACATCATCGACGCCGCGGTAAAGCGCCAGAAGGACCGCGCGAGCGGCCAGACCTCGTTCTTTGACATGTTCGGTGATGTTGAGGGCTCGGGCTTTGAGGTCAGCGTGCCCGATCCGGATGGCCAGGAATGGGACCGCCACCTCAAGCTGAGCCAGGAGAAGGAGGTTCTGGGCATCTATGTCTCGGACCACCCGCTGCGCCCGTTTGAGTATGCGCTCAGCAAAGCGCGCGACTTCTCGTTCTCGCAGATCGACACCGGCTACGAAGTTCAGAATCCTACGGGCGGCACCATCAACCAGGAGATTCCCGAGGGTAAGGCGCTGTGGTGGGCCGGCATGGTCTCGAGCGTGTCCAAGCGCGTGACCAAAAACGGCGACCCCATGGGCATCGTGCAGCTCGAGGACATGGAAGGCGAGGCCACGGTCGTGGTGTTCCCCAAGACCTACAAGGAGGCCGAGGGGTACCTGTACGGCGAGGTCGATCCCGAGACGGGCGCGCAGCTGTCCGACGCCTTTGTGCGCATTAAGGGCAAGCTCGAGCGCTCGGACCGCGGCGACCAGATCATCGCGCAGGAGATCGTGCCGCTCGAGCTCAACGAGGAGAACAACAAGCCCAAGGTGTTTGAGGTCATGGTGCCCAACAGCCGCTTTAGCCAGGGCAACATGGCGCGTCTCGCCACGGTGCTCACCACCAACCCGGGCGGCGACCGTGTGGAGATCTTTATCGAGCAGGTGGACGGGCGCGTGCTGCGTGCCGAGGTACCTGCTAAGGTCAACGCGCGCTCGATTCCGCTGCTGGCCGAGGCAAAGGCTATCGTCGGCAACCAAGGCCGCGTGACGGTTATCTAAAATGATTTTGCTGGGGTAGCTAATTTGGGACGGGGCTATTTTAGCTACCCTTTGACTGACGGCGAATGAGCCAGGGTCGGAATACATCTCAACCGACATATGGGGGTAGCTAAAATAGCCCCGTCCCAAATTAGCTACCCTGTGTGGATTGGAGGAAGTGATGGCACAGGGGACGTTTGTGCAGGCGCTCCGGAAAGAGGCGGCGCTGAGCGGTACCTTTATGAAGGGCCGCTCGCTCATGCTCAACGGCGCCGTGTTGTCGATTGAGGACAGCGGCTCGCGCTTCTCCAAAAACGTGACGGTTGAGGGCTCGGTGCGCGGCTCGCGCGGCGACCTGTACAAGACGCACGTGGCGCTCGATATGGACGAGCACGAGGTGATCGATTACGACTGCGATTGCCCCGCTGCCTATCGCTACCCCGGCATGTGCAAGCACACCATCGCCACGGCGCTGGCGTACCTGGACGCCAGCGGCATTGAGCCTGTTGAGGGGCTGCGCACACCGGTTCGCACGTTTACGGCGCAGCCGAAACAGCCCGCGCGCCCCGCGCCCAAAGCGCCGGCCGTCAATCCCAACTTTCCCTTCCCGGCGCCCGTCCCCACGAGCCCCAGCCTCATGGCGGCGCTCTCCGATCTTTCGGACGCGCGCATGGATGAGCTGGCGAGCATGCGCCGCAAGCTTGCCAGTGCCGTTGATCCCGACGCCCCCAAAGCGGCATTGGAACCCTCGTTGGCGCCGTACTACAATCCGCTGTTCGCCGACCGCTTTAGCTGGGCGCTCGAGTTCCGCATCCGCTGCGGTTCGGTGTCCTACGTGGTCAAGGATATCGACGGCATGGCCGACGCCTACGTGCGCGGCGGCACCTTCTCGTACGGCAAGAAACTCACGTTTGTCCATACGCCCGAAGCCTTCGAAGACGTGTCGACAAAGCTGCTCAACCTTGTTGTGACGACCGTTGCCTATCTCGATGACATCACAAGCTCGCGTTCGGCGTCGTACGACTTTGCCCGTAGCGGTTTTGTCGCCGAGCGTCAGTTGCCGCTGTCCGAGCATAGCATCGTATATGTGCTGGACCTGCTGCGCGGCCAGACCATCTCCTTTGAGCCCGCCTGGTCGCGGGGGACGACGACGCATCGCACCTATGACGTGGCGGTTGAACTGTCTCCAGAAGGGGAGGACGAGGCGCCGTCTAAGCGCCCACCGCTCCTTGCCGCCAAAATCGCGCCGGCGGCTGGTGGCAGCTACGATCTGCGCCTGCCGGCCGATGCATACTGCTTTGCTTCGGGCGATGTTGCCTATCTGGTCGACACCCGCTGTGCGCGCCGCGCCGATGTAGCGTTTGCCCAGCATGCGGCGCCGTTCCTATCGCGCTTGCTGCCCTGTCGCACGCCGGTCCATATCGCCGCCGACCAGGTGGGGGAGTTCTGTCGTATGGCGCTGCCCATTTTGCGCGACTACACCGACCTTACCGCGCCTGCCGCGCTCGATACCGTGGCGCCCGAGCCGAGCTTTGCCATGGCGATCGGCGTCGACGATGGGCTCGTGACCTGCAAAATTACGGTTACCTACGGCGACTGGTCGGCAGATCTCTTTAGCCTGGGCGCTCCGGGCAGCCCCTTCGAAGAGCGGCGCCCGGGCGTGCCTCCGCGCGACGAGGTGGCAGAGTTTCGCGTTATGGACACGGCGGCCCTGTATTTCGACTTTTACGAGGGCGGCCTGGCGTTTGAGGAACGCGATGACGAGAGTTTTTTCTGCCTGCTCACCGATGGTCTGTCTGTGCTGTCCGAGCTGGGTGAGGTCATGCTCAGCGACCGCCTGCGCCAGGTCTCGGTCCGCCCTGCGCCCAAGCTTTCGGTGCGTGCAACCGTCAAGAGTAACCTGCTCGACGTCGAGCTGGGCGCGAGCGGCCTTTCGGCGGCAGACCTTGCCATCTACCTCGACTCCTACAAACGCCATCAGACGTTTGCGCGTCTCACGTCGGGCGACATCATTCGCCTGGACGAGGGAGCACGCGCCGCGTTTGGCCTTGCCGAGGATCTGGGGGTCGATGCTGTCGACCTGCTCGACGGCGTGTCGCTTCCCGCGTCGAGCACCCTGTTCGTCGACAGCATGCTTGCGCGCACGCCCGCGCTCGAAGCCGATCGCGACGCTGCGTTCCGTCGCACCGTCGAGCGCCTGGATACGCTCGGCAAGATGGACTTTACGGTGCCGGTCTCGCTCAAGGCCGCACTGCGCGGCTATCAGGTCGACGGCTACCAGTGGCTCGGCTCGCTCGAGCACCTGGGCCTCGGCGGCATCTTGGCCGACGATATGGGCCTGGGCAAAACGCTGCAGATGATCGCACATATCCTGGCGCGCGTGGAAGCGGGGGACGCTAAGCCCACGCTTGTGGTGTGCCCTGCGTCACTTGTGTACAACTGGACCGCCGAGCTGGAGCGCTTTGCCCCGTCGCTCGATGTGTGCGACATTGTGGGCGCCAAGGCTCAACGCCGTGTGCAGATCGCCGGCGTGGCCGAACATAACGTGGTCGTGACGTCGTATGACCTTATGCGGCGCGATATCGACGAGTACGTCGAGCAGGACTTTGCCCGTGTGGTGCTCGACGAGGCCCAGTACATTAAAAACCCGCTCACGCAGGTTGCGCGTGCCGCCAAGCGCCTGCCTGCCGGCGTGCGCTTTGCCCTGACGGGCACGCCCATCGAAAACCGCTTGTCCGAGCTCTGGAGCATCTTCGACTTTTTGATGCCGGGCCTGCTTGGCACGCGCGAGTCGTTTGCCAAACGCTTCGAAAGCCCGGTCGAGCACGCCGAGGGTGACAGCGCCGCTCGCCTGCAGGCGCTCGTGTCGCCGTTTGTGCTGCGTCGTGTCAAGGAGGACGTGGTGGCCGATCTGCCCGAAAAGATCGAGGACACTGTCGTGGCTCAGCTCACCGGCGAGCAGCGCAAGCTCTACCTGGCAAACCAGGACCGCATCGCCCAGCAGGTGCAGCACCGCGAGGCATCCGAGTTTAAGAAAGACAAGCTCAAGGTGCTCGCTGAGCTCACCAAACTGCGCCAGATTTGCTGCGACCCGCGTCTACACTACGAGGATTACAAGGCGGGGAGCGCCAAGCTCGATACGTGCATGGAGCTCGTGCACGGCGCGCTCGACGGCGGGCATCGCATCCTGTTGTTCAGCCAGTTTACGGGCATGCTCGATATCATCGGTAAGCGCTTAGCCAAGGAGGACATCGCCTTCCTTAAGCTCACGGGTGCTTCGTCCAAGGAGAGCCGCGCCAAGATGGTCGCGCAGTTCCAGGCGGGCGAGGTGCCGGTCTTTTTGATCTCGCTCAAGGCGGGCGGCGTGGGCCTTAACCTGACGGCGGCCGACGTGGTCATTCACTACGACCCGTGGTGGAACGTGGCCGCGCAGGACCAGGCGACTGACCGCGCACATCGTATTGGCCAGAAGCATACCGTGACCGTGTACAAGCTCATCGCCAAGGACACGATCGAGGAACGCATTATGCGGATGCAAGAGTCCAAGCGCGACCTGGTCAACAGCGTGCTCGGCGGCGATGGTATCTCGTCGGCGCTGTTTACCCGCGAAGATGTTTTGGCGCTGCTGGGCGGCGACGGGCGCTAACCCGCTCGGGTGGGGCCGCCAGGGCGGATAGTACGCGCTGTCCCATCGTCCCTGCCCGTTATGTGTTCATTTGCCATGCCGTGGATGGTTCGCCTGCCTTTGGGCATAAGAACCATCGAGAACATTGGCACATCAGCAAAGGAGAACATCATGGCGAAATTCTTTAAGGACCCCGATGGCAAGCTTATCGCCGCCCTTGGCGACGACGTTGCGACCCCTGCCGGCTGCACGGAACTGACCGCGAACACCGAGGATGCGGCGCTCGAAAAGCACGTGCCGGTCGTTGAGAGCGAGCGCGACGGTCACGTGATCCGCGCACGCGTGGGCTCGGTTGAGCATCCCAGCCTGCCCGAGCACTATATTGAGTGGATTGCCCTTGAGGCCGAGGGCCGTCTGGAGGTCCATTACCTTGAGCCCGGCATGAAGCCCGCGACGTTTTTTGCCGGCGGCTCCAAGACCGGTACCGTCTATGCCTATTGCAACCTGCACGGGCTGTGGTCCGCGACGTTCTAGGAGCGCGCCCCCGCTCGGGGTATCATAGCTAGCATATGCACATGCGAGCGCCGACTGCATCATGCGGCCGGCGCTTTTACTACGACAACGATGGTTTACGACGGAAAGGGCTGAGCCATGAAGCTCGCACTTGCACAGATCGATATGCGCCTGGGTGATATTGAGGGCATTTGCGGTCGCATCGAGGACCAGGCGCGCCTGGCCCACGAGCGCGGGGCGCGCGTGCTGTGCGTCCCGGCTCCGCTCTTTATGGGCGCTCTGCCCGGCGGCTTGGTGGGCGCTGCCGACTTTGAGCACGACATGCTGACGGGCCTGACCGGCGTCGCCGAGCGTATCCAAGAACTCGATATGATCTGCATCGTGCCCGCGGCGGTTTCGTTTGAGGGCCAGCCCCTGCTCGACTACATGATGCTCAAGGACGGCCATGTGGTGCCGGCCCGTTCGAGCATTGCCCTGCAGCGCGGTGGGAACGGCGATGCCCGTTGGGCGCCGCCGGTCTTCGATGTGGACGGTGTGCGTATCGCCGTGATCTTCGACTTGGACCGCGAGCTCGAGATGCTGCCGACCGGTGTCGACCTCATCGCCTATTTTCAGTTCAACGCGTTTGATATGACCGACCGCGAGACGGCCGCCATTGCCGCCGTTCGCAGTGGTGCCTATCGCAAGATTGCGTCCAAGCGCAGCGTATGGTTTGCCTGCATGGCGCCGGTCGGTGCCTATGACGAGTCGGTGTATACCGGCGGGTCGTTTGTGCTCGACGACTGCGGGCGCGTGGTGGCTCAAGCGCCGTGTTTTGAGGAGAGCCTGCTGGTTCAGGAGATTCAGCGCGGCGTAATGCTCGATGCTTTGGAGGACCACGAGCTGCCCGAGTTTCGTTCCGAGGAGTGGTTGTGGCAGGCGCTGGTGCTCGCTGTGCGCGATAACGCCCGTGCCCATGGTACGTCGCGCGCCGTGGTGGCGCTCGAGGGCGATCTGCCGTCGTCTTTGCTTGCGGCGTTGGCTGTCGATGCATTGGGCTCGCGCAACGTGATCGGCCTGGTGTTGGACCGCAACCGCATCTTTACGCCGGCGCAGGAGGAGGCCGAGGCCGCCCGTTGTGCCGCCGTTCGAGCGATTGCCGAGCGCCTGCATATTCGCACGGTTGAGCGCGATGCGCCGGATGCGGCGCGCGTGCTCGACCGCGATGTGTCGGCGGGCGATGCCGAGCGCCTGCGTTCGCGTACGCTGGGCCTCATGTTGGAGGACACGGCGCTCGAGCTGGGCGCGATGGCTCTGAGCCCGCTTTCCAAGACCGAGTACGCGTTAGCGGCACCGGCGCTTTGCGGTGGCTACCAGGGCGATTACGCGCCCTTTGGCGATGTGTATCTGTCGACCCTCGAGTTTGTGGCGCGCGTGCGCAACCGTACGTCTGCCGTGGTGCCGCAGGAGCTCGTGACGCTCAACGCGGTGGAAGATTGCATGGAGCGCGTGCTGGCGCGGGCGCTCTCGACGCTCGACGGCCCGGTCGACATGCTCGATCGCGCGGCGCAGCTGCTCGGTGGGCTCGAGCCGGGCGAGGTCGATGGCACGCTCGAGGCGCACGTGGACCGCAACCGACCCTTCGACGACATCCCAATGGCCGCCGGCAAGCCCGAGGCTTGCTCGCTGCTGCTGATGCTCGTACGTCAGGGCGAGGCCGCCCGCCGCATGCTGCCGACGGCGCCGATCGTCTCGGCCCGTTCGTTTGTCGAGCGCGCCTGGCCGTACATGCTCGCGTGGTCCGACCTGGGGCTGAGCGGCAAGGAACGCATGACGGTCGATGCGCTGGCGCGCGCTGAGGTGAACCGCTTTGCCGACGAGGATACAAGCGAGCGCATGCGTGGCGAGATGATGGGCATACTGGGTGATCTGTTGGGTATTTCGCCCGAGCAGATGGAAGAGCTGCGCTCCGAGGATGGCCAGCGTCGTCTGCATGAGGGCATGAAGAAGTTTGAGGGCGAGGTCCAGGACGCCATCGAAAAGATGATGGGCGGCCAGGGCGGACCGCAAGGTGGCCCGCAAGGCGGGCCGATGCCGCAGCCGCCGGTTGATCCGAGGCAGTTCCCATTCTTCTCTCAAAACTAGGTCGCTGTGCGCCCGCCAGAGCGGCAATCTGCCTTTCAATCGTCGGGCATGACCGCCAGGTCAATGCCCTCCTCTTTCAAGGCACCTTGCTCGCTCTGGCGGGCGCTCGCTTGCGTATGCTCAACCTACAATTCAATCTCGGCTGACTTATAGGGCTAGCGTTGTGTTATTCTAGAACAGACGTTCGTGAATGATGCGCGGGGCCTTGCCTTGCGATGTACTTGTGGCGAGGGGAGGTTGGCTTGGTTATCTTGGGTATCGACCCCGGTTTGGCCCATACGGGTTGGGGGATTATCGAGGAGCGGCGTGGCGAGGTTCGCTGCCGTGCCTATGGCTGCATCGAGACCAGTGCCGGAAGTCCGCTCGCGGTGCGCCTGTCGCATATCGCCCATGACCTTAAGGATATCGTCGAGCGTTATCGACCCGACACGGCTGCTGTCGAGAGCATTTACTTTGGCGCCAACGTTCGCTCGGCCATCCCTACGGCGCATGCCCGCGGTGCTGCACTCGTAGCGCTTTCGGAATGCGCGCTCGAGATTGGCGAGTACACGCCTATGCAGATCAAACAGGCTGTGGTGGGCACCGGCGCCGCGGACAAGCGGCAGGTCGCCTACATGGTACGCACACTAACACAGCTCGACCACGACCCGCATCCCGACCATGCCGCCGATGCCCTGGCCTGCGCCATCTGCCACGTAAATCTCAGCCGCACCCGCGCCCTCACCGGTGGCGAGTTCTATCAACAGAGAGGAACCGGATACTGATGATCTCCCAGCTCCACGGAACGCTTGTCGAGTCCACGATGAGCTCTGCTGTCGTCGATGTGTCGGGCGTTGGCTTTGAGCTCGGCATCTCGGGCAGCACTGCGGCTACGTTGCCGACGCCCGGCGGCGAGGTCCGCCTCTACACGCGTATGCAGGTGCGCGAGGACGCCATGACGCTCTTTGGCTTTGCCTCCAAGGACGAGCGCACGATGTTCGACCGGCTCGTGTCCGTTTCGGGCGTTGGCCCGCGCCTGGCGCTCGCCGTGCTTTCCACCTATACCGTGGGGCAGCTGTATTCGCTGGTGATGGCCGAGGACGACAAGGGCATGGCCAAGGTACCCGGTGTGGGCAAAAAGACAGCTCAGCGCCTGATCCTGGAACTCAAGAGCACCTTTGCCAAGGATAAGGGCTTTGTGCCGGTCGACGTGATTCCCGGCCAGGTTGCGATGCCGGTTCCCGCCGCCGCTCCTTCGGCGATCGATGACGCCCGTGCGGCACTCCTTTCCATGGGCTTTAGCCCGCAGGAGACCGATGTTGCCCTGAGCGGGTATGATGGGCAGAATATGCGTGTCGAGGATCTGCTCGGCGCGGCGCTTAAGCGACTCGGAATGGATGCGTGATGTGGGAAGCCGATGACTCTCAGGATCTGTGGGCGACGCCCGGCAACTCGCCGGCGGCATCCATGGCGCACGGCGAGCGCATGGTGGGCTCGGAGCTGACGGCCGAGGACCTCGATGTCGACCGCACTTTGCGCCCCCAGCGCCTGGACGATTACTGTGGCCAGGAGCACATCAAGCAGAGCCTGCGCGTGTTGATCGAAGCGGCGCAGAGCCGTGGCGAGACGCTCGACCACGTGATCTTCTCGGGTCCTCCGGGCCTGGGCAAGACCACGCTGGCCACCGTTATCGCCAACGAGCTGGGCGCTCAGATCAAGACCACGAGTGGCCCTGCCATCGCGCGCACGGGCGACCTGGCGGCCATCCTTACTAACTTGCAGCCGGGTGATGTGCTGTTTATCGACGAGATCCACCGCCTCAACCGTTCGGTCGAGGAGGTCCTGTATCCCGCGATGGAGGACTTTGCGCTCGATATCGTGATTGGCAAGGGTCCGGCGGCGCGTTCGATTCGCCTGGATATTCCCAAGTTTACGCTGGTAGCGGCAACGACCCGCTCAGGCATGTTGACCGGCCCGTTGCGCGACCGCTTTGGCATTTCATATCGCCTGGATTACTACACGGTCGAGGAGCTCGCGCAGATTGT
This sequence comes from Collinsella sp., assembly GCA_048236535.1. Taxonomy (GTDB): domain Bacteria; phylum Actinomycetota; class Coriobacteriia; order Coriobacteriales; family Coriobacteriaceae; genus Collinsella. The sequence continues at coordinate 17,640 of DBFAQQ010000032.1, read as the reverse complement.
GACGCGCTCGGCGACTATCCTGGGCGTGACGATCGACCATCCCAGTGCACTCGAGATCGGCTCGCGTTCGCGCGGCACGCCACGTCTTGCAAACCGCCTGCTCAAGCGCGTGCGCGATTACGCGCAGGTGCGCGGCAACGGCCCCATCGAGCTCGATATCTGTCGCCAGGCGCTCGAGTTCTTCGAGATCGATGAGCTCGGTCTGGACTGGATGGATATTCGCATTTTGGAGACGCTTGCTAAGACGTTCTCCGGTCGTGCCGTGGGACTTACGACCCTTGCCAGCGCGGTGGGCGAGGACCCGGGCACGCTCGAGGATGTCTATGAGCCCTATCTGCTGCAGTGCGGGTTGATGATTCGTACGCCGCAGGGCCGTCAGGCAACCCTTCGCACCTTTGAGCACCTGGGCATCGAGCCAGCCGTTTAGAGACGGGTTTGTTTTGGCTAGTCTGTAGGCTATCGCTGAGCATTGGATAAACATATCGCCATTCATCGGTTACGGGTGTTTTACTATTGCGCGCCCGTGCTATGCTGAATTGGTCTTTTTCTCATTCGGTAACGAAAGGACCGCCCATGCCTACTGACATCGAAATCGCACGTTCTGTCACGCCACTGCCTATTACCGAGGTGGCCAAGAACGCCGGCGTCGACGTTAAGCACCTTATTCCGTACGGCTTCGACAAGGCTAAGGTCGACTATTCACTGCTCAACGAGCCGACTGATCACCAGGCCAAGCTCGTCCTCGTGACCGCTATCAACCCAACGCCCGCGGGCGAGGGCAAGACCACCACGACCATCGGTCTGGCCGATGGCCTGCGTCGTCGCGGCGTCAAGAGTGCCGTGGCCCTGCGCGAGCCTTCGCTCGGCCCTGTCTTTGGCGTTAAGGGCGGTGCTGCCGGCGGCGGCTGGGCTCAGGTCATCCCCATGGAGGATATCAACCTGCACTTTACCGGCGACTTCCATGCCATCGGCGCCGCCAATAACCTGCTGGCCGCCATGCTCGACAACCATATTCAGCAGGGCAACCAGCTCGGCATCGACGTCAAGCGCATTACCTGGAAGCGCGTCGTCGATATGAACGACCGTCAGCTGCGCCACGTCATCGACGGCATTGGCGGTAAGGCCCAGGGCGTGCCGCGCGAGGACGGCTTCGATATCACCGTCGCCTCCGAGGTCATGGCAATCCTGTGCCTGTCCACGAGCATCAACGATCTTAAGGAGCGCTTGGGCGAGATCGTTGTCGGCTACAGCTATGCCGGCGAGCCCGTCCGTGCCCGCGACCTCAAGGCCCAGGGTGCCATGGCCGCGTTGCTTAAGGACGCGCTCAAGCCCAATCTGGTGCAAACGCTCGAGGGCACGCCCGCGTTTGTCCACGGCGGTCCCTTCGCCAACATTGCCCACGGCTGCAACTCTATCATGGCCACGCGTATGGCGATGCGCTTTGGCGATGTTGCCATTACCGAGGCCGGCTTCGGTGCCGATCTGGGTGCCGAGAAGTTCCTCGACATCAAGTGCCGCATGACGGGCGTTCGTCCCAGCGCCGTCGTGATCGTCGCGACCGCTCGTGCGTTGAAGTACAACGGTGGCGTCGCCAAGGCCGATCTCAACGAGGAGAACCTCGAGGCACTCAAGGCTGGCATGCCCAACCTGCTGCGTCACGTCGACAACATCCAGAACGTTTATGGTCTGCCCTGCGTGGTCGCCATCAACCGCTTCCCGACGGACACCGAGGCCGAGCTTGCGCTCATCGAGTCCGAGTGCCAGAAGCTCGGCGTCAACGTTAAGCTTTCCGAGGTCTGGGCCAAGGGCGGCGAGGGCGCGCTCGAGCTTGCCGATGAGGTCATGCGCCTGATCGAGCAGCCGAGCGAGCTCAAGTTTGCCTACGAGGACGGCGCCGATGTGGCCGACGCCCTCGAGGCCGTTGCCACCAAGGTCTACCGCGCCGACGGCGTCGACTTTACGCCGGCTGCCAAGCGCCAGCTCGCCGAGCTGCGCGAGAACGGCTTTGGCAGCCTGCCGGTGTGCGTGGCCAAGACGCAGTACAGCTTTAGCGACAACGCCAAGGCCCTGGGCGCTCCCGAGAATTTCCGCATCACGGTGCGCGAGCTCAAGGTTTCTGCCGGCGCCCACTTTGTGGTCGCGCTGACCGGCAGTGTTCTGACCATGCCGGGTCTGCCCAAGGTGCCCGCGGCCGAAAACATCGACGTCGACAACGACGGCAACATCACCGGCCTGTTCTAAGTCTGCTGTCCATAGCTGCTTGTCCGCCCCGCCGTGCCCACAAGGCCCTGCGGGGCTTTTTGATCCTTAGGCCCGCGCATGTCTTGTAGATACCGACGGACTCTGCCCATCATAGGCTTTTGCGCGGGTAGAATGCATGGATAACTTGAGGCTCACGCGCGACGGAAAGGAATCGTTGCATGGATCAGGACAAGACAACCGTGATGGGCGGCTACGGTTCCGCGCAGGCTGGCGATAGCGCCGATGCGACCCGCGTTGTTCCCAACCCCGGTTATACCGACCCCGCCGCGACGCAGCCTTCTGCCGAGCCCACCCGGGTTATGGGCTATGGCGACACGGCACAGGATTCTTACGCTGCATCTTCGCAAGGCCCCTATGGCAACGCAGCTCCGGATCCGTTTGATTACGCGCCGCAGGATTCTTATGCTGCCTCGACGCCGAATTCCTATGACAACCTGCCGCAGAATCCCATTCCGCAGCCTCAGCAGACGACGTATATGCCTCGCACGGCGCAGCCTCGCTACGAGTCGCGCCAGCCGTATCGCGAGTATCCCAAATCGATTCCGCAGTATGGTGAGGACGAGGAGAAGGCACCGTCGCGTCCGTCGAGCGTGATCAAGAAAATCCTGATTGTGCTGGCGATCTTCTTTGCCTTGTCGGTTGTGTTCGCCATCGTGTCGGGCATGCTCAACAAGCGGGGCGCCACGACCGATGCCACGACCGAGCAGGCCGAGACCACCCAGTCTGCTGCCGTCGACCTGAGCGATATCCCGGGACAGTACTGGTCCAACGCCAAGAAGCTCCTCAAGTCGCGCGGAGCCGACCTTTCGAACGCCGTGATCCTGACCGACGATGGCTCAACGCCCGTCATCGATTCCAACTGGGTTGTTACGAATGCCTACTATAACGACAACGGCAACCTGGAGATTCAGCTCACGCACAAGAACGGCTATGGCAACTCGTCCGGCGGCCAAAGCGGTACCGACAGCTCGAGCTCCAATACGCTGGAGGATTTGAGCAACAAGGCACAGGAGTTGGGAGACAAGGCACAAGAGCTGGGCGATACGGCACAAAACCTGGGTGATACCGCGCAGAACTTAGGAGACATGGCGACGGATGCCTGGAACGCCCTACAAAACGGCATTTCGGGCGCACAGGGTAACTAGCTGTTAAGCGGGCTACAGCTGCTCTGCCGGACGGTCGGGCGAGCTAAAGCCCGAGTCAAACGTAACGACGCATGATGCATCGGGCCGGCGCTCGTGCACGATGCGCGTGACGAGCTCCAGCAGCCCCTCGTCGGATATGTCAAAGCCGTCGGGACGCACTAGATCAAACGAAACGAACCCGTCGTGCTCGTGCAGGTCGTGGATGGAAAGCGTGGGGTCGATCTGCGCTACGCCGCGCTTTACCCAGCCGCGCAGGTCGTCACCGGTTGTTGCAATGGGGTCGCAGTGCAGCGTTATGCCAATGCCCATCTGGCGTTTGATGTCGTGTTCGATGGTGTCTAGAATCTCGTGGTGCTCAAAGGCATCGCCCTCGCCAGGCATTTCCACGTGCGCGCTGGCAAACTGGCGGCCGGGGCCGTAGTCGTGCACCATCAGGTCGTGCGTGCCCAAGACCTGCGGATAGGACATGATCTTGTCGCGGATTGCTTGGACGAGCTTGGGGTCGGGCGCTTGCCCCAACAGCGGGCTGATGGCGTCGCGCACCAGGCCCATGCCGCTGATGCAGATGAAGATGCCCACGCCCAGGCCTGCCCAGCCGTCGAGATCAAAGCCGGTCGCTTGCGAAATAAGCGCCGCCGCCAAGACCGAGCCCGAGGTGATGACGTCATTTTTGGAATCCTGCGCTGTGGCGATGAGCGTCTCGGAATCGATGCGGTTACCCAGTGCGCGGTTGAACGCGGCCATCCAGAATTTGACGAGCATGGACAGAACAAGGGCGGCCATGGAGAGCGCCGAATACACGGTGGGCGAGGGCTTGATGATTTTGGTGACCGACTCGAGGATCAGGTTGATGCCGACGGCGCAAACCAGGACGGCGACAAACAGGCCGGCCAGGTACTCGTAGCGGCCGTGGCCGTAAGGGTGGCCCTCGTCTGCCGGGCGGCTGGCAAGGCGGAACCCGAGCAGACTCACGATGTTGCTCGAGGCATCGGAGAGGTTGTTGAAAGCGTCAGCGATGAGGGAGACGGAGCCGGCAAGCAGGCCCGCGATGCCCTTGGCTAGGCACAGAGTGATGTTGAGGCCAATGCAGATGAGGCTTGCGGCAAAACCCGCGTTGGTGCGGCAAGATGCATCGACCGGCTTGCCCTCGCTGCCGGGAACAAGCGTATGTACCAGCCGATTTACAAATAGCATAGCGGTCGTCCTCACAATCATGTTTAAGGGGATAGTGTAGCTCGCGCGGGGGCGCCGTGCACCGATGCTCAGAAAATGCAGCAATAGTCTGCCGGCGCTAACGAGCGAGCCTTCTCGTCTGCCTGGGTGGTCCATTTTGGGCCACATGGGTATGGGCATGTGCCTGTTTGCTCGACATACTTAATGTCGACAGCCCCTGTGCAAAGGAGGACGTTTCCATGGACGAGATGTTTGCCATTAAATGTCAAAACTGCGGCGGCCCTATGTACTCGCACCAAGCTAAGCGCAGCTTTGAGTGCGCTTATTGCGGTGCGGTCATTCCGTGGCAGGCGGACGCTGGAGAGCCCAAGAGCGCTTTGGGCATTCGCCATACGCCGTTGACGGTAGTGGATGGACTGCTCAAGCTCACGCATGTGTCGCAACTCGAGCGCCCGGAGGACCCGGACTGGTATTTCTTCAATTCGCACTGGCGCAATCAGTCGGTCCTGGAACATCTGCTGTGGGAGGACCGCGGCACGGCGCAGGAGTTCCAAGAAGCGACGCACGTGAGCATTCCTTGTCCCTTCTGCGGAGCGTCCTTTGAGGGCGAGTCAACGCAGCGTGTGTTTGAGTGCCCGTCCTGCGGCAACAAGATCGGCATTGCCGACCTGCTCAAGCCGGGGACGTTTAGCAAGCGCCTGACCTTGGGCGTTGGTGCGGAGTATGTACCTGGGCAGGGTATTCCCTGCGAAATCTCGCCGCAGCAGGCACGTGCCAACGCACTGCAGCTGGTGCGCCAGTATGCGGAAGCCTTTGCCGGGCACGACGTGGAAGATGCGATCCAAAACGACATGATGCTCTTCTATTTCCCCATGGCGCTGGCGGACCTGCGCATGATGGCGAGCTTCCCGGGCAAGGGCCTGAGCAAGGAAACCCTGGTGTACTACGAGGTGCTCGACTGGGCATACCCCAGGGCAAACTACCTGGACGTTCGCCTTATGGGCATTTTGGAGCCGTGGGACTTTGCCAAGGTGGGCCCGTTCGATCCTGCCATGCAGGAGGGCGACTTCCGCGTTGTCTCCGTCGATGCGTCTACCAAGGACCAGGTGGTCATTGATAAGCTGGCGCTCGACGTTGCGGGCAACGATGCCGAGACCGTACTGGGGCTCAATAAAAAGAGCATCCGAACCTGGGCGCGCAAGGCCCGCAAGCATAAGGATGGCCTGGTGATGGTGCCGGTCTACTTTGTCGATCGTCCGGCGACGGACAGCCGCGATGGCGAGCAGGTGCGCATCGCCGTGAACGGCCAGACGGGTCGTGCGGCCGCGGTGGTGTTTAGCGACAAGCGCGAAACGCACGTCGTGGCGCCGCTCAATCCGAGCCTGCATCTGTCCGGTGAGAGCACCGTGCATGCCACGCCCATCGAGGTCAAATACGTTAAGTCGCCGTTTCTGTACCAGATCGTGCGCCGTGGAGGCGGCGAGCAACCGCGCCAGGTTGCAGCGGTTGCCGAGGGTTCTTACCGAGAGGAAAAGCCCAAACGTCGCGGCCTGCTGGGTGCGCTATTTGGGAAGTAGGGAGTAGTGTCGGTTGACATGGCGGCGTGATAGCTAGGGGCGCGGGGCAGTTAGCAGGAGCGCGAGCTGCCCCGTTTTTGTGTTGCGGGGAAGTGCCGGGCACTTCATTAAATGCCCCTGCTCGGAGCGTTGGCGCTGAACAACATTACGTTTGCCGATAGCTATTAAAAAGTGTCCGCTCGCGGTAGTAGTATCAAAAAAGAGGGGTTCCAAACGGAACCCCTCTGGCAAGTCAAATCGTCCCCTACGGGACGCCCTCCGAAGAAGGCATTTTTGGCATAGCCGTATTTTGACTCGCAGTGTCGATGTAACTGGTAATCGACAAGGCAACTGTAGCACAGCGCGAAAGGGCTGGTCTATATGAATCTAAGAAACTACTCGGGTGAGTACAGCATCGGTCTAGACATGGGCACCAACTCCGTGGGTTGGGCGGTTGCGGACGAGCATGGCAAGCTCCTGCATTTTAAGAAGCAGCCTACCTGGGGCAGTCGTCTGTTCGATGCCGCACAGCCGGCTTCTGAGGCTCGTGTCCATCGCGGTCAGCGTCGTCGCTATGTGCGGCGTCGTTGGCGCTTGGATCTACTGCAAAAACTGTTTGACCCCGCAATGAACGAAGTTGATCCGGGCTTTTTCATGCGGCTCAACCAGTCGCGAACCATCGAAGGCGATCCGATCTTTACCAAGGACTTTACGAAGGCCGATTACTACGATCGTTTCCCAACCATCTACCATCTTCGCGCCTACCTTATGGACACCGATGAGCAGTCCGATCTTCGTTTGGTGTATCTCGCGATTCATAACATCGTTAAGCATCGCGGTAACTTTTTGCGCCAGGGAGAGAAACTGACGGCAAAGACAGCAAAGACATCTGATGCCCTTAAGAATCTCAATGGTGCTTTGAAGGCGTGGTGCGAATCGAGGGAATATGAATTCGTGAAACTTGATGAACTGTCTGTAGCGAAGATCTTGGCTGACGAGCGATCTTCTCGCTCGCAAAAGGCAAAAGACATTCAGGCACTCGTAGAAGTTGACACCGGAGATGCAACTGCGAATAAAAAGCTGGCGAAGGCTTTGTCTAACGCTGTCGTCGGTCTTCAGTGTGAGTTCAAAGATGTGTTTGGCGAGTTTGGGTGCGAGGCAACTAAGCTCGCGCTTTCTGACGACGAGAAACTCGAGACACTGCAAGCTGCGTGTCCCGACGATTGCGTCGAACTTCTTGAGTCTGTCTGCGGGGTATATTCTGCTTATGTTTTGCAGGGGCTTTTGTCATATGCAGAAGGCCAAGCTATTTCGATCAACATGATCAAGAAATACGAGCAATACGCAGAAGACCTTGCTCTGCTTAAGCTCTTGGTCCGCAAATATGCTCTCGACTCATACGAGCCCTTCTTCCGTGGCACGACCTATCATGATTCGAATGGCGATGACCCTTCGCGCGACTACGATGTTTCGAAAGCAACAGGCTATACCGCATACGACCTTCATAAGCTCTCCTACGATGACTTTGCCAAGTCAGTAAAGAAACTCTTTGCGGGAACGGGCGCGGAGACGGATGAGCGCTATATCGCCATGATGGACGCATTCGACAAACAGCGCTTTTTGCGTCGCCTTAAGACGAGTGATAACGGTGCCATCTACTATCAGCTGCATCTTGAGGAGCTGCAGGCTATTCTCAAAAACCAGGGCCGCTTCTATCCGTTCCTCAAGGACGAGGCTTCGAAGATCGAGAGCCTGGTCACGTTCCGTATCCCGTACTATGTGGGACCGCTGACGCCTAAAAATGCGGCCAAGGACAAACATGGCAACCACCGATTCCAATGGTCCGAGCGCAAGCCCGGCATGGAAGAAGCGACAATCACGCCTTGGAACTGGGATACTGTGATCGATAAGAACAAGAGCGCCGAGAACTTTATCCTGCGCATGACGGGTGATTGCACTTATCTTGCTGGTGAAAAGGTGCTTCCCAAGCAGTCTTTGCTCTACGAGGAGTTCTGCGTTCTGAATGAACTCAATGGCGTTCGCTGGTCTGAAGATGGTGACGATTGGCAACGCTTGGATGCCGTGCAGCGCGAGGGCATTGTCCATGAGCTATTCCATAAAAAGCGTCGCGTTACTTACAAGATGATTGCCGACTGGCTTGTAAAAGAGGGCGACGCGACAAATCCGGTTGTTCGCGGCGGCCAGGGTGAGAGCGGTCTTGAATCGAAGATGGGCTCGTACATCTTCTTTGCCAAGGACATCTTTGGCGTGGACGAGTTGAGCCGCGCCGAGTATCCAATTATCGAGAAGATCATTCTTTGGAACACGTTGTTCGAGGACCGCTCGATCCTTAAGGAAAAACTGCAGGATGAGTTCGGTCCCAGTGGCAACGGAATGCTCGATGCTGAGCAGATTAAAAAGATTTGCAAAAAGCGACTGACTGGCTGGGGACGTCTGTCGGAGAAGTTCCTGACGGGTATTAGGATTGATACGCAAGCCGGTCGCTCTATGAGCATCATGGACGTGCTGCGAGAGGGAAACCCCAGTTCCGAGCGTCGCTTGGGTGAGACCATGGTGATGATGGAGATTCTCAACGACAACACGCTGGGCTTCCAGGAAAAAGTGGATGAACACAATCGCAAATACTATGCCGAACATGAGAAATCTCTAGGCGTAAATGAGCTCCCCGGATCTCCGGCGATTCGTCGCAGCCTGAATCAAGCGATTCGCATTGTTGACGAAATCGCAAAGATTGCGGGGCACGCGCCGGCTAACGTTTTTGTTGAGGTGACTCGCGACGAGGACGAAAAGAAGAAAGGCAAGCGGACTACGAAGCGCTGGGACACCATCGAGGACGCTCTCAAGGCGTTTAAGGCCGAGGGCGGCGACCTGGCTGTTATGGACGATTTCAAGGAACTCAAGGCAACCAATGCAGATCTTGACGAGCGCCTGATCCTCTATTTGATGCAGAACGGAAAGTGCCTGTATTCCGGTCGCGCTATCGACCTCAATAAGCTTATGGCAGGCTCGGGCGAGTACGAGGTCGACCATATCATTCCGCGCGCCTACATTAAGGACGACAGTCTGGAGAATAAGGCGCTGGTGTACCGCGAGGAGAATCAGCACAAGACCGACCAGCTTTTGATTGATAAAAGCATTCGCTGGAAGATGAGCGAAACGTGGAAGCAACTGCACCAAGCGAAGCTCATTGGCGATAAAAAGTATCGCAACCTGCTGCGCTCTTCCATAAACGAGAACGCCATGAAGGGCTTTGTCGCACGCCAGCTCGTGGAGACGAGCCAAATGGTTAAGATGGCGCAGGCGTTGCTTGAGGCACGTTATGCCGAAGAGGGAACTAAGATCGTTCCTGTTAAGGCGAGCGTATCGCACAACCTTCGTGAGGCGACCGGCTTAGTCAAATGCCGCGAAGCCAACGATTTCCATCATGCGCATGATGCCTATCTGGCATGCCGTTTGGGGCTGTTTATTCAGATGCGCCATCCCGGTATGTACGAGAACCCCATCGGCTACTCGCATGTGATTAAGAAATACGTGCGCGAGCAGTCCGAGCTGTTTAAGAAAACCCATCGCATGCCTGGATCTGCCGGATTTGTCGTCAATAGCTTTATGACTGCGGGTTTTGACCCCGAGACGGGTGAGGTCTTTGACGATGCCTGGGCCGAGGACGACGAGATCAAACGTTATAGGGGAAAGTATCTTCCGGACGGCTGGAACGCAGCAGCGGAGGTCGAGGACATTCGCCGCGCGCTCAACTATCGCCAGTGCTACATCTCGAGGATGCCGCAGGAGGATACGGGCGCGTTCTGGAAGGCAACGATTTACTCACCGCGTGATCCCAAGATGGGCGCAAAGCTTGAGCTGTCGACCAAGCAGGGGCTCGACGCCAAACAATACGGTGGTTTTTCGAGTCAGCAGTTTGCGTATTTCTTTATATACGAGGCCAAAAAGAAGGGAAAGCCGGCATTCCGGTTCTCTCAGGTCCCCGTGTGGCTTGCGGCACGCATCGAGGGCGACTCGGCAGCGCTCGGCGAATATGCGAGGGGACTTGCGGAGAAGGAGGATCTAGAGTATGTCGGTATCACGAGACCGAAGATCTACAAGAAACAGCTGATTGAGGTGGATGGCGAGAGGTTCTTTATTACGGGGAAAAAGGAGATGAGGAATGCTACGCAACTGGCTTTTTCAAATGAGCAAATGAAATTGCTCGCAGGAGATGCGTGTAGCGAAGATGCCATCAAGCTTTTGGATATGTTTAATCCCGCAGCTTCTTCCGTCTCTGGCAGGCTGCTGCGTCAACTCAAAATTGAGGCGATTATAGAAAAGTGCGCAACTATGGATGCGGGAGATGTTGTTGCAGTAGTCAAGCGCCTGCTTGCCTTGGTGAATGGAACAATGAATATGGTTGATTTGTCACCGGCGGGCGGCTCAAAGTTTTCGGGTTGTATACAACCTAATTATTCAAAGTTGCTGAGCGATTCAAATGTGACGATTTTCCTTATTGACCAGTCTGTAACGGGCATGTTCGAGAGAAGGACTCGTGTCGGGCTTTAGGAACATTGTCATTTCAAGCCCTTGTAAATTGCAGTACAAGGGCGGCTACATGGTTGTCCGCCGCGAGGACGACACGGCGAAGGTCCACCTTTCGGAGATTTCGTCGGTCGTCCTTCAGACCAACCAAGTGTTCATAAGTGCCTATCTGCTCTCGGAGCTTGCCAAGGCAAAGGTCACGTTTGTCGTTTCTGACGAGAAGCGCGACCCCATTGGGCAATATTTGCCGCTATACGGGGTTCATAACACCAGCAAGCGTATTGCAGAGCAGCTTGAGTGGGGCGAGCCAATTAAAAAGCGCGTATGGCAACGAATCGTGCGCGACAAAATCAAACATCAATCTGATGTGCTCCACGCCCGTGCGCGTGAGGAGCAGGGTGAGATGCTCAAGAGCATCGTTGCTGAGGTGCGCTCGGGTGATACGACGAATCGCGAAGGGCATGCGGCCCGATTGTATTTCAGCTCTCTGTTTGGTTCGTCCTTCTCGAGGGATGATGACACACCCTTGAACGCTGCTCTCAATTACGGGTATGCGATTCTGCTATCGAGCGTTAATCGCGAGATTGCGGCGCGCGGATACCTTACGCAGGCGGGAATCTGCCATAGGAATGAGTTCAATCAGTTCAACTTGAGCTGTGATTTTATGGAGCCGTTTAGGCCTCTTGTAGACCGTATTGTGTTCGATAACTTTGACGGCGAGTTCTCTAAGGAGACAAAGCTGCTTTTGGTTGACATGCTCAACCAGGGAATCGCATATCGAGGCGGCACGTATCGCGTGGTCTCCGTAATTTCTCTGTACGTTGCCGATTGCTTCAAGGCTCTTGACCGGAAGCTGTCGGTAGACGAAATCGAGTCGTTTGAGGTCGTATGAGTGTCGGGGAAAGGATCAGATATATGAGGCTTGTCGTCTTCTTTGATTTGCCCGTCGATACTCCTGCGCAGAGAAAAGACTATCGAGTATTCCGTAAGTTCCTTCTTAAAGATGGCTATCTTATGCTCCAGGAGTCCGTGTATGCAAAGCTTGTTGTTAATGATGGGGCGGCGGGAAGCGCGGTGCAAAGACTCAGGAAGCATCGTCCGCCGTCCGGCCTCGTGCAGGTCCTTCGCGTGACTGAGTCTCAGTTTTCGACCATGGAGTACATAACGGGCAGTCGTGAGACCCATGAGGAGATAGATACGATGGAGGAGCTTCTGGTTTTATGAGGCTCGTATTTGCGGGACTTGAAAACTCGCTGGAGCTAACAGCAGGGGAGACATCGGTTTTGCAAGTCGAGAACTCAGCTCTGTTCGCGCGGATCGTAGCTTCTTTGCAAAACGAATTGGGGCGTCAGGCGATGGAGCCCTATTCCCTTTGGAAAGACGATGAGGAGATTAAGCCCAGCAGCGCTCTGATGATGGTTCCTGATGCACTGAATCTCCCATGGGATGACCGTGCGTTTATGGCCGCAATCACCAAAAAAGTTGAGCGCGAGTTTCTAGAAGACGAAGATTTGCGTATGCAGGTGGAACAGGCAGAACGTGCAATAAAAGTGCGTTTAGGCGGATTGAACCTTGGCTTTAATGCCGATTTGGGGTTTGGTTTAGAATGGGATTTGAAGCGCTACCTCAAGTTTTTAGGATTTGGCGCAGCGCCTCAAGAAGACAAATCGTTCCTTGATAATCTGCTGAATTTTCTTTCATTTGCTCTTGACGCTGGCTGCAGAAAGACAATCGTGTTTGTAAATCTCAAAACTTTTTTGACGGAAAATGAGCTGCAAATGCTCTATGACCACGTGTTTTTTCTTAAATTGAGCCTGCTGCTCCTAGAGAATAAAAAAGATACCATGTCTTATGGACATGAACATAAACTAACGGTTGACCTGCAGTTTTTAGAGCATTGAAAGAACTGACCGATTAGATTGAACGTCTCGTCGCAGTAGGGAATTTGCTCCAATGGTTTTGGAGCAGTGTCGATCTAACTGGTAATTAAACCGCCGCGCCGCGCGGCGCCACCGGCTGCGTGTTTTGGAGCAGTGTCGATCTAACTGGTAATTAAACCGTAGAGCGCCCGCCCGAGACGCCCCGACCGTTTTGGAGCAGTGTCGATCTAACTGGTAATTAAACAAGGAGCTGCGCCATGGAGCACATCGTCCTGTTTTGGAGCAGTGTCGATCTAACTGGTAATTAAACGAAGGTGGCATCCACGGTGGAGGCCACGGAGTTTTGGAGCAGTGTCGATCTAACTGGTAATTAAACGCGTTCGGCGAGACCGAGTACAGCCGCGCGGTTTTGGAGCAGTGTCGATCTAACTGGTAATTAAACTTCTGGGAACCTGCGAGAAAACGACAGTGAGTTTTGGAGCAGTGTCGATCTAACTGGTAATTAAACCATCGGAGCACAGGTCGATGATGAAACCGTGTTTTGGAGCAGTGTCGATCTAACTGGTAATTAAACAATTGCACCCGTCTGAGTTATCAGGGCAGGGTTTTGGAGCAGTGTCGATCTAACTGGTAATTAAACTGACCTGTTGGCGCTACGCCCGACGGCGGGGTTTTGGAGCAGTGTCGATCTAACTGGTAATTAAACGCTGTACATCGAGGAGATGGAATCGCTGTTGTTTTGGAGCAGTGTCGATCTAACTGGTAATTAAACCTTGCCCGATGCCTTCAGGAACTTCGAAGTGTTTTGGAGCAGTGTCGATCTAACTGGTAATTAAACAGGTTCTTGTAGCTCAGGGAGCGGGTGTGGGTTTTGGAGCAGTGTCGATCTAACTGGTAATTAAACCGTTTTATCCGTATCGACGTGCCGATGAGGTTTTGGAGCAGTGTCGATCTAACTGGTAATTAAACAGTCTCGATGGCGACGGTCACGATTCCGTCGTTTTGGAGCAGTGTCGATCTAACTGGTAATTAAACCAAGGGACGCAGGGGCTACAAGCAGCGCCGGTTTTGGAGCAGTGTCGATCTAACTGGTAATTAAACAAGGAAATGGTGCCGGATCCGCCGTTGTCCGTTTTGGAGCAGTGTCGATCTAACTGGTAATTAAACCTTCGAGCGCGTCTTTGCGGGCCGCGACGAGTTTTGGAGCAGTGTCGATCTAACTGGTAATTAAACTGCACGCTCGTGCCAGTCATTGGAGATGTGTTTTGGAGCAGTGTCGATCTAACTGGTAATCAAACCGTCTTGCTGTCGGGTACGCCTGTCGACGGGTTTTTGGAGCAGTGTCGATCTAACTGGTAATCAAACCGGCAAGTACGACTTCAAGTGCGAGAACAAGTTTTGGAGCAGTGTCGATCTAACTGGTAATCAAACTTTCTGTCGTTGTCGCTATTGCAGCTTGGTGTTTTGGAGCAGTGTCGATCTAACTGGTAATCAAACGCCCCGTCGGGCATGAGCACGTCAGAGATTGTTTTGGAGCAGTGTCGATCTAACTGGTAATCAAACAGAAGATCAAGGCCACTGCCAACTTCTTCAGTTTTGGAGCAGTGTCGATCTAACTGGTAATCAAACTGCCATCGGCTCCATGAGGCAGCGCCCCATGTTTTGGAGCAGTGTCGATCTAACTGGTAATCAAACGAGATATACCGCAATGCCGTCACCGCGAAGTTTTGGAGCAGTGTCGATCTAACTGGTAATCATACGACTGTTCCTCTGCCACGCCGCGTCCATTCCCGGACCGTGCGGCCCGTCGGGCTGGCCGTGCGTCCAAGTCCCCTAGATGTGCGTTTCGGGCCGTGCGGCCCTGTCGCACGGCAGTGTCCCACGGGCGTGAGATTTGGCTTGTTTGGCGTCTTTCGGCATGAAAAAAGCCGCCCGTGGGCGGCCGTGCGGTATGATGAAATTAGGCGGAAGCTGTTTGACTCACCTATTGAGACATGCAGTCCCGCCTATTTTTTATCGTTTGGAGCGACCCGTCGTGCCTCAGCATCCGTACTTCAGCGATTTCATACCTCTTCATGTACTTGCGTATCCACGCTTCGGCTTGGCTGTCGGTGACCGTCTTGTTCTCGCTGACGTCGAAGGTGGCGAACCGCACTCCGCTCTTGTTGGCCACGGACTCCATGTGCGACTTGAACGTGTTCTCCGATTTCGACGTGTACACGGTCTTGATTTCGATGCCTGTGGACAGGTCGGCGCGGCTTACTGTCGTCTTCCCCTGTGCGTTCGTGTTCTTTAGGTGCACCTCGTCTTCTCAGAACTCAGTCTTGTAGCCCAGAGCCGCCAGCTTCTCTGCGGTTCTCCTCTCGGGGGTCTACCCTCCATTTCTTTGCCTTGTCGCGCCTCACCACATCGCCCGTGAACGTTATGCCTTTATGCTCGTCGCCTGCGTACCAAGACGGATCGCGTAGCTCTATCTCGGATGCGACACGATTGTTGAGGTAGGCGGCGTGCGCCTCCTCCTCCTTATTGCCGTGGCGCCTCACGAGCGCACCGCGTTCGTCCTCCGGCATTGCGTATCAGTCGGAGACGATGTCGTCGCGCCCTCCGAGCGCGGTCGGGCAGTCGTTATACCTCTCGTACATCCCGTCAAGGTCGTACCCCTTGACCGTCGTTACCCCGTCGAAGCCGGGAACGATTCGGCAGTCGCAGTGCGCGTGCGAGCGCTCAGCCGCCTCCTCGGTCTTGGCGTAGAAGCCAAACGACACGAGCATGAGGCAGAACCTGCACGTCTCGCCGCGGGGTGTGGATCAGGGCGACGGCAAGAGATGGAGCAGGCTGCCCGAGGGCATGACCTACGAGCGGTGGAAGGCCGGCAAGCCCGCCGTCACCGGCGCCAAGCCCGCGAACCGCACCATTTCGGAGTTCATGGACATGTCCGGAACCAAGCGCAAACTGGATGTGGAGGGCGTGCCCAAGACCGAGGCATGCAAGCGGCTCTTGCGCCCGGTTCGACGTCCATTGTCAACGGCCGGCGCGTTTTCAAGGAGATCAAGGGCGAGCATTCTGCAGACTCCGGCTTGGCCAAAGTAAACCCGAACTTTAAGACAAAGAGGGACAAAGACGGCAGATACTCGTACAACTGTCAAAGGTGCGTTCCGGCGTATGGGGCGAGACGGCGTGGGCCCGACGTCGTTGCGAACCCGATTAAGATGAGCAAGTGGGGAAAATATCGGCATATGACCCCTTCGCGCGCCGAGTCGTACAAAAAGGCGTTTCCGGGGGCCACCTGGAAACGTGGTAGCGATAAGCCGGAAAAAGAAATAACGTCATTCCTCCTTGCGGTAAACGGGGACGCGAGGGCTGAGGTCTTCGTTTTCTGAAACCAGGCGCTTTGCGGCAAGAACGGACGAGACGTTTTCGTTGCGGAAAAGACGGGAAACGCTATGACCAACAGAGCGGTGATGAGGGCGTGAGCTGGTATTTTGGTATAATCAAGGCCGAGGAGACGGAGTTCACGCGAGTTGACGACGCCGAGTTTGGCGACCTTATCGACGAGTGCCTGACGACAAGAGGATGACATGCTCACATCGGAAGAGGCTATAAAGCCGATTCTGGAAGAGGAGGCCGTAGACGGATACGGCCCAGTGTGCGCATACGAGGGCAAATACCATTGGTTCGTCGGTTTCGGTTTCGATGGAAAGATGGCCCCGGGCGACACTCCGTATGCCATCGACAAGGAAACGGGGAGGATTGATTTCTTCCCGATTCCATTTTTCCTCAGAGGCGAGAGTCCATCTGCTATCGAGCTTGAGATGGACAAGGCCAATGAGAAAAAAGTCTAATAGATCACAGCAGGCCCCGCCGGGGCGGGGCCTTAGGTGCTCTAGTAGATCGCTCCGGGTTCAGGCTTGATCTTGGACGGCCTGCCGGTCTTCAAGCGCTTCTCCATCTCGGCGATGGGGTCGCGCATGCAGTAGGCGAGGCACCTCTCATGGAAGGTCCGCTCGTACTCACGCATGAGACGGTCCAGCTTCGTGCTGTCTTCCTTGCTGAGGTAGATATACATGTCAGCTCCTTCTCAACTGGTTCGGCGTATCATCGTTATGGAGTGGCATCAACCAAGCTCGTTCGGGTTGATTCTTCGTTTCCACCCGTTTTGGAGCAGCGTTGATTTGGCCGGTGATCAACCGGCGACATGCGGCGGTTGCGGTTGGAACTATGGGCTAAAGCCAGACTTCAGGGTTCTGTTTCATGAGTGTCGGGGTCCCCATTTTAAGAGACTCCTCGAGTTTCGCGTAGACTTCGTCGACACTGCCGAACCATATCGGCTCATAGCCGAAGTGTTCCTCGAACTGGCTCGCGAGCTCGTCGACCTGTTCCCATTTGTGCGTTTCGATAGCCATCGCAGCCCCTTCAACATCTCATCTTTTTTGGAGCGGCGCCAATGTTCTTAGCCATTGGCGGTCCTGGCGCCGTGCTCGAGTTCCCAGTCGATACTGCGCTTCCATGCCTCTTCCCATGTTTTCGGCGGGTTTTCTCACTTTTCCTCGAGCAGGGCCTCGAGAGCCTCATCCGGAACGTTAGAGAGCCTATCCGGTCGGTCATCGACTCCAAAGGAGTCATAATCTATAGCTTTTCCCATGTGATGCCATGGCTCCTTTTGTGTTCGTGCGCGGCAGCGATGGCGGCGACGCATCATCCTGTTTCCTTTTTATCGAGGCCTTTTTTAGGATGATGACCATTCGGTAATCAAGCTTTGCTGTTGGGAAATGATCGTATTGCGGCAATGTAGTGCGGAAAGAGCTTCGTCGAAGCGGCATCCTCTAGTCAGAGGATTTTGTTGCCGCGACTCATTGTTGATTTGCGTTCTCGATTATCTCGCGCAGCCTCGGCATGTACTCGTCCGTGATGCTCTTGAAATCGAGGCTCAATTTGAGGCTCTTCGGTGGTTTCTGTGGGAGAGATTCCGGCATAGGCCCAGCTCAGCGGGCGAAAACAACGATCTGGAACTGAAACGGCCCCGGGAGGGGCCGTTTCCGCGTCATCCGCCTATGATTGCTAAGCCAAATTCAGACA
>DBFAQQ010000031.1:0-48208 GCA_048236535.1 Collinsella sp. | reverse complement strand
GAACCCGGAAGCTAAGCCCCATCGCGCCGAGAGTACTGCGGGGTCAGCCCGTGGGAGGCCAGGGCGCCGCTGACCGGTGGACGGCACCGAGCCGTACGCTTGAACTGAGAAGGGGGAGGCCTCGCGGCCTCCCCCTTTTTTCGTTGTATACACGTTGTACTTTGGGACCTAGCTCCCCCGTATGTGCTCTTACTGTTTGGCTGTATTTTGAGTCCATCTAGTGTATTTGAGCGATAATTACTCGCATTGGCGTTAGGGAGGGCTTGATGTTTACCGTATTTGTCTTGGGCAATATTGCTTCGGGTAAGTCGACTGCCTGCCGCTATTTCGAATCTCGTGGCGCTATGCTTATCGATCTGGATGAGCTTGCAAAATCGCTGTATGTGCCGGGCTCTGATATCGTCAATACACTTGCGGATGAATTCGGTTGGGACATTTTGGATGAGGAAGGCGGCATTCGCCGCGGCATCCTCGCTTCTCGAGCTTTCGCTTCTCCTGATTCGGTCGCACGGCTCAATGACATCGTGCATCCCATTCTGATTGAACAGCTTTCGCTTAGGATTCTCGATCCGGTTTGTTGTACTGTTTCATCTCCCCGTTATCCTTTTGCGGTGGTCGAGGTTTCTGCTCCGACTGGTTTTGAGGATGCATTTGGCTTGGCTGATGAAATTTTGGTCATCAGCGCCCCTTTGTCAGTTCGTCGCGAGCGCGCTATTCAACGTGGCATGGAGCCATCTGATTTCGATGCCCGTTCTGCTTGCCAGCCCGAAGAGTCTGTGCTGTGCAATCTCGCTACAACTGTGATTGACAATGCGGCAGACGATAACTCGCTCTTTGAACAACTGGACGCATGGCTTTCGCGCCATGGGTTCGGGGATGTAGTGGATAAGGAGGAGGCCGATGCCTAAGACACGTTTCCTTACGTGGTATCGCCTTATACCGCTGGCTGCCGTTTTTGCCTTCGGCCTTATCTCATTCGTTTACTCGTATGCTCCTGCCGCTTTCTTTAAGCCGCTGTATCCGATTGACTACGAGGCGTATGTAAAGCAATCCAGTATTTCGCATAATCTGGATCCGTATCTGGTGTGCGCTGTCATTAAGTCTGAATCGAATTGGGATCCCGAGGCCGAGTCGAATCAGGGTGCTCAGGGATTGATGCAGCTGATGCCCGAGACTGCCCAGGATATGATCGCCAAGGGCCTTGTCGACGGTGGCGAGTATTCGGCCGACAACCTTAACGATCCGGCTACGAATATCGAGTTTGGCTGTGCGTATCTCTCGTATCTTCTAGCGTATTTTAACGGGTCGACTGACAGTGCCATTGCCGCCTATAACGCCGGCATGGGCAATGTCGACGGATGGGCGCAGCAGAGTACGTCGCTTCATAATGCAATCACCTTTCCCGAGACGCAGGCGTATCTGATTCGTGTCAATAATGCCTGGGTTCGCTACAAGACCCTCTATCCCGATCGGTTCGTATAGGACTATGCCTGCCGCCTGCGTATACTGCAGATATATGAGTTAGGAGTATCCATGGCGGAATTTGAAGTAGAACGCGTTGGTGGTGAACTTAAGCGCTTTGGCGTTGAAGGCTCTGACGTGCCGTTTAAGGTCATGTCTCCCTATGAGCCTGCCGGTTCCCAGCCTAAGGCCATTGAGTCGCTTGTGCAGGGCGTGAGGGACGGAGACCGCTATCAGGTTTTGCTGGGCGTGACTGGTTCGGGCAAGACCTTCACGATGGCAAAGACTATTGAGGCCCTGGGAAAGCCGACGCTGGTCATGGCTCCGAATAAAACGCTCGCCGCTCAGCTTGCGAGCGAGCTCAAAGAGTTCTTTCCCAACAACGCTGTGGTCTACTTCGTCTCGTACTACGACTACTATCAGCCCGAGGCGTATGTGCCGCAAAGCGATACATATATCGAGAAAGACTCCTCGATTAACGAAGAGGTT
Organism: Collinsella sp.; assembly: GCA_048236535.1. Classification (GTDB taxonomy): domain Bacteria; phylum Actinomycetota; class Coriobacteriia; order Coriobacteriales; family Coriobacteriaceae; genus Collinsella. The sequence goes on along the minus strand of DBFAQQ010000031.1, from coordinate 46,258 downwards.
GAGATGCTGCGACATCAGGCGACCGCATCGCTACTCTCTCGACGTGATGTGATCGTTGTCGCATCGGTCTCGTGTATCTATGGCATTGGCTCTCCTGAGGACTATGCGGGTCTGGCTCCAAACGTCGACAAGAAGGTGCCGCTCGAGCGCGATGACTTTATCCATGCACTTATCGACATTCAATATGATCGCAATGACTATGACCTGGCACGCGGCACGTTCCGCGTGCGCGGCGATGTTGTCGACGTGTATCCGCCTTATGCCGAGCATCCGTTGCGGTTTGAGTTCTTTGGCGACGAGGTCGAGCTGATTGCCGAGATCGATGAGGTCACCGGTGAGATGCTTCGTGAGTACGAGGCCATCCCCGTATGGCCGGCATCGCACTACGTGACCGAGAAGCCGAAGGTCAAGGCGGCTCTGAAATCGATCAGCGAAGAGTGCGAGAAGCGCGTGGCGGAGCTCAAGGCGACCGACAAGTTGCTCGAGGCGCAGCGTCTGCAGCAGCGCACCGATTATGATCTTGAGATGCTCGAGACGATGGGCTTTTGCAACGGCATCGAGAACTACTCGCGTCATCTGGACGGTCGCAAGCCGGGTGAGCCGCCGTTTACCCTAATCGATTACTTTCCCAAGGATATGCTCTGCATCATCGATGAGAGCCATGTGACGGTGCCGCAGATTCGCGGCATGCACGAAGGTGACCGCTCGCGTAAGGTGACGCTGGTGGAACACGGTTTTCGCCTGCCCTCGGCGCTCGATAACCGCCCGCTTCGTTTCGATGAGTTTGAGGCAAGGATACGCCAGTTTATCTATGTTTCGGCCACGCCGGGCGACTACGAGCTGCGGGTGAGCCAAAACAATGTGGAGCAGATTATTCGTCCGACTGGCCTGCTCGACCCCAAGATTGACGTGCGTCCAGTTCGCGGCCAGATTGACGATCTTGAGGACGAGATTCGCGAGCGCGTTGCCCGCAAGGAGCGCGTGCTGGTGACCACGTTGACCAAGCGCATGGCCGAGGACCTGACCGACCATCTGCTCGACGCAGGCATTAAGGTCAATTACATGCACTCTGATACGGCGACAATGGACCGTGTCGAGATCCTGCGAACGCTGCGCGAGGGCAAGATCGATGTTCTCGTTGGTATCAACCTGCTTCGCGAGGGCTTGGATCTTCCCGAGGTCTCACTGGTGGCAATTCTCGATGCCGATAAGGAAGGCTTCTTGCGCAACCGCCGTTCGCTGATTCAGACGATTGGCCGCGCGGCCCGTAACGCCGATGGCGAAGTCATCATGTATGCGGACGTTGTGACCGATTCGATGAAAGAGGCCATCGAGGAGACGCAGCGCCGTCGCGAGATTCAGATGGCATATAACGAAGAGCATGGCATTGTGCCCAAGACAGTGCGCAAGGCCATCAACGACATCTCAAGTTTTATTGCCGAGGCCGAAAAGACCGTGGGTTCCAAGGGGCGCTCGAAGGGCGATTCTCTTGGTCATGGCGCATTCTATACGCCCGATGAGTCGGGCGAGGGCGGCGTGCCGGAAACGGTGGCGCCCGAGCAGACACTTGCGGAGCAGTTGGAAGAACTGCCGCATGACGAGCTTGTGCGGATCGTCGAAACCATGGAAGAGGATATGCGCAACGCTTCTGCCGCCATGGACTTTGAGGAGGCGGCGCGCCTGCGCGATGCCGTCGTTCAGATTCGGGCGATGCTCGAGGGCGCGTCTGAGGACGAGACGATCGAGCGCTTACGTTCGCAGGCCCGCAAGGGTTCCACGTTCGCATCGGGCAGAAAACGCCAGGGTGCACGGTTTAAGAAATAGCGAACAGGCCCCGAGTTCCCTGTGGAGCTCGGGGCCTGTGTCTTTTGCGCGCTGGAATTCGTGCGTTAGAGGTCCGCGATCAGGGCTTCGGCACAACGGATGCCGTCGGTGGCCGCGCTCATGATGCCGCCAGCATATCCAGCTCCCTCACCACAAGGGTAGAGGCCCGGGGTCGACACGGCATGGCACGTTCGGTCTCGGGTGACAGTGACAGGTGAGCTCGAACGAGTCTCCACGCCGGTAAGAACGGCATCGGGACGGTCGTAGCCTCGTAGCTTTTTTCCGAGTAGGGGAAGTCCCAGGCGGAGCGACTCGACGATATGCTGCGGCAGGGCTTCGTCAATTGCCGTCCAGGTCACACCGAGCGGATAGGTGGGCTTTACCTTTCCGGGCGCCTTGCTGGCGCGTCCTGCGAGGAAATCTCCGACGAGTTGTGCCGGTGCGTTCCAGTTGGAACCGCCCAGGCGATAGGCGGCCGCCTCGCAGGCACGCTGGAGCTCGATGCCGGCGAGCGGGTCATCGTTGGGAAGGTCCTCAGGCGTGACGTTAACGAGCAAGGCGGCATTTGCGTTGCGTCCGTCGCGGGCATTGAGGCTAGCGCCGTTGACGCACAGGTGGCCCTGCTCGGAAGAGGCGGCGACAACCTGTCCGCCGGGGCACATGCAAAACGAGAACACGCTGCGGCCGTTGGGAAGATGGGCGACGAGCTTGTAGGGGGCTGCTCCGAGGGCAGGATGTCCCGCCAAGGCTCCATATTGGGCTCGGTCGATGTCGCGCTGCGGATGCTCGATGCGAACGCCCATGGCAAAGGTCTTTTGTGCGAGGGCCACGTTGTGGTCCTTAAGGAGCTCAAAAATATCGCGAGCAGAATGCCCGCAGGCGAGGATGAGGTGCTTTGTCTCGATTGGCTCGCAAGCGGCGTCTTGGGACGATTGGACATCAATACCGGTAATGGCGCCAGACGCGTCGATGTGAATGTCGACGAGCTTTGTTCGATAACGGACGACACCTCCGAGCTGCTCGATGCGCTGGGATATAGCGGTGACAACCGTGGGAAGGATGTCGGAGCCAATGTGCGGCTTGGCATCCCACAGAATATCGCGGGGCGCGCCCGCCTCGACGAAGGTTTCGAGGATAAGGCGATGGGCGGGATTTTTGGTTCCCGTATTGAGCTTGCCGTCCGAGAAGGTCCCCGCGCCGCCCAGGCCAAACTGGATATTGCTCTCGGGGTCGAGAATGCGCTCCTTTAGAAAGAGATCGATCGCATGCGAGCGGCGAAATGCTGGGTCGCCGCGCTCGATGAGCAAGGGCTTAAGACCCGCTTCGGCAAGGGTGAGTGCAGCGAAAAGGCCAGCGCATCCGGCGCCGACAACGACAGGGCATTCTTGAGGTGCGTCGGAGACGGGGGAGGGGAATGAGGGCCCATCGTCCTCTATCGCGCGTACGCGCGAGCGGTCACGCTCGGCGACGCTGTCGACCGCTTCTCGCTCGAGGTGGGGACTAGTCAGCTCAACACGAAAGCTCAGGATAAAATGGACGTCTCGTTTTTTGCGAGCGTCGATTGACTTGCGGTGGAGCTCGATGGACTTGATCTCGGAGTCCTTGCGACGTAGGACGCGCTTGGCGACTCGCTTGCCAACAATGAGGCAGGCATTTTCATCGCCGGCTTCATCGAGCGACGCGTTGACTTGGGTGATTTCGATCATCGAGGTCTCCTTAGAGGCAAGAAAGAGGCCGTCCGGTATCCCAGACGGCCCGAATGCGTTTTTGATTATAGACTGCGCGGCTACAGGCTGCTTGCAGCGCGAATGCCCGAGAGCCATGCCCACGCAAGGTTAAAGCCTCCGCAATCGGCGTCGATGTCGAGCGCTTCGCCGCAGACGTAAAGCGGGGTGTCGACAACGCTGCGCGCGCGTAGACTGGGTGTTGAGATGCTCTCGACAGATACGCCACCACGCGTGACCTGCGCCGAGCGCTCCTCGGCGGTTCCTTCGACGAGCAACTTAAAATGCTTGAGGATCGAGACCAGGTGGATGACATCGTTGGAGCCTGGATGGCACTGCTCGAACGCTGTGCAGACGACGCGGGAGAGTTGCGGGGCGAGCATGCCGTCGAGCCAACGGGGATCGCGGGGCGAAAAGCCGCCGAGCAGCTTAACGCGCCGGTTAAGCATATCGAGCAACTCGTCTTTAGAGAGGTCGGGGAAAACGTCGAGCAGGATCGTATCGCCGCGCTGGATACGACGGGAGAGGTTGAAGACAGCGACGCCCGAGATACCGAAGGTTCGAAACAGGACTTCACCGTCTTCGTGCCAGAGCTCATTATGATTGCGGGCGAGCGTCAAGCGGGCGCGGACGCGCAGGCTGTCCAACGTCTTGAGTGCCGCCCGATCGCCGATGACCGTTGCCGATACGGGGCAGAGGATGGGGCGCAGCGAAGTGAGGGGGAGGCTAAACGTATCGGCGATACCGGTGGGGTTGCCACCCGTGGCGATAATTACGGCATGTGCCTCCAGGGCCTCGTTCTTGCGAGGGACATCGGCGAGCGCTTTCCGAAGCGAGCGGAGCTCCGATTTTCGGTCGTCGTGCTTTTTTGCCTTGAGCGCCCGCGCTGGACGGTCTATTTGGAGTGTCCAGCCTTCGGAAGCTTTGTGCGCCGAGGCAACGTTGGCTCCGCAGATTAAGGTAATACCTAGGCGGTCGCAAACGTTGAGAAGCGCGTCGCGCACCGATTCTGCGCGAAGGGAGCGCGGGTATAGCCGGCCTTCCTCGGAGGTTGTCATGATGCCCAGCGAGGAGAAGAAACCCATAAGCTCTTGTTCGGGTTGGGGGCCCATGACAGATTCGACGAATGCGGGGTGGTTATACCGCTGAGGATCAATCGATTCGTTGGAGAGGTTGCAGCGGCCGTTACCGGTCGCAAGGAGCTTTAGGCCGCAGGCGACATCGCGCTCAACGATGCAGACGCTTTTGCCAGCACGTGCGGCCGTAATGGCGGCGGCGAGGCCTGAAGCCCCGCCGCCGATTACCAGGACGTCATAGAAGGCGCTCGTGTTCACTTAGGCCTCGTCGGTCTCGTGCGGGGTAATAGCCTCGACGGCAGAGACTGCCTTGGGCAACATGCCATCGGGCAGCGCGGTCTCAACCTCGCCCTTATCGCAGGCCTCGGCGAGTGCCGGATTAATGGGAAGCGTGCCCAAGATGTCGAGGTTATAGCGCTCTGCGACCTCGGGGAGCTTGCTTTTGCCAAAGACCTCGATCTTCTTGCCGCAGTCGGGGCACTCGATATAGCTCATGTTCTCGACGATGCCCAGAATGGGGACGTTCATCTTCTCGGCCATGTTGACCGCCTTGGCGACGATCATCGAGACCAGATCCTGCGGGCTCGTGACGATAACGATGCCGTCGACGGGCAGCGACTGGAAGACGGTGAGCGCGACGTCGCCTGTTCCCGGAGGCATGTCGACCAGCAGGTAGTCGATGGGGCCCCACGAGGTCTCGCTCCAGAACTGCCTAATGGCGCCTGCGATGACCGGACCGCGCCAAAGGACGGGGTCGGTCTCGTTTTGGAGCAGAAGGTTGGAGCTCATGACCTTGACGCCGTGCTCGGAGATTTCGGGCAGCATAAGGTTGCCAAGGGCATGGACGTGGCGTCCGCTCATGCCGAACATCTTGGGGATAGAGGGACCGGTGATGTCGGCATCGAGGACGCCGACCTTGTGGCCGTGACGGGCAAGCTCGGTGGCAATGGCACCGGTGACAAACGACTTGCCGACACCGCCCTTGCCGGAAAGCACGGCGATGACGCGTTTGACCTCGGATAGCGTGTTCTCCTCAAATTGCGACGGCGACGTTTGTCCGCCGGCAGCCTGTGCGTGCTCGCAACCCATGTATGACTCCTTTGTATATGTTGGGGCCGGGGCCCCGCGATGTGACACGAGCGTCATTGTACCCTCGTTTGCGAGCGGGAGTCATTTGCGATGCATTTGGGCCGAGCGTGCTTGCAATACGATGGGCCCAAGCGAATGGGCGGGCTTACTGAACTTTGCTGGCGAACTCGAGGTATTGCATGCGCTGCAGCTTGTCGATCGTCGAGGTGTATGGGCTGTCTTCAGATTCCAAGTTGTAGCGCAGCCCGTCGGCACCGAGATAGCCGGCGACATTGATGGTGGGCACATCTGACCTTGTTGCAAGCAGGGCCTTTTGATAGTCGGTGAGCGGGGCGCCGATCTTATTAAGGGTAATGGCTGCAATCTCGTTTGCCCCGACGGTGTCGTAGACGTTGAGCTCGGTATTGCCGGCGATTTCATAGTTAGCCCAGACGAAATAGGTTGACTGATAGACACGGAAAGCGTGGCTTGCCGTATCTTCCTGAGGGTACAGCTCGTCGTTGAGAGTCGTTGCGGCGCTCGGCTGATGGTCGCCAAAAAAGACAAGAACAACCGGTCTGCCGATATTGCGGAGCTCGTTGATAAAGTACTCGAGGTCCCGGTCGGATGCGTTGATGCAGGTGAGATAGGTGTTGAGCGCGCTATTGGCGCCCTCGCTGGCTCCCTCGACCCAATAGTTTGTCAGCTCTTCGGCGGGAACGGTGCCATAGTCGTAGCCGCCGTGATTTTGCATCGTGACGTCAAAGATGAACTGCGGCGCTTCGTCGGTTCTAAGCAGGTCGAGTATCTTGTCGTAGGTGGCGTAGTCGCATACGCCGGCATGGTAACAGGGCGCACCTTCGAAATCGCCGATTGAAAGAAAGTCTCCAAAGCCCAGCTGCTGATAGATCTTATCTCGATGGTAGTTGACGGGGTTTTGCGGGTGCATAGCGGTAGCGGTATACCCAAGCTCTTTAAGGTCCTTTGCCAGGCTGTTGACGCCATTCATCTGATACAGCTGACAGGGGATCTTGCCTAATCCGACAAAGGCCGTTGTCGCTCCGGTCAAAAATTCGAATTCGGAGTTTGCCGTTCCGCCACCGGTGACCGAAGCGAGCATGGTGCCGCGAACAAGTGTGTCGGGAAGCGAGTTGTAGAATGCGGGGCCGGTGTACCCGGCCGCCTGGAGCTGCTCAAAGCACGAAAGGTCGCTAAAACTCTCGTTCATGACGGCAACAATCGTCGGCTTGATTTCATTGAACTGGGCAACGGCAGCCGCGCGCTGCTCGCTCGAGCCATACGTGCTGTCGTAGGCGGCGGCGAGCTCCTGCTCGATGCTCTGCGCCTCATCGGGCGTATAGCCTTCGGGCTTCTCAATGGGCAACTCGTTGACCATTTCGGTGAACGAAGTGATAAAACCCTGAGACGTATATGTGGTGATGGGCTGCCAACGGTCAAATCCAAAATCCAGCGCCTGCTCCAAGTCGATGCTGGAAAAGCCTGAGAGCCCCACAACGGTCACTAGCAGAAAAGCGCAGAGGTTAGCGGCGATTGCGGGGAAGACATGGGTGGGCGTACGGAGCTTTCGCGGTCGGATAAGCGAAAGAAGCCCCAGGGAAATCTCCAGCAGGGCGAGAGAGGTTACGATTCCGGCGGTAAAGGTAAACTCGTATCCCTCGCTCACTTCCATTGCGGTGCCAAGGGCCAAGATATCGCTTGGCAGGATGGCTTCGCCTTTAAACGTTATGACGAAGTGCTCGGCAATGCCAAGGATGCAACAGGCGACGGGCACGAGGGCCATGACGCCTCCATGACGCTGTCCCAGCAAATAAAGGGAGAGCAGAACCGTCGCGAGCAGCCCGACGGAAAACCCGAATGAGTTGGCGGGAATGCGATAGAACGTTTCGTTACAGGCAATTTCGAGCGAAACGAACGAGAGCGCTGAAACAGCGGCGATGACAAGGATGTCACGGCAAATACAGGCAACCGTTCCCGTCGCAAGATCGGTTTGGTCGATAAGTCCCGAAACCAAGGGCTCGACAAGAAGTATGACGGCGGTAGCACCGAGCGCCGAATAAGAAAGGACCCATAGGGAATTGTCCTCATTTACGAGCAATTGATTCGTAATCCATGCAGCTACCATGCCGAGCGGGATGAGGAGCGTCGCGCACCAAAAGACGCGGGCAATGGGCGGCTTTTCATTGTGTTTGATTGAAAAATACACGCGCACGACGACGGTGGCCACGATAAGGACGGCGATGAATATGGGCAGATTGGCCATGTCGCTCGAAGTGATTTCAAGGGGGATATCTTCGGTCATGGACGTTCCTCTGTTACAGCAAATTAAGTTCAGTAGTAGATTACTGTAACCTTTCCACGGCATTTCGAGAAACAAAGCACCCGATACGCAAAGCTAAAGGTCTGCGAATCTTGTATTACGAACATCTGTGCGCGTCGAGTGCGCTAAACTCATCGACAGTATGATTCGATGCAATAGGAGGCAAGGAGCTTCCATGTCTGATTCTTCTATCGTTATTCGCGGCGCTCGTGAGCACAACCTCCGTGATATCGATGTTTCCATTCCGCGTGACCAACTCGTGGTCATTACCGGTCTTTCTGGCTCGGGCAAGAGTTCGCTGGCATTTGACACTATCTATGCCGAGGGCCAGCGTCGATACGTCGAGAGCCTTTCGAGCTATGCGCGCCAGTTCTTGGGCCAGATGGACAAACCCGACTTGGATTCAATCGACGGCCTTTCGCCGGCGGTGTCGATCGACCAAAAGACGACGTCTAAAAACCCTCGCTCGACGGTTGGCACCGTAACCGAGATTTATGACTATCTGCGCCTGCTGTTCGCCCGTGTGGGCACCCCGCACTGTCCCGAATGCGGCCGCGTCATTGAGCGTCAGACGACCGACCAGGTTGCCGACAAGGTCTTGGCGGCGGGGGAGGGCCGCCGCGCGTTTGTGCTGGCACCGGTGGTGCGCGGGCGAAAAGGCGAGTACACCAAACTGTTTGAGGACCTTCGCGCCGAGGGCTTTAGCCGTGTGCGTGTCGACGGTGAAGTGCGCTCGCTCGACGATCCGATCGATCTGGACAAGAAGTTCAAGCACGATATCGAGGTCGTAGTCGATCGCATCGTGATCCGTGAGAACTCTCTGGGCCGTATCGCCGAGTCTGTTGAGCAGGCGACCGCGCTGGCTCACGGCAATGTAAACGTGTACATGCTGCCCGATCGTGATGCTCCCGAGGGGACCGAGGGCGAGCTGCTGGAGTATTCGTTGGCCTTGGCGTGCCCGGAGCATGGTCACTCCATTGACGATCTTCAGCCGCGTGATTTTTCGTTCAACGCTCCCTATGGCGCATGTCCTGAGTGCGACGGCCTGGGCTTTAAGAAAACCGTTGATGCCGAGGCGTTGATCGAGGACCCCTCGAAGTCCATTGCCGACGGAGTCTTTGGTAGCCTGTTTGGCAACTCGAACTACTATCCGCAGATTTTTGCTGCGGTCTGCAAACACTTTAAGGTGAGCACCGATACGCCGTGGGAGGACTTGCCCCCTCGCGTGCGTCGTGCATTCTTGGATGGCCTGGGCGATACGAAGATCTCGGTCGACTACCAAAAGCTCGACGGACGTCGCAGCCAGTGGGATACCAAGTTTTCGGGCGTTCGCAACATCCTGTACGAACGCTATACCGAGACGACGAACGAGAACACCAAGGCGCGCCTGGAGAAGTACATTCGCGAGGAGCCGTGCTCGAGCTGCCACGGCGCTCGTTTGCGCCCTGAGATGCTCGCCGTCACCGTGGGCGGCAAGTCCATTTACGAGGTTTGTTGCCTGTCGTGCCGTGAATCGCTCGAGTTTTTTGAGGGCCTGGAACTCACCGAGCGCCAACAGTTTATCGGCGGCCGTATCGTCAAGGAAATCCTGGAGCGCTTGCGTTTTCTGGTCGATGTTGGACTCGACTATCTGACGCTCGATCGTGCCTCGGCGACGCTTTCCGGTGGCGAGGCGCAGCGTATTCGCCTGGCAACGCAGATCGGCGCGGGTCTCATGGGCGTGCTCTATATTCTGGACGAGCCCTCGATTGGTCTTCATCAGCGTGACAACGAGCGCTTGATCAAGACGCTCGAGCGCCTGCGCGATATCGGCAATACCGTTATCGTCGTCGAACACGACGAGGATACAATCCGTGCCGCCGATTACGTGATCGACATGGGGCCCGGCGCCGGCGTCAACGGCGGACACGTAGTCGCGGCGGGAACGCCTGCCGATATCATGGCGTGTCCCGAGTCGATGACGGGCGCTTATCTGACCGGTAAACGAATGATCCGGGTGCCTGATGAACGGCGCAAGCCCGGTCGCGGCTGCCTTAAAATTACGGGCGCTCGAGCCAACAACCTCAAAAACGTTACTGCCAAAATCGAGTTTGGTACGCTTACGGTTGTTACCGGCGTGTCGGGATCGGGCAAGAGCTCCCTGGTTACCGACACCATTGCGCCTGCCCTTACGAATGCCATTCACCGCTCGACGCGCCCTGTGGGTCCGTATAAAAAAATCGAGGGCATCGAGTGCATCGATAAGGTTATCGATATCGACCAGTCGCCGATTGGCCGCACGCCGCGTTCCAACCCTGCTACCTATATCGGCCTGTGGGATGATCTTCGCGCGCTGTTTGCGAGTACGCCGGAGTCGAAGGCGCGCGGCTACTCGCCGGGTCGTTTCTCCTTTAATGTGAGTGGCGGGCGCTGTGAGGCGTGCAAGGGCGATGGGCAGATTAAGATCGAGATGCACTTCCTTCCCGATATCTACGTTCCCTGCGAAGTTTGCGGCGGTAAACGCTACAACCGCGAGACACTCGAGGTCACCTACCGTGGCAAGACCATCTCGGACGTGCTCGACATGAGCGTCACCGAGGCGCTGGCCTTCTTTGGGAATATCCCGCAGATCAAGCGAAAGCTCCAGACGCTGTACGATGTAGGCTTGGGCTACGTGAGCCTGGGCCAGCCCGCCACGACGCTCTCGGGCGGCGAGGCGCAGCGTGTGAAGCTCGCCAAGGAGCTTCATCGACGCCAGACGGGCAAGACGTTCTATATTTTGGACGAGCCGACGACCGGTCTTCATTTTGAGGACGTCCGCCAGCTGCTCGATGTGCTGCAGCGCTTGGTCGATGCGGGCAACACGGTGCTGGTGATTGAGCACAACCTTGATGTCATCAAGGTTGCCGACCGCCTGATCGATATGGGTCCCGAGGGCGGTAACGGCGGCGGAACCGTCGTGGTTTCGGGCACACCGGAGCAGGTTGCGGACTGTCCGCAGAGTTATACGGGCAAGTTTTTGGCGCCTTTGCTCAGGCGTGACCGGGAGCGTCAGGCTCAACTTGATGCTCAATAAATAGGCGATTCAGTTTATGGGCGCCATCGACTCCTTGTGATTCGATGGCGCTTGCTGTGCCGAAGTGACGTATGCAGCCGAATTGGACATATACTTAATCTTTGCGTCCGAATGCGAGGGAAAGGATATGTCATGGCAAAGGCTGTAAAGACGCCAAAAACCAATGCGATGCGCGAGCTGGAAAGCGCCGGCATTTCCTATGTTCTACATACGTACGAAGACGATGGTGATGAGTCGGTGGGCCTGGGGGTCGCGATTTCGGAGCAGCTTGGCGAGGAGCCCGGTCAAGGATTTAAGACCTTGGTCTGCGTGACGCCGTCCAACGACCATGTCGTGTGCTGCATCCCTGTTGCCGATGAGCTCGATCTAAAGTCCGCCGCGCGTGCCGCGGGGGAGAAGTCCTTGGTTATGATGCATGTGAAGGATTTGCTTGCGGCGACTGGCTACGTTCGCGGCGGCTGCAGCCCGGTCGGTATGAAAAAACGCTACCGGACGCTCATTGATGAGACGTGTGTCCTTTGGGATACCATTTTTATTTCGGGAGGCAAGCGTGGTTATCAGCTCGAGCTTGCACCCGATGATTTAATTGCATTTTGCGGGGCGACGGTTGCCGCGATTACGAGAGAGGACTGAGCGATGCCGCAGGAAGAATTGAAGCGCGGAGCTCATTTTGCAAAAGAATCTGCGCCTCAGACACCCTCATCCGAAGCTTCTTCGTCGCGAGATGACACTGACGACATGGGCTCGTCGGACTACTCCACGGTTGGTCGTTCCGCCGGGCTTATGACCATCCTGACTATCGTGTCTCGCGTCACCGGTTTTATCCGCACGTGGGCAATGGCGGCCGCTATCGGCATGTCGCTACTCTCGTCCTCCTATCAGGTCGCCAACAACCTGCCCAATATGCTCTACGAACTCGTGATGGGTGGCATGCTCGTGACGGCGTTTTTGCCCGTGTACATGGGCGTGAGGCGTGAGCAGGGTCGCGAGGCCTCGAACGAGTACGTGGGCAACCTGCTCGGCATTCTGCTTTTAGTGCTGGGTGGCATTTCGTTGGTGGGGACCGTGTTCGCCCCGGGCTTTATCTGGACGCAATCGTTCCTTTCGGGTGACGGTGGCAGCATGGATACCGCTGCGTTCATGTTCCGTTTCTTTGCCCTCCAGATTCTGTTTTATGGTTTGGGCTCGGTGTTCTCGGGCGTTCTCAACGCACACCGCGACTACTTTTGGTCGACGTTTGCCCCGGTCCTCAACAATGTGATCGTCATTGCGAGCTTTATGGGTTTTGCGCCCGTGTCCGCACAGTTTGGCGAACGTGCCGGCATCATCTTGATTGCGGCCGGTACGACCCTCGGTGTCTTTGTTCAGATGGCATGTCAGATTCCCGCGCTTGGCAAGCACGGCGTGCATCCCCATATCCATATCGACTTTAAGGACCCCGCGCTGCGCCAGACGATTGCGCTCGGTATCCCGACGCTGCTCGCCACGGTGTGCATGTTTGTCTCGACTTCTATCACCAACGCTGCCGCGCTGGTGGTCCAGCCCGAGACGGGTCCTTCCGTCATCGCCTATGCGCGCCTGTGGTACACGCTGCCCTACGCGCTGATTGCCGCCTCGCTTTCGACGGCGCTCTATACCGAGCTCTCTCATGACGCACAGGAGAAGGATTACGACAGCGTTCGCACGGGCATTTCGCGTGGCGTCGCCCAGATGCTGTTCTTCCTGATTCCGTTCGCACTGTACCTGATTGTCTTCGCACGTCCGCTCAATATGATCTACTGTGCTGGCAAGTTCGATGAATCCGGCGTGGCGCTGGTGTCCGAGTACCTTGTCTACCTGGCGCTCTCGCTGCCGCTCTACGGCGTGGTCGTGTTGATGCAGAAGAGCTTCTCTGCCTTGCTCGACATGAAGCCCTATAGCCGCTATTGCCTGTATTCCGCCATCGGCCAGGCCGGCTCGGTTCTGCTGTTTGGCGTTGTGCTGGGCTTCGGTATGCCGGCAATCGCGCTTTCGTATGTCGTCGACTACGTGATCTTGGTCGGCTGTTCGCTGTGGTGGCTGCGTCGTCGCCTGCGTGGCCTTCAGGTCAAATCTATCCTACATGGCGGTTTCTTTGGCCTTTTGCTCGGTGGCCTAGGTGCTGCCGCAGGCGCCGGCGTCATGTGGGCGCTTGAACACTTTGTCGGGGCACTTGGCGGCTCGATTCTGATTACTCTTGGCTACGTTTGCGTTGCGGGTGTCGCCTCGCTTGTTGTTACCTTTGGCCTTGCCGTCGTCCTTAAGATGCCCGAGGTCTCGGCGCTGCTTCGTCGCAAGTAGGTGCGCGTGGCCGGTCACGACAACATACCAACGCTTGCCGAGCAGGTTTCGCGCGTTCCCACACAGCCCGGATGCTACCTTTGGAAGGATGCCAAGGGCGATGTCATCTACGTGGGCAAGGCGAAAAACCTGCGCGCCCGCATGCGTCAATACGTGACACTGCAGGATGAGCGTCAAAAGATCCCGCTGATGATGCAGCTGGTGGCGAGCTTTGACTATATCGTTGTCGAAACCGAGCATGAGGCGCTTGTACTCGAGCGCAACCTGATCGGCCAGTACCATCCGTACTTTAACGTCGACCTCAAGGATGACAAGAGCTACCCCTTTATCGCCATTACAAAGGGCGACCTGTATCCCGCGATCAAATACACGCGTGAGCGTCATAAGCCGGGAACGCGCTATTTTGGACCCTATACCGATAGCCGTGCGGCACGTGAGACGATAGATACGCTGCGCAAGGTTATCCCCATCTGCTCTGCATCCTGTGCGGAGTGGCGTCGTTGTCGCCGTACCATCGAGTCCCACAAGGGCGAGGAAGACATCGTCAATATGATTTGCGCACAAAACGGGCGTCCCTGCTTTGACTACCATGTCGGGCGCGGCCCGGGTGCGTGTGTCGGCGCGATTTCCCCGGCAGACTATGCCAAGAACGTCAAGCGTGTCGAGCGTTTTTTGTCGGGCCATCGCAAGGATGTCGTCGATGAGCTGACCTCCGAGATGACGGATGCCGCCGAGGCGCTCGACTTTGAGCGCGCGGCACGCGTCAAACGTCGTTTGGAGGTCATCAGGGGTCTGGACGATCGTCAGCAAGTCGTTTTTCCCTCCAGTGTCGATATCGATGTCATCGGGTTCTATCGCGAGGAGACCATCTCCGCCGCTTGCGTCTTCGTCGTTCGCGAGGGCCGAACAGTTCGCACCTGCGAGTTCATTCTCGACAAGGGTCTTGATGTTGACGAGGACGAGCTCCAGTCGGGCTTTCTTAAGCGCTATTACGACGAGACGGCTGATATTCCAGCTGAGGTCAACCTTTCCGTCGAGCTTGAGGATGCGGAGGCGCTGGGGGAGTGGCTTGCGGGCAAGCGTGAGCGTTCCTGCCATCTCCATAGGCCGCAGCGTGGCGAAAAGTACCGTCTGCTCGATATGGCATCCAAAAATGCGCGCCATGCCCTCATGCACTACATGATGCGAACGGGGTACGCTGACGACCGCACCAATCAAGCGCTCCTGGAGCTCGAAAGTGCGTTGGCGCTGCCATCGCCGCCGTTGCGTATCGAGTGCTTCGATATCTCTACACTGCATGGCACCTTTACGGTCGCCTCGATGGTGGTGTTTACCAACGGGCGCGCCGACAAGAGCCAGTACCGTCGTTTTAAAATTCAGGCCGAATTGGACGAGGCAAACGACTTCGTGTCGATGTCCGAGGTTTTGGGACGACGCTATGCTCCCGAGCGCATGGCCGACGAGCGCTTTGGCTCGCGCCCCGATTTGCTCGTTGTCGATGGCGGTAAGCCGCAATTGACCGCTGCGATCAAGCAACTTGAGGCTCTTGGGCTCGATATACCAGTTTGTGGCTTGGCGAAGGCCGACGAGGAAGTTTTTGTGCCTTGGGACGAGACTCCTGTCGTGCTGCCGACCGGGTCTGCTTCGCTCTATCTAATTAAACAGGTACGCGATGAGTCCCACCGATTTGCCATCACGTTCCACCGTGAGTTGCGCGATAAAGCCATGACGGTTTCGGTACTCGATGACGTTCCGGGCGTGGGACCCACCAGAAAACGTGCCCTTATGCGCCATTTTGGCTCGATGAAGCGTTTGCGCGCGGCGAGCGAGCAAGAGATCGCGGAAGTTCGCGGCATACCTGCCGATGTTGCCAAGGCGGTCCACGAGGCGCTCGTTGCATGGAATGCCGAGCGCGCCGAGGCGGCGGCTGGCCATTCCGATAGCTAAACACGAGCCTAAACAACTGATATACATGATTGCGCGATTTTCAACCATTTATTTCGCCATGATTGCCTGCTGGTTTCGGGTTTTATTAACGCTAAAACGTTTGACTAACCCAAGCGAAAACCCTGCTATCCTGCGGGTTGACGAAGACTGATATCTCACCTCGCCGATACATACTGTCTGGCGAATCATTTGTCAATGAATTCGGTGAACGGTAGTAAATACCGTTCAAGCGTATGTATGTATCGGTCGCCGAGCGCGGCACCTCAGTTGGGTTCGTCGGTAGGTAAGGTATATATCGTCCGCAAGTTGCGCGGGGGCACGTCTAGGTGCTCCCGAGTAAGATTCTCTATTGATAGGAGAAGACATGGCCATCATCAACAAGGGTATGTCCAGGCGTTCGTTCCTCGGCCTCACCGGCAGCGTCGCTGCTGTCGCCGGCCTTGGTCTCACTGGCTGCGGTGGCAGCTCTAGCGACGAGGGTTCCGCTTCCGGCTCCACCGATTCCGCCAACCGTGGCGGCGGCGTGATCACCGCTGGTTCCGCTTACGCTCCGTCCAGCTTCGATCCCGCCAGCACTGGCTCCGCTGTGGGCCTGGGTGCTAACTGGCACGTCGTCGAGGGCCTCTACGGCATCGATTACCACGACTACAGCACCTTCAACGAGCTCGCCACCGACGATCCCAAGTCTGTGGACGACACCACTTTCGAGGTCACCATCCGCAAGGGCGCCAAGTTCTCCGATGGCACCGAGGTCACCGCTGACGATGTCGTTGCCTCCTACACCGCTTGCGCCGCTTCCGCTACCTATGCTCCGTTCTTCCAGCCCTTCGAGTCCATCGAGGCCAAGGACGCCAGCACCGTGACGGTCAAGACTAAGGTCCCCAACTTCTCCCTGCTCAAGGATCGTCTGGCCATCGTCCGCGTTACCCCGGCCACCCAGACCGAGGAGGATCGCGCCAAGCAGCCGATCGGTTCCGGCCCCTGGATGTACGACTCTATCTCCGATACCGAGATCACCTTGGTTCCCAACCCCGAGTACAACGGTGAGTATGCTGCCGAGGATAAGAAGATCCAGTACAGCATCCTGACCGACCCCACCGCTCGCGTTACCGCTCAGCAGGAGGGCTCCACGCTCGTTATGGAGCTCGTTACCGCTGACGCCGTCGACCAGCTCGAGAGCGCCGGCTGCAAGATCGATAACGTTCAGGGTTTCGGCACCCGCTTCATCATGTTCAACGTCGCCAAGGAGCCTTGGAACAACGTCAAGGTCCGTCAGGCTGTCATGTATGCGCTCGACACCGAGAAGATGGTCAGCAACACCTTCGCCGGCCTTGCCACCGCTGCCAGCTGCTACCTGCCCAAGAGCTTCACCAACTATCATGAGGCTTCCACGGTGTACAAGACCGACGCCAAGAAGGCTAAGAAGCTCATCGAGGAGTCTGGCATCACCCCGGGTGCCATCACCCTGCGCACCACCGACAACGAGCAGATTAAGGGCATGGCCGCCCAGGTCAAGAACGACCTCGACGCTCTCGGCTTCGATGTGACCATCCAGACCGATACCTCGCCGGCTACCTACGCTGCCATCGACGGCGGCGAGGCCTACGATATCCTCCTTGCCCCTGGCGATCCTTCCTGCTTCGGCGCCGACCCCGACCTGCTGCTCAACTGGTGGTACGGCGACAACGTCTGGATGCAGACCCGTTGCCCGTGGAAGGAGTCCGCTGAG
Organism: Collinsella sp.; assembly: GCA_048236535.1. Taxonomy (GTDB): domain Bacteria; phylum Actinomycetota; class Coriobacteriia; order Coriobacteriales; family Coriobacteriaceae; genus Collinsella. Next base: position 29,178 of record DBFAQQ010000031.1, on the reverse strand, counting down.
TGGCAGAAGCTCCATGGTCTCATGGACGAGGCTCTTGCCGCCGAGGGCGACGAGCAGCAGAAGAAGTGGAACGAGTGCTTCGACATCATTGCCGACAACGCCGTTCTGTACCCCGTTGTCCACGTCAAGACCGTCTCCGCTTCCTGGGACGATCCGTCCACTGCGCCCAACGGCGAGGCTCTCGATGGCTTCAAGGGCATCGGCACGACGAGCATGTCCTTCAGGGGCGTTGCGACCGTCAAGGCGTAAGACTCGCTTGAGTCTGTATGCAGGATGTCGGTCGTTGGGACCGTATCCTCATAGTTGAAACAAAGACCCGGGCGGCAACGATGTCGCTCGGGTCTTGTAATGAGTATCCGTACTCATATACCAGTTGGTCCTACCGACAAAAGAAAGGGGAGAGAACGTGAACAACTTGCTACGTTTGATTGGAAGGCGTCTTGTGGCGCTGCCGATCATGGCATTGGGCGTCACCGTCCTGGTGTTCTTCCTTATGTCGTTCTCCAAGACCGACCCCGCCTACACGGCGTTGGGTGACGGTGCCTCGCCCGAGGCGGTTGCCGAGTACCATGAGAAGTATGGTCTGGACGACCCCTGGCCCGTGCGCTACGTGCGCTATATGGGCGATCTGATCCATGGCGACATGGGCACCTATGGTGCTGCTCGCAACTCCGTTGCCAAGCGCATCTCCACGGCCCTGCCCGTCACGATGCAGCTGACCTTTATCGGTCTTGCTATCGGTGCGGTCGTTTCGTTTTTGCTCGGCGTCATCGCGGCACTGTATCGCGACAAATGGCCGGACCAAGTGATCCGCGTCTTTTCCATCGCCGGCTTGGCAACCCCGTCGTTCTGGCTTGCCGTTCTGTTGATCCTGCTGTTCTCTTCCTACCTTAAGGTGCTCCCGGCATCTGGTGCTCTGCCTCACTTCACCACGAATCCGGTTGGCTATCTGGGACGTATGATCATGCCCGCTATCGCCTTGGCATTTCCGCTGACGGGCCAGATGACTCGTATCGTGCGTACCGCCATGGTCGAGGAGCTCGACAAGGACTATGTCCGTATGGCTCGTGGCGCCGGCGTTCCCGAGAAGGTCGTCGTCGGCATCAACGTTCTTCGCAATGCGCTGATCACCCCGGTCACCACCCTCGGTCTTAAGATCGGTTACCTCATGGGCGGCGCCGTCGTCATCGAGGTTATCTTCAACCTCCCCGGCATGGGCACCGCGATTCTGCAGGGCGTTCAGGGCAACGAGGCGAACCTGGTTCAGGGCGTCGTTATCGTCGTTGCTCTTGCCTTCATCATCATCAACATCGTGGTTGACATGCTCTACCTGCTCATCAACCCGCGCATCAGGACGGTGTAGATTATGGTAAAGATTCGAGAGAAGCAAACCGAGCAGCTCGAGAAGGCTGCCTCCAAGGGGCTCAAGCTCGGTGGCTGGAAGAAGATGACGCTGTCTTCTAAGATTGCCGCCGTCGTGCTGGTGCTGGTCGCCCTGACTGCGATTCTGGCGCCCCTTCTTGCCCCCTATAGCCCGGTCGAGATCTTTACGGCTCGCCAGGCTCCCGGCAACGGATTTATCTTCGGTACCGACGATAAGGGTCGCGACATTCTGTCGCGTATGCTCTACGGTGGTCGTTACTCGCTGATTATCGGCTTTGGCGCCACTGCCATGGCTCTGGTCTGCGGCTCGGTCGTGGGCGCCCTTGCAGCGGTTTCGCGCAAGGCTGTCTCCGAGACGATCATGCGTATCCTGGACATCATCATGTCCATCCCGGGCATCGCCCTCGCTGCCGTCTTCGTCTCCATCCTGGGCAACTCCGTGCCGTCGATCATCTTCGCCATCGGCTTTATGTACACTCCGCAGATTGCCCGTATCGTGCGCGCCAACATCGTGTCCGAGTACGGCGAGGACTATGTCCGCGCGGTCATCGTTTCCGGCGCCAAGGCTCCGTGGATTTTGATCAAGCATGTTCTGCGTAACTGCATTGCCCCGATCATGGTCTTCACCGTTACGCTGGTCGCCGACGCCATCATCTTCGAGGCCTCGCTGACCTTCATCGGCGCTGGTATCCAGGAGCCCACCGCTACCTGGGGCAACATCCTCGCCGACGCCCGCGGCGGCGTGCTCGCCGGTCGTTGGTGGCAGGCGCTGTTCCCGGGCCTGGCCATCATGATCACCTGCCTGGCGCTCAACATCCTCTCCGAGGGCATTACCGACGCCATGGCCGCTGCTCCCTCCGTCGCCCTGGATCCTACCGATTCCTCCAAGCGTCGCGAGGCCGATCTGCTGGTCTCCGACCCCGTTCGCGCCTACAAGGAGCAGGCCCAGTCCCTCTCCGCTCGCCTTGGCGCCCTGCGCGATGTCGAGCTCAAGCGTGACGATCGCCATGTGCCCGACGAGTCTGTCGAACCGATTCTCTCGGTCCGTGACTTCTGCATTCAGTTTGAGCATCACGGTGATATCAACGTCGTCGACCATGTCAACTTTGACGTCCGTCCTGGTCAGACCATGGGCCTGGTGGGCGAGTCCGGTTGCGGTAAGTCCATCACCACGCTGGCCATCATGGGCCTGACCGATGAGGACGAGCACCTTTCCGGCGAGGTTCTCTGGGAGGGCCGCGACCTGCTCAAGATGAGCAAGAAGGAGTGGTTCGGCCTGCGCGGTACCGATATCGCTATGGTCTACCAGGACGCCCTGTCCTCGCTTAACCCCTCCATGCTCATTTCCGCCCAGATGAAGCAGCTCACCAAGCGTGGCGGCACCCGTAGCGCCGAGGAGCTCCTGGAGCTCGTGGGCCTCGATCCCAAGCGCACGCTCGAGAGCTATCCGCACGAGCTTTCCGGCGGCCAGCGTCAGCGCGTCCTGATCGCTATGGCCCTTACCCGCGACCCCAAGCTGGTCATCTGCGACGAGCCCACGACCGCTCTGGACGTTACCGTCCAGAAGCAGGTCATCAAGCTGCTCAACGATCTTCAGGCCAAGCTCGGCTTTGCCATGATCTTCGTTTCGCATGACCTGGCTCTGGTCGCCGAGGTTGCCCATAACATCACGGTTATGTACGCCGGTCAGGTTATCGAGCAGGCACCCACCAAGGAGCTGCTCACCAACCCGATTCACGAGTACACCCGCGGTCTTCTGGGTTCCGTTCTGTCCATCGAGAGCGGTTCGGGCCGCCTGCACCAGGTGCCCGGCGCCGTTCCGAGCCCGCGCGATTTCCCCAAGGGCGATCGCTTCGCGCCCCGCTCGAGCCATCCGCGCATTGGCCTGGACACCCGTCCGGTCTTCAAGCGTGTGCCCGGCACCGAGCACTTCTATTCCGAGCTCCCCGACGAGGTGCTCAAGGCAAATGGTTTGACCCCTCACGCGGAGGTGATGTAGATGAGCGAGACCGCAGTCAACGGCGTCGAGCCGATCATCTTCCTTGATGACGTCCACGTCACCTTTAGGACCCGTACCGGCTCGATTCTGCACCCCAACCTGGTTCACGCCGTCCAGGGTGTAACGATTAAGCTCATGCCCGGTCAGACGATCGGCATCGTCGGCGAGTCCGGTTGCGGTAAGTCCACCACCGCCAACGTCATGTGCGGCCTGCAGGCCCCCACGAGCGGCAAGGTCTACTTTAAGGGCAAGGACGTTACCAAGCGTACCGCCGAGGACCGTCGTCACATGGGTCGCGTCATCTCGGTCGTGTTCCAGAACCCGGCCACGGCGCTCAACCCGCGCATGGTCGTTCGCGAGCAGCTGCTCGACCCCATGCGCGTCCACAATCTGGGAACCGAGGCAGAGCAGGAGAAGCGCGTCAAGGAGCTCTTGGAGCTCACCGGTCTGCCCAGCTCCGCTGCCGAGGTTCTTCCCGGCCAGCTTTCGGGCGGCCAGCGCCAGCGCGTCGCAATTGCCCGTGCCCTGTCGCTGAACCCCGATGCCATCATCGCCGACGAGCCCACCTCGGCTCTGGACGTTTCGGTCCGCGCGCAGATTCTGAACCTGCTGACCGACCTTAAAAAGGAGCTCGGCCTGGCCATGGTGTTCATTAGCCATGACATCCAGACGGTCCGCTATATCTCTGACGACATCATCGTTATGAATGGCGGCAAGATCGTCGAGCAGGGCGAGGCCAAGCAGGTCTTCCAGCATCCTCAGGACCCCTACACCAAGATGCTGCTCGGCGCTGCGCCGTCGCTGCTTCATCCCAAGCTCGGCGAGTAGCCTCGCTTTCCCTCCCGTGCGCCCGGTTCACTTACCGGGCGCACCTCCGTTGCGATTTCGAAAGGCTGGGTTCACGAGCCATGCCAAGTGCTCAGGAGCTACAACAGCAATTTGGTGAATATCGAGGCGCTATGCCCCGTCCATCGGATTTCGATCTCTTTTGGAAGGACCGCATGGCCGAGGCCGACGCCGTCGAGCTCGACTATGCGATTGAGGCGGCTTCGGTTGCGGATTCCGCGACCTGTCGGTTTTTCGACCTCTGGTACACCGGCATGTGTGGTGCACGCATGCATGCCAAGTATCTCAAGCCGGTTTCGGACGAGCCCGTGCCGCTGGTGCTACAGTTCCACGGCTATCCGGGTGCAAGCCGCAGCTGGTTTGAGCAGGCGTCGTTTGCGGGCATGGGCATGGCACTCATCGCTCTCGATTGTCCTGGCCAGGGTGGCCCCTCCGAGGATATTGGTGGATTTGAAGGCACGACGGTTGCTGGGCATATCGTCGCCGGTATCGACGGCGACCCGGCCAACCTCTACTATGTCCGCTTGCACCAAGATATTCGCATTCTGTGCCGCATCGTTCGCGAGCTCGAGGGCATCGATCTTTCCCGCGTATTTGTGAACGGCGCGTCGCAGGGCGGCGGTCTGGGCATTGCTACCTGTGCACTTAACAGCGAGCTTATCAATCGCGCCGCCATCCTCTATCCCTTCCTGTCAGATTTCCGCCTGGTCTGGGATTTGGATGCCGACGACATTGCCTACGAGGGCCTGCGCTATTGGTCTCGCTGGTTTGACGAAGACTCGACTCGTATTGACGAAGCCTATACCAAGCTGGCGTACTTCGATTCCAAGAACTTTGCCCCTATGGTCAAATGCCCCGTGCTGTTTGGCACCGGCACAGCCGATATCGTCTGTCCGCCAGCGACGCAGTTTGCGGTCTATAACAACCTGACCTGCGAAAAGCGTCATGAGTTCTTTGAAGGCTTTGGCCACGAGGAGATTCAGGATTTTGACGATCTGATCATTCCGTTTTTCTGCAAGGGAGGGGAGGCTCATGTCTAAGTGCGAGAGCAATGTTGACGAGCTGATTGTCCCCGGACTCGTGGGAATTCCTGGAACGGTTTCGTCAGGGCTCGCAGAATATCGGGACTGGCGCGGTGATGTCCAAGCAGATGTTTCTGATTTAGAGACATGCGCTTCGAATCTTGAGATTCAAGGCCTGGCCATAACGGCGATTGACTTTGTTAACCCCTGCGCCCGTTACTCGGAGGTCTCCTTTGAGCTCGGTGACGATGCGATTCACGCTCGTTTGATCGAGCCTGTCGGTCGTGCCCGAGTATCTGAGCGCGTGCCGCTGTGCCTGATGTTCCACGACATCGATCGGCCTGTGCGCGGCTGGCATCACATGACGAGATTTGCCGCCATGGGGTATGCCGTTCTCGCGCTGGATGACGATGTTGCTGGTGCGGACGACCTGCAGCGGGGGATTTCTTCGCCCGCATTTGTCAGGCGCGTCCGTTGGGGCTGCGCGTTGGCGAAGGTCGCGCGCAATCTTGATGGCATGGACCCCGACCGCATCTTTGCATGGGGCGAGGGTCTTGGCGGCGGAGTCGCGCTGGCGGTTTCTGCTCTGGACGAGCGGGGGCTCGCCTGCACGGCGGTTGCCAATCCGCTTCCTGGCGGCCTCGAGGCGCTGTCGTCTCGGGTGCGCGGATCGGTGCTCATGGGCACATCGCTTATGGATACCGTGAGCGATCCCAAGGATCAGTTTGCCGTATTCAACGGTCTTGAGTGTGACCGGAGGCATATCATCTATGCAAAATACGCTCACGAGCGCATCAATGCGTTCGAAAATGAAGTCGTCGACTTTTTTAACCAAACGTTCTACTCGTGTTCTTTGGCCTAGACGGCCTGGACACTGCCAACAAGAGTGGGTGGCATAGGGCCGCCCGCCAGACAGCTAAGGAGATTCTTGTGGCAACTCAGAAATTCACCGGCGTTATCCCTCCCGTCGTTGTTCCCGATACCGAAGATCACCAGCTCGACGTTGCCTCCTTTGAGCGCAGCATCAACCGCATGATCGATGCCGGCGTCGATGGCCTGTTCTTCTTGGGATCCTCGGGCGAGGTCGTCTTCTCCACCGACGAGCGCCGTCGCCAGATTATCGCCGAGGCCGTTCGTATCGTCGACCACCGCGTTCCCGTTCTGGTCGGCATCATCGATACCGAGACCGAGCGCATGATCGAGCACGGCAAGGTCGCCCAGGAGCTGGGCGCCGATGCCCTCGTCGCCACCTGCCCGTTCTATGCCCTGCAGGGCATGACCGAGGTCGAGGAGCACTTCCGCATCCTGCACGAGGAGCTCGACCTGCCCATCTTTGCCTATGACATTCCCGTCTGCGTTCACACCAAGCTCCCCTGGAAGCTCCTTGCCAAGCTCGGCGCCGAGGGCGTTCTGGCCGGCGTCAAGGATTCCTCGGGTGATGACATCTCGTTCCGCTACCTCGTTCAGGAGAACGAGAAGAACGGCCATCCGATGAGCATTCTCACCGGCCACGAGGTTGTTGTCGACGGCGCCTACCTCGGTGGCGCCGACGGTTCCGTCCCGGGTCTCGCCAACGTTGAGCCCGAGGGCTACGTGCGTCAGTGGAAGGCCGCTCAGGCTGGTGACTGGGCTACCGTCAAGGCCGAGCAGGATCGCCTCAATGAGATTTCGCACATCTGGGATGTCACCTCGGGCGTCCAGGGCTATGCCGGTGGCGTCGGCGCCTTCAAGACCGCTATGAACCTCATGGGCATCTTCGACAGCCCGACCATGCCGCGCCCGGTGAAGGCCATGACCGGCGAGAACGTCGAGGCGATTAAGAAGGTCCTTCAGGACAACGGTCTCCTTTAAAGCTTTCCCAGGCACCCGACCTCGCCGTTCAACCGTGCGGCCATGACCCATTAGGTCAATGGCCACACGGTTTCTCGGCGATCTCGGGCATCTGGAAAACCTTTACCGCGCTGTGACGGCTAGCCTGACGGCGCATTTCCTGTAATTGTTTTTTATCTCCTAAGGAGAGCGACATGGAGAACAAGTACGTCTGCTCTGTCGATATCGGCGGAACTAAGATCGCGACTGCCATCATGGGGTACCCGGCTGACGGCAGCGTGCCTCATCCCGTTTTTGAGGCCGAGGTTCCCACTGAGGCCCAAGAGGGCGGCGAGGCCGTCTTCCAGCGTATCGAGGCGTCCATCAAGGCTGCTCTTGAGGCGAATCCCGATGTCGAGGTCCTTGGCGTCGGCATCGGTGCCGCCGGCGTCGTCGATCCCAAGACGGGCGCCATCGCGTATGCCAACGAGATCATGCCCGGCTGGTCCGGCGTTCAGTTGGGGCCGCGCCTGCGCGAGGACCTCGGTCTTCCCGTTGCCGTCGTAGGCGACGTGCAGGCTCATGCTCTGGGTGAGGCCCACTGGGGCGTCGGCAAGGGCAAGTTCTCCGTTTTGTGTCTTGGCATCGGTACGGGCATCGGCGGCGCATATGTCGAGAACGGCCGCGTGATGCAGGGCTTCCATGGTGCTGCCGGTCATATGGGCCACATCGAGTGCTCGGCTGCCGCCGGCATTCCCTGCGCCTGCGGGCGTTCCGGCCATCTGGAGTCGGTTGCTTCGGGCACTTCCATTGGTCGTATGTACGATGAGCGCTTTGGTCGCGTCGTCCCCAGCCGTCCTTCGGTCGGTCGCGATGTGAACGACCTGTGCCGTGCGGGCGACGCAAAGGCGACCGAGGTCATCCATGACGCCGGCTTTGCGCTGGGGGCCAGCTTGGGCTCGCTCGCTAACATCCTGGACCCTGAGGTCATCGTGCTTTCGGGCGGCGTGATTCACCAAGGTCCCGATTGGCGTTCGCAGATGTGGAAGGATTCGGTGCACGAGGGCTATGCCAGCCAGGCGCTCGATCCGCTTCAGAACACGCCGATCCTCATCGGTTCTCTGGAGGGCGATGCTCCGCTCATCGGTGCCGCCGAACACCTTCTTGCTTCGTTGAAGTAAACATAACTACCAAGTGTGCCTTCTGAGGTGCCGCAGATTGACGTGAAAGAGGAGCGAAGCGTACTTCGGTACGCGAGCGACGGTTTGAACGTCAAGGTGCGGCGTCTCAGAAGGCTGTTTTGAGAAAGGTTGAGTCGAACATGACCGTTGATCCTTTGATCCAGTCCCTGAAGGGCAAGCTCGTCGTGAGCGTTCAGGCGTATATGGGCGAGCCGCTTCGTACGCCCGAGACCATGGCGCAAATGTCTCGCGCTTGCGAGCTCGGCGGCGCCGCCGCCATTCGCTGCCAGGGCCTTGCCGACATTGCCGCCATTAAGGGTCGCTGTGAGGTTCCCGTCATCGGCCTGTGGAAGGATGGGCACGAGGGCGTTTACATCACGCCGACGCTGCGTCACGCTCGCGCCTGCGTTGCTGCCGGTGCCGATATCGTGGCGATCGACGCCACCGATCGTCCACGCCCCGATGGCAAGACGGTCGAGGATACCTTCCGCCCGCTGCACGAGGAGGGTGTGCTCCTGATGGCGGATTGTGCCACCATCGAGGACATTCGCCGTGCGGTTGATATGGGCTTCGACCTTATATCTACCACGCTTTCTCACGGTGTCGCTGCCATCGACTGCACCATGGCCGATGGCCCCGATCTGCCGCTCCTGCGTCAGGCGACCGAGGAATTCCCCGGTCTTCCGATCATCTGCGAGGGCCGCGTGCACACGCCCGAGGAGGCTCGCGCCGCGATCGATGCTGGCGCCTGGGCCGTTGTCGTCGGCACCGCCATCACGCACCCCACGAGTATTACGAGTTGGTTCAAGGCTGCGCTTGAGGCGTAAGACAGGCCTCGTATCCGCTCGGGGCGGTATACTCAATATAGGCAATTGACCGCGCGGGATCCGGGTTGCTGGGTCCCGCGCTTGTTTTTGGGAGGCAGCACATGCAAAAGGGAGATGCCATGGATGCGGCGGAGCGCTCGGAGCGCATCCCCGATATCGTCATTATCACCGGAATGTCCGGATCGGGCCGCACACAGGCCATGCACGTGTTCGAGGACATGGGCTATTTTTGCATCGATAACCTGCCTCCGCGTCTCATCGCCCAGCTTGCCGAGCTCGTCGGCATCAATACGGGCGTGGGCAGGCATCTCGCCGTCACCTGCGATTTGCGTAGCCAGGGACTGTTTGACGAGTTGCTCGATGCGGTCGCCGCGCTCGAAGAGCGCGAGATGAGCTGCGACATCGTGTTCCTGGAGGCTTCTGACGAGGTGCTGATTCGTCGCTACAGCGAAAATCGCCGCCGTCATCCCATTGCCAAGCCGGGGGAGACTACGGCCGATGCCATTCAGCGCGAGCGCCTTCAGCTTCAGGGCGTGCGCGACCGAGCCGATATGATTATCGACACGAGCCGTCTGCGCACCTCTGCGCTGCGCAACAAGCTACGTATGGCATTTTCCGAGCTGTCCGACCAGCAGCTCATGGACGTCCACGTGTTCTCGTTTGGCTTTAAGCACGGCATGCCCGTCGAAGCGGACATTATGATCGACGTCCGCTTCCTGCCCAATCCGTTCTACGATCCCGAGATGCGCACGATGACCGGTCTCGATAAAAAGGTCTCCGATTTTGTTCTGGACCATCCCAAGACGCAGGAGTTTTGGAAGGCTTGGACACAGCTGCTCGATACGGTGATGCCGGGTTATATCGCGGAGGGCAAGCCGCAGCTTTCTATCGCCATCGGCTGCACGGGCGGCCAGCACCGCAGCGTTGCCATTGCCGAGGCCACGGCCCGTTACCTGGAAGGCGCTCAGTATCACGTGAGCATCTCCCACCGCGACCTGTCGCGCGCCAACACGAAGGCATAGGCCTGCATGTCGTTTACCGCTGAGGTGCGCGACGAGCTTGCGCGCTGCGAACCCGAATGTGAATACTGCGACTTGTCGACGCTTGCCGCCCTCACGCGTGTGAGCGGTACGCTCTCGCTTACCGGCTCTGGGCGGTATCGTTTGACAGTTGCGACTGAGACGGGAGCCGTCGCGCGCACGATGATCACGCTGACGCATCGCATCCTTAAGCTCAAAACGGAATTCACCGTTCGTAAATCTGTATTGCATAAGGTTCGAAACTACCTCATCACCTTGCCTGATCAGCCAGACCTGGATAAGGCTCTGGTGCTGCTGGGCATCCTCGACCGCAGGGGAGGACTTGTCGCCGGCGTGCCCCGACATATCGTTGCCCGTCCCTGCTGCAGGCTTGCCTATATCCGCGGCGCGCTCATCGCGGGCGGCTTCGTGGCCGATCCACGCGGCGATTTTCATTTGGAGATCGCGGTGCAGGGCGAGCAATATGCCAAGGGGCTTTGCGATCTGTTGGAGCAGATTGGGGTCCATGCTCGTGTTAATGCGCGGCGGGGGTCATATGCCGTGTACATTAAGAGCGCCGAGGAGATCGAGCAGCTCCTAAAGCTGGTCGGCGCCAAGCGCAGCGTTGCCGAGATCGAGGAAGCGCGCGCGGTCAAATTGGTTAAGAACGACGTAAACCGTCGCGTGAACGCCGAGCTCGCCAACCAGACCAGAAGCGCCGGTGCCGCCCAGCATCAGCTTGCGTTGATCGATGAGCTCGAGCAGCGTGGCCTTCGCGATGCGCTTCCGGATGCCTTGGCGGTCTTTTGCGACCTGCGCGAGCGCTACCCCGATCTGTCACTGCGTGATTTGGGGGAGATGGCTGACCCTCCCTTGTCGAAGTCAGCCCTCTACCATCGAGTTTTGAGGCTTGAAAAGCTCATTGAAGCAAACAGGTAGTTTGAAGTATCGACTTATATATGGATTTAACTGCTATTTTAGTCTTTAAAACGTTTTAACGTAAATTTGATTTTCAATTTCGAGCATTCTCGTGAAATTCAAGTCAAAAAAAAGGTATATTAGGCGAGTGGTTAGTTTGTGGGCCTCAACGGCAGGCGCTGTAGCTTGCGGGGGCCTTACGAAAGGAGACACAATGGCAGTAAAGGTTGCTATTAACGGCTTCGGTCGCATCGGTCGTCTGGCCTTCCGTCAGATGTTCGGTCATGAGGGCTCCGAGATCGTCGCTATCAACGACCTCACCTCTCCCGATATGCTCGCTTACCTGCTGAAGTACGACTCCACGCAGGGCAACTACGCTCGCGATCACGAGGTCGTTGCTGGCGAGGATTCCATCACCGTTGACGGCAAGGAGATCAAGATCTACAAGGAGGCCGACGCCAACAACCTGCCTTGGGGCGACCTCGACGTCGACGTCGTTCTCGAGTGCACCGGCTTCTACACCAGCAAGGCTAAGGCTCAGGCCCACATCAACGCTGGCGCCAAGAAGGTCGTCATCTCCGCTCCGGCTGGCAGCGATCTGCCCACCATCGTGTACAACGTCAACCACGAGACGCTGACCGCTGAGGACAACATCATCTCCGCTGCTTCCTGCACCACCAACTGCCTCGCCCCGATGGCCAAGGGTCTGAACGACTTCGCTCCCATCGTGTCCGGCATCATGACTACCATTCACGCCTGGACTGGCGACCAGATGCCGCTCGACGGCCCGCAGCGCAAGGGCAACAAGCGTCGTAGCCGCGCCTGCGCCGTCAACATCGTCCCCAACACCACCGGTGCTGCCAAGGCTATCGGCCTGGTTCTCCCCGAGCTCAACGGTAAGCTCATCGGTGCCGCCCAGCGCGTCCCGACGCCGACCGGCTCCATCACCAACCTCTACGCTGTCGTTGACAAGAAGGTCACCGTCGACGAGGTCAACGCTGCTATGAAGGCCTACGCTGCCACCATCTCCGAGACCTTCGGTTACAACGAGGACGACATCGTCTCCACCGACATCATCGGCGAGACCCACGGCTCCATCTTTGACGCCACTCAGACCATGTGCTCTGACCTCGGCAACGGCCAGACCCTCGTTCAGGTCACCTCTTGGTACGACAACGAGAACTCCTACACCTCTCAGATGGTCCGCACCATCAAGTACTTCGAGAAGTTCGTTGCTTAATTTAGCTTTTAGCGAATAGCTCGTTGAGCGTCTAAAGAAGGGCGCGGCCTTATAGGGCTTACACCCTAGGGTCGCGCCCTTTTTATAAGAAATCGTCTGCCGTAATGGGAGGCAGACACGTACGAAAGGTAGAAGCAAACATGGCCTTTACCAAGAAGACCGTCCGCGACATCGATGTCGACGGCAAGCGCGTTCTCGTCCGCGTTGACTTTAACGTGCCTATCAAGGATGGCGTCGTTGGCGACACCACCCGTATCAAGGCTGCCCTGCCCACCATCAACTATCTCGTTGAGCACAATGCTCGCGTCATCCTCATGAGCCACCTCGGCCGTCCCGATGGGACCGGCTTCCAGCCCGAGCTGTCCCTCGAGCCCGTCGCCAAGAAGCTCGCCGAGCTCTCTGGTCTCGACGTCGCCTTTGTCGCCGACACTTACGGCGAGAAGGCTGCCGAGGCTGTCGCTGCCGTCGAGCCGGGCAAGGTTCTCGTTCTCGAGAACGTCCGCTTCGATAAGCGTGAGAAGAAGAACGATCCCGAGATCGCCAAGAAGCTCGCTTCCTATGGTGACGTCTTCGTTCTCGATGCCTTCGGCACCGCTCACCGCGCCCAGGGTTCCGTCGTGGGCCCCGCCGCTTACCTGCCTGCCGTCGCCGGCTTCCTGCTCGAGAAGGAGGTCGACACGCTGACCGGCATCTTCGCCGAGCCCGAGCGCCCCTTCGTCGCCATCGTCGGCGGTTCCAAGGTTTCCTCCAAGATCGGCGTTCTCGATCACCTCATCGACTCTGCTGACACCCTGATCATCGGTGGCGGTATGGCCTACACCTTCTTCCTGGCTCAGGGCCTGTCCGTCGGTCAGTCCCTCAAGGAAGAGGACTGGGTCGAGCGCGCTGGCGAGATGCTCAAGAAGGCCGAGGAGAAGGGCGTCAAGATCCTGCTCCCCATCGACAACCGCGTTGCCGATCACTTTGGCGAGGACGCTGTCCCCGAGGTTGTCGCTTCCGACGCTATCCCCGACGATCGTGAGGGCATGGACATCGGCCCCAAGACCGAGGAGCTCTACGCCGAGGCCGTCAAGGGCGCCAAGACCGTGTTCTGGAATGGCCCCATGGGCGTCTTCGAGTTCGACAACTTTGCTCACGGCACCCAGGCTATCGCCGAGGCTGTCGCCGAGGCCGACTGCACCTCGATCATCGGCGGTGGCGACTCTGTCGCAGCTGTCAACAAGTTCAACCTGGCCGACAAGATGAGCTGGATCTCCACCGGTGGTGGCGCTTCCATGGAGCTCGTCGAGGGTAAGGCCCTGCCCGGAGTGGAGGCGCTTCTCGATGCCTAATCGCACCCTTCTTATCGCTGGTAACTGGAAGATGAACAACGACGTCGCCGAGGCTGCCAAGCTCGCCGACGAGCTGGCTCAGGCTCTGCCCGAGGTTCCGGCTGGCGTCGAGGTGCTCGTCTGCCCTCCGACCATCGACATCACCACGGTTCATGACCGCATTCAGGCTGCCCCCATCGCCCTCGGTGCACAGAACGTGTACTGGGAGGCCAAGGGTGCCTTCACCGGTGAGTCCTCTTGCGACATGCTCAAGTCCGCTGGCTGCACCTACTGCATCATCGGTCACTCCGAGCGTCGCGACTACTTCCACGAGACCGACGAGGACCAGAACAAGAAGGCTAAGGCTCTCGTTGCCGCCGGCCTTGTTCCCGTCTTCTGCTGCGGCGAGTCCCTCGAGGTCCGCGAGGCTGGCACCTATGTCGAGCACGTCGTGAACCAGGTCAAGGCTGGCCTTGCTGGTCTTGAGATCACCTGCCCCAAGCAGGTCGTCGTCGCCTACGAGCCCATCTGGGCCATCGGCACCGGCAAGACCGCTACCGCCGAGGACGCTCAGGAGGTCTGCGGTGCTATCCGTGAGACCCTCAAGGAGATGTTCGGCGAGGAGCTCGCTAACGGCATCCGCGTGCTGTATGGCGGTTCCGCCAAGCCCGGCAACATCGCCGAGCTCGTCGCCAAGCCCGACGTTGACGGCGCCCTCGTGGGCGGCGCTTCGCTCAAGGCTGCCGACTTCGCCTCTATGGTCGTCAAGGCAGGCGAGTAGGACATATGGCACAACGTCATCTTCCTGCACTCCTGATTATCATGGATGGCTGCGGCCTTGCTCCGGCCGATGGCGAGAACGCCGTCGCCGCTGCCAAGACGCCCTTCCTTGATGGCCTGTACGAGAAGTACCCCCACACCACGCTCGGTGCTTCGGGCGAGGACGTGGGCCTTCCCGACGGCCAGATGGGTAACTCCGAGGTGGGTCACCTCAACATCGGTGCCGGCCGCATCGTGTTCCAGGAGCTTTCGCGCATCAACAATGCCATCAAGGACGGTTCCATCGCCAAGAACGAGGTTTTCGTCAAGGCTATGGACGATGTCAAGGCTGACGGTAAGACTCTCCACCTCATGGGCCTTATGAGCCCTGGCGGTGTTCATTCTCACATGAACCACGTCGAGGCTCTGGTCAAGATGGCTGCCGAGCACGGTGTCAAGACCGTTCGCGTCCACGCCTTCATGGATGGTCGCGACGTTGACCCGCAGTCCGGTGCCGGTTACATGAGTGAGTTCTGCGCCTTCCTGGCTAAGATCTCCGAGGAGACCGGTTGCGACGCTCGCGTTGCCACCGTCTCGGGCCGTTATTGGGCCATGGACCGCGATAATCGTTGGGAGCGCATCCAGCGCGCCTACGACGTCATGGTCAACGCGTCCGATGCTGATACCGACCCCGTTGCCGGTATCAAGGCCTACTACGAGAAGGACCCGCGCGGCGACGAGTTCGTCGAGCCCTTCGCTGCCCACAACGAGGGCATTCACGAGGGCGACGCGGCCATCTTCTTCAACTTCCGTCCCGACCGCGCTCGTCAGATGACCCGCGTGTTCACGGACAAGGAGTTCGACGGCTTTGAGCGCGAGCAGATCAAGCTTTCGCACTTTGTGACGATGACCGAGTATGATCCGACGTTTGACGTCGAGGTCGCCTTCCCCAAGACGTTCCCCGAGAACGTCCTGGCCGACGTTATCGCCGCCAATGGCCTGAAGCAGCTGCACACTGCCGAGACCGAGAAGTACGCCCACGTGACGTTCTTCCTCAACGGTGGCATCGAGGAGCCCAAGGAGGGCGAGGAGCGCGTGCTCGTCGCTTCCCCCAAGGTTGCTACCTACGATCTGCAGCCCGAGATGAGCGCTCCCGAGGTTACCGAGAAGCTCGTCGCCGCCATCAACGAGGATCGCGCTGATTTCTACATCGTGAACTTCGCGAACTGCGACATGGTTGGTCACACCGGTGTTTTCGACGCTGCCGTTAAGGCCGTTGAGGCTGTTGACGATGCCCTGTCCAAGGTTGTCCCGGCGATTCTCGCCAAGGGCGGCTTTGCACTGATTACCGCCGACCACGGCAACGCCGATCACATGTTTGACGTTGCTTCCGACGGTTCCAAGCATCCGTTTACGGCTCACACCACCAACCGCGTGCCGTTCATCATCGTTGATGAGAAGGCCAAGCTCACCGGTATCGAGGACGGCCGTCTTTCCGATATCGCTCCGACCATGCTCACCATGGCTGGTATTGAGCCTTCCGCCGAGATGACGGGCCGCGTGCTCGCTACCGAGGCCTAATAGAAAACAAATACCGTTTTCTAGCAAGGGGGTTGTCCACAACCGGACAACCCCCTTTTTGGTATTTCTGCCATTTCCACCCCGTCCTTGAGTGGCAGGTAGGGGAGAGCGGGGGATTGTGGTACAGTACTGGAGTTTGAATTGTTCTATTAAGGAGCTTATCTATGGGTCCGTTCCAGATTCTTCTGTTTGTCGTTTGGGCTGTTTCTGCCGTGGCGCTGACGATTCTCGTCCTGATGCATTCCGGTAAGGGTACCGGCGTTTCGGATATGATTGCCAGCTCGCTGTATAACTCCAGCTCTGCCACGGGCGTTATGGAGCAGAACCTTGACCGCCTGACCGTCATCATGGCTGTCGTGTTTGCCGTGTGCGTCGTGCTGTGCATGTTCTTCTTCCCGCAGGGCATCGTGGGCTACTAATCACGAGCCGCATAAATACTTGAAAAGGGTCCCGCAAGTGCGGGACCCTTTTTGTTTACATATTTGTAACAGAGTCAAAATATCCTCATATACTTCGCCCAACTAAAGAAAATCTCGACCGTTAACCGGAATTAGCCCCAAATCGTGCATAAAATGCGCTATTGTATTGCAATACGTTGGTCCGCTTTGTATAACCAGCCAAAACGGCGGACCGCGTTTGAATGGTTCGATTGGGCTGTCTTGACGTTGCCCGACCGAACTTACTTTGTCCTATCTCATAAGGAGGATGGCATGGCTGATTCTATGTTCCACCAGCCCGTTATGGGTCGTCGCGCCTTTGTCGGCGGTACCCTTGCTGCGAGCTCCATGGCTTTTCTTGCCGCATGCGGCAAGAAGGGCGGCGACGCTTCCGGTTCTGAGTCCGGTTCGACGCTGAACTTCTACATCAACAACCCGGTCTGCATCGACCCCTATAACGTCCAGGAGGACCAGGGCACTCAGGTCGAGTACCAGCTCTTTGATGCTCTGACCTCTTATGACGCCGAGAAGGGCGAGATCGTTCCGCTGGCTTGCGAGTCCTTTGAGGCCAACGACGACGCCACCGAGTTCACCTTCAAGATCAAGAAGGCCAAGTTCCACAACGGTGACGATGTTACCTCCAAGTCCTTCAAGCTCGGTTGGGAGCGTCTGGTCAACACCAAGTCGGCCATCGCTACCGAGTACGGCCCTTCCGAGGTCTCCTATCACCTTTCTATGGTCGAGGGCTATGACGACCTGCTTGCCGGTAACGCTACCGAGCTCAGCGGTGTTACTTGCCCCGACGATGAGACCCTCGTCGTCAAGCTGTCTTCCGCTTACGCCGACTTCCCCTTCGTCGCCTCTCACCCGGCTCTGGCCCCGGTTCCCGAGTGCGCCGAGTCCGATGTCAAGAGCTTCTATCTTGCACCGGTCGGTAACGGCCCGTTCATGATGGACGGCAAGTGGGAGGATGGTCAGGAGATCAACCTCAAGAAGTTCGACGATTACTATGGCGACAAGGCCAAGATCGATGGCATCCACTTCCAGGTCATCAAGGACATGGAGACTGCTTACAAGGAGTTCCAGGCCGGTAACCTCGATGTCTGCGACGTTCCCGTTGCTCAGATCGATGCCGCCAAGAAGGATCGCGGCGTGTCCAAGGACGGCTACACCATGGGTGACGGCGAGCGCATGCTGCTCGGCGCCGAGCCTTCCACGTACTATCTGACCTGCAACACCACGGCCGAGCCGTTCAACAACGCCGACCTGCGTAGGGGCATCTCCCTGGCCATCAACCGTGAGGCCATCTGCAAGACCATCTACAAGGGTACCCGTACCCCTGCCGACGGCATTGTTCCTCCGGGCATCGATGGCTACAAGGAGGGCGCATGGGAGTTCTGCGCCTACGATGTCGACAAGGCTAACGAGTACCTCGACAAGGTTGCTCCCGCTGGCGCTAACGGGGATCGTGGCATTAGCGTGACCCTTTCCTACAACCAGGACGGCGGTCACAAGGAGATCATGGAGTCCATCATCGGCGACCTCGCCAAGGTTGGCGTTACCGCTGTCTCCGATACCCCCGAGTGGTCTGCCCTGCTCGAGCAGTATCAGAACTTTAACTATCAGTTCGGTCGTCTGGGTTGGATTGCCGACTACCCGATCATGGACAACTTCCTGTATCCGCTGTTCCACTCCGACTCCCTCGGTGGCGACAACCGCTCTGGTTACAGCAACCCCGAGTTCGACGCCAAGGTCGACGAGGCTCGTACTATTGTTGACGACGAGGAGCGCGTCGCTAAGATGCAGGAGGCCGATGCAATGGTCGCTGCCGACTGCCCGGTCATCCCGGTGATGTTCTACACGCACACCATCGTCGGCTCCGATCGCATCAAGCACCTCTATGTCGATCCGCAGAAGCATGCCGAGCTGGGTACCGCTGAGCTCGCCTAAGAGTTTGCAGCTTCCGTGAGGGTCAAGTATTTACGTAGACCTCATGGGAAACATACAGTTCTCCCTAACCTGGGGTAAACTGGCTGATGGTAATTTTGGGATGCCGGTCTGGCGATCGGCATCCCATTTAGGTTAATCCCTAGATAGGGGAGTGGTATGGGTAAGTACATCGTTAAACGTGTGCTTCAGTTCATCCCGGTGTTTTTGGGCGTTACGCTGATTCTGTTCGCCCTCCAGAATATCGTGCCGGGAGATCCGATCAAGCTGATCGGTGGAGACAAGGCTCTGTCCCCCGAGGTGGAGCTTCAGCTTCGCGTCCGCTATCACCTGGTCCAGTCGGACGAGGACGGCAACGCGATCCTTGACGAGAACGGCGATCCCGTTCAAACGTCGCTCGTGGACCGTTACTTGTATTACATGAACGGCCTGCTTCATGGCGATCTGGGCAATTCGTATCAGCGCAAGCTGCCGGTTACGGATATCTTTGCCCAGAAGTATCCGTATACAATCAAACTTGCCGCGTGCGCCATCGTGCTCGAGGCAATCATGGGTATCGGTGCGGGTATCATTTCGGCGGTAAAGCGTTATTCCTTCTGGGATATTTTGGTAACGCTCACCACGTCGATCCTCGTTGCGGTCCCGGCCTTCTGGCTCGGTATGTTGCTGCAGCTGTTCTTTGGCGTCATCCTCAAGGACGCCACGGGCGGTGCAATCTCCATGCCGATCTCGGGTGCCGGCGGTTCCAGCTCTCAGTATCAGGATTGGATGCACTATGTGCTTCCGACCATTACGCTGGCTTCGGTTTCGACCGCTTACGCCGCCCGCATTATGCGCTCGCAGCTGCTTGACGTCATGAACCAGGATTACATCCGTACGGCAAAGGCTAAGGGTCTCTCCAATCGCGCGATCATCGTCAAGCATGCGCTTAAGAATGCACTCATCCCCGTCGTTACCTATATTGGTGTCGACTTTGGCGGCATGCTTTCGGGCGCCATCCTGACCGAGACGGTCTTTAACTGGCCCGGTATCGGCTATGAGGTCTATCGCGCCATTAGCATGCGTGACTGGCCCATCGTTATGGGCGGCGTTACGCTCATCGTTGTCGTCGTCATGGTGATCAACCTGCTCGTCGACATTAGCTATGCATTCCTCGACCCGCGCATCCGCCTTGGCGGTCCGTCGGATAAGGCCTAAGGGAGGTACGTCTCATGCAGGAAACTGATTCTCAGTCTCAGGAGCAGGCTACCGCCACCAAGGCCGCATCTGCTCCCGCGAAGTCCCGCACGCTGTGGGGCGACGCTTTTAAGCGTCTTCGTAAGAACAAACTCGCCGTTATCGGTGTCTGTTGGATCATCATCGTCGTTGTGGTTGCCCTGACCGCAGATCTGTGGGCTAAGCCCTGGCTCGGTTCTCCGACGGCTTCCGACTCGACCACCATGGCCGAGACGTCGCTGCTGGCTCCGTGTGCAGAGCACCCGTTTGGCACCGACGCCCTTGGTCGTGACATTCTCGTCCGCGTTATCTACGGTGCGCGCGTTTCGCTGTCTGTCGGAATTATGGCCACCGCGATTTCCACGCTGATCGGTCTGGTCATGGGTGCTCTGGCCGGTTTCTACGGCGGCATCTGGGATACGATCATCATGCGCTGTGCGGACATCTTCCTGGCGTTCCCGTACGTGCTGTTCGTTGTCGCCATGATCGCCGTTATCGGCCGTGGTCTTCAGAACGTCTTTATCGCCATCGGCATTCTCGGATGGCCTTCGATTGCGCGCGTCTTCCGCTCTGCAATCTTGACGGTCAAGGAAAACGACTATGTTGACGCTGCGCGCGCGATGGGTGCATCTGATGCTCGTATCGTCGTGCGTCACATCTTCCCGAACTCCGTCGCCTCCATCGTGGTCTACGCGACCATGAACATCGGTGGCGCCATTCTGACCGAGTCCGCTCTGTCCTTCCTCGGCATGGGCGTTATTCCGCCTACGCCTTCGTGGGGCTCCATGATTCAGGACGGTCAGCAGTATCTTCTGACTGCCCCCTGGATGATGATCATGCCCGGTCTGGCAATTCTCTCGACGGTGCTCGCCTTCACCCTGCTGGGTGACGGTCTGCGCGACGCCCTCGACGTCAAGATGAAGGACGCATAAGGATGAAGAAGAACAAGAACTATGTGGACCTGAAGGACCAGCCGGTTCCCGAGGGCCAGCATCTGCTCGAGGTCGATGACCTTAAGATGTATTTCCACACCGAGGATGGCGTTGTTCGCGCTGTCGACGGTGTCTCCTACACGCTCGATCGCGGCGAGACCCTGGGCGTCGTCGGTGAGTCCGGCTCCGGTAAGTCCGTGACCGCCATGACTATCATGGGCCTCATCTCGATGCCTCCGGGAAAGATTGAGGGCGGCGACGTTCGCTATCGCGGTCGTTCTATCCTCGAAATGACCGAGGAAGAGATGCAGCACATTCGCGGTAACGATATCGCGATGATCTTCCAGGATCCTATGACCTCCTTGAACCCGGTCTATAAGATCGGCAAGCAGGTGGGCGAGGGCCTTCGTCTGCACCGTGGCTACTCCAAGCAGGAGGCACTCAAGCGCGCTACCGAGCTTTTGGACCTCGTGGGTATCCCCGAGCCCGAGAAGCGCGTCAATGAGTATCCGCACCAGTTCTCGGGCGGTATGCGTCAGCGTGTCATGATTGCTATGGCTCTTGCCTGCGATCCCGATATTCTGATTGCCGACGAGCCCACGACGGCTCTGGACGTTACCATTCAGGCTCAGATTATCGAGCTCATGCAGGAAATGCAGGAGAAGAACGGCAACGCCATCATCATGATTACCCATGACCTGGGCGTCGTCGCCGACATGGCCGACAAGATCATGGTTATGTACGCCGGCCGTCCCGTCGAGTTCGGTACTGCTGAGGAAATCTTCTACGAGAGCCGCCACCCCTACACCTGGGGCCTTATCCGCTCCATCCCGGAGCAGGCCATCGAAGAGAAGAAGCCGCTTACGCCGATTCACGGCAACCCGCCTTCGCTCATGAACCTGCCCGAGGGCTGCGTGTTCTCGCCTCGTTGTCCCTATGCGACCGATAAGTGCCGCAAGCAGCGCCCCGAGCGCGTTGTCACCGAGTCTGGTCATTACTCTGCGTGCCACTACTCCGGTGACCCCGAGTTCCTCAAGAACGCTCCTGAGACGTCCCGTACGCGCAAGGATTCCAAGAAGGGAGGCGAGGCGTAATGGCAGATACCAACGAGCGTACTCCGCTGCTGAAGGTCGAGCACCTCTCCAAGGAGTTTCCCGCTGAGTCCGGCATGTTCGCCAAGCGCTTCTCCAAGCGTGTCGTCTCTGCTGTGAATGACATTTCGTTCGAGATTTATCCGGGCGAGACCTTTGGCCTGGTCGGCGAGTCTGGTTGCGGTAAGTCCACCACGGGCCGCACCATCATGCGCCTGACCAAGCCGACGGCAGGCAAAGTGTTCTTCCAGGGCAAAGACGTTGCCGAGATGAGCAAGCACGAGATCAAGGATATGCGTCGCGAGATGCAGTTCATCTTCCAGGACCCCTATGCTTCGCTGAATCCTCGTATGACCATCGGCGAGATTGTCTCTGAGCCCATGACCATTCATGGCGTGGGCACCAAGGAAGAGCGTATCGAGCGTGTCCGCGAGCTGCTGGACGTCGTCGGTCTGAACCCCGAGCACATCAACCGCTATCCGCACGAGTTCTCGGGCGGCCAGCGCCAGCGTGTCGGCATTGCCCGCGCATTTGCGCTGAAGCCCAAGCTGATTATCTGCGACGAGCCGGTTTCCGCTCTGGATGTTTCCATCCAAGCACAGGTCCTGAACCTGCTTAAGGAACTTCAGGACAAGTTCGGTACGGCTTATCTCTTCATTGCTCACGACCTCTCTGTCGTGCAGCACATCTCCGACCGTGTTGCCGTTATGTACCTGGGCAAGATGGTCGAGGTTTCGGACTGGAAGACGCTCTACAGTGAGCCTCACCATCCGTACACGCAGTCGCTGCTGTCTGCTGTGCCGGTGCCCGATCCTGACATCCAGAAGACTCGTAAGCGCATCATCCTCGCCGGCGATCCGCCGTCACCGCTGGATCCGCCGACCGGTTGCCGTTTCCACACGCGCTGCCCGATCGCTCAGGGCATCTGCTCCGAGAAGCTGCCTGAGTTTAAGGAAGTCGCTCCGGGCCACTGCTGTGCCTGCCACTTCGCGGAGCCGTTCCCGATCAAGGAATCGCACATCGACCTGTAGTCGGTTGTTTGTCCGGGCCCGCCCTGGTGTTACTTTTCAGAACGTCCTCGGACATGCAAGAAACCCCCGCTGCGCACTTCGTGCGGCGGGGGTTTCTTGCGTCCTGCGGGATGTTCTGAAAAGCAACGCCAGGGCGGGCCCTGCGGTAACTCGGCAGGGGAGTGCGATTCCTCGATCGCTCACTTTATCTAATAAGAAATTGAGTGAGGCCGGAGCTTTAGCTCCGGCCTCCTTATATAAGGGCTCGGCAAGGCCGAGCCACTAAATTTATATCAGCCCTCAGAACATGTTTGAGAACTGTGCCTGAAGTACGTATTTGCAGGCCCCGAATCGGTGTTGCCTCCCGGCGCATTCCGCAGGGGGAGCGATATTTTGCAGCACGAAGTGCGCAGCAAAATATCGCTCATGCCCGAGGACGCGCCGGGAGGCAACACCGATTCGGGGCCGGACATACGGATCTACCTGCTCATTTACAAATTCGTAAACTTTTTTGAAAAAAGTGCTTGCACAGTTCTCGAATCATAGGTTATTATCTTCCTCGTTGAACGCGCGGTTCCAACAAAACGAACCGTGAATCAACAACATAGCATGTCGGAGTGGCGGAATTGGCAGACGCGCTAGCTTGAGGTGCTAGTGACCGCTTTTTGGTCATGCGGGTTCAAGTCCCGCCTCCGACACCATCGCATTTGAGAAGCCTCTTCGGAGGCTTTTTTGTTACCGATAGACGGTGAGGTCCACGATGGAAACGCTTAAACGCAACGAGTGGGCAGATGTTGCCCAACTGGTCGAGATCACGAGCGATGCTGTCATCATTTGCGAGCTCGACGGAACCATTCTGCATGTGAATAATCGCTTACTTGGCTTGATGTGCGAGGAACGTGCCGACGTCATCGGTGGAGATGTTAAAGACGTCCTGTACTCGTCCGCTTTTGAACGTGCGACGGAACATCGTCTGCCATTTGAAACTGATGGCTCCGAGAACGAACTGATGCTCAAGCTGAGTGACGGCTCTTTTATCCCCGTCTTGGTTCGTGCGGGCTCCGTAACGCCTCCACGCATCTTTGGGCGCCGCGCACCACGTGTCCTAGTGGCGCTTCACAGTATCGAGGAACAGTATTCTCACGACCGTCAACTTAAGCGTGCGTTATCGGAGCTTAGAGTGGCGAACAAGCGTCTCTCTGGCACGCTCTCGGTCATTATGAGCACTGTGGGCTCCGATGAGTTACCCAGCCTGCTTGATACTGTTTTGAACCAGCTTGTAGGAACGCTCGATGCTTCGGGTGCCGCTATCTATTTTTCTGAGAGCGGCGGTTTTAAGCTACGCCGTGTTTCCAAGGAGCTGTATGACAGCTACCTGCCTGAGTTTTTGCCGTATGGCGCTGGCATTCCGACGTATGTTCTTCGCGAGTCGCGTGCCTGTCGCTTGTCGATTCAACAGGACCTTGAGGGCGATAGGGCCGCCTCCGGTATGTTCATGGACTTGGACAATCGTTCTAAGCACCTGTTGCGCGTGCAGGATATGCCTCCGTACCGCAGCGAGATTTGTCTTCCCGTTTTTTACGGTACGCAGATCCTTGGCGTGCTTGAAGTTGGTTGGAAACGCCCCCAGGCACCGCTCGCCTATGACGTTAATGTACTCGAGGTCATTTGCGATTACCTGTCTATCCAGCTGGTCGGCATGGCATCGAGCCTTCGCTCTCGTCGTACGGCCGAGCTTGGCCGCTCGCTCAATGTCTTACGTGATGAGTTATTTACCTTTCTAGACGATTCCGCCGCGGCTACTCAGGCGGTATCGTCCGAGATCTGCAATATGCTCAACTGCCATTTTTGCCCTGTTGAGTATGACGCCAGTCTGGACTCCTACGTCATAGATTTTGAAGGCGGCAGTCGCGTTGTTTTGCCGGACGATCCCGAGAAGCTTTTCTTTTCCACGACAACGCCAGCGGCACGTCTGGGGGCTGGCCCTGATGGCTTTGAGGCGTCTGTTTTGGGCGGCACGAGTGCCGAGGACCTTAAACACGTCCGTATAACTCGCGTTGACGAATCGATGCCTATGGGAGGCTGGCTTAGGGCACACGGTCTGCCTTGTCAAGGTCTCTACGTCGACTCCGGCATCGAGGCGGGGCGCCCGCGCTCTGAGGGTGATGGCAAGCACAGTAACGACGCGATTGTCCCTGCTTCTGTTGCGAAGAGACCGACAACGCGCGCGCTGCTGCTTCGTGATGGTAGCCAAGAGCCGATTGATGACCTTGAATATGACTACTTGGTGCACTTGGCGCATGACTTTGAACTGATCTACGAAGGCGAATCTCAAAAGCGCGAGGAGCGCCATATCGCTCAGACGCTCCAGATCGGCATGAGAAATTCCCTGGGGGATGTTCCGGGTATCGCAACCGATTCGGTGTACCTGTCGGCCACGAACTCGGCGTTGGTCGGCGGCGATTTCTATACGCTCATCCGTCTTCCCGACGATTGCGCCGTCATGATTCTGGGTGATGTGTCTGGCAAAGGCATTGAGGCCGCATCGATGTCCGCGCTCGTCAAGACGGCCCTGACGGCATATGCCTGGGAGGGCGCTGGACCGGCCCGCATGGCACGCTCTCTTAACAGTATGCTCATGGGCTTTTCGAGGGTCGAGACGTTCGTGACAGCCTTTATCGCCAAGATTGACCTTAAAGCCGGACGCGCAACGTATTGTTCGGCGGGCCATCCTCCGACCATGGTCATCAGGCCAGAGTCGATGCCGCTGGGTGGCGGCGAGACTCGTGGGGGAGAGGTCGAGCTGCTTGGATGCCAATCGGGCGTAATCGGTGCCTTTGAGAGCATGGTGTACGAGACAGGCGTGTTTACGTTCGCTCCTGGCGACATGCTCTTCATGTATACGGATGGAACGATTGAGGCCCGCGACCGTACCGGAGCGTTCTTTGGCGAGCAGCGCTTGCGCGACCTTCTGCTTTCTGTTTCGGGGGAGGGCGTGTCGGGCATTTGCGGCAAGGTCTTGGGCGAGCTTGACCGATTTACCGAATCGGCGCTGGACGATGACATTGCATTGGTGTCCCTTGAGTTTTTACGGGGTCGTTCATAGACGACGCTGGGCGGGCTGAATCCGTACGGTTGGGGAAACGAATGCATCGAGTGGGCTTTTTTGGGGAACCATGGTCGTATGAATGAGTGGAATGACATAGCGGTTTTGACGCCACCAGGCGATATCGACATCGCCACGGTGCCTGCGCTGCGTCGGCGGTTGGATGCTTTGATTGGCCGCGGCGTGCGTCGTGTCGTCATCAACTGTCAGGCTGTCAGCTTTATCGATTCGACGGGCTTGGCATTCCTGCTTACGCGCGCTCGTGAGCTCATGAGGCGAGAAGGCTTGCTTTCGCTCGTCAATGCATCAGGTGAAGTTGTTCGCTTTTTGGAGATTGCTCGTCTTGTCGGTATCCTTCATGTCGCGGGGCCGGCACGGGAGTCTATTCCCGCTATTCCGATGGGGGAGCTGCCTCGCTGGAGTAAGAGCGTCGAGGTCCGTCAGGGTATCGAGAATCTTCCATACTACCGACATCGCATCGCCGAACTCCTTGAATCGCTTCCGTTGCGCCGTGACGAGCGCTACGATGTCGCATTGGCGTCGGGGGAGGCGCTGGGTAATGCCTATGACCATGCGGGCGGTATCGGGTGCGTCCTGACGGTTCAAGCCTATGGCGATCGCGTTGTGGTTGAGGTGCTTGATCGAGGTGCCGGCTATTCTATCGATGAAACGAGCGAGCCGGTTGCATCTGAGGAACGTGGCCGTGGTATCAAGCTTATGCGTATGCTCGTCGATAACGTGGAGGTTGCTCGTCGTACGGACGGCGCCGGCACGCGCGTGCAGATGGTGAAGCTGTTTAGCGGAGCGCTGGAATCGTGTGCCTAGCCAATCGCTTAGCGCGTTTGGCTACTAAGAACATGCGGCAGACAAGTTTTTTGAAAAAAGTACTTGCGTCTTTTGGACAACTCGCGTAAATTAATAACCCGCAAGCGGACATGGCTCAGTTGGTAGAGCACAACCTTGCCAAGGTTGGGGTCGCGGGTTCGAACCCCGTTGTCCGCTCCATTGCATTTCCGGACCGTTTAGTCGGTCCTTTTTCGGCGAAGTGGCCAAGTGGTAAGGCAGAGGCCTGCAAAGCCTTTACCCCCGGTTCGAATCCGGGCTTCGCCTCCAGGCAACATCCGGGCGCTCCGGCGCCCGTTTTGTTTTACATATGCGGACATGGCTCAGTTGGTAGAGCACAACCTTGCCAAGGTTGGGGTCGCGGGTTCGAGCCCCGTTGTCCGCTCCAAACGCAGCAGCCCGACTACTACGGTAGCCGGGCTTTTTCGTACCCATCGCATGGGCTCGAACCCGCGAGGGAGCGAGCGTTAAGCAAACGCGGAGCG
This sequence comes from Collinsella sp., assembly GCA_048236535.1. GTDB lineage: Bacteria > Actinomycetota > Coriobacteriia > Coriobacteriales > Coriobacteriaceae > Collinsella. The sequence goes on along the minus strand of DBFAQQ010000031.1, from coordinate 2,218 downwards.
TTTGTAGCGAGCTGGCGAGGTCGCCGGCAGGCGGCCGAAGCCGGTGCGGATCCGCGAAGCGGATACGCAGACGCCCCGTTGTCCGCTCCAAGCGCAACAGCCCGACTGCTACGGTAGCCGGGCTTTTCGTACCCATCGCCTGGGCTCGAACCCGAGAGGGAGCGAGCGTTTTGGGTCGTGGCTGTGGCGTTGTTTGCTGCGAATGTCAGCTTTGGGCGTATCATCGTGGGCATCTCACAAAACCTCGTTGCAAGGGAGGCACGCCCCATGGTTACAGAAAAGTCTTCTTCGCGTTCATGGATGTCCGATGCCGCGATCTATCAGATCTACCCGCGCTCGTTTAAGGATTCGACTGGTTCGGGCCTGGGCGATATCGCGGGCATTACCCAGCAGATGGACTATCTTGAGCGGCTGGGTATCGAGGCCATCTGGCTGAGCCCGTTTTACCCATCGCCTCTTGTCGATGGTGGCTATGATGTGGCGGACTACTGCGATGTCGATCCACGTCTCGGCTCGCTTGACGACTTCGATGACATGATCGCTGCGGCTCACGCGCGCGGCATCAAGGTCATCGTCGACATCGTGCCCAACCATTCATCCAGCCAGCACCCCTGGTTCAAAGCCGCTCTTGCCGCCGGCCCCGGATCGCCCGAGCGCGCCCGTTATATCTTCCGCGATGGTCGCGGCGAGCATGGCGAGCTGCCTCCCACCAATTGGAATGCCAACTTTGGCGGCCCCGCATGGACGCGTGTTGCGGACGGTCAGTGGTATCTGCACATGTTTACGCCCGAGCAGCCGGACTTTGACTGGTCATGCCCTGAGGTTCACGCTCTCTTTTGCGACGTCCTGGCGTTTTGGAGCGATCGAGGCGTCGACGGCTTTCGCATTGATGTGGCGCAGGGTCTCGCCAAGGATCTCGACCGCGATGACCTCGACCGGTGGCATCTCGCCGAGGGCGATGACATGGTTGACGACGGCACCCATCCGCTGTGGGACCGCAATGAGGTCCACGAGATCTATCGCGAGTGGCGCCGCGTGTTCGACCGCTATAATCCGCCGCGCAGTGCCGTTGCCGAGGCGTGGGTGCTGCCCGAGCGCCAGTATCTCTATGCGCGTCCCAGCGAGCTTGGCCAGACATTCAACTTTGAGTTTGCCAAGGCCACTTGGACCTATGATGACATGCACACTGCAATCGAGAAGGGCTTGAAGGCAGCCGTCGAATCCGATTCCGCCTCGACCTGGGTACTCTCCAACCACGACGTGCCGCGCGTGGCGACACGCTATGCCCTGCCGCAAATCAAGGCGACGCGCTACCACCAGATTGCGCTCGACTGGCTCTTACGCGACGGGTCGTCTTATGACGAAGACCGTGAACTCGGCGAGCGCCGCGCGCGGGCGGCCCTTTTGCTTGAGCTGGCGCTTCCGGGCTCGGCATACGTGTATCAGGGTGAGGAGCTCGGCCTTTTTGAGGTGGCTGACATCCCGTGGGCTGCACTCGAAGATCCCACTGCGACCAATACGCACGGACCGAAGCGTGAGAAGGGGCGCGACGGCTGCCGTGTGCCCCTGCCGTGGGCGGCAGCGGACGATCCCGCGCATGGCGGATCGTTTGGGTTTTCACCGGCGGACGCCGATGCGGCGCCCCATCTGCCGCAGCCTGCATGGTTTTCCGATTACGCCGCCGATAGGGAAGAAGCGGATCCGGCATCGATGCTTGCGCTTTATCGTGACGCTCTCTGGCTGCGGCGCAAGCTGCGCGGGTGCGCCAACGATCTTGTGTGGCTCGATCTTGACGGGCGCACCGGCCTTGCGGATGGCGCCGAGGGCGCTGAGGGCGGCGTCATCGCCTATCGCCGCGACAACGGGTGGGCGTGTGTGACGAACTTCGGTGCAGCACCTGTGGAGCTGCCGGCGGGCAGGGTCCTGCTCACCTCATCACCGCTTGCAGACGGCAGGCTCACGCAGGACAGCTCTGCCTGGATCATGCTCGGTGAGATCTAAGGGTCTCTTGCGGCGAGTTTGCGTTTGCCTGCACCTTCCTTGGTGGCTGATGCCTTCGCGAGGTTCGCGAGGGCGTCGCAAAACTTTTTAAAAAAGTTCTTGCATAGGATGCGGGCATCACGTAAGATTAATCCTCGTAAGCGGACATGGCTCAGTTGGTAGAGCACAACCTTGCCAAGGTTGGGGTCGCGGGTTCGAGCCCCGTTGTCCGCTCCAT
>DBFAQQ010000030.1:0-3868 GCA_048236535.1 Collinsella sp. | reverse complement strand
GGGCCGGGGTGCCTGCTTTGTTTTGAGAAGTTCGCGGAGCCCACTTCTCAAAACAAAGCAGGCACCCCGGCCCTCGCCCGTACACTTTTCCGCTGAGCGCGTGATTGCCGCCGTGTACCGAAGGGTTGCCGTTGCAACTTCAAATTGGTGCTATATTCGGCTTGAGTTGTTTAATGCTAGTACGGGAGGCTGATATGGGGCTGTTCAAGAAGAAAAACCCGCAGGACGCCTTTGATCCCGATGTGTTTACCATCACGGATACTATTTTGGACCCGCCGCGGTTTACGTTTTTGCCGGCCATCTACCAGGATGCTACGCGTCGCAAGTGGGCCGTGCATCAGCGCGGTGCGCAGCCGAAGATCTTTGACTATGCGGATGTTCTGCAGTGCGAGGTGGCCGAGGCTGGCGATCCGGAGGCTGACGAGACGCCTTCAAAACAGGAATTTGCCCAGCGTATTCTGGCAAATCCCGCGAAGGCGGCAAAAATAAACGCTGCCAAGCGTAATATGTGTCTTGGTATGGGCGTTGTCGTGGCGGTTCAGACGGGAAAAGACGAGGTTTCCAAATTAGAGATTCCCGTTATGACCGACGAAGTCAAACGCGATTCAAACCTATATAAGTCGTATCGGAATGTCGCCGAGAAAATCAAGGCCGAGTTTGATGCCATGGGAGGGCTGGCCTAATTCTGGTGACATACATTTTTGAATGAGGAGTCTGTGCAATGGCAGGCGAATCTTATGCAATTCCCCCCAAAGACCGTGCTGTTGAGGGGATTCTTTGGTACATCCAGCACCATCAGCTTGCCGGCGGCGATCGTCTGCCGGCCGAGCGTGTGCTGTGCGAAGATATTGGCGTTTCGCGAACGGCGTTGCGCGCTGGTATCACGCGGCTCATTTCGTGCGGAACGCTCGAAAGCCGCCGCGGATCGGGTACGTATGTGTGTCCTCCCAAACCGCTAAATATCTTCCAGGAAACGTACAACTTTTCCGATGCCGTGCGAACTGCCGGCCTGCACCCCTCTTCTCGCTTGGTTTCCACCGAGACTGTCGAGGCGGATGAGGCGCTTGCCGACAAGCTTGGGACGGCCGTAGGCGCTCCCTTGCTCCGTATGCAGCGCGTCCGTCTCATTGAGGGCGAGCCGGCATCAATCGAGACGGCCCACGTCAATCTGTCGCTTTGTCCGTCGCTTCCCGACCATGATTTTGAGCACGAGAGCCTCTATGACGTCTTGCTCAAAGAGGGTGGCGTGCGTGTTGAGCATGGACGAGAGCACATCTCAATCTCGCGCTTGAACGCCGAGGAGGCTGAGCTGCTCCAGCAAGAAGAGGGAACGCCGGTATTCTACGAGAGCGCGATTGAGTTTGATAAAGACATGCGCTTTGTGGAGCATTGCAAATCGGTGATTCTGCCCACAAAGTTCCGCTTTGCCGATAACGGCGAAAAGAACGGCATGAGGAGCGTGACAGGTGACCAATGGCTGAAACAGTAGATACCACCCCGGTCTATATGCGCATTCGACGTCGCATTGAGGAGCGGATCGAGCGCGGTATATACCCTACGGGCTCGATGATTCCGTCCGAGAACGAACTCGCCGAGGAGTTTGGCACGACGCGCCTGACTATTCGAAGTGCCGTCGATGAGCTGGTTCGTCGCGGCCAGATTCGCCGTGTTCGGGGAAAGGGCGCCTTCGTGGCGCAGAAAGTGCCTGCTATTTTTGAACGCACGGGCGGCTTCCGCGAATCGGTTCGCGCCTCGGGAGGCGAGCCGTCTGTTCGCATTCTGGCGCGCTCCAAGCGCTATGCGGGGCCATACTACGCCGACCTGTTTGGCATCGCCGAGGACGACCTGCTTTATTCCATTCGACGTCTGAACTGCATTAACGGTGACCCCGTATCGATTGAGATGGCGCTGATTCCTTGCTTGCTGTTCCCAACTATCGAAGAGATTGACGTGTCGGTGTTCAGTCTTTACGAGACCTATGAGATGCTGGGGCGAAAGCCGGTCATGGCGCAGGAAAAGCTCGATATCGAAGCGCTGGGGGCGCGAGACGCCGGCCTGCTTGGCCTGGAGCAAGGTGATCTTGCCTTGACGCTGGAGTGCGTGAGCTATGACGCGAGCGGCCAGGCAATCGAATACGTCAAATCGTTCAACCGCGGCGATGCGGGTGGATATACCTATACGTACTAGCTGGTGTTTTTGCATAACGAGCTGAAAAGCTGACTGATTGTGGATCGTTAGGCAGGCTGTATATGCAACCTTACATGGTTCAAAATCGACCGTTCACCGAAGGAAAAAAGATTAGTCAGCGAACAGGTATCAAAAAGCCGTAACCTGTAACTGTGATTGGTATCAAATACTAATGATTTTTTACGAGGTGAGACGATGAAGATGCTCGATTACGTTCAGCTTGCTCATGTGCGTATGGGCGAGAACCTCGAGCGTTCGTTCGAACTTGTAAGCCAGCTCGTTGATGTTTTCCAGTCCGCATCCTTTGGCGCGCTGCGCATCGTTGCTTCGGGTTCGTCCCGCCATGCCGCCGATTGTGCCCGCGATTACCTACAGGACGCATTGCAGATGCAGGTGTCCGTCGTGACGCCCGAGGCCTTTGTCGATTTCGAGCACACCTATCCGCAAAACGCGCTCAACATTGCCATTTCTCAGAGCGGCTACTCGACCAATACGATTGCGGCGCTCGATTATATGCGAGCGCACGACATGGCAACAGTTGCGCTGACGGCAAACGTCGGGGCTCCCATTAAGGAGCATGCCGATATCGTTCTCGACTACGGCGTGGGCGTCGAGTCGGTGGACTTTGTGACCCTGGGTGTCCAGACGCTCATCGAGTACCTGGTTCTCTTTGGCATTTATGGCGGCCAGGCACGCGGGACGATTGGCGCTGATGACGTTGCCCAGCGCCTTGACGATCTGCGTGGGGCTATCCAAGCCAACGCCACGATGTGCAAGACCGCCGAGGCATATGTTCAGGATCATCTACTCGAGCTGTCGGAGCATGTGCCGGCCATGGTTGTGGGCAACGGTCCCAACTATGGCGTTGCCGAAGAGGCGGCACTCAAGCTGAGTGAGACCATCAAGATTCCGGCCATGCATCACGAGGGCGAGGAGTTCGTCCACGGTCCCGAGATGCAGATCGTTCCGGACTATCTGGTGTTTATCGTCGACGACCCTCAAGGGTCCGAGCGTCTGGCAAATATCGCCGACGCGCTGTCGAAGGTAACGAAGAAGGTAGTTCTTTTGACCATGCACCCCAAGGGCAAGGCTCACGAGATCGCAGTGCCGCAGGTAGCTCCGCTGCTGAGCGCGATTCCCAACCTGGTGTTCTTCCAGACGATGGCGGCGATTGTCACCGAGCGCCTGAACTCGTGGGATGTCCATCCGTATCTCGATGCCGTCTCCAAGCAAATGGAGGTTAAGGCGGAAGGCTACGAGGAATCGGTCAACACGCTTAAGGCTAAAGCGGCTGAGTGTTACGGAATGTAGGCGGGCGTTGTCGCTCGTTGGCATAGGGGATTGCTAAAGCAGCCCCAGAAAGGAGAAGCAAATGAAGGAAACCGAGAAGATCGAGATCATGCATTTCGACCAGGAGGGCTACCTCGAGGACGGCAAGGCGCTCTACGAGACCGGCAAGAAGATGACCGCGCTCGCAGACAAGGTCGCCGACGAGGGCTATGACGCCGTCTTCCTGATGGGCGTGGGCGGCACCTGGGATGAGCTCATGCAGCTCGAGTACCTCATGAACAAGTTCGGCGACCGCGATCTCGAGGTCTACCTGATCCACGCCGCCGAGTGGAACGTCTCCGGCCACAAGCGCATGACCGACAAGTCCGTCGTGCTCACCGCCTCCGAGTCC
>DBFAQQ010000029.1:0-50045 GCA_048236535.1 Collinsella sp. | reverse complement strand
GGAAGCTAAGCCCCATCGCGCCGAGAGTACTGCGGGGTCAGCCCGTGGGAGGCCAGGGCGCCGCTGACCGGTGGACGGCACCGAGCCGTACGCTTGAACTGAGAAGGGGGAGGCCACGCGGCCTCCCCCTTTTTTGCGTTTACGGGGCGTAAATGACTCTATTACACCAGACGATCTTATCGTTTTTGGTATTGAGCCTTTATTTAAAGAAGATAAATCGAATAACAAGGGCAACTGCTATGACCGCAATGATCAAAAGCAGGATTGTCAGTCGATGCTGCTTGCGTCGTTTACTTGTCGAAACGAAGATTGATTTTCCCTGTTTTGGCGTTTCGAGATAGCGAGCCGAATGCGTCAAGGTTTGCTTTGGTCGAGGACCTCTTTGTCGATGAGTGGCGGATGCTTTCATCGGCTCATCACTAGCTGCGCTGTTTTTAGATAATGGTGCGTCTTTCAGATATACAGGGTCTCCCGAGGCGACGCCCATATGTTTACGTCCCGTTTGGGCATCCTCGAGCGTTTGATATCGATTTCTCGTCACATACTCGGGCTCCGGATCATTAATGGGCTCTTGCGAGATGTGGGGGCGATGGAACCGCGGCGGCTGCGTGGAAGTATCTTCCCCCTGCGTCGGCATAAACATTTTGTTCTGGTTTTGGTCGTCCATGATGCCCTTTAGCTCGTTACCAACAACGTGTACGCGCTCATTGTAAGCCCCTTGCTATTTGTAGCTGTGAACATACTTGTTATTTAAGCTCTGGTTCAAAGAACCTTAACCTTATTAAAACCTGAGTCAAACACACTTAGATATGCTTATAGTACTAGACTCAAAAAACTTTATAGTCGATGTATATATGAGCACTGGGTGGGCATATATAAGAGCGTCAAAAGAAGTCCCAGTCACCTAGAAGATGACTCGGCAGTCCTTAAAAGGAGTGGTAAACATGGCAAGCATGGTTCCTTATCGTTCGGTTTTTGGCGTTCGTCCTTCTGCTAGCTCGCTGTTCGATCTGTTTGATGATATGACTGACCTTGCAAACAACTCGATTGCTTCCAAGGCGTTTCCCGTTGACGTTGAGGATAAGGGCGACGGCTATGAGGTCAAGGCTTATCTGACCGGCGTCGCCAAGGACGATATCGATGTCGAGCTTAACGAGGGTCGTCTGTCCATTAGCGTGAATGTCGAGGAAGACGAGGAGAACGAGGGCAAGAACTTCCTGCAGAAGGAGTTCAGCTCGTACAGCGCGACGCGTGGCGTGTATCTAAAGGACGCTTCGAGCGAGGGCCTCTCGGCTAAGTACGCTGACGGCATCCTGACCGTTACGGTCCCCAAGATCGTCGAGAAGAAGAACGTTACGAAGATCTCCATCGACTAACTTCGTTGGTGTTCTGCGCTATTAAAAGACAGCAAAAGGGGCTGGGAAGCGATTCTCGGCCCCTTTTGCTGTCTAGGACAGTCTATTGAATGGTTACTGGCCGATGCTGGCTTGCGGGCGTATCGAGAGTTTTCGCGATCCTTGGAGAAGGGTTGCGGAGCTGCCGACCTCGTCATCCAGGGTTGCGGTCAGAGCTTTGGCATAGCTTTTGACGGTAAGGCTCGGACGATTGTTATCTTGGCTGATATGCATGGCAATGAGCTGTTCGGTGCGTTCGGTAACAAGTTCGCGCGCGGCTTCGGCGGCTTGGCCATTGGAGAGGTGTCCCCTTGCAGACAGGATGCGCTCCTGAAGAAAGCGGGGATATTCTCCCTCGCGCAGCATGGTCACATCGTGGTTGCTTTCGAGTGCGAGGACTCGACAATCTTCGAGGGTGTTCATGGCTTGGCTCGATAGCTCTCCGGTGTCGGTGGCAAAACCGATGGAATCATCGAGGGTGTCGAATCGATAGCCGACTGGATTGATGACATCGTGTGACGTTGAGTAGGTTTGCACGTGGATGCCGGCAATGGATAGGGTGTCACCGGGATCGAATTCCTCGACAGGCAGATGAGAAAGATTTTCTTTGTTCGAAAGAGTGCCCCTGCTGGCAAAGAGGGGGCCGTGCCAGTGCTTGCACCAGACATCGAGGCCCTTGATGTGATCGCTATGCTCATGAGTAATGAGAAGAGCCGAGACGTTGTCTGTCGAGAGCCCCAGTTCTGCCATGCGCTTTAATGTCTCGCGGCGAGACAGTCCGTCATCGACCATAATGAGCCCCTGCGGGCCCTCGATGAGTGCGCAGTTGCCTTTAGAGCCACTGCCGAGGATATGAAGGTGCAGGCAAGACATAAGATTCCAAAGGATACAATGGGTGCGGACGAATAGAGGAGGAAGCGAATGCCAACGGTATCACAGCATTACGGACACCATGCCGTGCCTGGGGCAGTCGATGAGACCCGGACGAGGCAGCAGGCAGCTCCTGTCGTGCTCATGGTATCAGGCGGCGCGGACTCGACGGCACTGCTTCTTATGGCGTGCACATCAAAGCTGGATATCCAAGACGGACGCGGTGTTGCCCCCATTGCTCGCGAGCGCCTGCATGTGCTGCATGTAAACCATCATCTGCGCGGCAAGGCGTCCGATGGCGACGAGGCCTTTGTGCGTGAGCTTTGCGCGAAATATGGTTTACCGCTGTGCGTGGAGCACGCTTATTTTGATGGGGAGTCGGGCAATATTGAGGCCGCAGCCCGCGAGGTGCGCTATGCCGCGGCGCGGAGGTATGTTCGCGAGCTCTGCGCCCAGACGGGGGCACCGCGAACGGCGGCTCGTATCTGCACCGCGCACACGTCTTCGGATCGCGCGGAAACGTTTTTGATGAACGCGATTAAGGGTTCGGGGCCCGCTGGCCTATCGAGCATTCCTCGCCGGAGGAATATCGTGGTGCGTCCCTTGCTCGACCTAACTCATGGCGAGCTCGTGGGCTATCTACAGGTACATGGTCAGCCGTGGCGTGAAGACGAGAGCAATGAGGATATCTCGTATCTGCGAAACTACGTGCGCCATCGAGTGATGCCGGTGGTGGCGCAGCGCAACGCGAGCGTCTGCAAGACGATTGGCGCCGCCTGCGAGATCTTAGGCGATGAGGACGCGTTTTTGTCTCAGCTTTCGGCACAGGCGTTTCGAAGCTGCCTGCGTAAGGAGGCGGCGGGCGCGCTGGTGCTCGATGCCAGGCGCCTTGCTGCGGCCGAGGTGGTAATCGCGCGGCGCATCGTGCGACTGGCGATTAAGCGCATCGATCCGGACGCTCGTCCAGAGATGCGACATGTGGAGCGAGTCCTTTCCTGCGTTGCCGAGGGCGCCGGCTCGGTCACGCTTCCGGCGGGGATTGACGCACGCATTGAGTTTGGCATGCTGGCGTTCAAGGCGCCGGCGGCTCGCGAGGGCCTGGTCGCGGACTGGGTTACCGTACCCGGTCGTTTGCCGTTGGGCGGGGGACGTATGCTGGTCACAGAACCGATGGCCGTTGAGCCGGGATGCGATATCGTGCGCCGCGCCCGTGAGCTTGCAGCTGCCGGGGAAGTGACAGCTTTGGTAGACGCGGCTGCCCTGGGTTTTGCCGACAGCGATAGTGAGCGGATCCTGGCGGGCTCGCGTGGCGAGATCCCTGCCGAGGCGCGATTGGCGCGCCTGTGGGTGGACGGTCCTGCACCGGGAGACGTGATGTGCCCGTTAGGGATGAGTGGTCGAAGCAAGAAAGTATCCGACTTGCTAGGTGAGGCTCGCATTCCCGTTTCCGAGCGCGCCGGCGTGCCCATGGTGAGGACGGCGCCGGGGGGTGCCGTGGTGTGGGTCGCCGGAGTTCGCGCGGACGAGCGTTTTAAGTGCACGGCTGCAACGCGCGTGGCATATCTGCTCCGCGTGGTCGATGCGGAATAGCGTCCCACGCCTGCTATTCTGTGCGACGTTGACGGTATTCCCGCGCTGATGGTGCGCGGGCTGGAAAATATACCCCGTGCGCTGCTAGAATGTGTGGTTCGCGTCCATACGGCGGTGTGTGGGCGATTAAGCACAAGAAAGGGTTGTCATGGCTTCTCAACATCCGGATATCGAGAAGGTTCTGTTTACGCAGGAGGATATCGACGGCATCGTTTCTCGCCTGGGCGAGGAGATCACTCGCGACTACGCGGGTAAGGATCTGGTGCTGATCGCGGTTCTGCGCGGTGCCGTTGTCTTTATGGGCGACCTGATGCGCAAGATTGAGCTACCGACCAACATCGATTTCATGGCTGTTTCGAGCTATGGCGACGGTGTGAAGTCTTCGGGCATCGTGCGTATCATTAAGGATCTGGATATCGACATCCGTGGTCGCGACGTGCTGATCGTCGAGGACATTCTGGACTCGGGCCTGACCCTCAAGTACCTGATGAAGAACCTCGAGAGCCGCAAGCCCGCTTCGCTGGAGGTCGCTGCCTTCCTGTGGAAGGACGTTGAGGACCGCACCTCGGCCATCACGCCCAAGTATGTTGGAACCCATTGCCCCGATGCCTTTGTGGTGGGCTACGGCCTCGACTATGCCGAGCGCTATCGTAACCTTCCGTATCTGGGCATTTTGAAACCGGAGGTTTATTCGTAAGATGCCCGACGACCATAACGATAACAATTCCCAGACTCCCCGGGAGCCTAAGATCCCGGGGATGCCCGGAGGCAAGAAGCCCACGCGTACGGGCTGGCTGTATTTTATTTTGGCTTGCGCGCTTCTGGGCTACGCCTTCTTTAACATGGGCTCCGGCTTTGCCAGCTCCAGCAATACCGTTAAGCTCGCGACGAGCGAGATGGTGAGCGCCATCAAGCAGGATCGCGTCGAAGATCTGACCTATACGGTTCAAGACGGAAGCGTGACGGGTCATTACTGGAAGACGAAGAAGGACAAGGGCGATACGAGCGAGCTCAAGAGCTTCTCTTCGACCTATGTCGGCTCCGATTCGCTTGCCGAGCTCATGGCGGAGCACCCCGACACTAAGTATATCGTCAACACCAACGATCCCGATTTTTGGGGCGACTTGGCGATGAGTGTGCTTCCGACGATCGCCCTTATCGCCATCATGTTCTACTTTATGCGCCAGATGATGGGCGCCAACAACAGGAACATGCAGTTTGGCAAGACCAACGCCAAGACCAACGAGGCCACGCGCCCCAAGGTCAAGTTTGAAGACGTTGCTGGCGTGGACGAGGCAGTCGAGGAGCTCGAGGAGATCCGTGACTTTTTGAGCGATCCGGATCGCTATCGCAAGCTGGGCGCCAAGATCCCGCGTGGCGTGTTGCTGGTTGGCCCTCCGGGCACCGGTAAAACGCTGCTGGCCAAGGCCGTTGCCGGCGAGGCGGGCGTGCCGTTCTTTAGCATCTCGGGCTCTGACTTTGTGGAGATGTTCGTGGGCGTCGGCGCCAGCCGCGCGCGCGACCTCTTTAAGGAGGCCAAGTCTCAGGCCCCGTCGATCATCTTCATCGATGAGATCGATGCCGTGGGACGTCAGCGCGGAGCTGGCTTGGGCGGCGGTCACGACGAGCGCGAGCAGACGCTCAACCAGCTGCTGGTCGAGATGGACGGTTTTGAGGAGAGCGAGTCAGTCATCCTGATCGCTGCGACCAACCGTCCCGACATCCTGGATCCGGCGTTGCTGCGTCCCGGTCGTTTTGACCGTCAGGTTACGGTCGACCGTCCGGATGTGAAGGGCCGCGAGCAGATCTTGCGCGTGCATGCCGAGAACAAGCCGATGGACGAGGACGTGAAGTTTGAGAAGCTCGCCCAGATGACCGTTGGCTTCACCGGCGCCGATTTGGCAAATCTGCTCAACGAGTCTGCGCTGCTTGCTGCCCGCCGCCATCGTTCCGTGATCTCGATGGACGAGGTCGAGGAATCGATGGAGCGCGTGATTGCCGGTCCGCAGCGCAAGGGTCGCATGATGACCGAGGCCGAGCGCACCACGATTGCCTACCACGAGAGCGGTCACGCCCTGGTGGGTCACATCCTGGAGCACTCCGATCCGGTTCACAAGATTTCGATCGTCAGCCGCGGCCAGGCTTTGGGTTACACACTGCAGCTTCCGCAGGAGGATCACTTCCTCAAGACCAAGAACGAGATGCTCGACGAGCTCGCCGTGTTCTTGGGTGGCCGCGTTGCCGAGGAACTCATGTGCGATGACATTACATCGGGCGCGAGCAACGATCTGGAGCGCGCGACCAAGATGGCGCGCGAGATGGTCACGCGCCTGGGCATGAGCGAGGAGCTTGGAACGCAGGTGTTTGGTGAGGCGCAACATCAGGTATTTCTGGGCCGCGACTATGCCGACCATCAGGATTACTCCGAGGAGACGGCGCGCCGCATCGATATCGAGGTTCAGCGCATTATGCGTGAGGCCCATCGTCGTGCGGTCGAGATCCTGGATGCCCGTCGCGATCAGCTCGACCTGATGGCCAAGGTGCTGCTTGAGCGCGAGACCGTCGAGGGCGATGCCGTGAACGCCCTGCTCGACAACGAGTGGGATGTCTACCTTGAGCGCGAGGGCGATATCCTGGCGGCCAAGGAGGAGCGAAACGCCAAGGCGGCCGGCATGCCGACCAAGAAGCGTGCGCCTCACATGAGCGAGGAGGAGCTGGCGGCTGATGCCGCGGCATTTGCGCAGGCGGCTATGCAGGAGGATGCCGAAGCCGCATCCGATGATGCCGATGATGACTGTGCCGTCAATGCCGGTGCCGACACCGACAAATAGTTCTTGTAACAAAAGCCTCCGCGGGGAGACCTGCGGAGGCTTTTTCTTTTGAGCGATATGAGGCCGTCTGTTGATTGGGGACAGACTTAAATGAGCGTTTTCACGCATTTAAGTCTGTCCCCAATCAACATTGCTGCGGCACTTTGCTCAACTAAAGCGTACAATACCGCCTATGCGAAAGGGGAACAGATGATCAACGAAACTATGTATGCTCGCGGTGCGGAAAGCTCCATCATCCGCGAGATTTTTAGCTATGGCCTTGAGCGCAAGGCGCAGATCGGTGCGGAAAACGTATTCGATTTTTCGCTGGGCAATCCGAGCGTTCCGGCACCCACTGCTGTGGCGGAGTCCATTAAGAAGGCCCTGGAGCTGCCGAGCGACCAGTTGCACGGCTACACGCCCGCACCGGGCCTGCCGCAATGTCGTGCCGCTGTGGCCGAATCGCTCAACCGCCGCTTTGGCACGAGCTATGAGGGCAAAGACGTCTTTATGACGGTGGGCGCCGCGGCTTCGCTCACCTGCACGCTCAACGCAATTACCAATCCGGGCGACGAGGTCATCGTTATCGCCCCGTACTTTCCGGAGTATCGCGTTTGGATTGAGAAGGCCGGCTGTACGTGTGTTGAGGCGCTCGCCGATGAAGATACGTTCCAGCTGAGCGTGGACAACGTGCTCAAGGCGATTACCGATAAGACGGCTGCCGTCATCATCGACTCGCCGAATAACCCGACCGGTGCCGTATATACACGCGACACGCTGACGCGACTGGCCAATGTTCTGCGCGAGGCCAACGCTCAGCGCGATCCCGAGAATCCGATTATGCTCATCTCGGATGAGCCGTACCGCGAGATCGTGTACGGTGCCGAGGTGCCTTGGGTGCCCTCGATCTACGAGAACACCGTGGTGTGCTACTCGTATTCTAAGTCGCTTTCGCTGCCGGGCGAGCGCGTGGGATGGATCCTTGTTCCCAATACGAATCCTCAGGCAGATCGTCTAATGCCCGCCGTTGCCGGTGCCGCCCGTACGCTGGGCTTCGTGTGCGCGCCGGCGCTCTTTCAGCGCGTAATTATCGACTGCATCGATGAGCCGAGTGACGTTGAGGCCTATGCACGCAACCGCACCGCGCTTACCGACGCACTAGCGGAGTATGGCTACACCTATGTTGAGCCGGATGGCGCGTTCTACCTATGGGTGAAAGCGTTGGAGCCCGATGCGAATGCGTTTTGCGAGCGCGCAAAGAAGTATGAGTTGCTTGCGGTTCCCTCGGACAGTTTTGGTATGCCGGGTTGGTTCCGCCTGGGCTATTGCGTGAGTTACGAAACGATTGTCAATTCGCTACCCGCTTGGAAACAGTTGGCGGACGAGTATCGTTAAAAGTAAAGCGCTCTGTCTACAATGTTTTACGTGAAACGGGGTTTGGTGTTAAGCCGGACCCCGTTGTCATGGACGTTGTGTCTTTGGGATGGAGTGGTTTTACGACTATCGAAGGCTATGCGTACAATGAATATAAGCGACGGCCGTGCCAGATAAGGAGACCTGATGCCCTACCTGCTTTCTTGTGACATTCATACCCATACGATGTTCTCTGCGCATGCATATTCGACCATTGAGGAGAATGTGTACTGGGCGGCAGAGCGTGGTCTGCAGGTGCTCGGATCTGCCGACCATTTGAGCTCTATGGTTACGGCTTGCCCCAATGACCTGCGCAGTTACCAGTTCTTTATCAACCAGGATATCTGGCCGCGCATTTGGAGCGGCGTGCTGGTGCTGCGTGGTGCCGAGGCCGATATCGTTTCGCTGGACGGAAGCCTGTTTGGCGAGGACACTCTTGTCACGCTCGATATTGCCGGCGATTCGTACAGCCGTCAGCATTCACTGTTCGATTTGGTTACGCGTAATTTGGATTATTTGGTTGCAAGCGTGCATAATCCGCAGATTGCTGAGGGCGCGACGCTGGCCCAGACGACCGAGATGTATATCAATGCCCTGGAGCACCCCAAGGTGTTCATGCTGGGCCACACGGGGCGTTCGGGCGTGCCGTTCGATATCGACGAGGTGCTGTTGGCAGCTAAGGCCAAGCACAAGATTATCGAGATCAACAACCATAGTCTTGAACACGGTATCGACACTGAGCATTGGGTCGTATGCCGCAAGATCGCCGAGCGCTGCGCCGAGCTGGGCGTGGGCATTGGCGTTTCGACCGATGCGCACATTGGCATGGCCATTGGCAAGCTCGATCACGCGCGCAAGATGCTCGACGAGATTCACTTCCCGCTGGATTTGATCGTGACGCGCGACCGCGAGACGCTGCTGCGCGAGATGGCGGCAGCCGGCGTGTGCGATCTGCGCAAGGGGATGTAGCGGAGTTTATAAACCAAGCGAAGGGGGCGGCCCAGGCGGGTCGCCCCCTTTCTTGTCCCAAAAATCTACTGAGGTTGGTTAGCGGCGTTCGAGGACCGCTACGGTTTCGGTGTGGTCGGTGTGAGGGAACATGTCGACGGGCGTGATCTTGAGCAGGCGATAGCCTCCGTCGAGGAGCTGATGCAGGTCGCGCTCTTGAGTTACGGGGTTGCAGCTGATATAGGTGATGCGGCGCGGCTTAAGCGCGCAGGCAGCTTCGAGGAACTCGGGCGTGGAGCCGGCGCGCGGCGGATCGATGGAAAGGACATCGACCCGCTCGTTGTTATCGGCGGCATCCAGGATGTAATCGGTGGCGTCGTCGGCCATAAACCAAGCGCTGCGGGTGAGGCCGTTGAGCTCGGCATTGCGACGTGCGTCGGCAATGCCCGCCGGGTTGCGCTCAACGCCGAGCAGCATAATGCCGATACCCTTGTTCTGGGCATCTTTAGCTGCGCAAAGACCGATGGTACCGCTACCGCAATAGGCATCCATGAGTACGTCGCCCTGCTGCAGGTCCATGCCGTCAATCGCGAGCTGATAGAGCAGCTCGGTCTGCTGCGGGTTGGTCTGGTAGAACGCGGTGGGGGAGATATCGAATTCGCAACCGAGCAGCTGGTCGCGCATGCATTCGGCGCCATAGACGATACGAGTCTCCTCACCCAAGATGGCGTTACCGGGACGTCCATTGATATTTTGGGCAACGGTGACGATATGCGGATCGAGCGCCGCGACGGCCTCAAAGAACTCCTGCGCATGCGGTAAGTCACGCTGGGCGGTCACGAGCGTAACCATGACCTGGTCGGTACGCCAACCGCAGCGGATGACGGCATAGCGAAGCAAACCAAGATGCTTGTCCTCGTTAAAGGCGGGAATATGCAACCGCTCAGCTTCGCGTGCGATGCCGTTGAGAATCTGACGAGCGCCCGACGCCTCGACGGGGCATTCGGGTACGGCAACGATCTTGTGCGTGCCGCGCTCAAAGAAACCGCAACGGACAGCGCTCTCCTTACCGGGAGCAAAGGGAGTGGCAGCCTTATGACGAAAGCCACGCGGCGCAGGATATTTACCCGGGTCGCCAAGGGTGACGCCCATACCGCGAATAGGATCGACAGCAATGCTCTCGCGCTCACAAAGCTCGGCAAACAGCTCCTCCATAGCAGCCTGCTTAGCCGTCAACTGCTTTTTATAAGGACGATTGAGCGCCGTGCACCCACCGCAAGATTTCATGATCGAACAGGGAGACTTGGGGTCCACAGCCTTATGCGCAGACGAAACCCGATCTTTATGCGAGCGCTTGGAGCGAGTCTGAGACGCTTTGTCTCCGCCTCGACGAGAGTCAGAACGCTTGGTCTTAGCCCTGCCCTTGGTCGATTTGCATTTTGCAGCTTTAGAAGACTTGGATTTCGTAGAAGATTTCTCCTCCTTCGACCCCTCAACCGCCTCCACCAAAGCACGACGAGCCCTACGCTCCGCACGAGATTCTGCCATCAATAACTCCACTAATTCATAAATTAAAGCTGCAAGTATTGTACCGTGCCAAGCCAGCAGACGATATACAAGCGGTTTATTCGTGTCAGTGATAAGCCCAACGACGGTTGCCCGCCGCGTGAGGGGTGTGGGGGTTAAGTTTATCGCGAGTTCCGCACGAACAGGAGGCCACTTAATGTGGCCTCCGTCGTGAGCAGGACTGTAGAGCAGGAAACTTAACCCCCGCCCCGGAGCCCAGCGGGCAACCCCTCCCTTGTGCTCTATCACGCTAAAGTGTATGATTCTGAACGTTACATGACTCACTTTACCTAACTAAAGTGCCACCAAGGGGGAATACCATGAATACCGATATGTCTCGTCGTCAGTTTGTTGGTCTAGCCGGTTCGCTCGCTACGGTTCTAGGTCTTGGCCTGGTAGGCTGCGGTGGTGGTGCCGGTAAGGGTTCCGCTGCCGGTTCTGCTGCAGCCAAGGATGTGAAGGGCGCTGCGGAGTCCAAGAAGCTCGTGGTGGGCTTTGATAAGTCCTATCCTCCGTACGGCTTTGTGGGCGACGATGGCGAGTACACCGGCTTTGATCTCGATCTGGCCAAGGCTGTTGCCGATAAGCAGGGCTGGGAGGTCAAATACGAGGCCATCGACTGGGACGCCAAGGATACGCTGCTTAACTCGGGCGCCATCAACTGCATCTGGAACGGCTTTACCATGGAGGGCCGTGAGGACGACTACACGTTCTCCGAGCCGTACATGCTCAACGAGCAGGTGCTGGTGGTCAAGAAGGATGCGGGCATCAAGGGCTGGGACGATCTTGCCGGCAAGACTGTGATTACCCAGACTGATTCCGCTGCGCAGGACGTGCTTGAGGGTGACCAGAAGGATCTGGCAGCGACGTTTGCCACGCTCGACACGATCGGCGAGTACAACACGGCCTTTATGCAGCTCGAGAGCGGCGCGGTCGATGCCGTGGCGTGCGATCTTTCGATTGCCCAGTATCAGCTTGCCGCCAAGCCCGATGCCTATACGCAGCTTGATGAGCCGCTGTCCAGCGAGCACTACGCCGTTGGCTTTAAGAAGGGCGACACCAAGTCGGCCGATGCTGTAGCCGAGTCGCTCAAGGCGCTCTACGAGGACGGCACGGTCAAGGACCTCTGCGATAAATATTCAAGCTATGGTTTGTCTTTCGATAATTGGGTGCTCAAGTAATGTCTATTCAGGTCATGATGCAGATGCTTGGCCAGGGATTCTTGGTCAGCTTGCAGTTGTTTGTGCTGACACTGCTGGGGTCGATTCCGCTGGGAATCCCCGTGGCGTTTATGCGCATGAGCAAAATCGCGCCGCTTCGCTGGATTGCGCGCATCTACATTTCGGTCATGCGCGGTACGCCGCTCATGCTGCAGATGTTTGCCATCTACTTTGCCCCGTACTACGTGTTTGGCATTTCGCTCACGCCCGATTCCAAGTGGACGGCGTGCGTCGTGGCGTTCATCATCAACTACGCCGGTTACTTTGCCGAGATCTATCGCTCGGGCTTGCAGTCCATTCCGCGCGGTCAATACGAGGCTGCCGAGGTGCTGGGCTATTCGCGCGTGCAGACGTTTCTGTATATCGTGATACCGCAGGTCGCCAAGCGTATTCTGCCTGCGATGGGCAACGAGATCATCACGCTGGTCAAGGACACGTCGCTGGCGTTTGCCATTGGCGTGGGTGAGATGTTCTCGACGGCCAAGGCGCTGGTCGCCTCGCAGGTGAGCATGGTGCCGTTTGCGATCGCGGCGCTGATTTACTGGGTCTTTAACTTTGTGGTCGAGATGCTGCTGGGCGCCGCCGAAAAGAAGCTGGACTATTATCATGACTAACTCAGTGATGAAAATCGAAAACGCACGTAAGGCGTTTGGCGGCAATGAGGTGCTCAAGGATATCTCGCTCGAGGTAAAGCGTGGAGAGGTCGTGGCGATTATCGGGCCTTCGGGTGGCGGCAAGTCCACGCTGCTGCGGTGTGCCACGCTGCTCGAGACGCTCGACGGAGGCTCGCTCTCGTTTGGTGACCTTGCCGTTGCGACGGATGCGGGTTCGGGCGCGGTCTATGCGAAGGGCGATGTGCCCAGGCAGGCGCGCTCGCGATTTGGCCTGGTGTTTCAGAACTACAATCTGTTCCCGCACTATACCGTGATGAAAAACATCACCGATGCGCCGATCCGCGTTCTTAAGCGCCCGCGCGAGCAGGCAGAGGCACGTGCGTGCGAGTTGATCGCGCAGATGGGGCTTGTGGGCAACGAGAACAAGGTTCCGTGTGAGCTTTCGGGCGGTCAGCAACAGCGCGTGAGTATCGCCCGCGCCCTAGCGCTCGACCCGGAGATCTTGTTCTTTGACGAGCCGACCTCGGCGCTCGATCCCGAGCTAACGGCCGAGGTGCTGCGTGTCATTAAAGACCTTGCCGCGCAGAATATGACGATGGTGATCGTGACCCACGCGATGCAGTTTGCGCGCGATGTTGCCGATCGCGTGGTCTTTATGGACGGAGGCCGCATTGTCGAGGAGGGTCCGGCCGAGCAGGTTATCAATCACCCGCGTGAGCAACGTACCCGTGAGTTCTTGAGCCGTATCGAGGGGTAGGCTCAGGTATTTACTCAACTATTAATTGAGGCGAATCCGCCGCAGGTCTTACGGTCTGTGGCGGCTTTTTGTTTGCATCGACGGGGTTCAATAATCGCCTCACAAGCTTGTCTCTTCCTCTCGCCGCCTGTATTCATACGTGCGCCGAAAGGTATGCATGGACAGCCGCCCGTGAGGGTAGGGTGGTGGCATAGGACATTTGGAGGGTGAGTCGGCTCGGCTGCCGACCATGCTGCTCCCGGGATGGCACCGACCGCGAACTCTCCCCGTTGGCGTCGCGCATTGCGCGCGGCCCTGCAAGGAGGTCATCATGGGTGCTCCCAAGACCGGTAACGTAAGGAACGTGGTGCTCGTAGGCCAAGGCGGGGTGGGCAAGACTTCACTCGCCGAGGCCATGCTCCACCTTTCCGGCAAGACCGCCCGCCTGGGCGGCCACGACGGCACCAAGCCCACGCTCGACTATGACCCTGAAGAGGTCAAGCGTGCATTTTCCATCTCGACGACCATCGCGCCGATCGACTGGAAGGGCGCGCGCATCAATGTGCTCGATGCCCCGTGCTACCCCGATTTTATCGGCGACGCCTTTGCCGCGATGAGCGTCTGCGAGACGGCTCTGTTTGTGGTCGACGCCGAGGCCGGCCCGCAGCCTACGACGGTTAAGCTCTGGTATGCCGCCGAGGACCTGCGCCTGGCGCGTGCGGTGTTCGTAAACCGCCTGTCGCGCTCCGAGGCCAGCTTTGCGACCACGATGGACCTGCTGCAGGAGCGCTTTGGCACGCGCCTGGGCGCCGTGACCCTTCCCTGGGGCGAGGGCGAGGACTTTGACGGCATCATCGACCTGGTGCGCATGAAGGCGCGCCATTGCAACGGCACCGAAGCCGTTGAGTCGGAGATTCCCGAGGAGTATCGTGCCCAGGCCGAGGAAGCCCATGACCATCTGTGCGAGCTGGTGGCCGAGGCTGACGATGAACTGATGATGAAGTACTTGGAAGGCGAGGAGACGCTGACGCAGGAGGAGCTTGAAGGCCTGCTGTCGAAGGCGATCGCCGAGCGCATCTTTGTGCCGGTCTTTGCGGGCGATTGCATTAAGGAGCAGGGCGTCAACTCGCTGATGGACGACATCGCCACATACTTCCCGGCGCCGACGGACTACGGCGAGATGCCGCTCATCGACGGTGATTCGCTCAAGATTTCGAGCGACGATGACCGTCCGGTGGCGTTTGTGTTTAAGACGCTGGCCGATCCGCAGCAGGGTCGCATCAGCTTTATCAAGGTGCTGACGGGTATGCTTGAGCCGGGCCTTGAGCTGGTCAACGCGCGCACGCGCAAGGGCGACCGTCTGGCTCACCTGTATGTGATGTGCGGCCGCGATATGACCGAGGTTGGCCATGCCTATGCCGGCGACATTATCGTGGCGCCCAAGTTGGCGGCAGAGACGGGTGACACACTCTCCATTACCGGTAAGGTCGAGGCGGCGGCGTTTAAGTTTCCCAACTCGCAGTACCGCATTGCCATCGAGGCCGAGAACCGTGGCGACGAAGAGAAGCTCTATACGTTTATCGAGAAGGCGTGCAAGGCTGATCCGACCATGAGCATCGATCGTGACGAGGAGACGGGCCAGACTATCATCTCCGCCGTTGGTGAGGCGCAGGTTTCGGTGCTGCTCAACCGTTTGGAGGACCGCACCAAGGTCGCTGCCAAGAGCGTGCCGATCCGTATTCCGTATCGTGAGACCATTCGCCGCACGGCAAGTGCCCAGGGCCGCCACAAGAAGCAGACAGGCGGTGCCGGTCAGTACGGCGACTGCTGGCTGCGCGTTGAGCCGCTCATTGGGCCCGACGGCACGAGCGATGGCTATGAGTTTGTGGACGAGGTCGTAGGCGGCCGTATTCCACGTTCGTTGATCCCTGCCGTGGACAAGGGTGTCCAGGAGACCATGAAGGACGGCATCATTGCCGGCTACCCGCTCACGGGCATTCGCGTGGCTGTGTACGACGGCTCGTATCACAGCGTCGACTCCAACGAGATGGCGTTCCGTGCGGCGGCTCGCATCGGCCTGCGCAAGGCATGCGCCGATGCCGACCCGGTGGTGCTGGAGCCCATCGAGGAAATCACGGTGACTATCCCCGAGAGCTACGCCGGCGCTGTGATGGGCGACATCTCGGCCTCGCGCGGTCGCGTGACGGGTATGGAGACCGATGAGCGCGGCGATACCGTGGTCATTGCTCAGGCGCCGCTGGCAGAGCTGACGGATTATTCGACGCGCCTACGCTCTATCACGCGCGGCACGGGCGACTTTACCATGAAGCCCGCTGGCTACGAGCAGGTTCCCTATGACGTTCAGGCCAAGCTCGTGGAGCTGTACAACGCGGGAAGGTAGCAAGCCCGCGCGTAACGTCGCGTGACATAACTCCAATTTGGGTTGGGGACGGTTGTGGCCCGCTCCGGACAAGGTTCCGGAGCGGGCTTTTCTTCTGCAACGAGCCGTTTGTCTAACGCTGTATCATTCGGCGTGCGATGCGAGCCGGGCGCTCGGAGCCTGCCCACCTCCCCGGTGACAAAAGCGGCGTAATCGGGGCACGCGGGTGACTCTTTGGCGTATGAGGGGCCCGGACGTGCACACCGCGGGTGACAAAGCGCCCGTTAAGCGGTTTGCCCATACCTCCTAAACTAAAAGGCGTAGAGAAACGACAACAAACGAGAGGAGGCAGACATGGCACTGTTCGATTCGACACACACGCTCGATGCCGTCGACGCCGCCGACCAGAACGCCGTCTTCGAGGCCCTCGCCGCGAAGGCCGTGGAACTGGGCGTCGCCGCCGATGCGTCCGCTATCGTCTCCGACCTTCATGAGCGCGAGGCCGAGGCTTCTACGGGCTTTGGCAACGGCGTGGCTGTCCCGCATACCAAGAGCGCCAACGTCAGTACCCCCGCCATTCTCTTCGCGCGCCTGACCGCGCCCGTCGAGTGGCGCGCGCTCGACGACGCTCCCGTCGACACGGTCATCAACATCCTTGTCCCCGAGAGTGGCAGCGACACCCATCTGCAGCTGCTCGCCAAACTGGCGCGTCGCCTCGTGCACAAGGATTTCGTCGACCATCTCAAGGGCGACTCCATCGAAGACGTGTGCGCCCTCATCCAGGGCGTCGTCGGATAGCAGGTAATGTTCAACCCCGTGTGAAAGGAAAGAGGGGAGAAGCATATGGCAAAGTCAATCGTGGCCGTCACCAACTGCCCGGCCGGCATTGCACACACCTACATGGTGGCCGAGGCGATCAAGACGAAGGGCATCGAGCTGGGTTATGAGGTTCACGTCGAGACCCAGGGTGCCAGCGGCGTCGAGAACAAGCTTACGCCCGAGCAGATCAAGGAGGCCGACTACGTCGTCCTCGCGCTCGGTCGCGGCATGAACGATGACGATCGTGTTCGCTTCGACGGCAAGAAGGTCGTTGAAGTGCCCGTTTCCGAGGCCCTCAAGCGCATCGACAGCCTTATGGGTAACCTTGAGAGTGAGGCCAAGGTCTTCCAGGCCTCCGCGGTCAAGCTTGGCGCCAAGCAGGAGAGCGTCACCACCGGCATCATGAGCTACCTCATGGCCGGCGTCTCCGCGGCCCTGCCGTTTGTCATCGGCGGCGGCGTGCTCATGGCCATCGGCTCCATCATGGCCCAGTTCGGCGCGCCCAACGTGGCCCCCGGCGACGGCCAGATGGCTTCGCTCGCCTGGGTGCTCAACACCATCGGCGGCCTGGGATTCACGTTCATGATTCCGATGATGGGCGCCTTTATCGCCAACGCCATCGGCGATAAGCCCGCTATCATGCCCGCCTTCATCTGCAGCTACCTCGCCAACAGCACCGACTTGCTCGGCACCGAGGTCGGCGCTGGCTTCCTTGGCGCCTGCGTAATTGGCCTTGCAATCGGCTACTTCGTCAAGGCGATGAAAAAGATCAACCTGGGCAAGAACTTCCAGTCCCTGCTCGGCTTCCTGATCATCCCGGTCGTGACGCTCTTTATCTTTGGCCTGGGCACGTACTATATCATCGGCCCGGCCATGTCCTGGCTTATGAACGCCTTCGTCGGCCTGTTGAGCTCTATCCCGAGCTCGATGAAGCTCGTCGCCGCCTTCCTGGTAGGCGCCATGCTCGCCTTCGACATGGGCGGCCCGGTCAACAAGGCCGCTTGGTTCTTCTCCTTCTCCTTGCTGGGCTCCGGCGTGTACGACTGGTACGGCATCGTAGGCGTCGTGACGATCCTTCCGCCGATGGCCGCTGCCATCGCTACCTGGATCCGTCCGAAGCTCTTCACGCAGGCCGAGCGCGACTCCGCAATCCCTGCGCTCATTGTCGGCGCAACCGTCGCCACCGAGCCGGCTATCCCCTATGCCCTGGCCGCACCCCTGCCTATGATCTCCGCGAACGTCATCGCCGGCGGCGTCGCCGGTGCCATCTCCATGGCCCTTGGCGTCCAGCGCATCGCTCCGGGCATCGGCATCTTCGATCCATTCCTGGGCCTCATCTACCCGGCGACCAGCTACTACATCGCCGTCGCTGTGGGTCTGGTCCTGAACATCGCCCTCATCATCGTCTTCAAGTCCGCTTGGATGAAGAAGCGCGAGGCTCAGAACGCCTAAGTCTCGATAGAATAATTAGTCCTGCGGGGTCGCCGGTCTGTTCGGCGGCTCCGCAGGTTTCAATGAAAGGAATGGGGAAATGCGTTACGACTTCGATCGCGTCATCGACAGAATGGGTACCTACAGCACCCAATGGGACTATGCGGCCGACCGGTTTGGCAGCGCAGACGTGCTTCCCTTTTCCATCTCGGACACCGACTTCGCCGTGCCCGGCGAGGTCATGGATGCCCTCCGCGCCCGCATGGAACACCCCATCTTTGGCTATACCCGCTGGAACCATAGTGACTACAAGGGTAGTGTTGCCGGCTGGTTTGCCAGGGACGGGGCGTCCCACGTGGACATGGACTGGGTAGTGTACAGCCCGAGCGTCATCTTCTCGGCCGCGACGGTCATTCGTCTGGTGAGCGAGCCGAATGACGCCGTGGTGACGCTCACTCCCATGTACGACGCCTTCTACGGCCTGATTGAGGGCAACGGGCGCGAGCTTGTGGCCGTTGCTCAGGCGAGCGCCATGGACGGCTACGGCCTCGATTGGGATGCCCTTGAGGTGGCGCTTGCCCGCCCCGAGGCAAAGGTTATGCTGCTCACCAACCCGCATAACCCCACAGGCAAGGTCTTCACGGCAGGCGAGCTTGCTCGTATTGTGGAGCTCTGCCATGCCAACGGGGTCTTTCTCATTTCGGATGACATCCATCGCGATATGATTCTGGGCGAAACTCCCTACACACCCGTGACGAACATCACGCGCGAGGGGGTGGCGCTGCTGTGTTCGGCCTCCAAGACGTTCAACACGCCCGGGCTCATCGGGTCCTATGCGCTCATCCCCGACGATGACCTGCGCGAACGCTTCCTGTTTGAGCTCAAGCAAAAAAACGCCCTGTCGAGCGTGAGTATCTTGGGGATGACTGCCCAGATGGCGGCGTATCGCTCGTGCTCCGAGTATGTGGACGAGCTTGTGGCCTATATTCGCGGCAACATGCAGGCGCTCAAGGATTTCCTTGCCGCCAATCTGCCCGAGATCCGCTTTGCGGTGCCGCAGGGGACCTATCTTGCCTGGATGGATGCCTCGGGCCTGGGGTTGGATGCGGCCGAGCTCCAGCGCCGGCTCGTTGAGGTGGGCCATGTGGGCATCATGTCGGGCGAGACGTACGGCGGTGCTGGGTACCTGCGCATGAATCTCGCCTGTTCGCGCTTGAAGGTCGAAAGGGGGATGGAGCGGATGCTCGCCGGCATCCGCTCGTAGCGGCATGATCAGCAAGAGACAGAGACAGCTCCTGCGGGCGCTCGACGACGGTCCACGCTCCGGCGCCGAGCTCGCCGAGGCACTCGGCGTCTCCCGCCGTACCGTGGTGCGCGAAGTGGCGAGCGTGAGCGCGTGGCTCGAGTCCGTGGGTGCCGGCACCATCTCGAGCGATCCCAACTACCATCTGGTGGTCACGTCCGAGGACGCAATCGCCTCCGTCCTGTCGCAGGACCTCACCGATGAGGCGCGTGTCCTCATGTGCGTGCTCTCCCGGCCGGGGATCTCGACGGTGCAGGTTTCGGGGGAGACTTATCTCTCGGTCCGCTCCGTGCGTGCAGCGATGGATGAGATCAACGTTCGGCTGCGCGGAGTCGTTGCGCTCGAGGCACGTGTGGGCTACGGGATCGATGCAGACTTTAGCGGCATGGGGCCGGCGGATCTCTTGGCGGCGCTCGCCATCGACAATACTGGTATTGCCGCCGAGCTCGAGCGCTCGTGCGGCTGGGACACGCTGATGCGCCTGATCGGCGAGCGGGGCGAGGAATATCGCCTACTCATGGAGCCGTATCTATCACAGCGCCAGCTGAGGATGCAGACGCTTGCTGCCGTCTGGTGCAGCGCGTGGCTCGTGCCCGATGCCCCGGGTGGGGCAGATGCCGGCGCGCGTGCCGTCACCGAGTTCCAGCAGCGCAAGAAGGACCTGCTCTACCGCCTGGTCACGTGCCGTGCGGCCATCCTGGCGCGCATCGGCGAGGTGCTCGCCTCGCACGGCATCAAGTCGACGCGCGAGGACCTCGGTAGTCTTATCTTCGACCATGTACTGCGCTGCGCTCTCTTTCCCACGCTCATGTCGGTGGAGATCCAAAAGCAGATGCGCGGGATCCGTATGGAGCATCCGTTCGAGTTCGATTTCGGCGCCGACCTCTCCGAGTGCCTGCGCGCGTTCGACGAGCGCCTGTTTGTAGAGCCCGACTTCCTCTCGCTCTACGTGCTGGCCTCGCTGGAGCACTTCACGCGCAGCCCCGTGAGTCTGCTTTTGGTTTGCGGGCGACCCTCCGTGGCGACTATCAACAAATCCCTGATCGAGCGCGGCACCGACGGCGTTGAGGTCGAGCTCGTGGACAGCGAGCCGCTCGCCCGGCGCGCGCTCAAAGATGGGTCGTTCGACCTGGTGGTGGGCGACGCCGCGGCAGTGCGAAACTTTAAGGCCGCACGTGAATGGGACCTCTCGTTTTCGGGCGTGCTCTCGGCCTACGAGGTCGACCGCATCCGCCAGATGGCGCTGCGTGTGCTCTACGAGCGCGATATCGCGAGCCTGCTGCCGCGCGCGAGCTATCTTGAGCTGCATGTTGGGGCCGGCGACTACCTCGATGAGCTGTCGCGCGCCCTCGGCGGGCTGGTGGCAGCGCATGCGATCTCGGCAGATGAGGCGGACCTCATCATGGATCGCGAGCGTCAGGGCGACCGTCTGCAGCTGGGACATGTCGCGTTCCCGCATACCATCACACCGGTCGCGGCCTCGACGTTTCGTCTGCTCGCCATCATGCCCGACGCGCCCCTGTGCGACGGCGACGAGCAGATCGACCTGGTGGTGGTGACGCTTGCGAGTCAGCGTCTGGCCGACAAGAGCAGCATGTTCAACTATCTGTTCTCCGTGCTGCACGATGCCGAGCGCGCCCACGTGCGCCTGCCGCGCACCTATGAGGAGACCGTCGCGTTCTTAGGGCGCGACTTTGGCTATGCCGAGGAGAAGAGCGATGAGTGATGAGGCGATGGAGGCGCGCGGGGTGTTTGCGGCCGCATGTGGCGTGGCGGGCGCTGCTGGATCGACAACGGGGACCGAGCTGACGCCGGCTGCCGAGATTCGCGCCTATGTGGACAAGGTCTGGCCGAGCTTTCTTGATGATCTTGAGGCGCTCGTGGTCGTGCCGAGCGTGGTCGACGAGTCGCGCGCCGTGGCGGGCGCCCCGTGGGGTCTGGAATGTCATCGGGCGCTTTGCGTTGCGATGGATGTGGCGCGCCGCCAGGGGCTTTCGATCGTTGACTGCGACGGGTACGTCGCGTATGGCGAGCTTGCCGGTGAGACGCCCGAACAGGTGGCAACGATTGCCCATGTGGACGTGGTTCCAGCGGGTGAGGGCTGGACGGTCGAACCCTATGCTTTAACGCGTCGCGAGGGCGTGCTTATGGGCCGCGGCGTGCTCGATGACAAGGGCGCGGCGCTGGCCTCGATCTATGCTGCTGGTTTTTTGGCGCGCCGCGTGCGCAACGGCTGGAAGCCGCAGCGGACGCTCCGCTGCATCTTGGGCGCCTCGGAGGAGGCGGGCATGATGGACGTGCGTCGCTACCTAACGGATCACGAACCGCCGGCATTTTTGTTCACACCCGATGCCGAGTTTGCCGTCTGCTGCGGGGAGAAGGGCTGCGTCAACGCCGAGGTCTCTCGCGCGGTCGACAGCGCCGGGGCGATCATCGAGCTTACGGGCGGCGTGGCGAGAAACGCGGTGCCCGCGCGTGCCGAAGCGCTCGTGTGCATGGACGCCTGCGTGGATGGGTTACCCCGCGCCGAGGGGATCGATGTGGAGCCCGCCGGCGACGGCACTGCCCGCATTGTGGCCCACGGCGTCGCCGGGCATGCCGCCGAACCGGCGGGTACGGTGAACGCCATCGGCGTGTTGGCGGCCTATCTGGCCGCATGCGGTGTCTGCAGCGCGGCCGAGCGCGAGTTCCTCGGCTTTTGCAAGCGGGCCCTTGGTGTATGGGACGGCTCCGGCTTGGGAATCGATGTCGCAGACGAGCTGTTCGGCGGCCTCACGTGTATCGGCGGAACTATACGCACCCAGGCGGGGAGCTTTGTGCTCACGCTCGATGCGCGCCTTCCGGGTGCGGCCGATGTCGGGCAGGTGGGCCGTCGCATCGAGGACGTTGCGCGCGAGTGCGGCTGCGAGGCGCGCATCACCCATGTGCGGGAGCCGTTCACCATGGACCCCCAAGCGTCCGAGGTCATGGCGCTCCGTCGTGCCTACGAGGAGTTCGCGGGCCGGCCCGCGGTGCCGTTTGCTATCGGCGGGGGCACGTATGCACATCACTTTCCGCGTGCCGTGGGGTTCGGTCCGCTCGACCGCGCTGAGCCGCTGCCCGATTGGGTCGGCCCCGAGCACGGCCCCGACGAGGGTATCTGGGAGCGCCAGCTCAAGCGCGCCCTCGCCATCTACATCCGTAGCCTCGAATCCCTCCTCAACCCTAAAGTGAGGATAGACCCAAAATTGGGGTAATGGTGTCGCATGGGTAGCATAGTCCCAATTTGGCGGTAGTCTCCATTTTGGGATTAGTCGCCGTTGGTCTGGTTGCGGCCGGTGGCGTAGTCGATCTGCACATGCGGCTGCAGGTTGTAGCAGTACACGTGGAAGCAGAGGGTCTTGCCGTGGTCCTCGATCGATTGCGCCTCAAGGCGCACGCCACGGCAGACAAGTTCCTCTTCGTTATACATGGGCGTGACGCGGTAGAGCACATGGTTGCCCGTATCGCGAATATAGTTGAGAATCTGCTCCTCAAACGGCAGCATGCCCGTTTCGTTGAGATAGCGCGTGCCGGTGAGGAGATTTTTGCGGTTGGCGTTTTCGCCGCAGAGCGACCAGGCGATAAGGTGGCAGCGGTTGTAGAGGCTCTGGCCCGGAATAAAGTCGTAGCGCTGCTGGTGCCAACCGGCAGGATGGATACGCGAGATATCGCCGCGCTCGCCTTGACCGAGTGATTCGGGGCCCACGCAGGCGAGTGCTTTGCGGGTGCGGCCCAGGCTGTCGAGCTTGGAGAACTTCTTAAAGCAGCTCTCTTCTGTAGCGCGCTCGTATTCATCGAGCGTGAATGATGGTGTGCCGAGCGGGTGCGTGCTGTCGGCGCGAAGGGCAACGTAGGGGTTGCCGGCGTAGTCGGGAATGCTGCTGAGATAAACACCGCGGGCGCGGTTGAGGTCGGGGTTTTCGACCTCGTCGATGGGGGTGACGGCACTGTCCGCGGAAACGTCGTCATCGGTGTCGGTTGCGGCGGAATCGGAGCCATCGCCAGAGTCCTGGCCGTTTTGAGGGTCCGGGGAGCTCGCCGTTCCCGATTCGAGCCGGGCAACCAGGTCTGCCTCGTCGTCGGTGCGGCTGGGGCTCTCGTTTTGTTTTTCGGCCAGAGCCGCCGCTTGCTCATCGCTTTGCGGCGACAGCAGCTTGGGCGCCCCGTCAAGCGATCCCGTAAACAGCGCAAACCCTAGCACCACGGTGGTGCCGATGGAAAGTATTTGCTTGTAGGCGGGCTTGCGCGACATTGAGGCTCCTGGATGGACGGTTGGGAATCTACCAGTCTAGCAGGAGCCGGCAAGGGCCGTTCTGTCGAACAAATACTTAAGATTTGAGATAAACGCTACTGATTCATTTGTCCCGCGGTCTAGATCGAGGTGGAGTCGAGCCAGTTGAGCTTGCACTCGAGAATGCGCTGCTCGCCGGGTTCGCTGCTTCCGTCAAGTAGGGCGAGCAGCATCTCGGCTGCTTCGCGACCTTCTTGGTCGACGGGCTCGATGATGGTGGAGACGGTCGGTGCGGTGAGATTAGTCCAGTCTTCGCAGTTGAGTCCCAAAAGGCCGATTTGCTGCGGAAGCAGATGGGCCATTGGCTGGAGGGCCTTGTAGACACGGGGAAGTGCCCACTGATTTTGCACGAAGATAAGGGTTCGCTTGGCGGGATTGAACTTGAATTTAAAGTATTCGGTGAGCTCGTTGATTGACGGCTTGTTGTGATCGATGGGAATCGCTTTGTAGAGCTGCCCGTTCGCTGCCAGCGCCTCGGCATACCCCTGAAAACGCTCCATGCGGGTGCGCATTTCGGTCATGTTGGCGGCAATGGAAAAGAAATCTTCGTAGCCGGCGTCGAGGAGTGCCTGTGTGGCGTTGTACACGCCGTCGTAAAGGTTGGTTTTGATCCAGCTGGTACCTGGGCTATAGATGGCCGCATCGAAAAAGACGACCGGCTTGCCGGCGCGTCTAATGCGGTCATGCACGGCTTTGAAGTTTGCCGTGGGCTGGATGATAAAGCCATCGACGCCCAGCGAGAGCATCTTGTCGACGTACATGAGCTCGGTCTCGGGGTTAAAGTTGCTCGTGCAAACGACCGTCTGGTAGCCCGCGGGGAGCATGACCTGCTCCATGCCATTGAGAACGAGCCCCGCCCATTTGTTGGTGTTATCCAAAATGATGATGGCAATGATGTGGGTTTGCTTGCCGGTGAGCGTCTGCGCTTGGGCGTTGGGAACGTATCCGAGTTCCTTAATGACGCGCGCGATTTTGTTCTGCGTCTTCTCGCTAAGCTTTTCTCGTTTGTCGTTGAGGTAATACGAGACGCTTGCCGTCGAGGTTCCCGCCTCTCGAGCGACGTCTGCGATCGTAACGCGCTGTTTTGCCACAGCGACTCCTTCCGACAGATGAGCATTTTCCAACATGATGACTTTGAGTCTTGGTGAAGGATACGCTTCGGTGAGCGGCTTTTTCCTTTCATATGAGTATGCAACAAATGCGGCATACGGGTGGGGTCGAAATTTGTGACCGGCATGCGCATCTGCCGTCTACCGAGAAAATCAAATACTTCTTGACTTTTGAAATCGAGGGCAAAATCGCAGGATTCATTTTTGGTTAAACGCATAACTAAATCGCATAACCAACGCTCTGGCCTGCGCGTTTACCGAAATAAGCTGGCATTAAGAAAAACGAGCACCTATATTGTTCTTGTCGAAAAGACAGCAAGTCCAAACGGCAGGGGATGCTCCGGAGGCCTCCGCAAACGGTGTCTTGCGCACGCAACTCTATGAAAAGAGGGAAGCAATGAAGATCGTAGGCGTTGCCGCCTGTACTGTGGGTATCGCCCACACGTATATGGCCCAGAAGGCGATTCAGGATGAATGCGCCGCCCGTGGCATCGAGTGCAAGGTCGAGGCTCAGGGTGGCCTGGGTATCGAGAATGAGCTCACGCAGGAAGACGTGGACTCCGCCGACCTGGTCCTGGAGTCCGTCGACGTGGGTGTCGAGAACGAGGACCGTTTTGAGCAGAAGATGGCCGAGGGCAAGTTCCTGAAGGTCGGCACCTCTGATGTAATCGCCGATCCGGTAAAGATCATCGACCAGGCCATTGAGATCATCAAGGCGACGGGTGGCGCCGTTGACGCGCCCAAGGCCGAGGCCAAGGCAGAGAAGAAGGCCGTCTCCGCTGCCCCGCAGGCCCCGACACCGGCGTCCAAGCAGTCTATCTTTGCCGATCCTGGCAAGACGCTGCTCAATGCATTCAATACCGGCGTTTCCTATTTTATCCCCATCGTCGTTATCGGCGGCGTGTTTCTTGCCTTCTCGCTGGCATCCGGTACCGCCGGCGCCAACGGCATGGAGGTTACGAACCCGCTGATGGTGAGCCTTAACACCATCGGCATGGCCGGCATCTCCATGATGATCCCGGTGCTTGCGGCATACATCTCCTACTCGATGGCCGGCAAGCCCGCGCTCGCCCCCGGTTTTGTCCTGGGCTACCTGGTCAATAACGCAGTCGTTACCCCTAACGGCAACAGCGTTTCGACCGGCTTCTTGGGCGCCATGATCATGGCGGTCATCTGCGGCTACTTTGTCCGCTGGATGAAGACCTGGAAGGTCAACAACACCATCCAGACCATCATGCCCATCCTGATCATCCCGATTCTGACCTCGCTTGTCCTGGGCATGGCCTATATCTACATCCTGGCCACGCCGCTTGGCTTTGTGATGGACTGGCTCACCGGCGTGCTCGGCAGCCTGCAGGGCGGTTCCGCAGTTGTCCTGGGTCTGGTCATTGGCGTTATGACCGCCTTCGATATGGGTGGCCCCATCAACAAGACCGCCTCGACCTTCACCATGGCCATCATGGCCTCCGGTATCTACGGTCCTAACGGTATGTTCCGCGTCGCCGTCGCCGTTCCCCCGATCGCCTGTGGCCTCGCTGCGCTCATCGCCAAGAACAAGTTCGATGACGCCGATCGCCAGATGGGCATCTCCGCGCTGTTCATGGGCTGCATCGGTATTACCGAGGGCGCTATCCCCTTCGCGGTCAAGGACCTCGGTCACACCCTGCCCGGCATTTGCATCGGCTCTGCCGTGGGTGCGGCACTTGCCGCCTTCCAGGGCATCGACTGCTACGTCCCGCACGGTGGCTTTATCGTCGCCCTTGCCACCAACAACGTCGCGCTGTTCTGCCTGGACATCGTGATTGGCGCCGTGGTCGCCGCTGCAATCCTGATTGCCATGAAGCCCACGCTCGATAAGCAGGCCAAGTAAACCTTTAAGGACTCCGGTTGTGCGGAGGGATGGATTTGACTCCGCACAACCGCCCCTACACAACAAAATCCATCCGTACTGATAGGGCCCACATCTGGGTCCCAGGGAACTTTTGTCAAAAATCCTCTGGAGAAGGAGAACAAAATGTCCAACCTCACCATCCGTCAGGCCGTTCAGGGCATGCTCAAGCTGCAGGATAGCGGCGATCACGCAACCATGGTCGGCATTGGCCCCATGAGCCCCAACCTGATTCAGGCCGTGTTCGAGCTTGCCAAGGACGAGGATTTCCCGCCCATGTTTATCGCCAGCCGCAACCAGGTCGATATGGACGAGATGGGCGCCGGCTACGTCAACGGTTGGGACCAGACGCGCTTTGCCGCCGACATCAAGAAGGTTGCCGACGAGGTGGGTTACACCGGTCCGTACTACCTGTGCCGCGATCACGGCGGTCCGTGGCAGCGCGACGAGGAGCGTAACGCCCACCTGCCCGAGGACGAGGCCATGGAGCTCGCCCGCAAGTCCTTCGTCGCCGACATGGAGGCGGGCTTTGACCTGCTGATGGTCGACCCCACCAAGGACCCCTATCAGATCGGCAAGGTTATTCCGCTCGACGTGGTGCTTCGCCGCACGATCGATCTTATCGACTACCTTGAGCAGTACCGTCGCGAGCATAACCTGCCCGAGGTCGCCTATGAGGTCGGTACCGAGGAGACCAATGGCGGCTTGACCTCTACCGATAAGTACGAGGAGTTCATTTCTCAGCTGCAGCCCGAGCTCGAGAAGCGCGGCTGCCCCATGCCCACCTTTATCGTCGGCCAGACCGGCACCCTTACCCGCTGGACGGAGCAGGTCGGTCACTACAACTTCAAGAACGCCCGCGAGCTTGCCGATATGGCCAAGCGCTATGGCGTGGGCCTGAAGGAGCACAACGCCGACTATCTGGACGACGCGACGCTGCTCGAGCACATCCCGGCACACGTGACCGCCTCCAACGTCGCTCCGCAGTATGGCACCGAGGAGACCCGCGCCTACCTCAAGCTCTGCGCCACCGAGCAGATCCTGGTCGACAACGGTCTGTGCGATGACCCCTCCGACCTGTATCACACGCTGCTGGTCAAGGCTATCAAGACCGAGCGCTGGCGCAAGTGGATGACTGGCGACGACGTCAACCTGCAGGTCGATGACATCCTTGCCGACGATGAGCTCAGCCTGAAGATCCTGGATGTCTCCGGCCACTATGCGTTCAACGATCCCGAGGTCAAGGAGCAGGTCGAGAAGCTCTATCGCAACCTCGCTGCCCAGGACATCGACGGCAAGCGCTTTGTGATCGAGCACATCAAGCGCCCGATCAAGCAGTACGTCGTCGGTCTTAACCTCAAGGGCGTCACGAGCCGCATCGAGAAGGCTCTCGAGGACTAAGTAGCTTTTCCTACACGACGCCGGGCCTGGGGCATGTCCCAGCCGCAGGCCCGGCACATAGGACAAAGGGACATCCCCTTTGTCCTATTTTTTGAGTTTTGGATTCCTTCGAAGGAGTTTGCACCATGAAGTTCTTTATCGATACTGCCAATCTGGACGAGATCGCCGAGGCCAAGAGCTGGGGCTGCCTGGCCGGTGTTACCACCAACCCGTCCCTGTACGCCAAGACCGGCGGCAAGCTTGCCGACTTTGAGCCGCATATGCTCAAGATTGCCGAGCTCTGCGAGGGCCTGCCCGTTTCCGCCGAGTCTACCGCTACCACTGCCGAGGGTATGATCGAGGAGGGCAAGCGCCTTGCCGCCCTCGCCCCCAACATCGTGGTCAAGCTTCCCGTGTGCGAGGCCGGCCTTGCCGCCTGCCGTGCACTGGCCGATGCTGGCGTGCGCGTCAACATGACGCTCGTCTTCTCGCCGACGCAGGCCCTTATGGCCGCCAATGCCGGTGCTCGCTACATCAGCCCGTTTGTCGGTCGTTTCGATGACATCGCCGAGGACGGTATCTCGCAGCTCGACAACGTCGTGACCTGCATTAAGAACTACGACTGGACGGGCAAGAACGTCGACGACACCGTCGAGATCATCACCGCCTCGGTTCGTACGCCCAACCACGTGACCCAGGCCGCGCTACTCGGTGCCGATATTGCGACCGTGCCCATGGCCGCTCTCAAGAAGTGCCTGCATCATCCGCTGACCGACCAGGGCCTCGCCTCTTTTGAGGCTGACTGGCAGAAGGTCGTCGCTCAGGCTTAACGAGTGGATTGCCCCGGCATCGCGTCATCCGGTGCCGGGGTTGTTCTCAAGAGAGGAATTCGTATGACCAACCAGGAGCTGGCGAAGGTCGCCAATGAGGTCAGGAAGGGTGTCGTGACTGCGGTTCACGCGGCCAAGTCGGGACACCCGGGTGGATCGCTCGGTGCTGCCGACATCATGACGTATCTGTACTTTGAGGAAATGAATATCGATCCTGCCGACCCTCACAAGGCCGATCGCGATCGCTTTGTGCTCTCCAAGGGTCACGCGGCGCCGGGCCTGTATTCGGTGTTGGCAAATCGCGGCTATTTTCCCGTCGAAGAGCTCGAGACGCTCCGTCATATTGGCAGCCGACTGCAGGGCCATCCCAACATGAACGACGCCCCTGGCATCGATATGTCCACCGGATCGCTCGGTCAGGGCATCTCTGCTGCAGTTGGAATGGCGCTTGCCGCTAAGCACTGGGGCGACGGCTACCGTGTCTACACGTTGCTGGGCGACGGTGAGTGCGAGGAAGGCCAGGTGTGGGAGGCGGCCATGTTCGCCGGCAACCATGCGCTCGACAATCTTGTTGCCGTCGTCGACCACAACGGCTTGCAGATTGACGGCACGATCGATGAAGTCAACTCGGCCATGCCGCTCGCTGACAAGTTCCGCGCCTTTAAGTGGCATGTGATCGAGCTCGCCGACGGTAACGACATGGCGCAGATTGCCGCCGCCTTTGCCGAGGCCCGCAAAGTGAGCGACTCGCCCGTGGCCATTATCGCCGAGACGGTGAAGGGCAAGGGCGTCTCCTTTATGGAAAACCAGGTGGGCTGGCACGGCAAGGCACCCAACGATGAACAGTTTGAGCAGGCCATGGCCGAGCTCGCAGCAGCAGGGGAGGAGCTCTAATGGCAGACGTCAAGAAAGTCGCCACGCGCGTTAGCTATGGCGAGGCACTTGTCGAGCTGGGCAATGAGCGCGATGACTTTGTGGTCCTCGACGCCGACCTGGCCGCCGCCACGCAGACCGGCAAGTTTAAGGCTGCGCACCCTGAGCGCTTCTACGACGCCGGCATTGCCGAGAGCAACTTGATGGGGCTTGCCGCCGGCATTGCGACCACGGGCCACGTCGCCTTTGCGAGCACCTTTGCCATGTTCGCCGCCGGCCGCGCGTACGAGCAAGTGCGTAATTCCATCGGATATCCGCACCTCAACGTCAAAATCGGCGCCACACATGCGGGTATCTCGGTCGGTGAAGACGGCGCCACGCATCAGTGCTGCGAGGACATCGCGCTCATGCGCACGATCCCGGGTATGACGGTAATCGTTCCCGCCGATGACATCGAGGCTCGCGCTTGCGTGCGCGCTGCCTATGAGTTTGAGGGGCCAGTCTATATGCGCTTCGGCCGCCTGGCAACACCGGTCATCAACGACCACGAGGACTATGAGTTCAAGATTGGTCGCGGCGTAGTCGTGCGCGAGGGGTCCGATGTGACTATCGTCGCATGCGGCCTCATGGTCGCCGAGGCGCTTGAGGCTGCCGAGGCGCTCGCTGCCGATGGCATCGATGCCGAGGTCATCAACATGCACACGATCAAGCCGCTCGATGAGCGCCTGGTGGTTGCCAGCGCCAAGAAGACTGGTCGCGTGGTCACCGCCGAGGAGCATTCGATTATCGGTGGTCTTGGCGAGGCCGTGGCCTCGGTGCTCGCGGAGCAGCGTCCGGTGCCGATGCGACGCGTCGGCGTGCGCGATGTGTATGGTGAGTCCGGCCCTGCGGTCGATTTGCTGCACAAGTACGGTTTGGACGCCGACGGCATCGAAGCTGCGGTCAGGTCTGTGTTGTAAGGAAGGTTTCCATGGGATTTGTATCTGCCAACCAAGTGACGATCGGGTATACCGCCGCCTCGCGCGAGGACGCCCTGCATTATTTGTCCGAGCAGGCAATCGAGCTCGGCTTTGCCGATGACGCATCTGCCGTAGAAGCTGCCTTTATTGCTCGCGAGAACGAGGCCGAGACCGGCCTTGTCGCCGGTTTTGCCGTTCCGCATGCCAAAAGCGACGCGATCCATACGCCGGGCGTTGCCGTGCTTAAACTAGCCGAGCCCGTTGAATGGCCGAGCTTCGATGGGGTGCCCGTCGATGTTGCGCTCGCGCTGTACGTGCCCGCCGGCGAGGCTGGAACCACGCATCTGCGCCTGCTCTCCAAAGCTGCCGTGATGCTGATGGACGCAGGTTTCCGTGACAAAGTGCGTGCGAGCACCGATCCCGTTGAGATTGCGGAGCTCATCAATAGCGGACTCGAAGACTAGAACAGTCATCCCGTTCAATCAATTGATCCTTCTCCAAGGAAAAGGGCCGTGACGCCATATAGGTGTCGCGGCCCTGTTTGCGTTTCCCCAGATAAAACCTGCCAAAATAAACCTGTCCCTTTTTGGCAGGTTAATCGGGGACTATTTCACCGCAACTTAGGGCACGGTTAGGAAGTGTGCACCTTAAAGAGTGGAGCCCATGATTAGAGAGGTCGCACTCGTCTCTCTAAATGTCTCTCTAAAGGGAAGGTTGGTTAGAGAGATAGCATTAGGCAATCTAGCAGCGAATTCGATACATCTCTCTAAATGTCTCTCTAAAACAATAGATTTATCTCTCTAAAGTTAGAGAGATAAATCTATTGTTTTAGAGAGACGGAATGCCAAAATTCGTCCGTCAGCTACCATCTGCCAAAAATGGCGGATAAAGGGCTCATCGAAGCAATGAGTTCGTCGACGAGCCGCAACCGCCGCTATCGGAAGAAGTAGATGCAGCCGAATTGCCCCTCTATCGTCTCTCGAAGTTTGATGGGTGCTAGAGGGGCGACTGCCTCGCGATATTTCCCCAGATAAAACCTGCCAAAATAAACCTGTCCCTTTTTGGTAGGTCAGTTAACGCAGTGCAGGTTGAGCATATACGAGCGAGTGAGCTCCGGGTGCGGTAAGGTGACGTGAAACAAGCGGGCGCTGACCTTTTGGTCGAGCCCGTGAAGTTGAACGTCAGATTGCCGTGCCCGGAGCCCGCGCAGCGCCGAGCAGGTACGCCGTTTGTAAAACGGCGTAACCTAAAGGTTCATGTTGCCGTGGATGTAGGGGGTGACCTCGGGGGAGATGTGGCCGCAGCCCAGCTCGCGCAGCGCGGACTCGATGGCGGCGGGCAACGGGGTTTTGCCCTTGTCGTCGACGGCGGTTCCGCCGAGGGCAGCAATCTTGGCGACATCTGCGGGAGCGGCTTCGATATGCATGCAGCCGCCGACCAGGCGTGCGCGGACCTGAGCCAGGTCAAGATCATGTAGGTAATCCTCGCAGGCGCGAATCAGGTCGACCTTCTCGTGCGTAAGCTCCTCGCCCGTGGGGACGCGCGTGGCAAGACAGGCTCCCGCCGGCAGGTTCCAGACGGGATAGCCCCATGCGCGCAGCAGCTCGCGCTCTTCGTCCTTGGTAAAGCCGACCTCCATGAGAGGGGGGCGTACACCGAGCTCTTCTGCCGCGCGCATGCCGGGGCGGTAGTCACCGCGATCGTTTGCATTGCTGCCATCGATGACGGTGGGAAAGCCGAGTGACTTGGCGTGGTTCACGATGGCAGTAAAGCCGGCGTGCTTGCAGTGGTAGCAGCGATTGGCGTCGTTGCAAGCTACTTGGGGGAGCTGCAGCTGATCGACCGAAAGATTGAGTACGGGGAGCTTAAAATGCGGTTCTTCACTGGCTTGTCCGTCAACGGACCGCTCAAACGAAGCCTGTTCAGGCGTGCCGATGAGCGGCGTGGTGAGGTGAACGAGAAGCGTGCTGTCAGGCATGATGCGGGCGCAGACCGCGGCTAAAAAGCTGCTGTCGACGCCGCCGGAAAAGCCGATGGCGACGCGTCCGTATGCCAAAAGCAGCTGCTCGAGCGCTGTGAGTTTGTCCTGAAGCTCCTCTGCAGGTGCGGTGGTGTTTGAAAGCATGAAACGATCCTTACCAATATTTACTCGGTCGAAAACTATAATCCTACCGAACTGCTTGTCATAAGACTTCTATCTATGTAACGAAGGCACAATATGCTATATACGTTATATACAAATTTGTAAAGTGCGGTAGAGTGTCAGTAATGCAATCCGGTGAGGGGGGCCGATATGATCAAGGCTGTAATTTTTGACATGGACGGAACGCTGGTCGATACCGAGCGTTTGGGCATTAAGGCATGGAAGGCGGGCGCTGCCGAGCTGGGGGTCGCGATTGATGAAGCGCTGATCCATCAGTTTATCGGTCGCACCCTACCCGATGTCATGGACATCCTTGATAAGCATTACGGCAGCCACGAAACCACCGAGGCGGTCTATGCCCGCCACAAGGAGATTCGCGATGAGATGGTCAAGACCGAACTGGAGCTTAAGGCCGGCGCCGCCGAGTGCATAGACGAGCTGCTGGCTGCGGGCTATCACGTGGGTCTAGCGACGTCGTCGCGCCTCGCTACGGCCGAGCGCAACCTTAAGATGGTCGGCCTCTTTGACAAGTTTGAGACGGTGACCTGCGGCGGCGACGTCGTACACGGCAAGCCCGACCCCGAGATGTATCTGCTCGCCTGCGAGCGCGCGGGCTTTGCCCCCGAGGAGTGCGCCGTGGTCGAGGATTCGCGCAACGGCTGCGTCTCGGGTATCGCGGCCGGCTGCCATGTCTTTGCTGTGCCCGATATCGTGCCGCTGCCGCAGGACGTGGTGGATGGCTGCGAGGTCGTGCTCGACACGTTGTTCGATCTGGCGGCGGCGGTCAAGGCCGTACGCTAGACAATTGCGGCGTTGAAGCGAGTAATTGGCCGTCTTTGCACTTAAGCAAAAGAGGTCCGGCAATGGTCGGACCTCTTTTGCGTAAGCGGCGTTTTGGCATACTGGCCGACGTGCTATAGATACGCGCCTAGGTTGATGGCCGTGGCGTCGGTCTGGGTGTTTGCCTGGGTGCTGGCGCGCTCCAGTAGGAACGGACGTACCAATTCTTGGCGGTTGATATCCTCGGCGGCGGTGGCTGCGGTGACGGTGCGTGCTGCAGAGCCGACGTGGATATGCTTGGTCTTTGTCGGGACCTTGTTCTCGATTTGCTCCATGAGCAGTTGGACACCCTTGCGGCCAATCTCGTAGCCCGGGGGCGCTACCGTAGTGAGCGGGACCGATCCGCTCCAAGCGAGTGGGTTGCCGTCGCATCCGGCCACGCGAACCTGCTCGGGGACGGAGATGCCTTTGTCGACCAATGCCGAGATAACGCCCGAGGCCAACACGTCGGTCAGACCGACGACAAAATCGGGGCGTTCGTTGGCGGGGCGCCCGGCAATCTGAGCGCCAATGCTGTAGCCGTCGGCTGCGGTATTCCACTCTCCGGCGTCAATGACCTCAATTTTGATATCGGGATGCAGGGCGAGGGCCTTGTGAATGCCAAGTACGCGCAGGGTGAGCTGCATGAATGCCGCTCTGCCCACAACGGTGATATGGTGTGCGCCGCGGGCGATGGCGAGCTCGGCGATAATGCGCCCCTGTGCCTCGTTGTCGGCCGCTACGTAGTAGCCGGGCTCGGAGCAATGGATGTCCAGATGGACGATCGGCACGGGCATCTTGGTCGTTGCGGGGTGCCAGTCGGGGGACGCCATGGGCTGAACCATGACGCCGGACATTTGCGTGCCCATAAAATAGCGCAGGTAATGGTCCTGGAGAATATCGTCGTTATCGGCGTTGGCGATGAGTAGGTCGTAACCGTGCTTGCGGGCTTCGTTATGGGCGCCGCTGGCAATTTGGAGCGAAAAGCCGTGATCGAGACGGGGGAGCACCAAGCCAAAAGACTTGGTGGCGCCGCCCGCGAGCTGACGAGCGCTTTGGTTGGGCAGGTAGCCAAGGCGATTGATGGTCTCGTTAATGAGCTTGAGGGTCTCGGGGCGCAGCTTTTCGGGATGGTTGAGCGCGTTGGAAACCGTGCCCAACGAAACCCCGGCTTCGCGCGCGACGTCGCTGATTTTAACCTTTGCCATAGCGGCCCCTTTGATGCGTTTCAAGTACAAGCCAGATTGTAGCATCGCCCGTCCCTAGGGTGTCAAAACCCGCCAATTAGGGACAGGTTTATTTTGGCAGGTTTTATCTGGGAAAACGATCCTGCCAGACCAAACCACTATGAAGGTGCCTGTCCCCATTGTGGTGGTTTGGGCCGTCTGGGCATGTGTGCATCGAGTGGTATCTAAGTTGAGATACCACTTCTGGTATATCAGCTTGCGCTTGCGTGAGTACAATACTCGAACGTTATACGTCTCAGCGCCTCCCGTGCGTGGACGTCTTGCAGTCAAGCGGACGAAGGGATTTATCCTATGTGCGGAATTGTCGGCTACACCGGCTCTGATATTGCAAAGAACATCCTGGTCACGGGCCTCAAGCGTATGGAGTATCGCGGCTATGACTCCTCGGGCGTCGCGCTCGAGGTGGGCGAGGGCGCCGCGGCGCACCTCGATGTCATCCGCCGCGTGGGTAAGGTCGCGGGCTTGGAGAGCGAGCTTTCCAATATCGACAGCGACGCTACCTGCGGTATCGGCCACACCCGTTGGGCCACCCACGGCAAGCCCTCCGTCGTTAACGCTCACCCCCACACCAGCTGCGACGGTCGTATCGCCATCGTCCACAACGGCATCATCGAGAACTTCGCCGAGCTGCGCGAAGAGTTGGAGGGTCGCGGCCACCACTTTAAGAGCGAGACCGATACCGAGGTCTTCGCGCATCTGATCGAAGAGGCCTATGCCGAGACGCACGACCTGATGGCCTCCGTGCGCGAGGCTTGCACCCACGTGGTCGGTGCCTATGGTCTGGCCGCCGTGTGCGCTGACGAGCCCGGCGTGATCGCCGTGGCCCGCAAGGATTCCCCGATCGTATTCGGTGTGGGCGAAACCGGCTCCTATGTTGCTTCCGATGTCATCGCGCTCATCGACGCCACCCGCGATGTCGTGGTGCTCGAGGACGGTCAGTTTGCCAAGCTCACGCCCGCAGGCGTCGAGTACACCGACGAGGCCGGCAACGTTATCGAGCCCAAGGTCACCCACATCGACTGGGACCTGGACATGGCAGAAAAGGGCGGTTATCCCGACTTTATGCTCAAGGAGATTCACGAGCAGCCGCGCGTTGTGCGCGACACGCTGGTTGGTCGTATGACGCCGGCCGGCGAGCTCGACATCGACGAGCTGGGCCTTTCGCTCGAGGAACTCAACGACATCGACCGCGTCTACGTGATCGCTTGCGGCACCAGCTATCACGCTGGCCTCATTGCCAAGAATCTCATTGAGGGCTGGGCTCGCATCCCCACCGAGGTGGAGGCGGCCAGCGAGTTCCGCTATCGCAACCCCATCATCACGCCGACGACGCTCGTCGTGGCCGTGTCCCAGTCGGGCGAGACGGCCGATACCCTTGCCGCCATTCGCGACGCGCGCATCAAGGGTGCCAAGGTCTTCGGCATCACCAACGTGGTGGGCAGCCCCGTGGCGCGTGAGAGCGACGGCGTCATCTACACCAAGGCCAACAAGGAGATCGCGGTCGCCTCGACCAAGAGCTTCATCGGCCAGGTCGTGAGCCTTACGCTTTTGGCCCTGCTGCTGGCGCAGGTCAAGTACCGCTTGACCACCAAGCAGGCGCGCATGCTGTTCCGCGAGCTTTCCGATACGGCCGAGCAGATCCAGTGGATTTTGGATACCCAAACCGAGGCCGTTCATGAGGCCGCCCTGCTGTGCAAGGACGCGCAGTCGGCGCTGTTCGTGGGCCGTGGCATGGGTGCCGCTATTTCCTACGAGGGCGCGCTTAAGCTCAAAGAGGTCAGCTACCTGCACGCCGAGGCCTACGCCGCCGGCGAGATGAAGCACGGCCCCATTGCCTTGATCGACCCGGGCTTCCCTGTCATCGCCGTGGCCACCAAGAGTGCCACCTACGACAAGACCGTGTCGAACCTCATGGAGTGCAAGGCGCGCGGCGCCAAGGTCATCGTCGTTGCTACCGAGGGCGACGAGGAAATCAACAAGATTGCCGACTGCATCATTCGCGTGCCGGCCGTCCGCGACGTGTTCAGCCCCATCACGGCGAGCGTCCCGCTGCAGCTGCTCGCCCGCGAGGTTGCCATCCTGCGCGGCTGCGACGTCGACCAGCCCCGCAACCTGGCAAAGAGCGTTACCGTGGAGTAGTTGGTTCCGCCATTCTGGCGACCAAGGCCCGGCTCCGTTGCAGCGGAGCCGGGCCTTGTTTCATTTGCCCAGATAAAACCTGCCAAAATGAACCTGTCCCTATTTGGCAGGTTAGCGGAGCTTGCTGGTCTCGAAGTACTCGGGGAACTGGTCCAGAACCTCGGTCTGGTTGCGGAACATCATATGCAGGTGCTTGCTGACCAAAAAGCTCGCTTCGATGGGGTCGCGACCGGCGATAGCGCGGCGAATCTGCTTGTGCTCGTTCACGATGTCCTGATTGTCGAGAACCTGCGTGGCGGCGCGCAGCCAGCG
Organism: Collinsella sp.; assembly: GCA_048236535.1. Lineage (GTDB taxonomy): Bacteria > Actinomycetota > Coriobacteriia > Coriobacteriales > Coriobacteriaceae > Collinsella. The sequence goes on along the minus strand of DBFAQQ010000029.1, from coordinate 12,940 downwards.
GAAGCGCTCCAGGTCGGCATTGGTCTCTTCGAGCCACGACCACACGGTGCTGCGACATGCGATGCTAAAAATCATGTGATGCATGAGGTTGTCGCTCAAAAAGAAGCCGATGCGATCCTCTTCGGCCATGGCCTTTTCCTGCAGCACGATGGCGCGGTCGAGCTGCTCGATGCCGGCCGACGTGGCGCGCGCACAGCACTCCACAATCACCTGCTTTTCCAGATGCTCGCGGATGTAACAGGCACTCTCGGCAAGGGTGAGGTTGATGGGCGAGACGTAGGTACCGCTCTGGGGCACGGTGCGCACCAGGCCTTCCTGCGCCAAACGAACCAAAGCCTCGCGCACAGGGGTGCGCCCCATATCTAGGTCGTCGCAAAGTTGCTTGACGCCCAGCTTTTCGCCCGGCTTGTAGTCCAGGTAGACGATTTTGCGTCGAATGGTGTGGTAGGACTGGTCCTGTAGGCTCGTTTCCTGCTCGCCGACGTGCATCGATTCTTCCATAGCGCCTCGCAACTGTTCTATCAAACTCATATGTCAGTTGTTAATTATGCCGCGAATCAGCTCTCCGCGGTGGGCAATTCGGCTGTTGCCTGAGAACCATTGCGGCATCTTAGTCTGTGTTTGCGCAAGGCTGTGCTCAATGTTGCCGTATCATAAGCCGTCGCAAACGTGAAATAGAAAGAAGGAATCCCATATGCAACTGGCAAATATCGTTCGCGAGCGCTGGAAAGGCGTCTTGTTCTGCCTGATCATTGCCATTCCCGCGACGTTGCTCGGCAAACAAATTGAGGTGGTCGGCGGTCCGGTATTTGCCATCCTCTTTGGCATGGTCCTGGCGCTCGTCTTTCCCAGGAAGCGTCGCGAACAGCTCGCCGCCGGCGTCACCTATACGTCCAAAAAAGTCTTGCAGTACGCGGTTATCCTGCTTGGCTTTGGCATGAACCTCTCCCAGATTCTGTCCAAGGGCGCCCAGTCGCTGCCGATTATCGTGGCGACGATCTCGACCTCGCTTGTCATCGCCTTTGTGCTCTGCCGCGTCATGAACGTACCGGGTAAGATCGCGACGCTTGTGGGTGTGGGTTCGTCGATTTGCGGCGGTTCGGCCATCGCTGCGACCGCGCCCGTCATCGATGCCGACGATCGCGAGATTGCCCAGGCCATTTCGGTCATCTTCCTGTTTAACGTTATCGCGGCGCTCGTGTTTCCGACGCTCGGCGGCATGCTCGGGCTGACCAACGAGGGCTTTGGCCTGTTTGCCGGCACCGCCATCAACGACACCTCGTCGGTAACGGCTGCGGCGAGCGCCTGGGACAGCATGCATCCCGGCGCCAATGTGCTCGAGAGCGCCACAGTGGTCAAGCTCACCAGGACGCTGGCCATTATTCCCATCACGCTGGTCCTCGCATGCTGGCAGATGCATCTGGCACGCAAGGCCGGCGGTGACGCCAAAAGCACGTTCTCGCTTAAACGTGCGTTTCCCATGTTTGTGCTGTTCTTTGTGCTGGCGAGCGTGATCACCACGGTGCTTCAGCTTCCCGCGTCCATCACGGCGCCCATCAAGGAGCTGTCGAAGTTCTTTATTGTGATGGCCATGGCGGCTATTGGTTTTAATACCGATATCGTCGAGCTGGTCAAAAAGGGCGGCAAGCCCATCGCGTTGGGCTTTTGCTGCTGGATTGGCATTGCGTGCATGAGTTTGGGAATGCAGCACGTGCTGGGAATCTGGTAGAGAAGTAGCTTATTCGCGTGCTGGCTGCCGGTGAGCGCAAGCCTTCGGTGGAGCGATAGGAGCTCTTGCGGGTATGGCTTGTCCGCAGGTTTATAAGTCCCGAAGAGCTCTTATCGCCCCGCCAGGATGGCGATGCGGGGCAACACCTATACTCGCAGGACGGCGCTTTCTGCCCTATAGTGTTTGGTGAGCAATATCGTTCAATTTTGAAACACTCGGTCGTGCGACCGTCGGCGGTTGCACGTCGCCGCGGACAGGGGCAAATCATGGATAGCAATGCTAAGCTGAACATCTTGACCGATGCCCTAGCTGCTGCCGGGGCCTCGGCATTGGCAATCGATGCGCGTGGGGACGTCGCGATCTCGACCATGAATGACGCGGCGCTTGAGCGGGATGTGGCGGCTTTTGTCGCTGAGCGTCTCGACCGTATAGGAGACGGCGCGCGTCTGGTTATGGGGCGTGAGGGTACGCGCCTGAGCCTGACCGTTCGCCCCACCGACAAAGAGGGCGGGAGGCTTTGGGTCGTTGTGGTCCGCGAGGTGCGCGGTGCCGCGGCGCATGCGGGCATCGAGTGGCTCAACGCCGACGAAGTTGAGGTCCGCTATGAATCGAGCGCGTACGGCATCGTTGAGGGGGCGACCTCGGTGGCTGTACCGGTTACCGAGAGCTATGCGCGCGGCGTGCCCCTTATGCTCGAGGGCGAGCTGGGAGCGGGTCAGGTCGAGATTGCCAAGCGCCTCTATCTGGATGGCCCTTTTGTCGATCAGCCCTTTGTTTCCGTCGCGCTCGATGAACTCACCGATCGCGGTTGGCGCCATGTGCTCAAAAGCTCCGAATCGCCGCTGTTCCAAACGGGGCTGACCCTTTGCATTGAGGGCTGGAATGCGGTTGGCCCCCAGCGCCTCCGCGAGCTGGTCTCCACGATGACCGACACCGCGTTGGCGACGCGCTGCCATGTGGTGCTGACGGCGAATGACATGCCGGGCGGCGGCGAAAGTGATCAAGCCGCCTTTGTGACCGAGCGCTTCGCCTGTGCGGTGAGCGTCGCGCCGGCAATCGCCGAGCAGGGAGCCGCGTCGACGAAGGTCGCGCGCTATTTGGAATATCTCGCTGATGCATTTGGGACGGCAGCGCCCACGCTGTCTGCCGCGGCGACGAAGACGCTCGATGCTTACCGCTGGCCGCGCAACTATCTGCAGCTCCGCGAGGTCTCGGAACGACTGTATATATTGGTGGGGACGGGCACGGTGGACCGCGCTGTGGCGGAGGAAGTGTTCGCCCAAGAGGACGTGATTAAGACCGCAACCTTTGGCGCCCCGACGCTTGAAAGTGACCTGTATATCCTGCGACCGCTGGCCGATACCGAGCGAGATATCGCGCATCTGGTTGTAGACCATCTCCACGGCAACCGAACCCGTGCGGCGGAGGTGCTGGGCATAAGCCGTACAACGCTGTGGCGCTTGCTGAAGGACGATGACCGTTGAGCGAGGCGCCCGTGACCGCACGCGACGCGTGTGCTACAGTCCAAAGCGTTATTGTTTCGATTTGGTTACGGCGTGCGAGGGCATATGGCTGAGACTTCAAAACCGAGCCGCAGAAGGCGGAGTGCCGCGCCGGTCAACCGACGCACAACATCGGTGACGTGGGGCAAACACGCCTCGGGGTTTGATGGCTCGTTCAAGCGCACTAAATACGGCTATCCTTCGGCAAGCGCCCGCTTGGCAATGCAGGCAGAGTCCTCGCTGTGGGGCCGCAAACGCGTGGTGGGCTCAAAGCTCAAGCACGACGGAACGCTCGGCTACATCAGCCGCGGGGCGGCTCGCCGCAGCGGGCTCAATCCCGCCGGCTGGCATCGCTACGTGCCGATCGTGGCCGCCGTTGCAGTGATCGTCATCGCGCTCGCTGCGCTCGGATATGCCGGCGGTGGCGCCAACTTGGACGCAATGTTTAAATCGCCCGAGCTCGCGCATGTAGGTACAGAAGTTGTCGAGGGCGCTCAGGCCCAGACGAGCGTCGCGCCCCAGCGCGGTATCGTTGCGGCGGCCTCCACCATCGCCGATGTGCAAAAGGACGAAGACAAGCAAGGCGACGACGTCGATGCGAATCAGACGAGCGAAACGGCAATAACTCCATCGGCGGGATAAGTTGCGAGTGGGGCAGCTAATTTGGGACGGGGCTTTTTTAGCTGCCCAAGACAGTGGCTCATTCGATGTCAGTCGCCAAAAGCGAGCGAGCCGCATTTGCGCCAAGGTGACGTGAAATGAGAGGGCGCTGACCTTCTGGTCGCGCCCTCGAAATTGAACGTCAGATTGGCGTGAATGCGGCCCGCGCAGCGTCAACGAGCCCGCCGTTCGGTAGAATGGCGGAACTAATTACCTTACGTAGACCACGTTGTCGCGGCGGGGTTTGGGCTCGGGCAGCGTGTCCTCGGCATAGCCCAGAATGCAGTGACCGACACCGCGCAGGCTGCCGTCGGCGGGTAGACCCCAACTGGCCAGTAGCTCCAGGCCCTCGGGCGAATCGAAAACCTCGTGGGCGCGATGAATCCAGCACGAATCAACGCCCAGCGCATAGGCAGCGTTGAGCAGGTTGCCCATGGCGAGCGAGCCGTCTTCCAGATGTGTGGGCACGCTGCGGTCAACCAGCACCACCACAACGGTCTTGGCGCCATAGAAGGGGTCGCTGTTGCTGCCCATGACTTGCGCGTTGAGCTGCGAGAGACGCTCGACGGTCGCGGGGTCGGTGACGGCGACAAACGTCACCGGCTGGCGGCCCATGCCGCTCGGTGCATATTGGCCGGCTTCGATAATACGTGCAAGCTTTTCGGCCTCGACGGGACGATCGCTGTAGTTGCGGCAGCTGCGGCGGTGAATGAGTGCTTCGATAGTCTCCATGGTGTCTCCTTGCGGTGGCGTTGCAGATGCCCCGTTCATACCCGTCGGGCTCAAACGATAGACGGTCAATTGCCCGGCCAAAAGGATAGATTCCAATTGGGAAAGTAGGTTTGCATAAAAGTACCTTCAGAATGTGACAAACAAATGGGATGGTTAAACGTTTTATCCCGTCTACCCTGCGGTTTTTTACCACTTGCCTAAATGACGAACGCATAACCTCTGATAAGGGTTTTACTAAAGGAGTACCAACGTTTATCAATGCGCCGTGGTGGCGCCGGGCCAGGAGGTAACATCATGTTCCAGGCTGGAGATGTCATCGAGACCGATTTCGAAGGATTTCTGAAGCTGCTGCGTTCCAAGACGCGCGCTTTCGTGTCGATCAACGATCACGAGTACTACATCACGCACACCGATGGCTATTGGCGTGTTCAGGATTGCGAGGCCCTCAACGACAAGGGCCACTTTACTGACTGTTCTGAGTTGGTCAACACGGTCTGCGAGGTCGTCGAGCTGCCGTGGATTGCCGGCAAGAGCCTGCATGACAGCTTCTCGGGCGCTACGGTCTATGAGGCCGTCGCCGCTTAACAGGCAATAAAACCCGATTTTCACGTGACCGCTGGCGCCGCCCCCGCGCCGGCGGTCTTTTTCTGCCGATAGGCCATAAAAATGCACGCATTTGCGGAGAGCCTGTTGACGATAGTCAAAACTCGGACTAATCTAGAGACACATAATTGGTCAAAAATCGGACAATTGAATGGTGGGATAGATGAATAGTGCGGTTACGCTGGTCGACTTCGATCGGTTGCTCAATGGACTCGACCATATCTATTCGGAGTTCTCGCGCGCCTGCGGCCTTTCGGACTGCGCCTACTGGATGCTCGTCGACACGAGTGCAGCGGGCGGAAGCGTTGCCGTGAGTCGGCTGACGAGTGAATGGTTCTACAGCAAACAGACCATCAATTCGGCGATTAAAACGCTTAGGGCGCGAGGGCTTGCGACGTTGGAGTTTGCCGAGGGCAGTCGTAAAAACAAGGTTGTACGACTGACCGAAGAAGGCGTGCGGTTTGCCAAGCGCTACGCGTTGCCGGCGCAAAAAGCCGAGCAACAGGCATTCGAGGCGCTCGAGCCGTGGGAACAGTGCGAGATCATGCGCTTGGTCGGTAAGTTCTCCCATGTTCTTAACGAAGAGTGCGAGGCATTTAAACGGCAAGTGGCCGCCGAGAACGAGACTGACGATAAGGGCGAGGGGGACGCATGCGACTCTTAATGAGGTTTATGAGGCCGTACCGCGGTCTGATTGCGGTGACGCTGTTTGCGGTGCTGATAGATAACGTCGGTACGCTGTTGGTTCCCACGATGCTGGCGAACATGGTCAACACCGGTATTACCACGGGTGATGTCGACTATATATTACGCAACGGCCTGTACATGCTTATCGCGACCGGCATGGCCAGCGGCGGCACGGTGCTGGGCTGCTATCTTTCGGCGCGCCTGGCCGCCAACGTGGCCTGCGATATCCGCAATGCCGTGTACGACAAGTCGCTCGAGCTGTCCGCCAGCGACTTTGAGCGCTTTGGCACGGGTTCGATGATCACGCGCTCGCTCAACGACATCAACGTGATTCAGCAAGCTGTCCTTCAGACGATTCAGCTGGTGCTGCCGGTGCCGTTCTTGGCCGTGGCAGGCATCATTTTTGCTTGGTTCATCGATCCCGCCATGGGTACGCTGCTGGGCGTGGTGGTTGCGATCGTGCTGGTGGCGGCGGTCTTTACCGTTGCCAACGCCGCGCCGATCTTTATGCGCCTGCAGAGCTTTATCGACCGCATGAACGTGGTGCTGCGCGAGAACATCGTGGGCGTGCGCGTCATCCGCGCATTTAACAAGGAGCGCCACGAGGAGCAGCGCCTGGACGAGGTGTTTAGCGATTACGCGGCCAATGCCATCAAGGTCAACCACCTGTTTGTGGGTCTCGACAGCTCCAGCTTCTTTTTGATGAATATCGCCGAGGTGGCGGTGCTGTGGGTGGGCGGCGACCGCGTGGGCGTCCACGCCATGCAAATCGGTAGCATCTCGGCCGTGCTGGAGTACGCGATCCTGATCCTGTTCTTTGTGATGACGGCGCAGATGGTGATTCTGACGCTCCCACGCGCCGCCGCATGCCTGAACCGTGCGCAGCAGGTGTTGGAGATTGAGCCGAGCATCGTGGACGGCAAGCGCACGCTGGACACGTGCGCGGCGGAGTCTGTTGACGGTGCCGACGCGGTGGCCGTGTTCGACCACATGTCGTTCCGTTTTGACGATGCCGACGAGGATACCCTGTGCGACCTGAGCTTTGCCTGTCGCCGTAGCCAGACCACGGCGATTGTAGGCTCGACGGGTTCGGGCAAGTCGACGGTGGCCAAGCTCTTGCTTCGCTTCCACGATGCCACGAAGGGCGCCATTCGCCTGAATGGCATCGATCTGCGCGACCTTTCGCAAGACGACATCCGCGGGCGTATCGCCTATGTGCCGCAGAAGGCATGGCTGTTCTCGGGTACGGTGGCGAGCAACCTGCGCTTTGGCAACGAAGACGCGACTGAGGCTGACATGCTCCATGCGCTGGAGGTTGCCCAGAGCACCTTTGTGCTCGACCAGCCCCAGGGGCTCGATACGCCGGTGGCCCAGGGCGGCACGAACTTCTCGGGTGGTCAGCGCCAGCGCCTGGCGATTGCCCGCGCACTCATGAAGCATGCCGATCTATATATCTTCGACGACAGTTTTTCGGCCCTGGACTTTAAGACCGATGCGGCACTGCGCCATGCGCTGCAGGACGAGACGTGCGATGCCGCGGTGCTCATCATCGCCCAGCGCATCTCGACTATTTTGCATGCCGATCAGATCGTGGTGCTCAAAGACGGCGAGATCGTGGGCCTAGGCACGCACGACGAGCTCATGGAAACCTGCGAGGTGTACCGCGCAATCGCGGAATCGCAGATGAAGGGAGGTGAGTAGCATGACCGAGGAGCTCAAGAAGCAGGGCATCGTCGATGGCGCTGCGGTTGTAGAGACAGTCGAGGAGACGGGCGTCGCGCCCGACCTGGACGAAGCCGCCAAGGCGGCGGAGCGCGAGGCTCGCCGCCAAGCGCTCTACGAGGAAAACGAACGTGCCGAGGACGAGCGCGCCCGCGCCGAGGCAGAGCGTATGCGCGACGTGGACGACGAAGACGAGGACGAGACGCCTCGGGATACCTGGGCGACGGTGCGCCGCCTGTGGAGTGAGGCTGCCGGCGACCATTGGCGCTTCTATATCGTGTTCGCGAGCATTGTGTTCTATGTCATCTTTAACACCGCCGCGCCGGCATATAGCGCCCGCGTGATCGATGAGCTGTGGGGCCACATTCAGGTGGCGTTTGCCAACGACACCACTTTCAGCATCACCTGGGAGAACTGCGGCAAGACCATTTTCGTCTACTTTATGATCTGGACTGCCGCTGCCTCGTTCTATGCGCTCCAGAGCTTTTTGATGTCGAGCGTCGCTGAGCGTCTCAATCTGCGCCTGCGCAACCGCATCGCGCAAAAGCTCAACCGTCTGCCGCTCGCCTATTTTGACGCGCATCGTCCCGGCGAGGTCGTCAGCCGCGCGACCAACGACCTGGACAAGATGTCCGAGAGCATGCAGCGCGGATTGCTGCAGCTGCTCGTGTCGATCGGCACGGTTGTTGGTGCTGTGAGCGTGATGTTCGTGTTCAGCGTGCAGCTTACGCTCGTCTTTCTGTTCTTTACGGCACTGTCGCTGCTGGTGACGAAGGTCGTCTCGCGCCGCACACACGATGTGACGGGCGAGCGCCAGGAGTGGGTGTCCAAGATTACGAGTGCGGTCGAGGAAGGCTATTCGGGCCGTCTGGTGATCCGCGCGTTTAACCGCGAACGCCAAAGTTCTGCCGAGGTGCACCAGGCCTCGGGCGAGCTGGCACGCGTGAGTGCCAAGGCCGACTTTATGATCAATGCCGTCGGCCCTGCGGTGCGCTTTATCGGCCGTTTGGCGCAGATCGTGATCGCGCTGGTGGGCTGCAGCATGCTGGTTGCCGGTCACATGACCGTCGGCGTGTTCCAGGCGTTCTTCCAGTTTATCTACGAGGCGTCCGAACCCATGACGCAGCTGTCGTTTACCTTCAACTCGCTGCAGAGCGCGTTGGCGAGTGCGGAGCGCGTGTTCGACCTGCTCGATGAGCCCGAGATGGAGGCCGATCCGCTGCCGGACGAGGCCGCCAAGCTGCCGGGTCGCGTTGAGGGTCGCGTCTCCTTTGAGCACGTGCGCTTTGGTTATTCGCCCGACAAGCCGCTTATGCACGACGTGTCGTTTACCGCCGAGCCGGGCCAGAAGATTGCCGTGGTGGGAACCACGGGCGCGGGCAAGACGACGCTCATCAACCTGCTCATGCGCTTCTACGAGATTGACGGCGGGCGTATTACGCTCGACGGCGTGGATACGAGCCGCATGGACCGCGGCGAGCTACGGCAGCAGTTTGGCATGGTGCTGCAGGACGCCTGGCTGTTCGATGGCACGATTGCCGAAAACATCGCCTACGGCTGTCCCGAGGCGACGCGTGAGGAGATCGTGGCGGCTGCGCGCGCCGCGCAGGTCGACTTCTTTGTGCGCACCATGCCGCAGGGCTATGACACGCGCGTGGCCAACGATGCCGAAAGCATCAGCCAGGGCCAGCGTCAGCTGCTGACCATCGCACGCGTGCTGCTCAATAACCCGGCGATTCTCATCCTGGACGAGGCGACCTCAAGCGTGGATACGCGTACCGAGCTTGCCATCGGTCGTGCCATGGACGCGCTCATGCGCGGGCGCACGAGCTTTGTGATCGCGCACCGCCTGTCGACGATCGTGGACGCCGACCTGATCTTGGTCATGGATCACGGCAACATTATCGAGCAGGGCACGCATAAGGAGCTGCTGGCTGCCGAGGGTGCCTACGCCGACCTCTATCTGAGCCAGTTCGCATAATGTGACAAAGGGACAGTCTCTTTGCCACATCACAAATAAGGCGCGCCGGGGATGAATTCCCTGGCGCGCCTTTGCGTTGATGCCGATGTCGTTTTGTGCCGCTTGCGTTCCTAGCGTTCGTCCACGAGCTTGGCGACGAGGGCCTTGAGCTCGGCCACCTCTCGCTCGAGTTCCTTGACGCGGCGGGCATTCTCGGTGATGCCCTGGCGGTTGAGGGCACTCTGCTCGGCGGCGTCATCGGGCATGTACTCGCGATGCTGCTTGGCGTCGAAACTCTCCTCGAACACGCGGCAGCCGTTGCGCTTGATGATGCGTCCCGGCACGCCCACGACGGTGCAGTTGTCGGGCACGTCCTTAACGACGACCGAGTTGCCGCCGATCTTGACGTTGTTGCCGATGCGGATGTTGCCGAGCACCTTGGCGCCCGTGCCCACCGTGACATTGTTGCCCAGGGTGGGGTGACGCTTGCCGGTCTCGTTGCCGGTGCCGCCGAGCGTGACGCCCTGGTAGAGCACACAGTTGTCGCCCACAATGGTGGTCTCGCCGATGACGACGCCCATGGCGTGGTCGATAAAGAAGTGCTTGCCAATCTGCGCGGCAGGGTGAATCTCGACGCCGGTGATGTGGCGGGTGATTTGCGAGAGCACGCGGGCGAGCGAGCGATGACCGTGCTCCCACAGCCAGTGCTCGGGCACGTGGTTCCACTTGGCGTGCAGGCCAGGATAGGAAAGGAAGATGACCAGACCGTTTTGCGCGGCGGGGTCCTGCGCCTGGACGGTCTTGATGTCCTCGCGAATGGTATTGATAAAGCTCACCGGCCGCCCTCCCTTAGCGCCATGGCAATGCGATTCAATAAAGTATAGCGATTCGCTAGGGATTAAAAAGGACAATCTTGGCGGCTTTGCGCTACAAGTGTCAGTTATGCAAACTTGCTGGTAATGGAGTCATGCTTTTGTGGGGTTGCGCACGAGGGGGCACCGCAACCGTATACTGGTCAACTTGGACGTATCCGCGCCCACAACTGAGAGGTTTTACTTCATGGGTTTCATCAATTTTATTGCCGAGCTGCTTAAGGACCCGCGCACCGCGATCGCCAGCTGGATCGCCGCCGGCCCGCTTATGGCCTACGGCTGCGTATTCCTGATCATCTTTATCGAGACGGGCGTGGTGTTCTTCCCGTTCCTTCCCGGTGATTCGCTGCTGTTCGCCTCGGGTTTCTTTGCCCACAACGGCGGCTTTAACATCGTGGCGCTTCTGGCCACCGCATGGGCCGCTGCCATTTTGGGCGATCAGTGCAACTTTATGATCGGTCACTTCTTTGGCCGCAAGATCATCGCTTCGGGCAAGGTCAAGGCCATGACGCCCGAGCGCATCAAAAAGTCCGAGGACTTCTTGGACAAGTGGGGTCACCTGGCCATCTTCCTGGGTCGCTTCTTCCCGTTTATCCGCACCTTTGTGCCCTTTATCGCTGGCATGGGCGGCATGCACTGGCGCAACTTTGTCGTCTTTAACGTGCTGGGCGGCATTACCTGGTCGACGGTCTTTACGCTGCTGGGCTACTTCTTTGGCGGCATTCCCTTTGTGCAAGAGCACTTTGAGCTGCTGATTATCGGCATCGTTGCCGTGTCGATCATCCCGACCGTGGTCGGTCTGGTTAAGGCCAAGCTGGGTAAATAGAACGCCTAGCTCGAGCCAGCGCGCAGACCGTACAGTTGAGGCCCGTCACCGCTTACGGTGGCGGGCCTTTTTGCTTCGGTCAAATGAAAATACTTTACTTAGTTAAAGAAAAGCGTTTTATCAGACGCGTGCGGGGAGTACAATCTCGTGCATGCGAATCGACGTGCCATCGGCTTTGATGCTGCTCGCGTGTCCCGTCCGGCTCTACGCTCCGGGCGTGCGACGTTGCGACGCGGTCGGCCTCGGTCCTTGCGTGCGGGTTCGCGAGTATGCAACTGTGTATGTAAGGAGCGACATATGACTGTCGAGAAGAAGGATATCGATTGGGGTAGCCTCGGCTTTGGCTACATGAAGACCGATTACAGCTACGAGGCTCATTGGAAGGATGGCGAGTGGGACGAGGGCGGCCTGACCACCGACCACACCCTGCATGTCTCCGAGTGCGGCGGTATCTTCCATTACTGCCAGGAGGTCTTTGAGGGCCTGAAGGCCTACACCGCCGAGGACGGCAGCATCGTCTGCTTCCGTCCCGACATGAACGCTGAGCGTATGTATAACTCTGCCCAGCGCCTCGAGATGCCCCCGTTTCCCAAGGACAAGTTCGTTGAGGCCGTCAAGCAGGTCGTTTCTGCCAACGCCGCCTGGGTTCCGCCCTTCGGTTCCGGCGCGACCCTGTACGTGCGTCCGTTTATGATCGGCTCCGGTGACGTGATCGGCGTGGCTCCCGCTCCTGAGTACACGTTCCGCATTCTCGTGACCCCGGTCGGTCCGTACTTTAAGGGCGGCCTCAAGCCCGTCAAGCTGCGCGTTTCCGAGTATGACCGTGCTGCACCGCACGGCACCGGAAACATCAAGGCCGGCCTGAACTACGCCATGTCCCTTAAGCCCACGATGGAGGCCCATCGCGAGGGCTATGCCGAGAACCTGTATCTCGACTCCGAGTCCCGCACCTATGTCGAGGAGACCGGTGGCGCCAACGTCCTGTTCGTGAAAGAGGATGGCACGCTCGTCGTTCCGCAGTCGCACACCGACTCCATCCTGCCCTCTATCACCCGTCGTTCGCTCGTTCAGGTTGCTCAGGACCTGGGCATGACCGTTGACCAGCGCCCCGTCGAGTGGGCCGAGGTCAAGGCCGGCACCTTTGTGGAGTGCGGCCTGTGCGGCACCGCTGCCGTCATCTCTCCGGTTGGCGAAATCGACAACAAGGTTTACGGCGCCGACGAGACCGTGACCTTCCCGGCTGGATACACCGAGATCGGCCCTGTGATGAAGAAGCTTCGCGAGACCCTGACTGGTATCCAGTCTGGTGCTGTCGAGGACAAGCACAACTGGGTTTACACCGTCGCGTAATTTGTCTTACCTATCCGGGCAGAGAACAAGTTCCCTCCCCTGCGGGTTCGGCGATGTCACAACGGGCAATGATTAATCTGAATAAAGATGGTGCGCGGCCTTTTAGGCTGCGCTTTTGCTTTGCTTCGCGCCATGTGGGGGCGGTGGCGACGTGCATTTTTGGAGGCTTCGGTAGTTTGTGTGACAAGGGGCTAGCCTAGGCAGCAACGCTCTTCGCTCCCTTCACGCCCTTCTTCCTCGCCTTCACCGGGCGACCCGGGAGCTGGGGCTGGCAGTCGCCGCACCTGAGCATGAGCA
>DBFAQQ010000028.1:0-35003 GCA_048236535.1 Collinsella sp. | reverse complement strand
CGCAAAACTTTTTAAAAAAGTTCTTGCATAGGATGCGGGCATCACGTAAGATTAATCCTCGTAAGCGGACATGGCTCAGTTGGTAGAGCACAACCTTGCCAAGGTTGGGGTCGCGGGTTCGAGCCCCGTTGTCCGCTCCATTTGGGCGTTTAGCTCAGGGGGAGAGCGCTTCCCTGACACGGAAGAGGTCAGAAGTTCAAATCTTCTAACGCCCACCAAATGTTCGCAGCTCAGAGGCTATGTCCTCTGGGCTGTTTTGTTTTTTACCATCAAGCGTGCTGCCAAATAAGCCACCAAATATTGATCCAAGGTCTGTGCGCGATGATCTTCGCATCCCGTAGGGGTGCCGGCAGATTGCATACGTCCCGGCCGATCGTGACCGCAACATGTTGGTCAAGCATAATCTTTTGGATTCTTTTGGCGTGAACGGCTTGGTTTTGGTAGGATTTGTCAGCGGCTTGACTAAGGGGGTTTTATAACTGCCATGCAGGTAGCCGTGTTGGTAACGTTTTACCGACTTACCAAGAACCCCTCATAATTAATGCGTCTGCAAAATGACTAATTGCTTTGACCTGCTGAAACACTATATGTTGTGTTTGACCTAAAAAAAGAATACAGGATATAGATGCCTCTTTGTCGTATGATAGATGGCGGACAGAGAACGAGAACCTTATTCGCCCCATTTGGATAGATCTTTGAGCCCCTTGATTGGCTGCGAGGATTGTCCGCATGAGGGACTATGGTTATCGAGAACACAGATTGCGCGACGGCGCCGCAAGACAGGGGCACGCCCTGCCGGGCATCGTTTGGCTCTGAAGCGCAATGAGACTACGACGCGAAAGAGGCAAGAGGATGAAGATCATCAAGCGCAGCGGCACCGAGGTTGTCTTTGACATCGATAAGATCGTCAATGCCATCCGCGCCGCAAACTTGGAGGTCGAGGAGAGCTCTCGTCTTACCGACCGCCAGGTGGTTTACGCGGCACAAAACGTCGCCGAGGCATGCGAGAACGCGGGCCACACCGTGTCGGTCGAGGAGATTCAGGATCTGGTCGAGGACGAGATTATGCGTCTCGACTGCTACGAGGTCGCTCGCCATTACATCATCTATCGCTATGTTCAGAGCCTGAAGCGCCAGAAGAACACGACCGACGACAAGATTCTGTCGCTGATTGAGTGCAACAACGAAGAGGTCAAGCAGGAGAACTCCAACAAGAACCCGACCGTCAATTCCGTTCAGCGTGACTACATGGCCGGCGAGATCTCCAAGGACCTGACTCAGCGTGTGCTGCTGCCCCAAGAGATCGTGGATGCCCATAATGAGGGCCTGATCCATTTCCACGATTCGGATTACTTTGCCCAGCACATGCACAACTGCGATCTGGTGAACCTGGAGGACATGCTCCAGAACGGCACTGTTATCTCGGGCACGCTGATCGAGAAGCCGCACAGCTTCTCGACTGCCTGCAACATCGCGACGCAGATCATCGCTCAGGTTGCTTCCTCCCAGTACGGTGGCCAGTCGATTTCGTTGACCCATCTTGCCCCGTTCGTCGAGGTGAGCCGTCAAAAGATTCGCGGCGAGGTCGCCCGCGAGCTCGAGGAGCTCGGCGTTTCCGCATCTCCCGAAAAGGTCCGCGAGGTTGTTGAGGACCGCCTGCGTGACGAGATCCGTCGCGGCGTTCAGACGATTCAGTATCAGGTCGTAACTCTTATGACCACCAACGGCCAGGCGCCGTTCGTGACGGTCTTTATGTATCTTAACGAGGCCCGTACGCCTCAGGAGAAGCACGACCTTGCCATGATCGTGGAGGAGACGCTTCGCCAGCGCTACGAGGGCGTTAAGAACGAGGCCGGCGTGTGGATTACCCCGGCATTCCCCAAGCTCATCTATGTACTCGAGGACGATAACGTTCACGAGAATTCCCCGTACTTCTACCTGACCCAGCTGGCTGCTAAGTGCACCGCCAAGCGCATGGTGCCCGACTACATCTCCGAGAAGAAGATGCGCGAGCTCAAGCTGTCGAAGGGCGAGACCGCGGGCAACGGCGACTGCTATACCTGCATGGGTTGCCGCAGCTTCCTGACGCCCGACCGCTCCGGTAACGGATTTAACAACGTGGCCAACGCGCTGAACTATGACCCGAACAAGCCCAAGTACTACGGTCGCTTTAACCAGGGCGTTGTGACCATCAACCTGCCCGATGTCGCGCTGAGCTCGCATCAGGACATGGACAAGTTCTGGAAGATCTTCGACGAGCGCCTTGAGCTGTGCCACCGCGCCCTGCTGTGCCGTCATGAGCGTCTGATGGGTACGCTTTCGGATGCCGCACCGATTCTTTGGCAGTACGGTGCCCTCGCCCGCCTGAAGAAGGGCGAGACGATCGACAAGCTGCTCGTGGGCGGTTACTCCACCATTAGTCTGGGTTATGCCGGCCTGTATGAGTGCGTCAAGTACATGACGGGCCACAGCCACACCGAGAAGGAGGGCACGCCCTTTGCCATGGCCGTCATGCAGCGCATGAACGACAAGTGCGCGGAGTGGAAGGCCGAAAGCGATATTGACTTCTCGCTGTACGGTACCCCGCTTGAGTCGACGACCTACAAGTTCGCCAAGTGCCTGCAGCGTCGTTTTGGCATCATCCCGGGCGTGACGGACAAGGGCTACATCACCAACAGCTACCACGTCCACGTGTCCGAGGAGATCGACGCCTTCGATAAGCTCAAGTTTGAGGGTATGTTCCAGCAGCTTTCGCCGGGCGGTGCTATCTCCTACGTTGAGGTTCCCAACATGCAGGACAACCTCAAGGCTGTCATTCGCGTGATGCAGTACATCTACGACAACATCATGTACGCCGAGCTCAACACCAAGAGCGACTACTGCCAGGTGTGCGGCTACGACGGCGAGATCAAGATTGTCGAGGATGACGGCAAGCTGGTGTGGGAGTGCCCCAATTGCGGCAATCGTGACCAGGAGAAGATGAATGTCGCCCGTCGTACGTGCGGCTACATCGGTACCCAGTTCTGGAACCAGGGTCGAACCGAGGAAATTCGCGACCGCGTGCTGCATCTTTAATAACCATCCCAGGCCGCCCCGTAGCGAGGCCCCGGACCTTTACTCGCTATTTCGGACAGTCCTGGCTCACGACGGAGGCGCCACTGGCGCCTCCTGTTCGTGCGGAACTCATATCGAGCAAAGGTCCGGGGCCTCGCTACGGGGCGGCCAAGTTGACGTAGCGGAGATGCAGTTCGCGGTCTGCTCACTCCTCGAAGTTCTTAGCGGAAATGATTCGAGTTGCAGCTGCGATTTACTTGCGATGGCGGTTGAGCCGCAACCCAGTTTTTATTGGACCTCGAACCCGATACTCGATGTTCGCTTCGTTCATTGAGTTACCCTTTGCATGAGGCCGGGACATATCGTCCCGCCCGCAGTTTCACAGGCCGAAGGCCGAGAATGTTTGAGGACGGGATGATATGTCCCGGCCTCCCGGGAGAGTTACCTATGAACTACGCGAACATTAAGTATTTCGACATTGCTGATGGGGAAGGCGTTCGTACTTCTCTGTTTGTGAGCGGGTGCCGTCGTGGGTGCAAGAATTGCTTTAACTCTGTCGCGTGGGACTTTGCTGCGGGTGAGCCGTTCGATCGTGCCGTCGAGGACAAGATTATCGAGAGCCTCGACCATCCCTTTATCGATGGTCTGACGATTCTGGGCGGCGAGCCTATGGAGCCCGAGAATCAGGTGGGGCTTGTTGACTTTATCGAACGCGTGCGTGCGGCCTATCCCGCGGGGTCGGGCAAGACCATTTGGTGCTTTACCGGCGACGTGCTCGAGGAGCTTATGCCGGGTGGCCGTCATCATACCGAGGTGACGAACCGTATCCTGGCCTGCCTCGACATGTTGGTGGACGGCCCGTTTGTTCAGGATCTGTACGATATCTCATTGCGTTTTAGAGGCTCGAGTAACCAGCGTGTGATCGATATGAACGCTACGCGCGACCGTGCTGAGCGCGAGGGTGTTGCGCTTTGTGATGCGGTTGAACTTTGGCGTGATGATCCGGTCTATTCGACCCATACTATGTAGCTTGTGGCCGATGCCGAAGGGCGTGGTACCATAGCGCGAACGTGAAATCGGAAAAGTGAGGCCCAGATGGTCGATCAGGAAAAAGTCGAGGCCGCCATTAAGCTTTTGCTTGAGGGCATAGGCGAGGACCCAACTCGTGAGGGCCTGCTGGAGACCCCGGCGCGCGTTGCCCGTATGTATGGTGAGATCGCCGGCGGTATGGACCAGAGTGCCGAGGAGCACCTGTCCAAAACCTTTGCCGTCGCTTCGAACGATTTGGTTATCGAGCGCGACATCACGTTCTACTCGCTGTGCGAGCACCATCTGCTGCCGTTTTATGGCAAGGCCGCCATTGGCTATATTCCTAACGGTCGGGTGGCTGGGCTTTCCAAGCTCGCCCGTACGGTCGAGGTTTATGCCCGCCGTCTGCAGCTGCAGGAGCAGCTGTGTGCACAGGTTGCCGATGCCCTTATGGATTATCTTGCTCCCCAAGGAGCGATCGTACTGATGGAAGCCGAGCATATGTGCATGACCATGCGCGGCGTGCAAAAGCCCGGCACCAAGACCGTGACGCTCGCTCGCCGCGGCGTCTTTGAGACCGATCCCGCGCTCGAGGAGCGATTCTTTAGGATGCTGGACCGCTAACCATGAGAGCCGTTAACGACTTTGCATCGAAGACCGATGAGGGAACGCCGCGTCGCGGTTTTATGGCTTCGGGCCTGGCCCCCTTTGGTGCCATGCCTCGTATCGATTACATCTGTGCCAACGGGCTGTTCCGGCGGCACCTGGGCAACATTGCGCAGTTGGAATCGGGGCGCATCTTTTGCCGCCACGGTATTGACCATCTGCTGGATGTCGCGCGCATTATGTGGATTAAGAATCTTGAGGAGCAGCTCGGATTTGATCGAGAGGTCATCTATGCCACGGCGCTTCTTCACGATATCGGCAAAGATGAACAGTATGAATCGGGTATATCCCATGATGTTGCAAGCGAACGCGTCGCTGATGCGATTCTCGGCGGCATGCCCGAAGACGTGGCGTTCGAGCTGGCAGATGCCGCAGCCATTAAGACGGCCATCCTGGGCCATCGAAAGCTGCGCGTGAACAGCCAGCCGCTTGAGCGTCTGCTTTATGCAGCCGACAAAGCGTCGCGCGCCTGCTTTGCATGCCCTGCGCGCAATGCCTGCAACTGGAGCGATGATAAAAAGAACCTATCGATTCGCGTGTAGTTGGTATGCGCGGTCGGGGTTCTGAACGAAGGAGACGATCGCGATGACTAACAAAAAGCTGCCCGAGAATGCAACCAAGACCGAGGGAGCCGAGCTCGCCCGTCGTGGCAGGGGCGAGATTTCCGCCGCAACAGCAGTGCCCCATGTGAGCTATGACGACCTATGCCATGCCGACCGCATTACTATCGACGGTCTCGAGGTCTTTGCCAACCACGGCGTGTATCCCGAGGAGAACGCCCTGGGGCAGAAGTTTGTCGTGTCCTTGGTGCTCTATGCCGATCTGCGCGCGGCGGGGGAGCACGACAACCTGGATGTCTCGATTGATTACGGCTCGGTGTGCCACGATGTCGATGGCTATCTGCGCGAGCATACGTTTAAGCTCATCGAGGCTGCAGCTGAGGGTGTGGCCTCGATGCTGCTACGTCGTTACCCCCTGCTGCTTGGCGTGCGTGTTAAGCTCGATAAGCCTTGGGCGCCCGTCGGTCTTCCCCTGGCAAGCTGCGGCGTCGAGATCGAGCGCGTGCGCTAACCGACGCTAGAGCTCGTTGGCGGGCGGTTTTTTGAGCCGCTGCGACAGAGCTCTATTGTTGGGGCAGTACGTGTCGAGCAGGGCGTGAAACCGCTGATTGTGGCTTGGCTCGAGTAAGTGGACGAGCTCGTGGGCGAC
Organism: Collinsella sp.; assembly: GCA_048236535.1. GTDB lineage: Bacteria > Actinomycetota > Coriobacteriia > Coriobacteriales > Coriobacteriaceae > Collinsella. The sequence goes on along the minus strand of DBFAQQ010000028.1, from coordinate 29,045 downwards.
AACCATGTCGAGGCATTCGACGGGGTAGGCGGCGAGCTCGCGCGCGATGCGAATAGCGCCGGATTTAGGTGTGCATGAGCCCCAACGCGTTTTCATGCTGCGTACGGAAATGCGGGCCACGGTGACGCCCATTGCGATTTCGTACGCGTGCACCATATCCCGCAGCGCCGATGTGACTTCGGACGTATAGAGCTGGTCAATATGGGCTTGGATCTCACTGGGCGTTAAGCTGTCGAGGGTCGCGTTCCACTTGGCCTGCGGACGTTCGTCTGGCTCGTCGGTACCCATAAAACTTGCGAAGGTAGCCTGCTTGGGCCGCGGTGCGGGTGATGCAAAGTTATGATCGAGTGCATCCTGTACCGTGATGGGCTTGCCCCAAAGTGCAATGATGGACGAGGGGCTGAGCGGCTCTCGCGCCGTCGCCTGACGTTGCTCGCGCTGGGCAAGTCGGCTGATAATCCAGGCGCTGTTGCGCTTCACAAACGCTTCGGTACGCTCGCGGCTGGCGCCAAGTGGTGCGCTGGCGTGGACCTCGCCGCTCGATGTGACGCGTAGGTTGAAGTTCTTGACGCACTTTTTGGTAACGACGACGGGGATGGGCGTCCCATCCGGTCGGGATACGGAAATCGTAAACTGCTGCGTCAAAAGCGGTCCTTCAGATTGGGGACGGGCCGGCGTGTCGACCGTTCGGCATGCCGGCCCGCTCAAGGGATGTGAAATTAATAACGCTCAAAGAAGGCAAGCGCGTTGTCGCTGCAGAGCTTCTGCATCACGGTCTTGCCAAAATGCTTGGAAAGCATGTTCTGGAACTCGGGCATCTTGCTGGCATCGGAGAGGAAAGCGGGCACCGTGGCACCGTCCCAGTCGCCGCCGAGCGCGATGACGTCCTCGCCGCCCAGGTCGAGCCAGTGCTCGATATGTGCCGCCAGCTGGTCGAAGGTGACGTCTGCGGCGGTCTTGTCGGTTGCGTCGTTGGAAAGGAACTCGCTGCAGTAGTTGAGGCCGACGATGCCACCCATGTCGCGAATGGTGCGGAACTGGTCGTCGGTGAGGTTGCGCTTAACGCCGCAAACTGCACGAGAGTTGGAGTGGCTGGCGACGAAGGGGCGCGTGGCGTGGGTGACAACCTCGTCAAAGCACTCGTCGTTGAGGTGGGAGACGTCGAGTACCATGCCGGCGTGCTCCATCTGCGTAAGCGCCTCGATGCCGGCGGCGGTGAGGCCGGCGTGGGTGTCATGGCCGCTCGCGAGCGGTCCCTGCGCCTTCCAGCTGAGTGATGACATGAGTACGCCCAAGCTCTTGAGCACCTCGATCAGCGCGGGGTCCTCGGCAAAGAACGTGGCGTTTTCGATGGTGTGGATGCAGGCGACCTTGCCGTCTTTGAGCGCAGGGCGAATGTCTGCCGCGCTGCGTACGTTGACCATGCGGTCGTGGTTGAGCATGGCCTGGCCGCTCATATGCGCCATGATTTGCGCCTGGAAGCGCGCGGCGTGGGCGGTGGGAATCTCGTCGGGGACAAACGTGGCGAAGCACTGTGCCCACGGCGTGTTGCCGATCTTTGCGAGCGAGATGGCGCAGGCGTTGCCCTCGATGAGGTCGAAATCTTGCGGATGCGTTTCGTCGCCGGGGAAATAACCGTCGGTGCCGGCGGTAAAGCGCAGGTCGAGATCGAGCGTGGCCCAGCCGATTCGGTCGGCGGTGTCGCAGTGTAGGTCAAATACGGGATATGCCATGGTTCCTCCGGTTGCAGCGTTTCTTTGCAAACTGTCATTGAATTGTATGACTAGGGTATAGTTAGCGCCATATGTTCACGGCGGCCCGCGTTGTGCGCCGCCCTTATCACGGAGGTTACCATGTCCAACCGGGGCAAGAAGGTCAAGACCCATTATCGCGGCACGCTCGATGACGGCACGCAGTTCGATAGCTCCTACGATCGCGGCGAGCCGCTGGAGTTCACCTGCGGCGCCGGTCAGATGATCAAGGGCTTCGACGCCGCTGTTGTCGACATGCAGGTGGGCGAGAAGAAGACCGTGCACATCCCGGCTGCCGATGCCTACGGCGAGCACAATCCCGAGATGGTTATCACCTTCCCGGCCGAACAGGTTCCCAACATCGAGCAGATCGAGAAGGGCATGAAGCTTTTCCTGTCCACGCCGAGCGGCATGCCCGTTCCCGCCGTGGTCATTGACGTGACGCCCGAGGCCGTGACGCTCGATGCCAACCACGAGCTTGCCGGCAAGGACCTCAACTTTGATATCGAGCTCGTAGAGGTCGAGGGTTAGAGTATGCCTGAACGCTTGGTTTCGACGACATGCTTGGGAAATCTCAACGATCCGTCCTATGAACTCCTGCTTCGCCGGAAGCTGGGCGGCGTCTTTGAAGTTGACGAGCTGCTGCTCGATTGGGACCAGGCTGATGTATGCGCGTTTGTGGGCGTGACGGAGCTGGGACGCACGGTCGATGTTCGGCTGGATACTGCCGACGGTGGTCGTCTTGTCGACGGCGACGTGCTTGCCGTCGACTGTTCGAGCGTGGTGCCCGTGGCGGTTGTCGTGCGCCTGCGCAGCGCCGAGGTTTATTTGGTCGAAGTTGACCGCATGGACCCGATTGCGCTCGCGCATGCGTGCTGGGAGATCGGCAATATGCATGCGCCGCTTTTCCGAGGCGATTCGGACGAGCATACCGTGCGCATGTATACGCCGGTGCAGCCTGTTTTGGGCCGCATGCTCCGGGGCGTCGAGGGCGTTCGGCTCTCGACGGTTACCCGTGAACTCGATTCGGACCGGCGCTTTACGTCGAGTGCGGCGGATGCCGTTGTGAGTATGGCTCCCGACTTTACGATCGTAAAGAAGGCGCGCGGTTAGCGTGCGTGTGCGTAAGACGGACTTTGAGAGGCAACTATTCAAAGTCCGTCTTGCTGTTGATAGGAGGCATTGGGGGAAGCGTATGGGTCTTGAGGGAATCAAGCTGATTGCATGCGATTTGGACGGCACATTGCTGCACCCGGGGGAACGCGAGCCGCGTTCCGAGGCCTTTGAGCTTATCGAGGAGCTGCATCGTCGCGGTATCGTGTTTATGCCGGCGAGCGGCCGTCAATATGCGAGCTTACGCTATCTGTTTGCCCCGGTGGCCGATGAGCTCGCCTATGTATGCGAAAACGGAGCCCTGGTGATGAGCGAGGAGCGTGCCGTTGTCAAGCGTTCCATGGAGCGTAGCCTTGCTATGGATATCGCGAATGCCGTGGTTGCGTATCCCCATGCCGACGTGACCCTTTCGTGCGAGGGGCACCTCTACACCATGAGCGGCAACGATGCGTTCGTCGACCATTTGCGCTATGAGGTCCACTGCGATGTGGCGGTGGTCGACCGTCCCGAGGACATCGACGAAGACGTCATTAAGATTGCCTTCCAGACGCCCGAGGTGGATCAGCCGGCGGCCCTGGAGTATTTCGAGCGCCTCTTTAGCGACCGTGTCGACGTGATGACGTCGGGAACCGAATGGACGGACTTTATCGGTTTCGGTTCGGGCAAGGGCTCCGCGCTTGCCGATTACGGTCGTGCCCTGGGTATTTCGCCCGATGAGATGATGGCGTTTGGCGACAATGAGAACGATCGCGACATGCTTAACGTCGTGGGCCATCCTTATCTAATGGAGAGCTGCAATCCCAGCATGCGCGGTATCAATGACCGTGTCCGCTACGTGTGCACGGTCGAAGAAGAGCTGCGTCGTCTACTTGCTGAGTAGACATTTGGGACATGCCTAGAAATCTACTTTTTGCTGCAAAGTGCGGAAAGGTGGATTTTAAGGCATGTCCCAAACATCTACCGGCAGTCGGGGCAGAGACCCTCGAAGATGGTGTAGTGCGACGTGACGTGCCAGCCGATTTGCTCGGACGCCTTGGCGTCGAGCTGGGCATCGAAGGGGAGCGGTACGTCGATGACGCGGCTGCACGAGGTGCAGATGATATGCGCATGCGGCTCGATCGTGCGATCGAAGCGGCTGCCGCCCGGCGTCTTGATGGAGAGGATCTCGCCGGCGTCGGCCAAGAGATTGAGATTGCGGTAGACCGTACCGCGGCTGATCTTGTCATCCTGCTCGCGCACGACGTTGTAGATTTCGTCGGCGGTGGGATGGTTATAGCTTTGGCGCACGGCGTCAAGAACCAGCTTTCGCTGCTTGGTATTCCTTCTTTGCACCGCCATGCGCCTCGCCTCTTTTCTGTAAACGGTATGAAGCAAATGATACCTTATTTAGAACACAATACTAATAGTAAGGACTAAAACCATCCTCGTTGGCAAGCGGGGTGCGAGTTTGGGCGTCTACGAGGCGAAAACGCGTCCCCATGCGCTCGTAGGAGGCATGAAGCGCCTCGAGATGAGATAGGATGTTTGCCGGAGCTCCCTGTAGCTCCATCTCAACCGAGCCGTCTTCCATATTGCGCACCCAGCCGGTGAGGGAGCGCGCCTGTGCGAGGTTGGTGTTGGTGAAGCGGAAACCGACGCCCTGGACCTGCCCCTCCCACCGCAGGAAATAGCGCTGCGGGGCGTCTTGAGTGGCCTCGTCGCTTGCGAGCACGGTGAGCCTACGGCGCAGCTCAAGCTCAACGCCAGAGGGCTTTTGGGGTTCGCGGCTGCCGCCGGTGACGCCCGAGAAAAGCTTGTCGAAAAAACTCATCGCTATGCCTGCTTGCCTGCGTCGGCCGGGAAGGTAATGCCGGCCTGCTGGCGCACGGCATCCATGATGCGCAGTGAGACGAGCGTGACATCGCGGTAGTGGCCAAGCTCGTGGCGTCCCGCCGGGGTCTCCCAAATCTCTTCCGTAACGTTATCGATGCCGCCGATGGCGGTGATAAAGTCTGTGAGTTCGTATTCCATAGTGTTGCTCGATTTGGGCAGGTCGAGCACGCGGCCGTTGTCGCCCTGTTCGCGCGGTGCCTCGGTCGCCGAGCCGCGTACGACATCGCCGCGATAGTCGATGCGGACGTTGCGGGGCGTGGACAGATGGTCGATCTGGATAGTGCCACGCTCGCCTTCGATCTGCGAGGGCAGCAGGTCATTCGTAATTTTGGAGTGCGCGAGCTCGACGGAGATGCGGCCTCCGCCATAGCTGGCGAGGATGGAACCGCAGCCGTCGATGGGGCCGTGCGTGAGCTGTCGCGTGGTGGGGTCGAGCAGAGTAGTCATGCTCGTAAGGCCGGAGGGCATGCCGAAAATCTCGACCATGGGCTCGACGGCGTAGACGCCAATGTCCATGAGGGAACCCGATGCCATATTGCAGTCGAAGATATTGGTGGCGCGTCCCGCGAGAATCTCGTTGTAGCGCGAGGAATACTTGCCAAAGCGCAGTGAGGCGCGACGAATGGGCGCAATCTCGCCCAGGGCGTCCTCGATGGCGTGGAAAGCAGGGTCATGGAGCGGGCGCATGGCCTCGAGGGCTACGACGCCTGCCGCCTCGGCTGCGCGAAAGACCTCGAACGCCTGTGCCTCGGTGGCACAAAAAGGCTTTTCGACGATAACGTGCTTGCCGCCGGCGATACAGGCGAGCGCCTGCTCGTAGTGGAGCGCATTGGGGCTGCCGATGTAGACGGCGTCGACGTCGGCAGCGGACGCAAGCTCGTCAAGCGCGGTGAAGTTACGCTCGCCGCCATGCTTAGCGGTGAAGGCGCCGCCGCGATCTGCATCGCGCGAGAGCGTGCCCACAAACGCAGCTTGGTCGTTGGCGTTGACGACCTGGATAAAGTCGTCGGTAATCATGGATGTGCCGATGGTCGCTATACGCAGCATGTATCCCCCTCGTGCCGTTCGGTTTACAGGATGAGTGTAGCGCGAGGGGGCAGGAAATAGCGTGCGAAAACGCCGTTACAGGTCGCTCTCGTTAAAGCCGGTGTCGATATCGAGGTTGCTGCCGTCGGCCGCCGTGGTGGCGAGCTCATCGCAGCGCTCGTTGAGCTCGTGGCCGGCGTGACCCTTAACCCAAATGAACTCAACCTTGTGCTTGCTTTTGGCGGTGAGTAGACGCTCCCACAGGTCGCGGTTCTTGACGGGCTGCTTGTTGGCGGTTTTCCATCCGCGCTTTTTCCAGCCGTCGATCCAGTGCTTGTTAAAGGCGTTGACGACGTACTGCGAATCGGAATGGACTTCGACCTCGCAGGGGCGGTTAAGTGCCTCGAGCGCCACGATGACCGCCATGAGCTCCATGCGGTTGTTGGTGGTCTTGGCGTAGCCGCGCGAAAGCTCGGAGGTGAAGGTCTTGCCGGCGGGGTTGGTGTATTTGAGCACGGCGCCGTAGCCGCCGCGTCCCGGATTTGATCGGGCCGAGCCGTCGGTATAGATGATGACCTTCACGGGCTTCCTTTCGTTGGGTACGTTTCGTGTGGGTGACCATTGTAGCGCCATGCCCGCCGGGGGCTAGCAATCTACGATTTCTACCCCGTCTTCCGACAGTTAGTTGGCATGGATGATGCGGTTGAGCTCGTCGAGGTATTGCTGCAAGAGGGGAGAGGGCTTGCGCTCGTCGTGCATGATATAGCCTACGTGCATCGTTGGGGCGTCTGCTAACGGGATCGATGCCATACCCCATTGCATTTCATTGGAGAGGACACCGGTCGACAGGGTGTAACCGTTCGACGTGATAAGTAAGTTAGTAAGTGTTCCGCGGTCCGAGATTCGTATGTTGCGGTCGCAAGGGATATAGCTAAAAGGTTCCTCGGCGTAATAGAAGGAGTTCGAGGTGCCTTGCTCAAAGCTGTAGCGCGTATAGGGCGTAAGGTCGGCAAGGGACAGCTGGGGGCGGCGTGCGAGCGGGTGGCGCTCGCTAACGAAGACGTGGACCGTCGCGTCGAAGAGGGGATGGAAGCTTGCGCGGGCATCGGCGAAGGCCTTCTGCAGAACGCGGGCGTTAAAGTCATCCAGATACAGAATGCCGATATCGCTGCGAAATGCGCGGACGTCATCGATGATCTGCGATGTGGTGGTCTCGCGCATGATGAACTCGAACTTGCTGTCGCGGCAGCGCTCGACCACGTTGACAAAGGCCTCGACCGAAAAGGCGTAGTGCTGGGCGGAAATGGCGAGGCGGGCTTGCGGGATGCCGCCGTCCTCGTAGCGCGCCTCGAGCATGTCGGCCTGCTCTACGACCTGGCGCGCATAGCCCAAAAGCTCGGTGCCGTCGTTGGTGAGCGTTACGCCGCGGCTGGAGCGCGTAAAGATCTCCAGGTGGAGTTCCTGCTCCAGGCTTTTGACGGCGTTTGAGATGTTGGACTGAGCGGTATAGAGGCGCTGAGCTGCGGCGTTGATTGAGCCGGACTCTGCCGCGGCGATCAGGAAACGAAGCTGCTGGAGGGTCATCGACGCCGTCCTTTCGAGCGTTATCTACAAAACCGATAACAGGTTAGCGCTTTTAAGTGATTGACCGAGCGAAACAATGCTCGTACTATTCAAAACACACAAAGGCGGTAGGTAATTAAGCCGACCACGGAACCGGGATGCGAAAGGAGGCCCGCATATGAATTGCTTACCAAGACGAATGCCGGGCTCCTGTTTGCGCCCGTCGGCGTGATCAGGAGACAGCGACTTACTTCTCTCTAATTTATTAACTTTTGTTCGATCAAGGAGATCATCATGAGCCAGTTCATCAACAACCCCGAGCACACCTTTGGTTTCGATACCCTGCAGCTTCACGTTGGCCAGGAGAGCGCCGATCCCGCATCCGACTCCCGCGCCGTGCCTATCTACCAGACCACGAGCTATGTGTTCCGCAACTCCCAGCATGCCGCCGACCGCTTTGGTCTTGCCGACGCCGGTAACATCTACGGCCGTCTGACCAACTCCACCCAGGGCGTCTTCGAGGACCGTATCGCCGCACTCGAGGGTGGTGTGGCAGGTCTTGCCGTTGCCTCCGGTGCTGCTGCCATCACCTATACCCTGCAGGCTCTTGCCCAGGCCGGTGACCACGTGGTGGCTCAGAAGACCATCTACGGTGGCTCCTACAACCTGCTGGAGCATACGCTCTCCCAGTTTGGCGTCGAGACCACGTTTGTCGACGCTCATAACTTGGAAGAGGTCGAGGGGGCCATCAAGGACAACACCACGGTCATCTATCTCGAGACGCTCGGCAACCCCAACTCCGACATCCCCAACATCGACGCCATCTCCGAGATCGCCAAGAAGCACGATCTGCCGGTTGTCGTCGACAACACTTTCGGCACCCCGTATCTGTTCCGTCCGCTGGAGCATGGTGCCAACATCGTCGTCCACTCCGCAACCAAGTTCATCGGCGGCCACGGCACCTCGCTGGGCGGCGTGATCGTCGACGGCGGTAACTTCGATTGGAAGGCGAGCGGAAAGTACGCCCAGATTGCTGAGCCCAACCCCTCCTACCACGGCGTCTCGTTTGCCGAGGCTGCCGGTCCCGCCGCCTTCGCAACCTATGTCCGCGCCATCCTGCTGCGTGACGAGGGCGCCTGCATCAGCCCGTTCAACGCTTGGGTCCTGCTCCAGGGCACCGAGACTCTGTCGCTGCGCGTTGACCGTCATGTCGAGAACACCAAGAAGGTCGTTGAGTTCCTGACCGGTGACAGCCATGTTGCCAAGGTGAACCACCCGAGCCTGCCTGAGCACCCCGACCATGAGCTCTACAAGCAATATTTCCCCAACGGCGGTGCCTCGATCTTTACCTTTGAGATTAAGGGTGGCCAGGAGGCCGCCTGGAAGTTCATCGATCATCTGCAGGTGTTCTCGCTGCTCGCCAACGTGGCCGACGTCAAGTCGCTCGTCGTGCACCCGGCTACCACCACGCACTCCCAGCTCTCTGCCGAGGAGCTCGCCGAGCAGAACATCACGCCCTCCACGATCCGTCTTTCCATCGGTACCGAGAACGCCGAGGATATCATTTGGGATCTGAAGCAGGCCTTCGCCGCGCTGGACGAGTAATGCGACTTGTGCAAGGACCCCTTGCGACTCGATAGGTATAACTGCATAAAATGCCTGCTCAAGACGCCTGTGCGAACAATGGTTGCACAGGCGCCTTTTTTGCATAGAGAGGGCGCAAAAACAGGGTTTTTGACATGCTTTATGCATTCTAGTTGTGGAAAACTCCTGTTGAGAGGATGTGAGTTTTACGCAATTGACGTGCACCTTTTAAGTAAAACCGCAGGTCGCGATTTGCTCGGGGTAATATGCAGCGCAATTGAATCACACGCAGCTCAAACGCAGCAAAAACGCACTACGGAGGTTTCCAGCTACATGAGGATCGATTCACGAAAACCGAAAGCCGCCGCCCTTTCCGCCGCTCTGACCGTGGCACTTTTGGCGGGCGCCGGTGCAACTGATGCCCACGCCGCAACACTGTCCGATACGGTCGGATCTACGCCGTCCGAGGCGACGCTGGTGCAGCCTGTCGACTACCGCGGAGACGGTTATGGCTCTATGCAGGAGTGGAACGCCTCGATGGAGGCCAAGCGCGATTCCCTGGAGATGCGCGCTCAGATCATCATGAACATGTACGGTGACTATGCCACCGATGACGAGCGCGCTGTACTACAGGGCTGTATCGACGGCGCGGGCAGCCTGTTGACGATGGGGGAGGTCGACGCCAAGTCGACCGAGCTCGATGAGCTGCGCACTGTGCTTGAGGATGCCAAGCGCGAAGCGCTCGAGGCTGCCGCCGAGGCGGAGGCTGCCGAGGTCGCCCAGGCTTCGTACTACAACGCCGGTTACACTCCGTCCTACGCGTCTGCCGCGTCCTACGCGAACGGATCGGGCCTGACGCGCTCTGCGGGTGTCAATAACTACAACGGGCGCCGCGAGACCTATTACAGCAGCAATGTGCTTTATCACTATCGCACGGGCGAATGGACTCAGGATTCTGAGGGCTTCTGGCGCGATTCCGACGGCTATTACGTTGTTGCCGCGGGCGATATGGCCCAGGGCTCGACCTTTACGGGCTCCAAGGGCGATTGCAAGGTCTATGACTCCGGCTGCGCTGCCGGAACCACCGACTACTACACCGGTTGGTAATCTGCCATAAGGAAAATTGGCACATGATGGGCGGGCGTCTTTACTGAGCTTTTAGGCAACGTAAAGCCGCCCGTTCTTTATGTGCGTTCGAGTTAACAGAGCCCTTACCGTGGCGGTACGCTGGGCGTATGGATGCGGGGCACACTGGTTCTTGAGAAATAAGGTCTTTCTCTTGGAGGAAGTGGTCTTGTGAATGCTCGAGATATCGCCGTTGCCGCCGTCGCGTTGATGCTTGGCTGCCTTGGTCCTACGGCCGCGCTCGTCGCGGGCATGCAGGGGACATGCGGGGCTGCTCCTATCGTGGTCGGCGCGCTGATCGCGGCCGCGCTGCTGGGAAGTGCGGGTGTAGTCCTTTGTCGCGACGATGAGGACCAGGCGTCGGAGTCGCAGCTCTAACCGTTGTGAAGCTGATTTTTGGCCAAAGATGAAAAAGGAAGCCGCCGCGAGGGGAGTGCCCCTTGCGGCGGCTTTGCCATTGGATCTGTTGGCTGCAGTATGCCGAGCACTACCAGCTGCTTTCTATTTCGCGAATCCTCTGGTAGAGCCAATCGTTTTGCGGTGCCTGGATATCGTGTTTGGCTGCGAGGCGGCAGATGGTGCCCGCGAACTCATCAACCTCGGTTTTGCGCCTTGCGATGCGGTCTTGAGCCATCGAGGGCATACCGGCGGGGTCGATTCCCTCGATGAGGTGCACCATTTGCGTCAGGTCTGCCTCGGTCAGCTCAACGCCCTCGGCGTTGGCGACCGCAAGCGTTTCGCGCATGGCGGAAACAAAGCAGCGACGTTGCTCGGAGCCCTGTTCCGTGGCACTTCCGTACGTGCCGCCGTAGGCCATGCAAGTCTGGTTGATGCCGTCGTTGAGCATGAGTTTGGCCCACATACGGTGGGCGATGTCGTCCTCGACGGTATGGGCGATGCCGCAGCGCGTATAGAGCTCGTCGATCGCGGTGATGGTTGCGGGGTTCGTGCCGACCGCCGCGCCAAAGCGGATTTCGCCCGCATTGGTAAAGGTGAGCGCGCCGTTGAGAAACACGGCGTCCATGCCCTGGCAGATACCAAGAACGGTATGCTCCCAGCCAAAGCGTTCGGCAATCTTTTGCTCGCTCGTAATGCCGTTGTACAGCGAGGCGATGAGCGTGTTGGGTCCCACGACGCGCTCCATAGTCTTGAGTGCTTGGTCGAGACCGGTGGTCTTGACTGTCAGGATGACCAGATCGGCGGGCGTCGCCTCGCTGGCACGGACGGACGTGAGATCGCAGGGCTTGCCGTTGACGGTGAGTGCGTCGTTCGCATGACGCTCAAAACGGGCATCATCCATGACGTATTCGACGGCGTCGTTGCCGAGGGCCTTGGCAATCATGCTGCCGTAGAGCAGGCCGACGCCGCCCTTGCCGATAAAAGCGACCTTGTTGATCTGCATGTGAATCATCTCCCCATATAAAAGGCGCCCGCGTAAGGGGCGCCTGATGGATTGTATGCTGCCAGGGTGATTGGTGGGTGCGCGGGGCGGCTGTTATGAAAAAGAAACTATTGCGCTGTGCGCTTATGCCGCGGGGCAGACCGCAAAGACGCGGGCGGGGTACCCGACGCCATCGCGGACCTTGGGGAAGGTGCAGAAGATGACGGCACCCGTGGCGGAAAGCTCGTCCAGATGGTCCATGACTTCGATCTGGTAGCGGTCGACCGAGAGGATGTATTGCTCGCCGGGGTAGGGGTAGGCGTCCTCGCGCGTGGTGATGGTCGCCGGATCGGTATCTGCGGGCTCGTGGCCGATGGCGCCGATATTGCGTTCCTCTACAAGCCACTTGATAGCATCGAGGTCCCAGCCGGGGTAGTGGGGCTGGCCGTCCTCGTCCTTGTTTTCCAGATCGGCGAGCTTGGACCAGTCGGAGCGGAAGGCGACAAAGGCGTCCTTGGGAATGCGACCGTGCTCGTCCTCCCAGGCTTTGAGGTCCTCGACGGTCAGGATAAAGTCGGGGTTTGCGGCGCATTCCTCGTGCTTGTCGATCACGCAGAGCGGATGCATAAACTCGATGGGCTCGATCTCGCCAAGGGAGCGGCCGTCGACATGGAAGTGGCGCGGTGCATCGACATGCGTGCCGTACTGCGAAGCGACCGAATACTGGAAGCAGCGCATGGGCGCGAGCATGTCCTCGGGCGTGTTTGGCAGATAGTCGAAGAGCTTGGTGGACTCAAACGGCTTAAAGCCAAACCAGTGCGGGGTGTCGCACGAGAGCGTATGGGTGAGGTCGACCCAGCGATAATCGGTGCTTTTGAGCTGGGAAGCAAGGTTCCAAAGGTCGAGCGCGGGCATGGGCGACTCCTTTCATCGGGCTTTTTGCTGATGTTAAAGCGGTGCCGTGACAGCTCGATTTCTGCTGCGTTACGATACGTTCTCGATTGCGATTCCACGATGTTTCGGCTGCGTGACCATTGTGTTTCGCCTTGTCGGGGCGCTGATGGCGAAGGGAGGGGCCGTGCAATATCGCGTTGACCCCAAAAGTGGTAACCGAATATCCGCTCTGGGCCTGGGCTGCATGAGGTTTCCCGGTGCGCCGGGACGTCCGGATGCGAAGACAGCCGATGCCATCATTTCCCGTGCGGTGGAGCAGGGGATTAATTATCTGGACACCGCATATCTCTATCCCGGTAACGAGGCGTGCGTGGGCGCCTCGCTTGAGCGCTTGGGGCTGCGTGACCGGGTGTTGCTGGCGACCAAGTTGCCGCATGCTTCGTGCAAGTGCGCGGAGGATTTCGACCGGTTCTTCGATGAGCAACTGCGGCGCCTGCGGACCGACCATATCGACTATTACCTCATGCATAACATTACCTCGCCCGCCCAGTGGGAACGTGTGGTGGCGTTGGGCATTGAGGACTGGATTGCGCGCCAAAAGGCTTCGGGGCGCATTCGCCAGATTGGTTTTTCGTACCACGGCAGCGCGGCGGATTTCCTGACGATGCTCGATGCGTATGAGTGGGACTTTTGCCAGATCCAGTACAATTACGCTGGAGAGCGATATCAGGCGGGAACAGCGGGGCTCATGGCCGCCGCCGAGCGAGGCCTCGCGGTGTTTGTGATGGAGCCGCTGCTGGGCGGGCGTTTAGCGGGCAAGCTGCCGCCACGGGCCCGCGCTGTGCTCGATAGTGCCCGTGACCCGCATTTGCTCACTCCTGCCGCTTGGGGGCTCTCGTGGGTGTGGAATCATCCCCAGGTGACCATGTTGCTTTCTGGTATGACCGATACCGCGCAGGTGGATGAGAATTCGTCACTGGCAGACCTCGCGTTGCCGAATTCGATGACTGCCAACCAGCTCGACACGATCGCGCACGTGCTGGATGAGTTTGAAAAATCGAATCGCGTGCCCTGCACGGGATGCGGCTATTGCATGCCGTGCCCTAAAGGCATCAATATCCCTGGATGTTTTGCCGCCTACAACGCGAGCTATGCGCACAGCTGGTTTACGGGGCTGTCGCAATACTTTACGGCGAGTGCGGTGCGCACGAGCGAGCCCAAGCTGGTGAGCAATTGCGTCAAGTGCGGCAAATGCGCGCGCCACTGCCCGCAGCATATCGATATCCCCGAGCGTCTCGATGACGTGCGCCGACGCTTCCAGCCGGGCCCCGTAACGGCCATGCTTAAAGTCTTCGGCAAAACACGCTCCTCATGACCCTTTTATATCTTGTGATGGAATAGTTCCTGTTTGCGGCAGAATAGGGCGATAGCAGGAACTATTTCGCCGCAACTGATGGGAGGCTATCGTGGGTGACCGAGGTTTACGTAATGATTCGCGTGAGGTTCGTTGGGGCATTTTGGGCGCTGGGCACATTTCTCATCGATTTGCATCGTCGCTCAAGAAGGTCGACGGGGCACGGCTGGTGGCTGCGGCCGGCCGCACTCCTGCGCATGTCGAGGAATTTTCCCGAGCGTTTTCGATCGATGCTGCGCATAGCCATGCCTCGGCCGATGATAACGGCGATGCGGCTTATGACGCGCTGATTGCCGACCCCGATGTCGACGCAATCTACTTGGCTCTTCCGCATGGCATGCATATGCGTTGGGTCTGTCGCGCGCTGCGTGCCGGAAAGGCCGTGCTGTGCGAAAAGCCGGCCGTTTTGAGTGAGGAAGAGGCTCTCTCGATTGCCTCCACCTCTCGCGAGCGCGGCGTGCTGTTTATGGAGGCGATGAAGAATCGGTTTTGCCCGATGCGCACTCGCGTGAAGGACTTGTTTGCGTCGGGTGAGCTTGGCCGTATTGTCTCGATCGAAAGCGTGCAAAAGCTCGATTACGGCGAGTCTCCTTCGGGCTATCTGCTTGATTCGCTGCAGGGCGGCTGTCTATATGACATGGGCTGCTATGCAGTCGGTTGGTTTGAGGATTTGCTCGCGGGCGCTTGCAGGGTTTCGTCCCGTGAAGTTCGCTGGCGTGACGTATCGGGCGGCCGTGTCGATTGGGCCGACGAGATCCATATGAGCGTCGGCGGTATACCCATTCATATGGTGTGCGACGGCAAAGCAGCATATGAAAGCCGCTTAACGATTGCCTGTGAGCGGGGCTCGTTGGAAATCGAGCGTCTCCATCGCCCCGAGCTCGCCCATGTGAAGTATTCCGACGGTCGAGTACTCGAAATCGACGCACCATTTGAGGTCGATGATTTTTACGGTGAGGCATCGCATGCGACGCAGCTCATTCAGACGGGGAAACTCGAAAGCCCCATCATGCCCCTTGCCGCCACGCAGCGCTGTGCGCACATCATCGATGCGATTCGTTTGAAACTTTAGGGCGTGGGGGGGCATGGCACCAGCGCTTGGAATGCCTGGAGGCCTTTGTCCCTGATGCCCCTTTTATAACTTGCGGTGGAATACGGTCTGTTTGCGCCAAAATAGGGCACCAATAGACCGTATTTCACCGCAACTGATGAGGAGGGAGCTGGAGATGCTGACGATCGGGTGTCATCTTTCGACGACGAAGGGCTATCGGGCAATGGGGGAGACGGCGCTGTCCATTGGCGCCAATACCTTTGCGTTCTTTACGCGCAACCCGCGCGGTGGCAAGGCAAAAGAACTTGACATGGATGACGTGGCGGCTCTGCGCGAGCTTATGGCGCAAAACGACTTTGGACCGCTGGTGGCGCATGCCCCGTATACCTACAACCCCTGTTCTGCCAAAGAGCGGGCGCGCGAGTTTGCCTTGGAGGCAATGGCCGAGGACTTGCAGCGTCTGGAAGCACTGCCCGGCAACTACTACAACTTCCACCCCGGTGCGCATGTGGGACAGGGGGCAGACGCCGGCATTCAGATGATTGTCGACACGCTGTGCCAGGTGATGTTTGAGGGACAGCAGACGACGGTATTGCTCGAGACCATGGCGGGCAAGGGCACCGAGGTGGGCCGTAGCTTTGAAGAACTGGCGTGCATTATCGAGGGCGTTGCCGCCAAGCGCCCAGAGCTGTCCGATAAGCTGGGCGTTTGTTTGGACACCTGCCATGTGAGCGATGCCGGCTACGACATCATCCATGATCTGGATGGCGTACTCGACGAGTTCGACCGCGTGGTGGGTATCGATCGCTTGCATGCCATACACATCAACGATTCGAAGAACCCTTGTGGCGCCCATAAAGATCGTCACGAGTGCATCGGCAAGGGATACCTTGGCAGCGAGGAATTTGGTGGCGGTATGCAGGTTATGCAGAATATTGTATCGAATGGCCACTTGCGTTCGCTGCCGTTTATTTTGGAGACTCCGAACGAACTTGCAGGTTATGCAGCTGAAATTAGACTATTAAGGTCATTGCAGCAGTAATGACTGTCACAAAGTAGAGTACTCCATTCACGTTATGTGTTTGTTTCAATCAGTTTTCTCATTGCAGATTTGTAATTCCGGGTGCATAATAGCCAACAGTTTTTGCAGACCTCTGAATCAAACGAGGTCACCGGAAGGAGACTGATTATGAAGCTGAAGAAGCTTGGCGCATTTGCCGCCACGGGCGCTATGGCGCTCGCCCTTGCTCTGACGGGCTGCGGCTCGTCCAACGCCACCTCTGGTTCTGATGCCGGTTCCAGCAGCTCTGACGACGCAAAGGTCGAGAAGGTCGACGGCTCCAAGGAGTACGCGCTCGTCAAGGACGGTACGCTGACCGTCGGCACCTCTGCCGAGTACGCTCCGTTTGAGTACAAGGATGACAACGGCGATTATCAGGGCTTTGACCTTGAGCTCATCAAGGCCATCGGCGACAAGCTGGGCCTGGATGTCGAGTATGTCAACAATGACTTTGACACGCTGGTTCCGGGCGTCGCTTCGGGCGCCAAGTATGACGTCTCCATCGCGGCTATCACCGACACGCCCGAGCGTGAGAAGGAAGTCACTTTCTCTGATTCCTACTACATGGACGATCAGGCTATTGTGACTAAGGTCGATAACACCGACATCACGGCCGACAACTACAGCGAGAAGCTCAACAACGCTGACGCTACCATCATCGTCCAGTCTGGCTCGACCGCCGAGGCCTTTGCCCAGGAGAACTTCCCCAAGGCCAAGATTGTCCCCTACAAGGACGCTACCGAGTGCTTCAGCGCCCTGCAGTCCGATAAGGGCGACGCTGTAGTCACCAACCGCTCCGTTGCCAGCCAGCTGACCGCCGAGCAGTTCAACACCTGCCAGACTATCAAGCAGATCAGCACCGGCGAGGAGTACGCCATCGCCATCAACCAGGGCAACACCAAGCTCAAGGATGACATCAACCAGGCCATCAAGGACCTGACCGACGACGGTACCGTCGACGCCCTCATGGCTAAGTACAACATCAAGTAAAATAACTACTTGATTGCGCGCGGGCCCTTTCCGTTTTGCGGAGAGGGCCTTTGCGCTTCTCTTGACGGAGAGCGTTTCCGTCTCGTTTTGCCGGCAACTTCTACGATAGGAGCCACCTTGTCTCGACTGAACAAAGGGGCCGCGGAGCAGCGTTTTCCACTGCCCGCCTTGCTCCAAAAGCTAGTCTGCGTTATGGCCGTGGCGCTTGCGCTGGTGTGCGCGGGGACATATGCGCCCACGACCGCCCAGGCGCTTGAGACCGCAAAGATTACCGCCCGACCCAACACCGGTTCGGGCAGCGATGTGGTCGGCGGCACCGAGACGCGCATTACCTGGGAAGTTCAGGCCGATGCCGACGAGGAGCTGAGCGGTCTTTCTTTGACGTTTGTCGACGGCACGACGTTTGGTACCGATGACACGCGATTGACGATGCTCTCGGGCGAGGATCTCATGGATCGTGCGCCCATGAAACCCACGTGCACGGCTGATGGTCAGACGCTCAAGATCGACTTTGGCGAGACGGCGCCGGCCGGCGGCTTTTTCCGTGTCGAGGTTTACGGCGTGACCTTCCCCGTCGAGGGCGGCGATGAGGCCTTTAGCGGCACCTATACGCTCGCCGACGGGTCGACCAAGAAGATCTCCAAGATTCCGTCGGTGGAGATCAAGGGCGTGACGGCCTTCGATAACTTCCTGGCCGATCTTAAGGAGCAGCCGTGGGTCGAGGCCTGGAACTCCAATATGTTCCTGCGCCTGTTCTTGAACCCGGTCATTTTGGTCCAGAGCCTGCCGATCGTCTTCAAGGGCTTCCTTATGTCGCTCTCGATCGTGCTCGTGGCGTTTCCGCTGGCAATTCCCTTCGGTTTTGCCCTGTCGCTCATGCGCATCTCCAAGTCGCGCATCCTGCGCTGCCTCGCCGGCATCTACGTGAATATCATTCGCGGTACGCCGGCGTTCCTGCAGATCTATATCGCGTTCTTCGGTCTGCCGTTGGCCGGCGTCAAGGTGGACGACTATGTCTTGGGCGTTATCGTCATGGCCATGAACTCGTCTGCGTACCTGTGCGAGATCTTCCGTGCCGGTATTCAGTCGATCCCCAAGGGCCAAAACGAGGCTGCTCGCTCGCTGGGCATGAATGCCTTCCAGACGCTACTCTACGTTATGATTCCGCAGACGTTCCGCAATGTTTTGCCTACGCTGACCAGCGAGTTTATCTTGCTTTACAAGGATACGTCGCTGCTTGCCGCCGTGGGTGTGGTCGAGATCGTCATGAACGCCCGTACCATCGTGGCCACGACGGGCTCCATTACACCGTACGTGGTTGCCGCCCTGTTCTATCTGGTCATCACCCTGCCGCTCGCTCGCTTGGTGAGCGGTCTTGAGGCGAGGCTTTTGGGCACGACCGAGACCAAGAAGAAGCGTCCCGCCAAGAGCGCCGGACAGGTTGTCGCGACGCCTGCCGATCACATCGCCGGTCTGTAAGGAGGTCCTATCATGAGCGAAACCAATAACTCGAACGAGGTCGTCGTCAGTATCAAGAACCTCCAGAAGGCCTTTGGCGATAACGTGGTCCTGCGCGATATCGATCTAGATGTGCACAAGGGCGAGGTCGTTGTGGTCTTGGGCCCTTCGGGCTCGGGCAAGTCGACGATGCTTCGCTGCATCAATCGTCTGGAGCATCCCACGAGCGGCTCGATCATCGTTGAGGGCGTGGATGTGTGCGCCAAGGGTGTCGACCTCAACAAAGTGCGCACGCACCTGGGCATGGTGTTTCAGCAGTTCAACCTGTTCCCGCACCTGTCGGTCAAAAAGAACGTCATGCTTGCGCAGCAAAAGGTGCTCAAGCGCAGCAAGGAAGAGGCCGAGAAGATTGCCATCGAGGAGCTGACCAAGGTCGGCCTGGCCGAGCGCATCGATTTTATGCCGAGTCAGCTCTCGGGCGGCCAGCAGCAGCGCGTTGCCATCGCCCGCGCCCTGTCGATGAACCCGCACGTCATGCTCTTTGACGAGGCTACTTCAGCGCTTGACCCCGAGCTTGTCCGCGACGTTCTTGGCGTCATGCGCGATCTTGCACGTGACGGTATGACCATGATCGTGGTGACGCACGAGATGGGCTTTGCCCGCGATGTCGCCGACCGCGTGGTCTTTATGGACGGCGGCGTTATCGTGGAAGAGGGCACGCCGAGCGAGGTCTTCGACCATCCCAAGAGCGAACGCACCAAGGCGTTCTTGGGCAATATCTCGTAGCCGCTTTATATGACTGACATAGCAGAAAACGGGAGCCGGATGTGATCCGGCTCCCGTTTTTGTTGGGACGCGAATGTGTTTTGGTGCAGAGCGCGTTACGGGCGGAGCTCATTGCCGCTAGGCGAGCTCGGCTCCAAGGGCGCGGCAGGCCGCCTCGCCCTCATCGTCGGGGGCGTCGTAGCAGATGACGGAATCGACGACGTTAACACCCGCCTCGTCGGCGTCCGCCTTCCAGTTGTCCATCCATTCGCCCTCGGCCCACGAATAAGAGCCAAAGAGGACGACCTTATTGTCGCCGAGAGTCTCCTTGACCTCGTTCCACATCGGCTGGAACTCATCGTATTCAAGCTCCTCGGAGCCCATGGCGGGGCAGCCGAAGGCGAAGGCATCATAGTCGGCGGCCTTGTCGGCAGAGAAGTCGGCGCAGGGGATGACTTCGGCCTCGGCGCCCGCAGACGTAGCGCCTTTGGCGACAAAGTTTGCCATGGCCTCGGTATTGCCCGTGCCGCTCCAATAGACGACGGCGATCTTGCTCATGTTTTGTCCTTTCGGTCGTGCGGCGCTGGCCGCAGCTTGTACGTTCTATCGGGTTGCCTGGGCAAGTTGCGCCAGGCTGCAGCCCTGCTGATAGACAAGGGTGAAGTATTGGGTGCAGGCACGGTAGGCATCAAACGTCGCAAGCGCCTGCTCGACATTTTCGTAGACCTTCCAAGCCCCAAAGACCTTGTAGTTCTCGCCGCGCTGGACGATAAACTCGTGTACGTCGTCGTAGGGGTATCCAAGGAAGTAGCCTATTTCGTGCGGAAACTCGCAGGTGCAGTCGTTGCTGCAGCTAGTTTGCTGGGGTAGTGCGCATCGAGTCTGGCTACAGGCGCATTCCGCGACGTTATTGCTCGCGAGCGTGATGCGTGATGCCAAATGCACAAGGCATGTCGAAAGGTCTCTCGTGTCGTAGCCTTCCGAGGCGAGCGCCGTTTGGGCGCGAGGATCTGCGAAATAGGTGGTGAGGCTTTTGGCTCGGTACACGTACACGAGCGCTCCGCAGGGCCGCCAGACCAAAACACTCAGGTGGATGCCGAGCGGGTCAAGCTCGCGGTTGCACTGGGCGATAACGTTGAGCAGGCGTGCTCGGCGTTCTGCGATGGCTTCGGTTGCGGTCGAGCCGTCCCCGTGGGCGTAGGTGCCTGGATAGGTAAAGAGCGATGCCGGCTTGATGCCCGCGAGCGTGGGAGAGCAGTTGCGCACGATCGCTGCCTGAAACGTTGGAATGTCTATGGTTCGGGTCACGGCGCTCCTTACGGATCTAAACTGTTAGCCTAGGAAAACTTATACACGAAAGTAAACCATGGTCAACAAAAAAGTTTGAATAGGGAAACTAATTGACCGAACCGACATGATTTTGGGTTAAGATGGGGACACCCCATGGGGGTATCTAGATAGGGCTACTTGAAAGGGGAACGCATGAGCGACTTGCTCAACCCTGCGAATCTCATCGTGCTGGCCGTCATTGCCGTCGGCATGTTTTTTGGACTGCGTCGCATTGCCGCTTCGACACACGGGAAGAGTTGTTGCAGCGATGGTACGAGCGGCAAGAAAACCAAAAAGGTTGTTGTGGTGGATACCGATGCATCGCACTATCCCTATAGCGATGAGCTGCTCATCGGCGGCATGAGCTGTGACGGCTGCGCTCAGAACGTGGCCAATGCCCTGAATGCGCTGGATGGCGTGTGGGCAACGGTGACGTATGCGGATCACACGGCACGTGTGCGCTCTAAACAGCCGGTTGATCGTGGTGTTCTCGAGACGGCCGTGAAAGACGCGGGCTACTACGTCATGACGCTGTAAGCGCCGCCCTGGATGCGCTTCCTTGGCTAGGCTCGTCCGCGCAGTTCGATGTCTTGGATGTCGTCGAAGTCGATGGCGATGTCTCGGAGCTTGAGGAGCTTGAAGGCGGGGAGCGCCTCGTCGAGGATGCCGGTGCGGCTGCGATAGCCGTATGTATCGTAATAGGTGACACGAACCAAGTCGCCACGTTTGAGACCCTCGAGCTTTTTAGAAAGCACGAGGGCTTTTTCTTCCGTGAGCTCACGTTTTGGCTCGACGGTGATTTCCTGCTTGCGCACGAGTTCGTAGTATCCCGTGAGGGCGGCAAAGGGCATAAACTGTGCGGCGCGGTTGGCGCGCACGGCACCGTTGGCTGTGAGGTTGGGGTCGGCGGCGCGGCGTCTGCCCTCGGGGTCCGCCAGGCGCTCGAAGGCGGTCGGCGGACGCACGGGCTGTTGTTTGGGTTTAGGCACGGTGTCCTCCAACTTGTTCGTTGCGTTCGCGCGCGGTGGCACCGGCGGTAAAGCTCAATCCTTTGACCAGGGCGTTCTTGCCGTATTTGCCTTTTACGGCCAACACGGCGCGCGCCAAGTCGCGTTCGCGCTCATCGGCCTCGATATCGCTGAATAGATCGATGGTGGCAAATTCCTCGGGCATGAGGTTGCCAAATCCCAGGTTGATGCGCTTGACCGGTCGTTTGGGATCGACAGTCTGCGCCCAGAGCTCATCGAAATAGCCCATGATCTTCTTAAACGAATTGGTACGCTCGGGCAGCTTTCGCGAGGCGTTAGAGTGCGCAAAGAGTGCGGCATAGCCACCGCGCGGTTTGCCGCCATGCTCTCCCACAAAGATGCCATCGATTGCCTGCGCTTCGCGCACCAGGCGACGCCGTTCGTCATCGCGCTGGACGGGCTTGGGCGCACGGGGCGCGAGCTCGGGGCCGGCGGTTGCGGTGGGTTCGATACTCGATGTGCTCGAGCGCAGGTGCCCGCATCCGTCCACATACTGCGCTGTACCGCTGGCGTCGAGGCGGCGTATGTCGGCGCGTTCGCTCGCGTAGCCCACAAAGAGCGAGATGCTGTCGCAGACCACGTGCTTATCGACCAAGTCTAAAACGGCGTTGTCGACCATCTCGCGCAAGACGGTATAGGCCTGTTCGTAGGCATAACCCTTCGAGAGCACCTGTCCTGTGGTGGTCGAAGTTGCTTGCGGGCGATAGGCTTGGATATCGGCGATGGTTGTCGGCTCGCGCCCGAAGGCATGGTCGATGAGATATTCGGCATTGACGCCGAGCTCGTCGTAAAGCAGGTTTTCGTCGAGCGCCGCGACGCCCATCAGATCGTAGACGCCGTATTTCTCGAGGCGGGCTGCCACGCCGGGACCGATGCCCCAGATATCGGTGATGGGACGATGGGGCCAGATCTCCTTGCGAAAGGTCTCGTCGTCGAGTATGCCGATGCGGCTGGGTACGTGCTTGGCGGTAATGTCGAGCGCTACCTTGGCCTGGAATAGGTTGGGGCCGATGCCGACCGTCGCCGTGATGCCGGTGCGCGCGAGGACCTCGTCGCGCAGCGTGCAGGCGAACCCTTCCGCATCTGTGTGATAGAGGTCCAGATAGGGCGTCACGTCGATAAAGCATTCATCGATTGAATAGACGTGAATGTCTTGCGGACTTACGTATTCCAGATAGATGCCGTAGATTTGCGCCGACACCTCCATATAGTGCTGCATGCGCGGTACGGCCGTGATGTAGTCGATGCCATCGGGAATCTCGAATAGGCGGCAGCGATTGTGAATCCCTAAGTCCTTCATGGCCTGCGTGATGGCGAGGCAGATGGTCGTGCGCCCGCGCGATTCGTCGGCAACGACCAGGTTGGTGGTGAGCGGATCGAGCCCACGGTCGACGCACTCGACGCTGGCATAAAACGTCTTGAGGTCGATGCAGATATAGGTGTGCTGCTCGTGCGCCATCCGTGTCCCTTCATCAAACACATGTTCTTATCGAATACCTGTTCGATAATACCCGCTCGTCCGGACGTCGTCAAACCTGTCAAAAAGGGACTGGTTTGTTTTGGTAGGTATGGTCGTGCGGTTGGATCGGGTTTTAACGCAGCTCTAAAGAGTGCGAAACAGCTCGGAAAACCTCGCTTCGTAGCATGAGCCTAACGATTAATACCGCCTATACGCACGGAAGGGTTGTGGAAAAGATGGTCAATTATGGGTTTGGTATGCCGACGCGCCTTGTTGCGGATGGAGACGTGGCTCGCTGGTGCGGACGATTGGTCGCTCACTACGGTGGCACCAAGGCGCTGGTCGTGTTGGGCGGTGACAAACATACGCACGATGAGCTCGTCTCGGCGGCGCTCGGCTCGCTTGATCGAGCTCTGCTCGAACGCGTGCTTTTTCGCTGCGGCTTGGTCGGGGGCGATGGGGGAGACGATTTGGTCGATGAGGCCGTAGCCCTGGCGACCGACGAAGGCGTGAACTTTGTCCTGGCGATTGGCGATGCCGATACTGCCGGCTTTGCGCGCGAGCTCGCGCGTCGCATGGCGGCGCTCGATGCCGGCGAAGACGGCTTTGTGCCTTATGGATGCATTGTCTCGGAGGGCAAGGTGCCTGCTGTCGTGGGCACCGGCGAGGTTCCCGTTTTTGCCATTATCGCGCCCGAACTGCTGGAGGGCATCGGGTCTCCTCTGCGTGAGTTACTCGGTAGCGTCTGCGCCGCGGCCTAATATTTGCCATAAAAGGACGGGTTATTTTTGGTTGGTAAAGCGTTTGACCTGCCAAAATAAGCCTGTCCCTTTTTGATCGGTTGCCGTTTGGGGGCCGATTGGCAACGCTCGCTGATTGTAGTCTTGACCTGCGCTAGAATAGTGGCATCTGAATGTCCGGGCGCATGGAGGCGTGCGCCCGTATGCTGAGGAGGACTCTATGGCAACTGTTGCCGCACCTATCGATGCTACGTCGACTGCCGCTTGGAAGGCACTCGAGGCTCATCAGGAGAAGCTCGAGGCCGATGGTATCGACCTCAAGGCCTGGTTCGCTGCCGATGCCGAGCGCGTGAACAAGCTGAGCTTTGACGCCGGTGACCTGCACTTCGATCTGTCGAAGAACCTGGTGACCGATGAGACCGTCAAGCTGCTGTGCGATCTTGCCCGCGAGGTGAAGCTCGAGGAGCGCCGCGACGCCATGTTCTCCGGCGAGCACATTAACACCACCGAGGACCGCGCCGTCCTGCACACCGCGCTTCGCCGCCCCGCAACCGAGAGGGGCCAGCTCATCGTCGACGGCCAGGATGTCGTCGCCGACGTGCACGAGGTCCTCGACCGCATGTATGCCTTCGCCGAGCGCGTGCGCTCCGGTGAGTGGAAGGGTGTTACCGGCAAGAAGATCGAGCACCTGGTGTCCATCGGCATCGGCGGCTCCGATCTGGGCCCGGTCATGGCTTACGAGGCTCTGCGTCCCTATGCTGACGCCGGTATCGACTGCCGCTATATCTCCAACATCGACCCCAACGACCAGGCCGAGAAGCTTAAGGGCCTGGATCCCGAGACCACGCTCGTGATCATCGTCTCCAAGACCTTCACCACGCTCGAGACCCTCACCAACGCCCGCGAGGTCAAGACCTGGATGCTCGAGCAGCTCAAGGCCCAGGGCGCCATCGACGGCTCCGATGAGCAGAACGCCGAGGCCGTGGCAAAGCACTTCGTCGCCGTCTCCACCGCACTCGAGAAGGTCGAGGCCTTCGGTATCGACCCCGCCAACGCCTTCGGCTTCTGGAACTGGGTCGGCGGCCGCTACTCCGTCGACTCCGCCGTGGGCCTGTCGCTGATCGTCGTGCTCGGTCCCGAGCGCTTCCAGCAGTTCCTCGAGGGCTTCCACGCTATCGACGAGTACTTCTGCAACACGCCGCTCGAGAACAATGCCGTTGCGCTGATGGGCCTGCTCAACGTCTGGTACGTCAACTTCTTCGGTTCCAAGAGCCACGCCGTGCTGCCGTACTGCCAGTACCTGCATCGTTTCCCGGCCTACCTGCAGCAGCTCACCATGGAGTCCAACGGCAAGCATGTCCGCTGGGACGGCAGCGCCGTGACCTCCGACACCGGTGAGATCTTCTGGGGCGAGCCCGGCACCAACGGTCAGCACGCCTTCTACCAGCTGCTGCACCAGGGCACCGTGGTGGTCCCGGCCGATTTCATTGCCTTCGCCAATACCGCCAACCCTGCGACCGACAGCGGCCAGGACGTGCACGAGCTGTTCCTGGGCAACTTCCTGGCCCAGACCAAGGCGCTCGCCTTTGGTAAGACGGCCGATGAGGTGCGCGCCGAGGGCACGCCCGAGCAGATCGTCCCGGCCCGCTGCTTTGAGGGCAACCGTCCGACGACCTCGATCTTTGGCGACACGTTGACCCCGTTCGCACTCGGCGAGCTCATCGCCCTGTACGAGCACATCACGTTTGTCGAGGGCACGGTCTGGGGCATCGACTCCTACGACCAGTGGGGCGTCGAGCTGGGCAAGCAGCTTGCCAAGCAGATCACTCCAGCCTTCCATGACGACGCCGCCAAGGCCGAGCAGGACGCTTCGACCCAGGCGCTCATCGAGTTCTACCGCGCTCACCGCAAGTAGTCGCTGCTGTTAACGCATCGCGCCTTATAGTCAGGGGCCCGTATCCCATCGGATGCGGGCCCCTTTGCTTTGCCGTGGCCCCGGGGCGCACGGCCTTTAAGGATCTTCGCCGGAGCGTCGCGTGCTGCGAGGGCCCTGCGTCTAGAGCTCGGCCTCCGCATGGCCTCGCTGCGCCTCGGGCAGCTCCCCGTAGAGCGGATGGTCTTCGAGCCTAAAGCGCTCGACCTGTTCGGGAGTGCAGCCGCGCACAAAGAGGCACGAGCGATCGATCGGCGTCGCCATGAGCGTGCTGGGCAGCGCGTCGGCGCGGTCGGAAAACACCCGGGCACTCTCGGGATCCTGGAACGCCAGCACCAGATGCGTGTCGCAGTTGCCCATGATGGAGCGTGCGCGTGCCTCGCCATAGAGCGCATCGAGCTGGTTGGTCGACTGCAGCAGCAGCGTTGCCCAGATGTTGCGGCTTTGGATAATCGAGAGCACGTTGTCGATCTGGGGGATCTGCAGATTTGCGAAGTCATCGAGCATAAAGCGCACGGGCACGGGCAGGCTGCCGTCGGGCTGCCTATCGGCCTCACGAATGAGGCCCATAAACGCCTGCGAAATAAAGAGGCCGGTCAGCGGATCGAGATTGCGGTCAATATCGCTCACGGTTACAAACAGGGCGCAGGGGGTGTGTCCCATGGAAGCGAAGTCCGCCTGATGGCACTCACGATAGAGCTGTGCCGCACCGTCGAATCCCAGACACATGACCTTTTCGGCAAGGATGCCGACGATGCTCGCGTGCATGCGCTCGGCATTTTGCGTAATGGCGTAGCGCCGCCATAGCGAGAGGGCATAGCTTTGGGGGTCGGTCGTGATCAGGTCGTCAAACAATCGACCTGTGGCACCGTCCTGCAGGTGCTCGATCAGCTTGATGACCGAGCTGATCGTCTGCTCGTCGGCGGGTAGCTGTTCGGTGACGTAGGCGATAAGACACGACAGCAGGTTTGCCGCCGCATGATCCCAAAAAGGCTGGTTGTTGTCCTCGATGGGGCAGATGGCCTTTGCCACCGAGAGGATGTCCTGCTGGTTGGGCCTGCCGTCCGCCTTGCGGCGAATGTGCCTCAGGGGGTTGTAGCCGCAGCGCTCGATGCCGGGCGCAAGGGCCGGGACGGTGTTGAGGTCGGCGAAGTTGAGACATTGCACGCGGTAACCGTGGGCTGCCAGCACGGGTCCCACTTCGCGACAGAGCGTGCCTTTGGTGTCGAGCACGATGTAGCTTGCGTTCATTTGCAGCAGGTTGGGCTTGAGGACGTTTCGGGTCTTGCCGGCTCCCGAGGGGCCGATCACAAGTGCATTGTTGTTGAGTCCCGTTTGGCGGGTGTCGCAGGAAAGCGTTCGATCCTTGGCGAGGATGGTGGACGATGCGGACTCAGATGCGGCGAGACGGCTGGCGAGGTTAGACATGGGCGACCTCCTTGGTGGTCGAGAGAATTTCGTGGGCAAAGCCGAGCTCGACGGCGCGCTCGGCCGAAAGGTAGGTGTCTTTTGCAGTGAGGGACTGGATGCGCTTGGGCGTGAGGCCGCTGCGGTCCGAGAGGATTTGCGTGAGGGTCTTGCGGGTCTGCATGAGACGCCGGCTGGTTTCCTGCAGCGCAAGTGCCGAGCCGCCTGCCCCCTGGGGGATCAGCGGGTCGTGAATCATGAGCTCTGCATGGGGCGCCATACGGCGATCGTCGCCGCCCATAAAGATCACGGCGCCCATGGACGCGGCGAATTCCAGGCAGACGGTGCGGATGGGGCACGATGCGAGGCGCATGGCGTCATAGATCGCAAGGCCCGATCGCACGCTTCCGCCGGCGCTGGCGACAAATATGGTGATGGGGCGGCTGGGGTCGGTGGCATCGAGCAGGCGGATCTGCTGGCATAGGTCGTGGGCCATCGGGGTTTCGATGTTTCCCATGACGGAGAGCTCGCGACGGGCGAGCATCTCATCGTAAATGCTGGTGAGCGTGATGCCTCGGGCGGATTCACGCATGGTGAGGGGGCTGATGATGGGGGAATGATTGGTGTCCATGAGGACTCCTTTCTGTTGGTTGTGTTGTGGAATAGGATTGTTGCCCGCGGAGGGGCTGGCGGGCTACAGGGTTCGTCCGAGCCTGAGATCGAGCTCGGTTGTGGGGCAGGCTGCCTGTTCGTGCGGCTCGCAAGCGCCAAGGGCTCCAAAGCGATAGAGCGTTGCGGCGGGCGTGGTGTAGGCGAGCCGCAGCTGATGCTCGACAGGGGCACATCCGTCATTTTTGTAATGAGCCGCGTAGTACTGCGCGATGCTGGCGTTCATCTCGCTGCCATTGCGATGGCGCTCAAACTGGCGTCTGCAGGTCTCGATGATCTTTGCTACCGACTTGGGTGCCGTCGCGGGAACAAGGGCGAGATAGCCCTCAAATAGCTCGTTGATGCTCAGGAGGCACAGCAGGTCGATCAGCGTCCTTATGGCTGCTCCCTCGGCAGAAAAATGCGCGGTCATGCGGTTATATCGGTTGCGGTCGACGATGGCCGCATGGGGTCTTGGAGTTTTCTGCCCTGTGGTCCCGGGCTTTTGCCGCGCCTGTGTATTGAGCTCGACGTTGCAGCGCTTGAGGCCGTCCAACGGAAGGAACAGTGCGGTGCGCAGGGTGTTCCGCTTGCTTTCGAGTTCATGACGCTCGTCGGGTTCCCATTCGAGCTTGAGTTTCGTGTCGAGCGCCGTAAGCATATGGGCTAGGCAGCCTACGGTAAGAACGTACGAATCGTTGTCGCGTTTTGGGGCATAGGGGTCTGTCAGCTTGCGAATGTCGGGGTCGCCCATGATCTTTGTGCAGCGCTTCAGCAGTTGAGGGTGGTCGGCCAAGATCGTCGCGAGCGGTAGCGACGCGTAGTTCTTGATGGTCGCGGCGGCAAAGGCGGCGTCATATTCGTTTGCATATGCTCGCTCAATGCGGGCATCCAGAATGCTTTTCTTATCGCCGTCTTCAGCGCGGTGGTTTGTCATAGCTTCTCCAATCGGTTGATGTTCGTGCTGTTTGTTGATGTGTTGGTTGTCGTGAGTGATGTGCTTGCCGTGGGTGATGTGCTGACGTTGGGGTGCTATGCGGTTTTCAATGAGCCCGTGAGGCAGTTGCTGCAGGGGCGGGATGGAACGGCCCATGCAAGGCGGAAGGCATCGTGCTCAAAATCGAGACAGCAATGCCCTGGGTGCCTCACATGTGGCAGTTACCTCATTAAGTTGTCATTGCGTTTGGGGTTGTACTTTGCCGATCTTCTTTCTCTTACACGCTAAAAACTGAAATTTCATATGCTCGATCTACTTAAAACCGCAACGGCGGTCTTTTATCAACTTATATGTCGGAACGCGTCTTTGCAAGTACTTTTTTGGCTCTTCGGTGGTTTCTGTGGGAGAGATTCCGGCATAGGCCCAGCTCAGCGGGCGAAAACAACGATCTGGAACTGAAACGGCCCCGGGAGGGGCCGTTTCCGCGTCATCCGCCTATGATTGCTAAGCCAAATTC